>JBPCJC010000036.1:0-55972 GCA_051005695.1 Chthoniobacterales bacterium | reverse complement strand
GTCTCGTTAGTCAAAGCGTGGAAGGGCGACAAATCGGGGAATCTCATTTTTCGGAAAACGTCGCGCAACTTTAACCCGATGATCGCCACCTGCGGAAAGGTCTGCGTAGCCGAAGTGGAGCAGTTAGTCGAAGTCGGCGAGCTCGAGCCCGACCAGATTCACACCGCGGGCATTTTCGTTGACCGCATCATCCAGGGCGCGAACTACGAAAAGCGGATCGAATTCCGCACCGTGCAAGGCAGCAACGCGGCGAAGAAGGAAAATCCGATCCGCGACCTGATGGCGAAACGCGCCGCGCAGGAATTACGCGACGGTTACTACGTGAACCTCGGCATCGGCATTCCGACTCTCGTGGCGAACTACATTCCCGAAGGGATGAACGTGACCTTGCAATCCGAGAACGGCTTGTTAGGTATCGGCCCGTTTCCCACCGACGACAAAGTCGACGCCGACCTGATCAACGCCGGCAAGCAAACCATCACCGAGATGCCCGGCTCAGCTTTTTTCTCGAGCGCCGACTCGTTCACCATGATTCGCGGCGGCCACATTGATCTCGCAATTCTCGGTGCCTTCGAAGTAACGGACAATGGCGACATCGCGAACTGGATGATCCCCGGCAAAATGATCAAAGGCCCGGGTGGCGCGATGGATCTTGTCGCCGGGGTCAAGCGCGTCGTCGCGGTGATGGAGCACACTTCCAAAGACGGCAGCCCGAAGATCCTGAAAGAATGCACGCTCCCGATCACCGGTCTCGGCGTGGTGAATCTCATCATCACCGACTTGTGCGTTTTCGAGGTTAAAGAAGGCGGCGGCCTCGTCCTGATCGAGCTCCATCCTGGCGTGACAGAGGATGACATCCGCGCCAAAACTGGTGCGCCATTCGAAGTCGCGCTCAAGAGCTGATTCGTTAGGTGGCGTTTCGATCCGAGTGCGGGCAGAGTAACACCAGCGCGGAGGCAATGGTCCAGCACCCGATCATGAAGAGGAATCCGCTGTTGAACGAGCCGGTTCGCTGACTGAAGTAGCCGATCATCTTCGGACCGAAAAAGCCGCCGATGCTGGCGGTGCAATTGATAAACCCGACGGCGGTCGCTGCTGCTGAGCTAGTGAGAAAGGAAGCCGGCAAGGCCCAGAACGACGGCAGATAAGCCACTGTGCCGAAGCCGATGACGGTGAAGACTACGATGAGGAGCGCATTAGACGGCGGCAGAAGTAACCACGCCGCCGCGGCCAGAGCTGCGAGTAGCTGGGGGATCGCAAAATGCCAGCGACGTTCGCGCGCGCGATCGGAGCTCCAGCCTAGCAGGAGCATCCCGATCAATCCTGCGACGAAAGGAATCGAACCAACCCAGCCGATGCGATGGAGATCAGTCCAGCCGGTCAGGCGCTGAAGCATGGTCGGAAACCAGAACCAGAAAGCGTAGCCACCGCTATAGGTGAAGAACAACCCGGCGGTCAGGATTATCACCGCTGGATGGCGCAAGGTCTGCCAGATAGTTATCTGTTCCAGGTGTGCCTTCGCCTTGCGCTCTTCCGCCAGGCGCGTCGAGATCCAATCGCGCTCATCCCCGCGCAACCAATCCGCCTCGCCAGGCCGATCCGGAAGAAAGAAAAACGTCACGCTCCCAAGGACAATCGCGGGAATGCCTTCAAAAAGAAACAGCCAGCGCCACCCAGTAATCCCAAGCCAGTGCACCCCAAGAATCGCGCCCGCAATCGGACCACCGATAATAAAACCGATCGGGATCGCCGACATAAACCGCGCTCCGGCTTTCGCCCGATCCTGCTCAATAAACCAATGAGAGAGATAAACGATAACGCCAGGAAAGAAGCCAGCCTCGGCCGCCCCTAGGAGAAAGCGAGCGCCGTAAAGTTCATGCGGGGTGCGCACAAAACCGGTCAAGGTCGTTAGGCAACCCCAGGTAATGAGAGTTAGTGCGAGCAATTTGCGCGCGCTCCACCTCTCCACCAAGAGCGCGCCGGGAATTTGCAGTCCGAGATAACCAATGAAGAAAATGCCGCTCGCCGTGCCGAAGACTGAGTCGGTCAGACCCAGGTCCCCTTTCATCCCCAGGGTTGCGTAAGCGATGTTCGTTCGATCGAGATAATTAGCGACGTAAAGGAGAAAGAGAAACGGTAGCAAGCGCCACGCGATCCGACCGCGCGCGCTTGCCCCGGCGTGTTCTTCCGCGGATTTCATCGCAACGGATCGGCTTCGCGAAAGCTTACGGCACGAAACGCACGTCCTCGAAGGCGCGAGTGAGGGAGAAGACAGTAAAGTCGGTAAAGGTTTCGATGTCGTTACCGGTGGCGGTTTTGTCAGGAATGCCGGGGATACTTTGCCATTGGCTATCCGTGATGTTCGCTTTGCGTTCCAAGCTATAGATTTTGCCTTTAACGACTTCGGCCTGGATCACTAGGTTGAGTCCGCGGCGGCTCACGTTCACCAGCCTAACCAAACTGCCGTTGTATTCGAAAGAACCGATGTCGGGATGGCCGGTGCGCAGGTAACCGCGCTGGTCGCGGTGCGGCGCGGAGCTATCGTTGCCGGCATCGATCGCGCGGCTGGTGAAGAAAAGGTTAAAAGTGTCGGTTGGTCCGCCGGTGTTACCGGGCGGGCCGATCAGTCCGGGATTAACCGGCGAGGCATCGGTCCCGGTCATATCTCCAGTACTGGTAAATCCGGTGCTATGATCGGTCGTAGCTATCAGGTTATAGCCGCCGGAAGTAAAGCTGCCATCCACGTCGGCGCCGCCGTTATTAGTGCGATTATTATTAGCTACCAGCGTATTGGTAATCGTAGCACTGCCACCGGCCAGGTTGGCAATGCCGCCACTGCCTACTCCGGCCACGCCATTGAAGTTACCCGTGCCACCTGTTCCTCCAGTACCGGCATTTCCGCTAACCGTGCAGTTCGTCATCGTGAGCGATCCCGCATTGCTCACGCCGCCGCCAATAGCCGCGCCGCCCGCGCCGCCGAAGCTCGTCCCGCTGCCGCCGTTGCCACCGGTGGCGGTGCCGCCGGCGACGGTACAGTTCGTCATCGCCAGACCGCTGCCGGCGTTAAAAATGTCGCCGCCCTGCCCGAGTCCGCCCGCGCCGCCCACGCCGCCTCCGCTGGTAATCCCGTTGCCACCCGTAGCAGTGTTACCGCTTGCAAAAGTGCAGCCAGTCAACGTCAGCGAGATTGCATTGCTGCCGAGGTAGATCGCGCCGCCCTGGCCATTCGCCCCGGGCGAACCCTGCCCGCCGGAGCCATTACCGCCTACCACATGATTGCTGGTGAACATGCAATCCGTAAACGTGAACTGCGCGCCGCAATAAACTCCGCCGCCCTGTCCCGCTGCGCCCGCCGCCGCGACCACGTTGCCATCACGAATCGTTAGGCCAGTAATGGACCCGCCATTTCCGCCAATCGTAAACACCCGATGCGCGGAGTTGCCGCTGACCGCCAGATTCCGCGCGCCCGGCCCGGTGATGGTGATGTTGCGGTTGAGCCAAAGCTCGCTCGCGAGCGTGATCGTCCCGCTTACACCAGGCGCGAAAGCAATCGAGTAGTATTGGAAATTCAGGTCCGCGTTCGCGTGGTTAATAGCCTCCCGCAACGTGCAATCGTCCGTCCCGCACGCATGATCATCGTGATCCGCGAGCGAGTTTACCACCAGCGCCATCCCCGCCTGGATCGGGTCGCGCATTTCCAAAGCGCCGATGTCGCTGCCGTCGCCGCCGATCGCACTTGGATATCCCGGCAGATCGAACGGCCGCGATTGCCCGGCTTGGTCGTCAGTCAGCGTGAAGCTCTTTCCCTTATCGATCGCCGGGCTGGTCGCGGCCAGCGCGATCGTCCGCGTGCTACCATCATTATTTTGTAAGCCCGAAGGATCCAGCTTCGCATCCGTATTCACCTGGTCGCCCGGCGCCGTGAAATAGCCGCCGCCAGTGTCGTGGCAAAGATTGAACCCCTGCGAAGTCACCGTTACCGGCCCGGAAACCACCACATCCGGCAGCGTCCCATAGTTACCGTCTTCACCCAGTATCGTATTGGCGATCGCCAATGTGCTAGGATGCCCGGCCACACCTAACAGGTAAATCTGGCCGCTGGAGTTTCGCAAAAAAGTGCACGACACAATAGACAGGCTCGCACTGCCGGTCATACTCTCACTCTCGACCCCGCCTTGGTAGGCGTTATTGTTGAACAAGGTGCAGTTAGTGAGCGTAAGCGAGCCATCATGATTCACGATCGCGCCGCCGTAGGAGCGAGTGTCATTGGTCATCGCGTAATTCGAATCGAAGGTGGAGCTATAAATCCCGAACGTCCCGGTATTGTAGATAGCTCCTCCTAAGGCATAGCCGTTGGTGAAGGTCGCGAAATTTTGCGTAAAAGTGCAGCCGGTCACGGTCGCGTTTCCCGCGTTAGCAATCGCCCCGCCTACCGGGATCGCCTCATTCGCCGAGAACACGCAATTCGTCACCGTCATCGACCCTGTGTTATAAAGCGCGCCGCCGAAAACCGCCTCATCGTGACTGAACGTGCAGCCCTGCACAAAAAGCGTGCCTGCGCTCGCCACCGCTCCGCCGCTCGAGCTGTTGTTATTCGCTGCACAGAAAGTAAAGCTGCAGTTCGTTACCGTGAGGGTCCCACCGCCGTTCCGGATCGCGCCCCCGTCAGAGGCTGTATTGCCCTTGTCCATCGTCAGGTTAGTTACCGTGACATTGTTCCCCGCGATATCGAAGAAGCGCGTGTTTAACTGGAAGTTCGAATCCGTCAGCGTCGCCCCTTGCCCATTGATCGTAAGCGCATGGCCGTTGTCGCTCGTAATCACCGGGAACGCCGTCAAGGCCGCGCTCGTGACCGCATAATGCCCGCCGCTCGCCAGAACGATCGTGTCATCCTGGTTATTGCCGTTGGCCATGTTGATCGCGTCGGTCAGCCCGGGGATATCGTTGTCACCGATAATAAAAATAGTGCCGTGGAGCGACGGGATGATTGCGAAAAGGAGGACGCCGCCGAGGGCTTTGCGAGATAAGTTCGAGAGCGACACAGGGGAGCGAGCTTAGCAGAGAGGAAGCGATTCGGAGAAGGGGAGAATGCGGAAAAAGCAGCAGTCTACGAGACCCCGCACGCGGGAACCTGCGCCCTTATCGAGTTCTTGAGGCATTATCGGCTTGGGCACAGATAGCGGACCCTCCCTCGCCTTCGTTTGCAATAAAAGGAACCGGCCGCGTTGTCCCGGACGTTTCAGGATTACCCGCCAGTCGGCGGTTCTCAAAAACATATGAAACGAACCACCCTATCACTCCTTTGTCTTTCCGCGCTCACCCTTTCTGCCGTGGCTCAGGATAAATCCTCGCCGGCGGCTGATAATTCAGCCCGAAATGAGCGCGATCGTCAGGATCAAACGAAGACCTCCTTCGATCAATCGAACAAGAAGCCGGATATCGACGTCACGGCGGCAATTCGTCGCGCAGTGATGCATGAGGATGCTCTCAGCATGACGGCCAAGAACGTGAAGATCATCACCGAAAATGGAGTGGTGACCCTGCGCGGTCCGGTAAATAGCGCCGCGGAAAAAGCGAAGATCGGCGAACTGGCGATGGCAAACGCCGGCCAGGCGAAGATCGACAACCAGCTCGAAGTCAAAGCATCGAAATAATTCAGTCAACCAACTAGAAAGAACACACAAATATCATGTCAAAATCACAAGTCTTCTGCATCGCAAAGAGCCATTCACAGGCGGAGCAAATCGTGGAGCGCCTGCAAACGGCTGGTTTCCCAAGCGATGAAATTTCCATCCTCCTCCCTGATACCGAGGGCAAGCATGACATCGGTCATGTGAAAGCAACCAAGGCGCCCGAAGGGGCCACAACTGGCGCCACGGCCGGCGGAGTAACGGGCGGCGTGCTCGGTTTGCTCGCCGGTATCGGCGCACTGGCGATCCCCGGCGTCGGGCCGTTTATCGCGGCGGGTCCTATCATGGCGGCCCTCAGTGGCGCGGCCATCGGCGGGGCCACCGGCGGCGTCGTCGGCGGTTTGATCGGGCTCGGAATCCCCGAGATCGAAGCCAAGCGCTATGAGGAGAAACTTAAGTCAGGTAATTACCTGATCGCGGTCCACGCGGAAGGCGACCGCAAGGACGCAGCGAAGGAAATCTTTAAGAATGCGGGCGCAGAAGACATCACGACCTCGGGGATGTCGTCGGCTCCGAAAGACGAAGTCGCGAAGGTCTAAGTCTAGAAAAAAAATTGAAGCGCCCCGCGTCGCGAGATGCGGGGCGTTTTCTTTTTCCCCGGCGTGTGAATGAGGGGTCGCAGCCGATCCGGCGCTACGTTCTTGCCGATGACAAGTGGCTCCGAAACTCCTTCGGCGTGACAGCAGCGACGCGGCGGAAGAGATATAAGAATAGCTGAATTCAAGAACCTGTAATACCTAAGCAACATCCTGGTCTGGATGATCTCTAGCTCCTGAGCCGGTCACTACTTAGTCTCCACTTCATGAAGCTAACGGACCGGCAGCGCGCTCCGCAGTGAGTTCCGCGCATATCATCGCGTTTAGTGCTGTCGTCTGTGTAAGGCTAACGACAGGGCGACGGTGTTCGTCTAACTCGCCGCTTTGGGAGCGCTCATGCTTTTACTGTAGAACCCAGACCGGTCGAAGCAGCAAACGCGTCGCTTCCCGGCAGCGAGCATCGAGCAGGCATTCTTGATCCGGCGCGCGCGCGTTTCTGGCTGTTTGGCGGAGGTGATCCAGTGGATCCAATCTCGGCGCGCGCTGGGCGTGATATCCGTCCACAACGCCTGCGACTTGGGAGCCTCAGCTAGAGCTTTTCTCAGATCGGTCGGCACCGTGAGTTCCGGCTCCTCGGTCGCGGGCACGATCTCCAGCGCGACAACGTCGCCTGCCTCTGCGCGCGCAGCTTCGCGCATCGTCCGGTCAACTTTAAGCCAGTGGCTTTTCTGGCCGTCTGGCTCGAGCGTGGCTTGAAAAGGGAAGCCATTGATGGCGCCTTCGATCGCCGTCATGCCGCGTGAGGGGAGCCTGGCGCTGGCGTTCTTTGGCAGGATGAGAAAGGTCCAGGTACTGTTCTTCTCGCTCTCGGCCGGCCGGAAGAGTTTTGCTTTGAAACAGATCTTAGAAGCGGTCTTGGTCATCTTGCTTCGTATCACTAATCGCAAAGCGCAGGTCGTGCGAGCGATTCACTGGCTACCGTATTGTTATAAGCACGCCGCGAGGATGCAAGAGCGGACGCGGCGATTTCAGACTGCGGCAGGAGCGGGGCCAACGGGAGTTGGCGCTTCGGCGGGAGTCGTTTCGGGTTTGTCGGTGATCAGCTTGCGCAGGAATGGAATCAGCACCACGAGCGCGACCCCGACCGCGAGGCTGCCGGCGCCGAGCTCGGCGAATAGCTTCGCGTATTCGGGGTTGGTGGCGATCGCGGTGGTGCCGGCCGGCTCGGGGATCATGCCCGAGAAGTCGCCCGCGAAGAGCGAGGCCAGCCCGGTGACGAGCATCCAGCTTCCCATCATCACGCCTTGGTATTGCTTCGGCGCGAGCTTGCCGATCATGGCATAGCCTATGGGAGAGATGAGTAGCTCACCGATGCTCTGCAGCACATAGCTAACGAACAGCCAGACGAACGCACTCTTGCCGTCGCCACCGGCCAGCTTGATACCTAACGGGAGAATGAGAAAGGCGAGCGCCATCAAAAGTAGCGAGGTTGCAAACTGCTTCGGGATGTCGATACGCCACCCGCGCGCGCGCATGCGGGTGAACAGCGCCGCCAGGAACGGTCCGCCGACGACGATGCAGACGGTGTTGATGTTTTGAATCCACTGCGGCTGAATCCTCACCGCCCCGATCATCAGGTTAACGTTGTTGACCGCGAAGAGCTGGAGGCCGCTCGGGGCCATCTGGTAGAGCGACCAGAACATGAGCGAGCCGATGGTCAGAATCAGGTAGGCCGTCATGTTCCGCCGCTCGCGCCGATCGCGGTGGCGGAGCGTGAGGTAGATGAGCGTGAGGGCGACCGCCCCGCAGATCGCTTTGATGAGTATCTCGGTCCCGCCCGGCCGCTGGAGCAGGAGCCAGACGACGGGGACGAGGCCGATGAGAATGACGATACCGACGAGCTGGCGCACCCGGAATTGCTTTGGCGTTGTCTCGAGCAGCGAGGTGTTGCGGTCGGTTAGCGTCTTCCAGTTGAACACCGCGAGGACAATGGCGACGAAGTTACCGATGGTCGCGAAGATGAAGAGGCTCGAGTAGCTCTCGGTAGCCTGGAAGTAACCGGCGGCGGTGAATCCGACAAAGAAACCGACGTTCATACCGGCATAGTTCCAGAGAAAGGCTCCTTCGCGGCGCGGATCGTCCGAGGTGAAACGCTGGGTGAGCATCATGTTGATGCAGGTGACGTTGAGGCCGCTGCCGGTGAGGAAGCAGGCGAGACCAACGTAGAAGAGCGCGAGCGTGCCGGTTGCGATGCAGGCGCAGCCGATGACCTGTAACCCCATGCCTCCGACGAAGAGGTTGCGGTTCGAGAGGAAGCGGCCGCCGAGGTAGCCGCCGAAAAGGTGCAGGCCATAGTTAAAGGCGCCGAACACGCCCATCAGCGTGGTCGCCTCTTTCACGCCGAGCTGCAGGTGCTTCGTCGCGTAGAGAACCAGAGTCGAGTAGAGAACGGCAAAGCCGAGCGTGGAAAAGATCTGAATGAAGAAGAGCACGGCCGTTCCCTCCGGAGCGGCGGAGAAGAGGCGCTTGGTAGATTGCATCGCGGCGCTGGTTGTCGCTCGCAGCGCCGGGCGATGTCAAGCCGCCGACGATGTTGACCGCGGAGGTTTGGCTCAGTAGCAACGATTCGTAGCTTACAACGCGGGCCGGAACTCCGTCGGGGTGAAGCCAACGGCGAGAACATTGGATAGAAACAAGTTCTTGATTGAATCCAGAACTTCTTTAAGTTCGCTTGCACGATGGATCTTGCAGACCTGCTCCGCCAAAACGCGATCCCGGTAACGGCGCAACGCCTCGCGGTACTGCGGGCGGTTTCGGATCAGCCGCACGGGACGGTGGACGCGATTGCCGAGGAAGTGCGTGCACGGATCGGGGCCATCTCGCAACAGGCGGTCTACGACGCGCTCGCAATGCTGGTTAAGAAGGGGCTGATAAGGCGCATTCAACCGGCTGGTTCGCCGACGCTTTACGAGGATCGGGTCGGCGATAATCACCACCATTTGATCTGCCGCAGCTGCGGGAAAACGGCGGACGTCGATTGTGCGGTCGGCGCGGCACCCTGTCTGACGGCCGCGGACAGCGCCGGTTTCCAGATTGATGAAGCAGAGGTGATCTACTGGGGCGTCTGTTCTGACTGCCGCGGTGCGACCTTAGCGAGACGTCGAAGACGACCTAAAGCTTTTTAGTTTAACTCAACCCACAATCCTATGTCTGACCAAACAACCGAAACCGAAGCGAAATGTTCCTTCAATCACACTGCCGCCCGCGCTAAT
Organism: Chthoniobacterales bacterium; assembly: GCA_051005695.1. Taxonomy (GTDB): domain Bacteria; phylum Verrucomicrobiota; class Verrucomicrobiia; order Chthoniobacterales; family UBA10450; genus JACCTI01. The sequence continues at coordinate 46,474 of JBPCJC010000036.1, read as the reverse complement.
TCGAACCAGGACTGGTGGCCGAACCGGCTTAGGGTGGAGCTGCTGCACCAGCATTCCGCGAAGTCCGATCCGATGGGCAAGGACTTTAACTACGCGAAGGAGTTCAAGAGTCTCGACCTGGCGGCGGTGAAGAAGGATCTGGCGGCACTGATGACTGACTCGCAGGACTGGTGGCCGGCTGATTACGGGCACTACGGGCCGCTCTTCATCCGGATGGCTTGGCATAGCGCGGGGACTTATCGCACAGGTGACGGCCGCGGCGGCGCCGGTCGGGGTCAGCAGCGGTTCGCACCGCTCAATAGCTGGCCGGATAACGTAAGCCTGGACAAGGCGCGGCGCCTTCTCTGGCCGATCAAGCAGAAGTATGGCCGCAAGATTTCCTGGGCCGACCTGATGATCCTAACCGGGAACGTCGCGCTGGAGACAATGGGATTTAAGACGTTTGGGTTCGCCGGCGGCCGCGAAGATACCTGGGAGCCAGATCAGGATGTTTACTGGGGTGGCGAGAGGACCTGGCTGGGTGGTGACGTCCGTTATGCACACGGTTCGCCGGGAGTAGTGGAAGAGGGCGGCGTGCTCGTATCCGACGACGATGCTGATGGCGACGTCCACTCGCGCGACCTGGAGAAGCCGCTGGCCGCGGTGCAGATGGGTTTGATTTACGTGAACCCGGAAGGTCCGGATGGCAACCCCGATCCGCTTCTCTCGGCGGTGGACATTCGCGAGACCTTTGCCCGCATGGCCATGAACGACGAGGAAACCGTCGCGCTCATCGCCGGAGGCCATACCTTCGGTAAGTGTCACGGCGCGGGTGAATCGTCACATGTCGCGGAAGAGCCGGAGGGAACCGACCTTGAGAGCCAGGGCTTCGGCTGGAAGAACAGCCTCGGCACCGGCAAGGGCGGGGACGCGATCACCAGCGGCCTCGAAGTTACCTGGACGACTACGCCTACTAAGTGGAGCACCGGTTATTTCGAAAGCCTTTTCGGTTACGAATGGGAACTAACTAAGGGCCCGGGCGGCGCGCACCAGTATCAGCCGAAGAATGGCGCCGGCGCCGGCACCGTGCCGCACGCGCACGACGCGTCGAAGCGGATCGCGCCCGCCATGCTCAACACCGACATCGCCCTACGGGTGGACCCGGCTTACGAGAAAATCGCGCGACGTTTCATGGAGCATCCCGATCAGTTCGCCGACGCGTTTGCGCGGGCTTGGTTCAAGCTAACCCATCGCGATATGGGCCCGCGTGCCCGCTACCTCGGGCCGGACGTTCCTGCCGAGGAACTTCTCTGGCAGGATCCTATTCCGGCGGTCGATCACCCTTTGATCGACGCGCAAGATATCGCCTCGCTCAAGGGTAAGGTTCTCGCGGCGGGATTGTCGGTCTCTCAGTTGGTCTCGACCGCCTGGGCGTCGGCCTCCACCTTCCGCGGCTCGGATAAACGCGGCGGCGCGAACGGCGCCCGTATTCGCCTCGCGCCGCAGAAGGACTGGGCCGCGAATCAGCCCGATCAACTGGCCAAAGTGCTTAAGACACTGGAAGGCATTCAGAATGAATTCAACAGTGCGCAGACCGGCGGCAAGAAAGTGTCGCTCGCTGATCTGATCGTGCTGGCTGGAGGCACCGGCGTCGAACAGGCAGCGAAGAATGCCGGACACGAAGTGACGGTTCCCTTCACTCCGGGCCGCATGGACGCCTCCCAGGAGCAGACCGACGTTGAGGCCTTCGAACCGCTCGAACCAATCGCCGACGGCTTCCGCAATTATCTTAATGGCAAATACGCAGTATCGCCCGAAGCGTTACTGATCGATAAGGCGCAACTGCTATCTCTCACCGCGCCTGAAATGACGGCACTCGTGGGCGGAATGCGCGTGCTCAAGACCAATGCGGCCGGGACGAAGCACGGCGTCTTCACCGATCACCCTGAGAACCTAACGAACGATTTCTTTGTCAACCTGCTCGACATGGGCACGGAATGGAAAGCGGTTTCGAAAGACGCGCACCTGTTTGAAGGCCGCGATCGTAAGACCGGCGAACGGAAATGGAGTGGCACGCGCTTCGACCTCGTCTTCGGTTCCAACGCCATCCTCCGCGCTTTCGCGGAAGTCTATGGCAGCGCCGATGCGGAGAAGAAGTTCGTCCACGACTTCGTCGCTGTCTGGGACAAGGTAATGAGTCTCGATCGCTTCGATTTGGTCGCGGAGTAAGTTCGGCGGGATCGCGGCCTGTGAAGGTTAGCCGTTTGCAAGCCGTGAGTCGGCCCAACATCGTAAGCGTTGGCAGGAGCCCAAGTCCTCAGTCAAGCACCCCTAATGACCAGAGCTTGCCGGCGCCTGTGCTTGAATCTTGATCCATCGCTCCACGCGCTCCTGCAGCAGATCCAAGGGCATCGCGCCGCCGTTCAGGATTTCATCATGGAAGGCTTTGATGTCGAACTTCTCGCCTAGCTGCGACTTGGTTTCCTCTCGTAGCTTGCGAATCGTTAGCTGACCCATCTTGTAGGCCAGGGCCTGGCCGGGCCAGGCGATGTAACGATCGGTTTCAGTCTGGGCCATGGTGTCGTTCACGTCGTTGGCATGCATGTAATCGATCACCTTCTCGCGGCTCCAATCCTTGTCGTGAATCCCGGTATCGACTACCAGGCGAACGGCGCGGAATAACTCGGAGTTCAGCCGGCCGTAGTCGGAGACAGGGTCCTTATAAAAACCAATCTCCTTACCTAGTTCTTCAGCGTAAAGGGCCCATCCCTCGGCATAGGCGGAGTAAAAACCGTGGAGCCGAAACTTCGGCAGGTCCGGCAAGGTCTGGGCAATGCTGATCTGCATGTGATGACCCGGCACGCCCTCGTGGTAGGCAACTGCTTCGTCGTCCACCAGGGTGCGCTTAGTCGGGTCAGCGACCGCTACGACCACACGGCCCGGGCGTTTTCCATCCGGCGTGCCGGCGACATAGTGCGTCGCCGCGGCTTTGTTGAAGTCAGGGATCGGCTCGACGGTCACGGGCGCCTTCGGCAAGAGGCCGAATAACTCCGGTAGCTTCGGTTCCATCTGCTGGATGTATTTCGCGAAATCATCCACGATCTGCTGTTCGTTCTTGGGAGTCCACTTAGGGTTGTTGTTGATCACGGTGCGGAAGGCCGCCAGATTTTTAAAACCCTGCGCCTCGGCCAGCTTGGTCATCTCCGCGGTGATCCGGTCCACTTCCTTCAATCCAATCTCATGCACCTCCGCGGGGGTAACGTTCATGGTGGTCATCATCTTGACCGCTTCGGCATAGCGCCGCTTGCCGTCGGGCAGGCTTTCGATCGAAAGCTTGGTACGTCCCTTCGGGTCGTAGTCGGTGCGCAGGAACTCCGCGAACTTCTTATAGGCAGGAAAAACGTCGTTGTTAACTGCCTTGGTGATTTCGTCGGTTAGGCGCTTCTTGTCCGCGTCCGAAAAGTCTGCGGGAAACTTCTTCGCCGGTAGCACGAACGGGTTCGCCGAGACAACGCCGTCGCACTGACCGGGGAGTTTCTCGAGCACGAGCTTCGGCGGCATCAGGCCGTCCTTCTCGCCCTGTCGCAGCACCTCCGTCGTTTGCTCGAGCACGCGCGGGATTTGTTTTAGCCGTGAGATGTAGTCCTGGTAGTGCTGCACGGAATCCAGGGGCACGCTAAGCGGCAAATCGGCCAGCCGCGTGTGGACGCCATTCTGCTGGTTCACCGGCATCTCGTAATTCTTCAGTTCGTAGTTCACGTCCTCCCGCTCCAGTTGCCGCGCCAGGAGTTGATAGCTGAGTAGGTCCGCGTCGCTCATCCCGTCGGTCGGGACCTCTTGCAGCCGCTTTAGAAAATCATCCCCTTGCGCGTGCTGCCGTGCGATCTCCGCCAGCGAATACTGTCCGAGGAGCGCGTTATAGCGGTAATCGCCGTAGGCAGTGGCACGTTCGGGTGCGTTCTTCAGGCCCGTTTCGTAGAACTCGTCGAACAAGGCATTCTGCCTGGCCACGCGCTCGCTCACTGACGCCATCTGCCCAAACGCGGTCGATGCCAGGGCCAGAATAACTCCGGTTACAAGATTTCGCATCAGCCAGTCTAGCAGAGTCATTCCGCAACGCACGGCCGAATTATACGATGAGTCGAGACGGATTGAAAGCGCGGGCCGCTGCCCGCCCGCTCCTTGCATGTGCACCTACTGCTCATGCCGTCGCCCGCTGGCGCGACGGCATTCCAGCTCGCCATGTCGCTTGATTCTTGGACCGAGTAGTTAATAAATGAGGTCGTGCCCGTAAAGTACGCGATAGCTGATCGTGGGATGGGTGGAGGCCAGAGATTATAGCCATGCCTAACTGCGGAGTACGCGCGACGTTCGCGACCTTGGGATCGGAACCTCCGGCATACTCCGCCAGGTTTGAGATCTTATCCCCATCGGACCAGCCAAGTCCCCGGCTACTGGGTCATTCGGGGCGACTCTCCAGGGTTTTTTATTTCGGAGGGAGGCGAGGAGCTTGCGGCTGAGCGGTTTTTTTGACCAAAGGCAGGGACAAATCGGTCTACTCTTGTCACAAACCGCCGGTCGCGCAACTAGGATGCCCCGGGAAACGTAATTTCTACGGTGAATCCTGAACGGCACGAAAAACGGGAGCGCGCATCGTCCTTGAAGTCCTGTTCAACCCCTTAATCCCGTATACACTCTTCTTTCAAATGATGACCCTCGAACATCCACTCAACGACGAGTCCCGCGCTTTCCTCAAGACTCTGGAAGATTTCAATCGCACTGAAGTCGCGCCTTATGCCGACCAATGGGATCACGACGAACAATTGCCGCGCGAGATTTTCACCAAGGCGGGCAAGATCGGCCTGATGGGAATGGTCGCGCCGAAAGAATACGGCGGCCGCGGCTTGAGCTACGTCGTCGCGGCGATGGCGGTGAAGGAGCTGGGGAAAGTTTGCGCCTCGCTCGCGATGGACATCGCGGCCCACAACGCGCTCTCGGTTGGCCAGATCATCCTCTTCGGCACGGAAGAACAAAAGCGCGCCTATATCCCCCGCCTAACGAGTGGTGAATGGATCGGCGGCTGGGGCTTGACTGAGCCGAACGCGGGCAGCGATACCGGCGGGATCGAGACCAAGGCGGAGGCACACGAAGACCACTGGCACATCAATGGGATGAAACATTTCATTACCAGCGGACGCGTCGCCGATCTGCTCATCGTTATCGCCACGACGGGCCGAACGGAAGCAGGCAAGAATGAGATCAGCGCCTTCATCATGATGAAAGACCAGGTCACGCCGGTGCGGAAAATTCACACCTACGGAATGCGGGCGAGTGAGACCTCAGAGTTGCGCTTCACCGATGCGAAAGCGGAAATTCTTGGCGAACGCGGACGCGGACGCGAGCAGGCGCTGACGGTGTTGGATCGCGGGCGCATCAGCATCGCGGCGCTCGCCGTCGGGATCGCAGAGGCAGCTTTTGATCGCGCGAATTCTTACGCGAACGAGCGCAAACAATTCGGTCACGCGATCGGCAATTTCCAGGCAATCCAGTGGATGCTGGTCGATTCCGCGATGGAGTTGGAAGCGAGCGAAGTGATGACGATGCACGCCGCGCACTTGCAGGACAAAGGGATGAACACGACCAAGGAATCGGCCATGGCGAAATTGTTCGCCTCGGAATCAGCGGTGAAAATTTGCGATCGCTCGATGCAAATCCACGGCGGCTACGGTTATAGCCGCGATCTGCCGATCGAGCGCTACCTGCGCGACGCCAAGCTCTGCACCATCGGCGAAGGTACCAGCGAAGTGCAGCGCCTGGTGATCGCGCGGCACGTCTTGAAGGAAGCCAAACCGCTGAAGCTGGCGCATCGCGAGCCGCGCAATCCGAACGCGTAGCGCGGCGTCTTGAGATGGCGTAATCGCCGCCCGCGGTCCAAGCTCCGCGGATGGAAGAATTACGATGAAAAAGGACCGCGGGAACGTTCATACCTCTCGGGATCGAAGAATAGGGCTCGAAACTGCACTTAGCGTTCGACGCCGGACGCGACGATAGACAGGGAGCTGCGCCCGAAGGCACCGGCAGTGGACTGTTGCGGGCGGCAAGGCTCAGATCCATTTCCACGACGCCTCGCGGCTACTGCAGTAAAGGCACTATAACTAAATCGGGCGATAAACCTATGCTGACGATGCAGACGAGTCTGCTCGTGCGCGGTCAGGTTCTGTCAGTAGAACGTTCCGCAATCGTTACCTCGCTGTCACAGAACCGCCGCAGGGAAATGCGATAGGAAGGTATGAATATTCATGTCCGCGCCTGGCGGCTTCTCCCCGTGATTTTCCTGCTCCTCGGCGGCGCGCCTGGCCGAGTGCGAGCGCAAACCCCGCCGACTCTGCCGTCACCCGACCAGGCGGGTTTTGAACACGTGATCGTGGTCATGATGGAGAACCGCTCGTTCGATCACTTCCTGGGCTGGTTACCCGGAGCTGATGGGCAACAGGCTAGTTTGAATTACGCCGACAGTATGGGCGTGATCCATCCTTCCCATCCGCTCGCTCCCGATTACCAAGGTTGCGCGTTTCTCGACCCGGGCCACTCCTACACCGATGGCCGGGTGCAATTTCATAATGCCGTCTGCGATGGGTTCCTCTTCGATGGCTCAGACTCCGACGCGGCCAATGGCAAGCCCAATCGAGCAAATGACATCTTCGCGATTGGCTACTATGGACAAAGCGATCTTCCCTTCCTGGGCGCGGCCGCGGCGGCTTTCACCGTGCTGGATAACTACTTCTCCGGGATCATGGCCGAGACCTATCCCAACCGCTTCTATATGCACGCAGCGCAAACGGACCGGTTAGTCAACACCAGTGCGACTTCTACCTTGCCGACGATAGGGACCGGTTACAGGCGAAGGGTCTCTCAGGTCGTTTTAACGATGCTCCTTTCCTCGCTCTCTGGGGAACGAAATACGCCGGCATTTCCAAACCTTTCGCGCAATTCCTGAGCGGCGCCACCAATGGCACGCTCCCTAACGTGGCCTACGTCGATCCACGCTTCGAAGACGAAAGCAGTGGCTCTTCCTCCGACGATCATCCGCATGCCGACATCCGGAACGGCGAAGCTTTCCTCAATCAAATCTACGACGCGGTCCGGAGCAGTCCTAACTGGTCGAAGACCGTCCTCGTGATTAATTTCGACGAACGGGGTGGCTTCTTCGACTACGCCCCAGCTTGAGTGATATCTTCGACGTGCCACTTCTGGCCGGCCCGCTGGTGGGGCCGGGCCGGTTCGGTTCCGCATTCGGCGATACCGGAAACTTGTTTCCTTTGTTCTCTTCCCAGCCGATGCGTTACCAGCAGGTTTTTGATGCCGGGGAATTCGAGCGGCTCAATCCCAGCGGCGGCGGAGTGATTACCGCGATCGCCTTCCGGGGCCACGGTCCCGGAATTCCTTTTACCGGGACGGTCGCGCAGTTGCAGGTAAACCTCTCGACCACCACTCATCCGCCCGACGGTTTGAGCTCGATCTTTTCAGACAACATCGGCTCCGATGATACCCAGGTTTTCTCCGGACCATTTCAGGCGCAAGTGACCTACAATGGTGATCCGGCGAACTTCGAGGTATTGATCACCTTCTCAACTCCTTTCCGCTACGATCCTGCGAAAGGCAATCTTCTGCTCGATGTCCGAAATCTGCAGGGCGGCACGGAGGCGCCGCCTGACGATCAGGAAGTAGACGGGACTTCAACCGCAGGTGACTCCGTTTCCCGGGTCTACAATTTCGGCAGCGCCACTGCGACGACCGCCGGGACTTCCGGGGGCGTTGATGAAAAGGACAGCTACGGTCTGATTGCCAAGATCAACGCGGTCTTCATCCAGGTTACCTCCCTGCATCATGGACCCGACGGTCACTTTATTATTAACGGCCAGACACCGCCTTCGACCGCGATCTCCATCCAGGCATCTTCCGATCTGGTACAGCCGTTCGCGACGATCGGATCGACCACTTCCGATGCCAGCGGAGCCTTCGCTTACGAAGATGCGGCCCCGGCTTCACTCACGCGGAGATTTTACCGGGCGACCTATCCTTAGTTAGTCCGGCAGCAACTGGGCTAGACCATCGGCCGGAAGCGGCCGACCACTTCCTGCAACCGCCCGGTAATCTGGCCTAACGAACAAACCTCCACCGCTTCAAGCAGCGCAGGGAAAATGTTCCCGCTCGACTCCGCGACTACCGCCAGCTTGTCGAGCGCCTTGCCGGCTTTGCCCGCGTGCTTCTTCTTGAACGCTTTCAGCCGATCGACCTGTAATTGCTGCTTCGCCCGCGGAGTGCGCGAGAGTTCCACTTCTGGCATCTCTTCGTTCTCGTCGCGGTATTTATTGAGCGCGATGATCGGCCGGGTGCCGTCGTAGATCTGCCGTTCGTAGCGATGCGCCGCGGTTTGGATTTGGCTGCGTTGATAACGATGCTCGATCGCCGCAGTCACCCCCCCGAGGCGTTCGATTTGCCGGAATTCTTCCAGCATCGCGGCTTCGACCGCGCGCTCCACGGCCTTCATTCCGGGCGAGCCGCTGAGCATGTTCATGGTGTGTTTGAAGAGCCCAGACTCATCGAGGAGGATCGCCTGACCATGCGCGGCCAGACGGATCCATTCCTCGGTTGGAGTAGTGAACGGTTCGTCGGCGCTATTCGAGTGGCAGGAGTTGGTGCCGTTCATGTAGGCGAGCATGAGCTCGGCGGCAGTTCTCGTTAGGTTGTTTTTGAATTCGTGCGCGACTAACGAGCGGCCGCTGGTCTGGGTGTGCAATTTAAACATCTGTCCTTTCGGTCCGGCGCCGAAAACATCGCGCATCCCAATCGCCCAAATCCGGCGCGAAACTCGCGCGAGCGCGATGTATTCCACATCCAGTCCACAATCCAAAAAGAAGGAAAGGCGCGGCCCAAACTGATCGACCGGGATGCCGCGTGCGGCCAGCATTTCCGCGTAAGCGAAGCCGTTCGAAACCGTGTAGGCCGCCTGTTGCACCGGGGTCGCGCCGGCTTCACCGATGTGATAACCGCTGATCGAAACCGGATACCAACGCGGCATGTGTTCGGTTGTCCACTCGATCATGTCGCAGAGGAAACGGAGCGACGCCTCGGTCGGGAAAATGGTTTCGTTCTGCGCCTGCACTTCCTTGAAGATGTCGGCCTGAATGGTGCCGCGGAGATTCGGGACGACTTTGGCGCCGAAGCGTTTTTTCGCGGCCGCGATATACATCGCCATGATGATTGGCGCCGGTCCGCTAATGGTCATGGACGCGGAGAACGCGGGTGAACCCATGTCGAAGCCGTCGTAGAGACGGACCATGTCTTCGTAAGTATCGATCGCCAGCCCGCCTTCGCCGATCTTGCCGAAAACGCCCTCGGCATCACTGTCGATTCCGTAAAGGGTCGGGCCATCGAAAGCCGTACTCAGGCGCGCGCTGCGTTGATGACCGGTAACGAAACGGAAACGCGCGTTCGTATCTTCCGCTAACCCCAAGCCGGCGAACAAACGTGTCGGCTCTTCGACTTCGATCGGTTTCGCGACCGTGGCCTTCGCGCCGTTTCTGCTCTTTTTCCCGTGGCCGTTTTTGCCGTTCTTCCCATTTTTCGCCAGCGGGCCGACTTCGATTTCGGTTAACGGCTCGAGATACATTTCGCGATAGGCGCCGGCGGTGTAGGGAAATTGCCCGGGCAAACCTTCGCCTAACAAGTAACGCGCAATCTCGCCCGGTTCATCGATGTCCGGGAGCGCGAGGCGCGGTAATTCCAAACCTGTGGGCGCGCGACCGACCGGGATGTTTTTCTTGATCTCGCTCCAGCGCTGCAACAATTCCCGACCAAAGGCTTCGTCCGTCCGCGCGCGCTTTACTTCATCGAGCACGAACTGGTTGTAACCCTCCACCGCTTCCACCACGCGTCCTAGTTTGCTCATAAGAATTACCTCTTTTTAATCGTCGGCCGCGCCTCTACAACGCCCGTCAGCAAATCGCAAAGTTCATCCACGCCCTGATCGCGGTGACGTTTCGCCACCGTCGAAACCAAACGCTGCGCGCGCTTGTTTTGTTCCAGGCGCTGTTCGATTTCGTTCATCGCGGTGCGCGCCCGTTCCTGGTCGCTCTTGTTCACGACCACGATATCGGCGAGATCGAGCATGGCGATTTTCTGTAGCTGCAAGCGGCTGCCGTAATCCGGGTTCATCACCAAGACGGTCTGGTCAACCAGTTCGTTTTGAAACGGCATCGCTTCCTGGCCAGTGCCGACGGTTTCGATAATCACGTAATCAAAATCGGCGCCGGCGAGGAGGCGGAGACATTCTTCCGTGGCCGGTGACAAACCACCCGCCTGCCCGCGCGTGGCCATGCTGCGCATGAAAACGCGTTCGTTTTGCGAGTTGATCATGGTCGCGCGATCGCCGAGGAGCGCACCCGCGCCGACAACGCTCGGATCGTGCGAAAGAATCGCGATCCGCGATTTCGGTTCGCGTTGCAACAGACGCAGCACGAGCTCGTCGATCAAAGTAGTTTTACCCGCGCCGCCTGGTCCGGTGAAACCGATGACGCGCGACCCACCGGCACGTTTTTTCGTGCGCGAGGTTTTCGTTTTTTTCGCCCGGCCGGCCGGCTTTTTACCGGTCGCGAAACGATCCTCGATTTCGGTCAGCTTGCGCGCCAGGCGCATGTCCGCCGTCGCCCGGGACGGCAACTTTTTCGCGCGTGCATAATTTTTCAAAACGTACTCGACCATTTCGGTGAGCGAGGTCCCGGCGAAGAAAATCTTGTCGACCCCGCGACGTTGCATGACCTCATGATCGGCGTGCGTGATCGTGCCGCCGCCGCCGCCGAAAACCTTGATCGTCTCCGCGCCCTGACGACGCAATTGCCTAACGACTTCGGCGAAGAACTCGACGTGCCCGCCGTTGTAACTGGAGATACCCAACGCGCCGACATCTTCCTGGATGGCCGCGCGCGCCATGTCTTTCGCGTAACGATGATAGCCGAGATAAACGACCTCGATCCCGTGACGGATGAACTCGAGGTTGATGGTGTTGATCGCGCTATCGTGTCCATCGCAAATCGGCACGGCAGTGAGGACCCGGATCGGCGAAGGCATCGGAGCGGAACTCTATCGTTAATCGTTTGACCGGCAATGGCATTCTGGCCTAAGTGCCAGCCTGATGTGTGCATCGCCTCCCTCTGTTCCCACCGCATCGCCACGCGCTTTGCCCGCCATCCTCGCCGCCGGTCTAACGGCTGGAGCGCTCGATATCACTTCCGTCTTTCTGCTCTACGCGCCGCGAGGAATTTTCCCGGTGCGGATCTGCCAATCGGTCGCCAGCGGGCTTCTCGGCCCGCGCTCTTTTACCGGTGGCCTAACGACTGCGGCGCTCGGTTTATTTTTACATTTTGTGATCGCGCTCGGTGCAGCGACGGTTTTTTACCTCGCCAGCCGGCGACTGCCGTTTCTGGTGCAAAAGGCCATCATCAGCGGCGTGCTCTACGGGTTGGCGATTTATTTGTTCATGAACTTTATCGTCCTTCCGCTCTCCGCCACGCGGCCGCAGCACTTCACCGTTTTCAGCGTGGTCACGCAGCTCCTCATTCACATGCTCTTGATCGGTCCGGCGATCGCCCTCATCGTGCGCCGCTTTTCTGCGCGCTCGCTTCCGATTCCTGCCTAACGAAACATGAATAATCCGCTCGATTTCACCGATAAAGTCGTCCTCGTTACCGGCAGTTCGCGCGGCCTCGGTGCGGAAATGATCAAGGCTTTCGGTGCGCGCGGAGCGAAGTGCGTGGTTAATTACGTCGGTGATTCCGCCGGGCAAAATCAACGCGAGGCCGAAACCGTCGGCGCCGAGTTGAAGGAGCCGCTAATCGTCGAGTGCGATGTCACCAAACCCGAGGCGGTCGAGGCGATGATGCTGGCGATCAAAGAGCACTTCGACGGGCTCGACGTTTTGATTAACAACTCCGGGATCATCCGCGATCGCACGATCAAGAAATTAACCATGGAAGACTTCGAGAGCGTCGTCCGCGTGAACCTCGCCGGCACTTTCAATGTCACCCAAAAAGCCGCGGCCGTTCTCCGGCCGGGCGGGCGCGTGATTAACCTCTCGTCGGTTAGCGGGCAGATGGGTTTGTTCGGACAGGCGAATTATTCCTCGAGCAAGGCCGCGATTGTCGCTCTGACCAAGGTGACCGCGCGCGAATTCGCTCGACAACAAATCACGGTGAACGCGATCGCACCCGGCTTCATCGACGTCGGCATGAGCAAAGGCATGCCCGACGAGGTCACGGAGAATTTCAAGAAACAAATCCCGCTCGGCCGGCTCGGTGACGCCCATGAAATCGTCGACGCCGCGCTCTTCCTCGCTTCGCCGATGGCGAGCTACATCACCGGCCACGTCCTGAACGTGAATGGCGGTTATTACATGGGTTAAAGCGCGGCAAAATCAGGACGCCTTGGGGCACGTGAGCTGCTCATTAAAGAGTATGCTTTTGCACACCCTCAAGCCCGCCCCGCTCTCCGTCCGTTCCAAGCAGGTCACCGTCCGTCCGCGTTCGACTGATTCGCAATCGGCCGGCTCGGTCGAGGCCACTTCCGAGATCAACGCCTACCTCGCCCTGCGCGACATGTATCTCGCGGAATCGGAAGAAACGCCTTCGTCGGCGAACGTGGCCCGCGCGGAACGCGCGAATGATTTTGTCGAGAAGCTGCTCAAACCGGCGCGCTCGCCTTATCAAGCACAGGCGTTGCCGGAGGCCGATGCGGTCCGCGAACGCGTCCGCTGCAATACGGTCAAGGATCGCTTGACGGCTTTGCGCGGCCAGCTGCAGCCGGCCTGATTCGTCACCGGTTGATCCGGCTCGTTTCGCGCCTAGCCACGGCCCCAGACCATCGCGACTGCAGTCGTTAGGCTGCCGCCCATGTTGAAGGTAAGAAATTTTTTCGCCCCTGCAATTTGCCGCGCGCCCGCCTGCTCGGTCAGGTGCTGATAGGCCTCGACCACCTGGCGCACGCCAGTTGCGCCGACCGGATGGCCATCACCGATTAAACCGCCGCCGGCATTAACCGGAATTTCCCACGCGACCTTGCCCGTGATGTGTTCCCCGCGCACTTGCGGTAACGCAGTTGCGCCGCTCATCGCCAGCTCGGCACCCTTGCCCGGCTCCGCGAGTCCGAGGATTTCATACGCGCAGATTTCCGTGATCGAAAAGCAATCGTGCACCTCGACGCCGTGCATGTCGCGCGGCTTGAGATTCGCCATTCCGAAAGCTTTCTCCGCGGCCTTGCGCGCAGTGCTGAAAGTGGGCGCGTCTTTCTTCTCGAGAGCGAGATAATCCGTCGTACTACCGAAACCGAGGAGTTGCGGAAGCTTGGATTTATCGATCCCGTTTTTCTCGCAGTATTTTCCGGAGACCAGCACGACCGCCGCCGAGCCGTCAGTGATCTGTGAGCAATCGGAAACCTTCAGCGGCGGAGCGACGCTCGGATTTTTATCCGACACTTGCGACGCGGCATCATAAGTCAGATCGGCATCGCGCATTTGCGCGAGCGGATTCAAACGCGCGTGCGCGTAATTCTTGTAAGCCACCCACGAGAGTTCCTTCTCCGACGCGCCGTATTTATCGATGTAAATCTGCGCGATTTTTCCGAACAATTTCGGGAACATGAAGTCGCCGTACTCCGGTTTCTCGACGTGATAATCGGCCGCCGCCCCGAGCACATCCGAGCCATCGAGCGACGACATGGTCTTCTGCTGTTCCGCGCCGACCACGAGCACCGCGTCGTGAAATCCGCCCATGACCCATTGCGCGCCTAACAAGACTGAAAGCGCGCCACTCGCACAGGCCGCCTCTGTGTGCATCGTCGGAATGCCGTGCAGCGCCGGGTCGATCTCCGGCACGAACGCGCCCAGATGCAGCTGCTTGGTGAACTGCCCGGCATTGAAATTTCCCACCGCCGCCGCTTCGATTTGCGCGGGGTCGATCTTCGCATCCGCGATCGCTTTCCGGCCCGCCTCCGTGATCAAATCGCGGATGGTTTTGCCTTCCTTTTTGAGGTTGCGCTTAAAGTCAGTGCGGCCGACGCCAAGGATGTAAACAGGTTCCATAAGAGTGCAAAAAACTTACGCCACACTTCCCCTTCTGTCATCCCGAGCCGCGAAGACGGCGAGGGACCTCGCAGCACATCCGGGACGCGCAAAAGCCGAGGATAGACTGCAACGCCCAGGCTCCCGTCATCTCTCTTACTCTCGCGAAAATCTGCCGCGGCTAGCCGAGATCCTTCGTCGTTTTCGCGACTCAGGATGACAAGCGAGATTCGCGCGCCGCCGAGAACTTAGTGCGCAGCTTGTTGCAAACGCGGATCGGTCTCCGCAATGATGATGCTGACCGCGTGCTGATTGAATCCCTTGAAACCGCCTTTGCGCTGCAAGTTTTCCAGGTGCGAACCGATCGCGCCATTGGCGATGAACTCGTCGAACTGGTTCTGCGTGACGGACTCATTCGCGAGCAAACGTTCCGCGCGCCGGCGATTCACGCCCCAGCGTTCGCCCTCCGTGAAAGCCTGTTTCAAGAAAGGAAAATCGGAGAACGGCTTCATCGTGTTGATCCCTTCCGCCTTTAATTGATCGCGCAGAAGCGCGTGATCAAAACGGCATTCGAGATGATGCATCCCGGCCTCAAGAAAACTTTCGCCATGCAACCCGCACCAAAGCCCGATCGTCCCCAGCTTCGGCTGTGACGGCAACGGCCGGCGCGAGAAGTCCACATCCACTTCGTCAGGATTCAAATCGACATCGTTGAAGATGATAATGCCTTCGACCGGCTGCTCGACAATCTGCGCGCCCCAGCCCGCTTCCTTGCCCGCGTAGTAACGTTCGCGGCGATGAAAGCCGAGCAGCTCCCAGGCTTTAATCAAATCGACGAAGCACTCGCGCGACGAGCGGTAAGTGTGATGATCATGATTCGCCCAACCCAAGCCTAACGAGTCCTGGCGCCGCTTCTGTTCGTTGCCCGCGCGATTCCGCTTCTGCCAGTAGCGCCGGTCCTCTTCGAAGACCAAATGACACGCCACGTCCTGCCCGACCAGCTCGACCATTTGGCGGATGCGATCGAGCCCGTGCTTCATCCCTTCGCGGTCGTCAGCCCAAGACCGCCGACGCCTCAGCCAAAGATCCTTCGCCGCGAGGTAAGCCTTTAGATCCGGCTCGGCCGCAACATAACCGCGATACGCCCGGCGCTCGATCACCTCGAAAAGCGTCCCGTTTTCCTCCGCGATCAGCATCCGACGAAACCGCGAGAGCGGCGCGCCTTCGATATCACTCGTTAGGCCGTGAACCCCGGCGAAGATCGCCAGGTCCTCCGCGCGAATCCCGAGCGCGAGCGGATATTTCGCATTCGTCGGAGCGATCAAAACCCGCGGCAACATCGCTTCCGGATGCCAGAGTTGTTTCAGCGCATCCGGCGCATCGGCCAGCGGATCCTCCGTGTAGCCAGTCGCGCGCAAGGCCGCTTCATCGGACGACGGCAGCAATAGGTAATCGGTCCAATCGAGAATCAGCGTCCCGGTTTCATCGCGCATCCGGCTGGCCAGAGTGCGCGCGACTGCGTTCTGTTGCATGAACGCATCGATCCGCTCGAGAATGAAATTCTCTGCCTCATAACAAAGCGGCCATTCGAATCTGGTTTCAACTTCCGTCTCTTTCGCGCTCAGCGTTGCCGTCGTCATAGGTCGATACCCTGCCCCAAATCGGCGATTCTGTCACGCCGCGGAGCGCAGGCGCAAACGTTCCCGCCTAACGAGACTTCGACCTCTTGATCACCGCGCGGATGTCCACGGCCCAACCGTCCGCATCGTCCGGCGGGCGGAACGACCAGCTGGCGGCCGACTTCCCGCTGCCGGCGTGGAGACTGAGACGATCGTGATCGCGATGCACCTCGTATGAACCGGTCGAGCGCGGCGTGATTTCGACCAGTGGTTTCGCGTTTACATGCGGGAAAACACTTTCGTGCGTGACCACGATGGAGGCGCGTTTTTCGTCCCAACTTTGGCCCGCCGAGATTGTCCGGCGAAAGGTGAGATCGTCGGCGCGACGAAGGATCCCTTCCTTCTCGAAGCGGGCCATCTGTTCCGTGGAAAGCTTGCCGGTCTTTTGACAACCGCTCGTGAGCAGCGCAAGGCAAACGCAGAAGGAGAAACGGACGGAAATTGCGGGGCGATTCATCACTCGAGTATTTCATCGAACCAGCCCGATTAGCGCGAGAAGATTTCTAGCTAGCGCGTTCGCCGCGACATAATCTCGTCGGTCATCAACCCCATGAGCCGTCACCTCCTACTCTTTGCCTGCCTGTTACTCATCGCCGCGCCGGCGCGCGCGCAGTCCACGCCTCCGGTCGATGATCCACTCGTTAGGCTGGCGGCGGATTTTTGGACATGGCGCGCGGGCGAAGCGCCCTTCAGTGGCGACGACGTCAATCGCCTGGAGCGCCCGGGCGGAATGCGTGATTGGTCGCGCGCGAAGATTGAGGCGCGTCGTCAGGAATTGGCTGAATTCGAGAAACGCTGGCGGAATCTCGACGCCAGTCATTGGCCGGTGGCGCAGCAGGTCGATCATCGCTTACTCGGTTCCGCTGTGTCGCGGATTCACTGGGAGCTCGACGTAAATCCGCGCTGGCAACGCGATCCGAATTTTTATCTCGAGCAAACGCTGACGCCGGTCGTCGAAGCGCTGGTCGTTCCCGGTCCATACGACGAGCATCGCAGTCGCGAAATCCTCACCCGGATCGAAAACATCCCGTCGATCCTGCAACAGGCCGAAACGAATCTCGAACAACCGCCGGCGCCGTTCACGACCGTCGCCATCCAAGCGCTCGACGGCATTCGCGAGCGGCTAGGGAAAATGGCCGCGTCGCTGCGCCCAGAGACGACGCTGACAGAAAAAGAGTTAACCAACGCCACCGATCACGCCGCGACTGCGCTCGAACATTTCCGCGAAATCCTGCAGACGCGATTGCCATCGTTGCCAACAAAAACCGCGCTCGGCCGCGATGCTTATCTCTTCTTTTTGCGCAACGTCGCGCTCTCGCCCTACTCGCCCGAGAACTTGTTAGGCATGGGTCGCCAGGAATGGAATCGCGCCGTCGCCTTCGAAGCGTATGAGAAAAATCGCAACCGCGATCTGCCGCCGCTTCCGCTGGCCAAAGACATCGCGAGTTGGGTCAAAGAAAACGCCGTGAAAGAATCGTCTATCCGCGAATTTCTCGAAAAGCGCGGCATCCTGACCGTGCCGGATTGGGTGCAGCATTACACCTTGCGCGCGATGCCGGAAAATCTCCGCGCGCTCGAGGGCTTCGGTGAAATGGACGACTTCACTTCGCCCGCGCGACTGGACGAAAACTGCATCCGCTACGTGACCGCGCCGTCGCTCAAGGCCGGCTATTTCATGCGCGCGACCGCGCAGGATCCGCGGCCGCTGATTGTGCACGAAGGAATTCCCGGCCACTACTTTCAGCTCTGCCTTTCCTGGAAACACGACGACCCGATTCGCCGGCATTATTACGATTCCGGAGCGAACGAAGGCATCGGCTTTTATGCCGAGGAGATGATGTTACAGGCTGGGCTTTTCGACGACAGCCCGCACACGCGCGAGATCATCTACAACTTCATGCGTTTGCGCGCGCTCCGCGTGGAAGTGGACGTCAAGCTCGCGCTCGGCGAATTCACCCTCGAGCAGGCCGCGAAATATTTGCAGGAGACCGTCCCGATGGACGCCGGCACCGCGCGCCAGGAGGCGATCGCCTTCGCCACTGGACCGGGTCAGGCGATCACCTACCAGATCGGCAAACTTCAGATCACAAAGTTGCTCGCCGAGACGCGAATGAAACAGGGAGATAAATTCGATCTCCGCGGCTTCCACGATTTCGTTTGGAGAAACGGCAACGTCCCGATCTCGCTCCAACGCTGGGAACTACTCGGCCTCGCGGATGGCGTGCCGCCAATCGCTACGCGGTAGCGCTGCCG
Organism: Chthoniobacterales bacterium; assembly: GCA_051005695.1. Classification (GTDB taxonomy): domain Bacteria; phylum Verrucomicrobiota; class Verrucomicrobiia; order Chthoniobacterales; family UBA10450; genus JACCTI01. The sequence goes on along the minus strand of JBPCJC010000036.1, from coordinate 28,450 downwards.
GCGTCGTCCCCGAAAGTGATCCCCTGCGCGAGCGGCAGCTCGGTCGAAAAATTCACCGTGTTCGTTTGCCGGCGCATATAGCTTTTCCACGAATCGCTGCCGCTCTCCCGGCCGCCGCCGGTATTTTTCTCACCGCCAAAGGCGCCACCGATTTCCGCGCCGCTCGTGCCGGTGTTGATGTTCGCGATTCCGCAATCGCTCCCGATCACGCTAAGGAACTTCTCCGCTTCGCGCATGTCGTTGGTGAAAATCGCCGAGCTCAAACCTTGCGGGACGTCGTTGTGCATCGCGATCGCCTCGTCGAAATCGCCGTAGCTCATGAGATAAAGCAAAGGGCCAAAGGTTTCGTGCTTCACGATCTCGAATTCGTGTTGTGCAGTCGTTAGGCAGGGCGTCATGTAGCAGCCGCCAGCGAACTCCGAGCCGTCCAGTTTCTCGCCGCCGTAAAGCACTTCCCCGCCTTCCTTCTTCAGTTTCGCGATCGACTTCTGCACGTTTTCGACCGAGCCCTGATCAATCAATGGACCCATGAGCGTGTCGCGTTCGAGCGGGTTGCCGATGCGCACGGATTTGTAGGCGCCTAACAACTTCTCGCGCAGTTTCTCGGCAACTGATTCGTGCGCGATCACGCGCCGCGTCGAGGTGCAGCGCTGGCCGGACGTCCCAACCGCGCCGAAGAAAATCGAACTCGAAGCCATCGCCAGATCGGCTGTCGGCCCAACGACGAGCGCGTTGTTGCCGCCGAGTTCGAGAATGCTTTTGCCGAGACGGCCGTGGACCGTTTTGCCAACTTCAAAACCCATCCGGGTCGAACCGGTCGCGGAAATCAAAGGCACACGCGCATCGGCTGACAGCTTCTGTCCGAGGTTCGGCCCGTCGCCAATTAACAAAGAAAAAATTGCCGGATCAGCGCCGGTGTTTTTGCAAACGCGCTCGGCAATTTTGATTACCGCGATCGCGGACAGCGGCGTTTTTTCGGACGGCTTCCAAATCGTCGCATCACCGCAAACCGCCGCGAGCGCCGCGTTCCACGACCAGACCGCGACCGGAAAATTAAACGCCGAAATAATCCCGACGAGCCCGAGCGGATGCCACTGCTCCATCAAGCGGTGACTCGCGCGCTCCGATTGAATCGTTAGGCCATAAAGCATGCGCGATTGCCCAACCGCAAAATCGCAGATGTCGATCATCTCCTGCACTTCGCCTTCGCCTTCGGCGATGATCTTGCCCATCTCCATGGTCACGAGCTGGCCCAGCTCGGTTTTCGATTCGCGGAGTGCGTTGCCGAGTTGGCGGACGGTTTCGCCGCGCACCGGTCCCGGCGTCGTCCGCCATTTTGCGAAGGCTTCCTGCGCGCGCGTGATCGTCTGCTCGTAGTCGTCGTCCGAAGCGGTCAGGACGCGCGCGAGCAGTTTCCCATCGATCGGCGAATACTTTTCGAGGACCGCGCCGCCGCCGCGCCATTCGCCGTCGAATGCGCCGTGATTTTCCTCGGTCAACCCGAGCTTCCGCAACACGGAATGCATCTTACTTGCAGAGCCGACGGCACTGAACGCGCAGGATTTCCATCGCTTCGTCGGCGACTTCCGCGGTGATGTCGAGCGCTGGGCGAAAACGAATCGCGCGCTCGCCCGATTTCAAAACGAGGATGCCGGCGTCGTAGAGATTTTTCCAAACTTCATCGCGCCTTTCCGGGCTCGGCAGATCGAAAGCGATGAACAAGCCGCGACCGCGCACCGCGGTCATCATCGGACATTCGGCCGCGATTTCCTTGAGCGAAGCGACGATGCGCGCGCCAATTTTGGCCGCGTTCTCGACCAGGTTTTCCTCCTCGACGATTTGCAGGAAGTGTTTCGAGCGAACCATGTCGGTAAAATTTCCGCCCCAGGTCGAGTTCAAGCGCGAGGGCAAACGAAAGGCGTTATCCTTTACTTCATCGAGGCGTGGGCCGGCGATCACGCCGCAGACTTGAATCTTCTTTCCGAACCCGACCAGGTCCGGCTTCACGTCGAAATGTTCGCAGCACCAATTTTTCCCGGTGGTCCCGCCGCCGCATTGCACTTCGTCGAAAATCAGAAGCATCTCGTTCTCATCGCAAATGCGACGCAGCGTCTGCAGCCATTCTTTGCGGAAATGATTGTCGCCGCCTTCGCCCTGGATCGGCTCGATGATGATTGCAGCGATGTCGGTCCCGCGTTCGCGGACGAACTTCATGATCTCCTCTTCGGATTTCTCTTCGCGCGCGATCACATCCGCTTCGCGCTCAGCTTCGCCTAACGAGTAATCGATGAACGGAGTCGAGACCCGCGGCCAGTTAAACTTGGCAAACAGATCCGTCTTTTTCGGATCGGTATTCGTGAGGCTCATGGTGTAACCGCTGCGGCCATGAAACGCGTGGCGGAAATGCAGGATCTCCGTCCCGCGCTCACCTTGCCCGGCCGCCATGTTTTTCCGCACCTTCCAATCCATCGCCGCCTTCAAACAATTCTCGATCGCAAGCGCGCCGCCTTCGATGAAGAGGTAGCGCGTGAGCGGCGGAAGCGGCGCGACGCGGGTGAAGGTTTCGACAAAATCCGCATACGCCTCAGAGTAAACATCCGAGTTCGCGATCTTGATCGTGGCCGCGCGAAGCAATTCCGCTTTCACCTCTGGCTCCTCGAAGTGCGGATGATTAAACCCCACCGGCACCGAACCGAAGAAGCCGTAAAAGTCGATTAACTGCTTACCCGTAGCCGCGTCATACATGTATGAGCCTCGGCTTTTTTCGAGATCGAAGACGATCTTGAAACCATCCATCAGGATGTGTTCCTCCAACGACCTCAGCGCATCGGCGGCGGGATGTTTTTGACTCAGGTTGGAGGGTTTGCTCGACACAGTTCGGCCCCGCGCGGAAGTGCGGGCCGACTCCGTGAGCACGGGCGGCATACTCATCCGCTGAGAGTAGCCGGACCGCGAAGTCGGGTCAACCGTAGTGGCTTGCTACACGATCCCGCCGCGGAGTTCGTCGTGCTTTCCGCCTAACAACTCCTGCACGAGCGCGTAGCCGCGGGCGTCGGCATTTTTCGACGTGCCAGCGAAATGTTGGTCGATACGCGACTTCGCGGAGTGACAGAAGTAGTTCGCGACCGAGAGGATTTCCTCCACCGGTTTTCCGTTGTTGATCAAATGCTGCGCGTAGGAGCAGGTCGCATTCATCGCGAAAATTTCCGTCGCGACGCCGACGAAGCGCGAGAGGAGTAATTGTTCGCGATCGAGTTTCGGACCGAAGCGCATCATCGAATGGAAGAGACCGCGCGCGAGTTTTTTGCTCGTGGCCGCGCCGTATCTGACGTGCGGGCGCAGTTGTTCGTTCAGCTTGCTCAAGTCGCCCGCGCTCGCCTTCAGGTACTGCCGGGGATACCAGCGCGAGTAGAACGAGCCGGACCCGAACATCGATTTCACGCGCGTCATCATCGGCAAGGTGGTGTTGAAAATCGCGCCGCCGACTTTGAGGTGCGGATCGAGCGCTTCGCGGGCGATGAAGAGCCGCATGATTTCGCTCGAGCCTTCGAAGATGGTATTAATGCGGCAATCGCGCAGGAAGCGCTCGATCGCGGTCGGTTCGTCACCACGCGCTTTGAGTGATTGGTAGGTTTCGTAACCGCGTCCGCCCCGCACCTGCATGGCGTCGTCGGCGATTTTCCAGGTCATTTCCGTCGACCACATTTTGCACATCGCGGTTTCGATCCGAAGATCGCCCGCTTTGCGATCGACCAGCGCGGAGGTCAAAAACGTGATTGCCTCCATCGCGAAAGTGTTCCCCGCCATCTCCGCGATCTTCCCCGCAATCGCGTAATGTTGACCGATGGGGCAACCCCATTGCACGCGTTCGCTGGCCCACTTGCGCGAGATTTCGAGCAAGCGCTTGCACAAACCGACACACGCCGCGGGTATCGTTAGGCGACCGGTATTCAGTGTCGTTAGGGCAACCTTCAAGCCCTTCCCCTCGCCCGCGATCACGTTCTCCTTTGGCACGCGCACGTCCTTGAACGTGACCACTCCATTATAGAGCGCGCGCAGGCCCATAAAGCGGCAGCGATGCGGCATATTGAGCCCGGGCGTATCGACGTCGACGATGAACGCCGTGATCTGTTTTCGCTCCTTGCCGTTGATCATTTTCGGCGCGGTCTTCGCCATGACCACGAGCACGCCGGCCTTGAGGCCGTTGGTGCACCAAAGCTTCTCGCCATTCATGATATAGGCGGAGCCGTCGTCGGTGAGATCGGCACGCAAACTCATGTTCGCCGGATCCGAGCCCGCGTTCATTTCCGTCAAGGCGAACGCGGAGATTTCATGGCGCGCAACGCGCGGCAAGTATTTCGCCTTCTGCTCCTCGGTTCCAAAAAGCAGCAAGGGCTGCGGAACGCCGATCGATTGATGCGCGGAAACGAGCGCGGTCAGGTTCGCATCCCAACTGCCTAACAACATCGCCGCGCGTCCGTAATTCACCTGCGACAATCCGAGGCCGCCGTATTTCGTCGGCACCTTGATCGCAAACGCGCCCATCGCGAAAAGATCGTCTATATTCTTCTGCGGAATCTCGCCGCTGCGATCGATCTCATCCGCATCGACGTTCGCGTGCAGATAATCCTTCAACTGCGCGAGGAACGGCTCGCCCGCGGCGCGATCTTCCGCACTCTGCTCCGGCCAGGGAAAGATGCGGTCGAAACCAAATTTCCCGATGAACAAATTGCTCGCAAAACTGCCGCGTTCATCCAGCGGATCGCGCGAGCTTTCCGCCAATTCGAGCGCGGCCGCTTTGCCGGCCGACATCTTCGAGGTGTCGATCACGGACGCAGTCGCCTTCTCGGGCTTCGTGCCGGTTTCGGCTTTGATTTGTTCAGGCGGTGCTTCGAGCGGTGTCTTCATAAAATGTTGTTCCGTTCTGCGCATGCTGACGCAGCAAGTCACAAGCGGCAAATTTCTCGCCTGCGATCGCGTGCAAGCCGTCTGCGTCGGTCACGATTTTCTTGATGCCGACATCGTCCGCGTAACGCAGCGGCCCGCCCCGAAAAGGCGCGAAGCCGGTGCCCATCATCATTCCAAAATCGGCATCCTCCGGCGTCCGCACGACGCCTTCTTCGAGACAGCGCGCGGCCTCGTTGATCATCAGGAAGATCAGGCGATGCGCCAGATTTTCGGTCGCGAAATGTTCGCCTGATTTCTCCCGCCATTCGGCCAGCGCTTCGTTGTCGCTCTGCTGTTTGCCTTCGTATTTGTAAAAGCCGCTACCCGACTTCCGGCCGTGCATTTTCGCCGCAAGCATCTTCCGCAGAATCTCCGGGGCGCGATCGCGCGCGCCGTAAGTTTTCTCGAGGGTGTCCGCGATATCGAACGTGATATCGACCCCGATTTCATCAATTAAACGCAGCGGGCCCATCGGCATTCCCCACTCCAATAACGCATCGTCGATCGCTTTGGCGGGCACATCACTTTGGAAAAGTTCGGCTGCGTCTAACAAGTAAGGAAAGAGCACGCGATTAACTAGGAAACCCGGACTGTCCTTCACCTGCACCGGCAGTTTCCCGATCTGCCGCGCGAGACCAAGCGCGCGCTCGACCGTTCCCGGTGCGGTCTTTTTCCCGACCACGACCTCGATCAATTTCATTCGGCTAACCGGATTGAAAAAGTGCAAACCAACCACGCGCTGCGCCTGTCCGGTGGTTTCACCAAGATCGGAAATCGAAAGCGCGGAAGTGTTCGTCGCGAGGATCGCAGTTTCAGGAGTGTTCGCGGCCAGATCAGCAAAGATCGGTTTCTTGATTTCCATTTTTTCCGAGGCGGCTTCGATCACAATCCCGACGTCGCGCATCTCGGTGATATTGGTCGAAGCGATGATCCGGGCGCGGCCTTCCTTCGCTTTTTCATCGGTCATCAAGCCGCGTTTGACCGCGTCGCCGTAAGTTTTCTCGACGTTACTCAGGCCGCGATCGAGCAGTTCCTGTTTCACGTCGCGCAAGATGACGGTCACGCCGCGCGCGCTGAGCCATTGCGCGATTCCCGAGCCCATCACGCCCGCGCCGATGACGGCGGCGTGAGTGATCTTCTCGTTAGGCGTTTTCGAGGAGCCTTTCTTGAATTTGTCGCCGAGGAAAAAATTGCGAATCAGGTTTTGCGTCGCCGGCGTTTCGCCCAGTTCGACGATCGCATCGACTTCCATCTGCAACGATTGCTCGAGCGAACCGCCGCCGGTGATGATGGCGAGGGCGCGCGCCGGGGCGGCGTTGTGATCGAGCTTCGCCTTGATCTCTTTGCTCGCGACCGGTGGCGTCGAAGGTTTGCGTTTGCCTCCGGAGATTTTCTTGCGCGCGGCTTCGAGCAGTTGCTCGCGCGCGACGACTTCGTCCACCATTCCCAAATTCAGTGCTTCGTTCGCCGGATAAAGTTTTCCTTTCAGGATCACTTCCGACGCTGCGTCGGTGCCGATCAAACGCGGCAAGCGGGTTGCGCCGCCCCACGCCGGCACCAGTCCTAGAGTCGTTTCCGGTAATCCAATTTTCGTCGAAGGGTCATTCGTCGCGATCCGATAATCGCACGCAAGCGTGATCTCGTAGCCGCCGCCCGCACAGGCGCCGTGAATCGCCGCGACTGTCGGAACTTTGAGCGCAGCGAGGCGGTTGAAAACCCTTTGGCCTTCCACGATAAACGCGCGCAGCTCGCCGGTTTGCGCCTGTCGCAAAAGCGTCTGCAAATCCGCGCCGGCGATGAAGATCGACTTCTTCGCCGAAGTCACGATCACGCCTTTGATCGAGTCATCTTTTTCGATTCCGTCGAGATGTTCGCGCAGGCTGTTCATTGTCGCGGCGTCGAAAATATTGGCGCCCGATTCCGGTCGATCGAAACTCAAGACGCAGATTTCATCGTCGCTCATTTCGCGCTTGATCATCGAGTTTGTCTCCGTCGCAGTCATCGCGCTCATATTGGCGAGATTCTCCTGAATTCCAAGTGGGAGCGTGTCTTTCGAAAGCGAGGCGAGGTCATTGCGTGTGCCGGGACGCGGTGATAGAAACTCGGGGTCGCCGCTCGGCGATCGCGCGCATCATGGTCGGAAAACTCCTGCTCCCGGAAATCCAGCAGATGGTGGAAACACGGAATTTCACCGCGCTGCGCGAGACTTTTTCCGATTGGCCGCCGGTCGATGTCGCCGAGGTGATGGTGGACATGCCGGAGAGTGAGCAGGTGGTGATCTTTCGCCTGCTCCCGCACGAATTGGCGGCGGACGTTTTCGAATATCTCGATGTCGATGCGCAGCAGGATTTGCTTAAAGCGATGGGCCACGAACAGGTGGCCGGCATTCTCAATGAGATGTCGCCGGATGATCGCACCGCATTGCTCGAGGAAATGCCGAGCGCGGCGGCGCGACAGTTAATTCGCATTCTCAATCCAGAAGAACGCCGGATCGCGACTTCGCTCCTCGGCTATCCGGAAGGAAGCGTCGGCCGTTTGATGACGCCGGATTTCATCGCAGTGCATGACGATTGGACGGTCAGGGAAGTGCTCGATCATGTGCGCGAAAATGGTCAGGATTCGGAAACCTTGAACGTGATTTACGTGGTCGATGAGCGCGGAAAATTGATCGACGATTTGCGCATCCGCGAATTTTTGCTGCAACCGCTGGAGGCGAAAGTAGCGGATATTCGCGATCAACAATTTGTCACCTTGAGCGTGATGGAAATGCAGGAAAACGCGCTCAACACTTTCCGAAAATACGACCGGACCGCATTGCCGGTGGTCGATTCCACGGGCGTGCTCGTCGGCATTGTGACGACGGATGACATGCTCGATGTCGCCGAGGAAGAGGCGACCGAAGACATCCAAAAATTCGGCGGTATGGAGGCGTTGGACGAGCCTTACATGCGCATCCCGCTTTTGAAGATGGTGCAGAAACGCGCGGGCTGGCTGGTGGTTTTATTCCTCGGCGAAATGCTGACCGCGACCGCAATGGCGCGTTATCAGGATGAACTCGCGAAGGCGCTGGTGCTCGCGCTCTTTCTTCCGCTGATCATTTCCAGCGGCGGCAATTCGGGCTCGCAAGCATCGACCCTGATGATCCGGGCGATGGCGTTGGGCGAAGTGACTTTGCGCGATTGGTGGCGGGTGATGCGGAAGGAACTGCAAGCCGGTTTGTTGTTAGGCGGAATTCTCGGCGTGATCGGCGTCATCCGCGTGGCCGCCTGGGCCATGCTCGACGAACGTTATTTTCATCACTCGCCCCCGGTCTACGGAGAGCATTGGCCGCTAGTGGCATTTACGGTCGGGATCACGCTCGTTGGCGTGGTGCTTTGGGGGACGCTTTCGGGCTCGATGTTGCCGTTTCTTCTGCGGCGCGTAGGCGCGGATCCGGCAACTTCGTCGGCGCCGTTCGTGGCCACTCTGGTCGATGTGACCGGGCTGATGATTTACTTCAGCATCGCGCTCCTAATTATGCGCGGAACGATGTTGTAAAATCAGCTCGCGATTGCGACCCACTCGTTGCGCGCTCGCGAATCGGCGACCGCCTGGACGACGCGCATGTATTGCACGCCATCCTTGAAGGTGGTCGACGGGCGCACCCGGCCTTTCGATTTCACTGCGGCGATGAAATCATCTTCGACTTCCCATTCGCCTTCCAACGCCGGCGTTAACTCCACGGTATGCAGCGCGCGATCGCCGATTTTCCCAGCCTGGATGATGTCGGAACCGAAGTCGTAGGTCATGGTGCCGACATCTCCGTAAACTTCGAGGCGATCGCCACCGGCGAGCGCGTTGATGCCGCTGAACTCGAGCACGCCTTCCGCGCCCTGCGCAAAGGTGCACAGGATCGTGATCATATCCGGCACCTGCACTTCATAACCCTGGCGCACCGGTTGCAGCGTTAGCCCGCGAGCGTAAACGCCGCTGATGTTGCCTAACCAACGCTGCAGGACCTCGACGTAAATCCCGAGCGCGAGCACATTGAGCCCGCTGATCTCGATCCGTTGCCGCCAATGCGCGGCCGCGTCCACATTCAAATAAGCGTCGGTGAAACATTGCAGCCGAATATGATGCGGGCGGCCGAGATAATTTTCCGCGAGCAATTTTTTCACCAGCAGATCCCCGCGCAAGCCAAACGGCGGCGGGCAGAGCATGGTCACCAATTCCGGAAAACGCCGCGCGGTGGCGAGCATCTCCTCGGCTTCCGCCAAATCCATTGCCATCCGCGCCTGACAGAAGACATGCTTCCCCGCCTCAAGCGCGGAAACCGTGACCGCGGAATGCATGTAAGGCGGCGTCCCGATCCAGACGATATCGATCTCCGGGAGCGAGAGCAGATCGGCCCAGTTTTGCAGTGGGGTCGCCGCGGGCGCGTGCTCCGCGCAAAATTTTTCCGCGCTCTCATAAGTCGAATTCGAGACAGCGACGATTTCCACTTCGGGATGTTTTTCCAACGCGGGCAAGTGCCGCTGGCGGACGATGTCTCCGGCACCGACGATGCCGATTCGAAGTTTCTGCGAGGATGAGCGGGACATGAAGGTAGGTTCGCGTTGCGGACCGCGTTTAGGCGAATGAAAAAGCTTTGACCGCCCGACCCGGGTGCCGTTCAAGAATCGCTTGACCGGCTATCCCGGGCACGCCAGCTTACGCACTCTTTTCGGGGTCGTTATGTCAAAAGTTTGCAGCATTACTGGTTCAAAAGTCACGCGCGGAAGCGTCATCCATCGCCGCGGTATGGCGAAGAAAAAAGGCGGCGTTGGGCGTCACGTGACTAAGAATGTGCCGCGCACTTTCAGCCCAAACTTACACGAACATCGCGTTTGGGTTCCCGAGTTGCGCAAGTTTGTCCGGATCAAAGTGACCGCTCGCGGGATGAAGACGCTGAACAAAAACGGCGCTTACGTGACCCTGCGGAAGGCCGGCCTCGTCCCGGCTTAAAGTTTCGGATTTCGCCCCGCTTTTACGAGGGCGACGGCACCTCCACCTCGGGCATCTCTTCTTCAGCAGTTTCCTTTTCCGGCAACGATGCGGCCGGCTCGGAATGTTCTGCCGCGACCACATTTTCCACCACCTCTGCCACGACCGGCGCGGGCAAAACTGTCTCGTTAGGCTTGGCTGCCGGCGGCTTCGTCCGAGGCAGGTCTAACGAGCCATCATTGAACTCGATCAGGTAACCTTCGCTCACCAGCCAGCGCAGATCGGAAGCGAGCGAAAGCTTGATCCGATCGCTTTCCGCCGGCTCCGCGATCCCGGCGACCAATTTTTCCGCGAGCTGTTTGCGGTTGATGCCCGGGACCTCGGAAACGTTGGTGAGGATGTTATTGATCGAAGCGGAAACGCTCGAGCTTTCGTGGCTGAACGGCCGCAAACGCACCGGCGAAACGTAAAGCATCCCGCGGCGATGCCGGAAAATATTCAGGCCCGCGCCGCGCAAACCGCCCGCCAGTTCCGCCATCATTTGCGAAGGCGAACGGACTTCGGTGGCCCAGGCATTTTCGATTACCCGGCCGAGCCCGCGATCCGGCAGGCGCCGGCTGGTGACACCAGTGATGATCAGCTCGCGCGCACTCCGCCACATCGCCGGCAAATGTTGCTGGCGAAAATGATGTTCGGCTTCCGCCAGGCTCTTGAAGGTAAGCGGCGGCTCTTCGTTTTTCGAGGTGTAGGTGGTCACGCTCCGCGCCTGCTCTTTCCACTCTTCCACCACCGACGGGTCACTCACGATTTCGATCCCGCGCTGAAAATCCTGGAAACTCATCCGCCGGCTGTAGCGCTGCTCGTAAAGATTGCGCAGTTGCGGCTGGTAATTGTGATGGTTCGTTGGCCCGAGCAAAGTGCCGCTGGCGCGATCGCGCGCGACGTTGCTAAAGTTGCCCTTGAGCGGTTCGGTTTGCGTGACCTCCGCGCAGTAAAATTCATCTTTCGCATTCGCGAACGCGCTCGTTTCCAGAATGCGTTGATCGGTCGCGACCGGACCGTTCTCGCCTAACTGGTGCAACTGCGCGCCTTCGGCCGCAGTCAATCGCACATCATAACGTTCCGGCTTGTCCAAAAAGAGCCGCGCGAGCGCGAAGACGGAATAGGTCACGGCGTTCGATTTGATCTGCGCGATCACACTTTCGAACGCCGCCGGATGGGGCACGAACCGGACCGCCACTGGTGGCAAAGGCGCGGGCGCCTCGCGCGGTTCGTGATGATCGGAGCGGCGCTCGGGCCGGCGTTGATCGGGACGCTTGCGATCGTCGCGGCGCTCATGCGGCTTCACGCTGCGAGCGCGCTGTTCGCCTCCGCGCCGCGGGCCGCGCCCCTCATGTCCGAACGAGCTTTTGTCCTCGCCTGTGTGGTCCGCGTAGTCGTTAGTCCGGGCCGGTTCATTGACCCATGCGGGCATCAATTTCAGGTCTAACAAATCAGCGGAAGTGGTCGGCGCAGACATCACTTCCCTTGTACGCCAAGCGCACGCGAAGTAAACCGCGGCCACGGCGTTTCCGCGCTCCCGTTTGCCGGGGAAAATAATTGACAAGGCGGCTAATTCATTTACTTGCCATCCTTGCCGGGACTGCTTTAACCCTGCCCGGTAAGCGAACGAAAACCCAGGAGATTTTATGAGCGACAAACCAGTGGAAGAGAAGGTCAAAGACATCATCGTCGAACAGCTCGGCGTTAATCCGGAACAGGTCACGCCGACGGCCTCTTTCATTGAAGATTTGGGCGCGGATTCGCTCGACATCGTCGAGCTGGTCATGGCCTTCGAAGAAGAATTTTCCGTCGAAGTGCCGGATGAAGATGCAGAGAAACTGCAGACCGTCGGCGACGTCACCAAGTACATCGAAGAGAAACAATCGAAGCAATAAAGTGACGCTCGTGGCGCGCATGCCACCGTCGAATTTCGAAAGACACGGCCGCGGCCGTGTCTTTTGTTTTACAGCGGAGCGCGCGCGTCCGCGGCGCATCCGCAAGCGACGCCCCCGGCCGCCTGCGCTAACTTTCCGCTAATGAATCTCGCCTTCTTCAAGCAACCGCTTTTTTACCTCGGCGATCATTATGTTTCCCTTCTCGGGCTGGCTGCATTCGTCGGGCTGTTTGCGACGGGTTTAATCCTCGCCCGCGTATTTCAAAGTGGTCCCGTGCGGCGCTTGCTCAGCCGTTTCAAGCTCGACCCGAATTTCGTCGCCGTCGTCACCACGATCCTGAGTGTAATCGCGTTGATCTTTTTCGTAGTCACCGCGATCAACGCCGCCGGCATTCCGCTCGCCTGGAGCGCGCCGTTGCCCGGAGTCCAGCTCAGCCTGGTGAATATTTTCCTGCTCGTCGTCCTGCTCGTCGCGGTCTTCTGGTTTTCCTCGCAAACCAAGCGTTTCCTCTTTAACCGCTTTCTCGCCAAGAGCGGGCTCGATCGCCCGTTGCAATACGCGATCGCGCAGATTGCGAGCAACGTCGTCCTCGTCGTCGGCATTCTCATCGTCCTCGAGAACACCGGCATTCATCTCGCGGCCCTGACGGTTTTCGCGGGCGCGGTCGGCGTTGGCATCGGTTTCGGTTTGCAAAACATCGCCAGCAATTTCATCAGCGGCCTGGTCATTCTCGCGGAACGTCCAATCACTCTCGGCGATCGGGTGGAAGTCGCGGGCATCGCCGGACAGGTGCAAAAAATTCGCGCGCGCAGCACGGTCATCGTGACGAACGACAACATTTCCATGATCGTGCCGAACTCGAAATTTATCGATTCCACCGTGACCAACTGGACTTTCGGTGATCCGCGGGTGCGCTTCCGCGTGCCCGTCGGCGTCGCCTACGGAAGCGATGTCGAGAAAGTGCGCGAAGCGTTAATTGCCGCCGGCACCGAGCATCCGAAAGCTTTAGAGGATCCGGCGCCGAGCGTGTTTTTCACCGGCTTCGGCGATAGCTCGCTCGATTTCGAGCTCGTCGTCTGGAGCACGGAAATGAGTTATCGCCCGCGGCGTTTCAAGAGCGACCTGAATTTCCTGATCGAGAAAAAATTGCGCGAAGCCGAGATCGAAATTCCGTTTCCACAACGCGACCTGCACATCCGCAGTGGCGTGCTTCCGATCAAGACCGGCAAAGACGTCGAGCTCGAGAGCGACTAGCGCGTGGCGGTGAAAGCCCAAGCCGCGAGCGCGTCGGAAGCAGGCGCGGAATTCTTGCCTAACGAGACCATCGCTTTCCCAGGCGGGCGCGCGCGCGTCCTCCGCCGCGGCGATTTGCCGGAGAACACGGCTTGGCGAGAATCGTTCGCGCCCAAGGCCAAGGATCATCGTTTCTACGAGATCGTGGAAAACACGCTCGACTCCGGTTTCGAACATTATTACCTCGCCTTGGAAGATGACGCCGGCACCGTTCGTGGAATCCAGCCGGTCTTCTTCGTGGAACAAAATATTGTCGAAGGCATTCCCGCGCTGCGCGCCGCCGTCGAGTTTGTTCGCCGCGCTTTCCCACGCTTCCTGACCATGCGCGTGCTCATGGCCGGCTGCGCCGCGGGCGAAGGTCACCTCGGAGTGGTCCAGCCGGAAGATGCCGCGTGGGTGGCGGCAGCGCTCGGTGCAAGCTTGCCGGTTTTCGCGAAACAGCGGAAAGCTTCGCTCGTCGTCTTCAAGGATTTCTCCGTCGTTTATCGCCAAGCGCTCCGCCGCCTAACGAGTGCTGGTTTCGCCCGCGTCCCGAGCATGCCCATGACCCGGCTCGCGCTCCGCGCGGGTGATTTTGAGAGCTATCTCAAGACCCTGAGCAAAGCGACGCGGAAAGATCTGCGGCGGAAGTTCCGTAAAATCGCCGACGCCGCGCCGATCAGTTGCGAAGTCGTGAACGACGTCGCGCTGGTGGTCGACGAAATTTATCCGCTCTACCTCCAGGTCCATGAGCGTTCGAGTTTAAAATTCGAGCGCCTAACGAAAGCTTATTTTTGCGAACTCGGTGCGCGCATGCCGGACAAGGTCCGTTTCTTTCTCTGGCGCCAGGACGGCCGGATGATTGCCTTCAGTCTCGCGCTGGTGCACGCGGGCACGATTTACGACGACTATCTGGGGCTCGATTATCGGGTCGCGCTCGATCAGCACCTCTATTTCCAGACCTTTCGCGATATCATCCGTTGGGCGATGGCGCAGGGCTTGGAAACCTACTGCAGCAGTCCGCTCAACTATGAACCGAAACTGCATCTCGGCTGCGAGCTGGTGCCGCTCGATCTTTACGTGCGACACACATCGCGGCTCTTGAATCCCATCTTCGGCCGCGCGGTCCAGTGGCTCGAGCCGACGCGACACGATCGCGTCCTGCAACGTTTTCCAAACGCGCACGAGTTGCGGTAATCATGTCCACGCAACCGACCGGTCTCGCCAATCCCTGGTTCCAGCTCGCGCTCAGCCAGACCTTCACCATGGTCGGTGACCTTTGTTTGAAACACGGCGCGATGACCACGATTCACCTCTCGCCCGCGTGGGCTTGGACCGGGCTGACCGGACTGGCGTCGCCGATGGTCTGGCTCGGGATAATTTTCCTCATCCTCAGTTTCATCACCTGGCTTTACGTGCTGAAACATCTGCCGCTTTCGGTCGCTTTCCCGGTCTCGCAAGTGGTCCATATCATGGTCCCGTTAGGCAGTTGGCTGGTGCTCGGCGAACTCATCAGCCCGCTGCGCTGGGGCGGGATCGCACTCGTATTAATCGGGCTCGCGGTCGTCGCCAAACCAGTCGCAAAATTGGAGGAACGCCTGTGACGCCGTTCGCGTTTTTCCTCATCTTCGTCTCGTTAGGCGCGTTCGTTGCCGGCCAGTTGCTGCTCAAGCATGGGATGGAAGCGAATGCCGCCGGCGGCTATCGCAATCGCACTTTCATCATCTTCGTCTTCGCAGGCACGGTCGCGATGGCAGTTTCGTTTTTTCTCACCCTCGGCCTCTTGCAACGCTTCGACCTGAGCTACCTCGATCCCTTTCAGGGACTAAGCGTGATCTTCGTCAGCGCGGCCGCGATTATTTTTCTGCGCGAGAAAATTAATCTCCGCCTAACGATTGGTTCGCTCCTGATCGCGGCCGGCTTGATCCTGGTTTCCTTCAGTTAAAATCGGCCACAAGCGCGCGCAGGCTGCGCGGTTGATTTCGCGCGCAGCGGTTTCATCCGGCCGCGCCAATTTCGGATGATCGATCGTGGCCACAAAACGCTGGCCCGTGCGCGCGTAATGCGGCGTCGAATATGCCCCGCAAATATCGCCACCGACGATCGCCGTTTCCGCGCGCAATTTTTCCAGCGCCCAGGCGACATCGTCCAAACTGAATTTTCCGTTCTCCCAGTTCGTCACCGCCTCCCCGGCTCGCAAACAATCGAGATCGACCGTGATGTAAACTTTCCCGCCCGCGAGCCCGACGACGAAACGGGCAAATTCGTCGCGCCAGTTCGCGCGAAAAATTGCGCCGCGTCGCTGTTGATTTTTCGCCGGCCGATCATCCGCCCACGCGTGTACTTCGAGCGTGCCCGCGCGTTCCGCACGCCGGTTTCCAAAAACCTGCCCCGGCCACCAGCACTCAAAATTCCCACAACCCCACACGCTCACTTTCCGCACCTGCGGCAATTCAAGCGCGCGATTCACCCAACCGCCGCAACACCAGCGTGGCGGGCGGATATCCCAGTCCGGATGATTATCGAAGGAGACCACGACGACCGGCGCGCAGATTTGCCGAAGCCAAAGTCCGCTCAGGTGATGAAAATCTCCCGAGCCGTAAAGTGTGAACGGCGCCAGCCGCGCGCGGTATTCTTCGATGAACTTTTCAATCACGCGCGTCGGCGCGCAGAAGCGCAGACGCGGCCCCCAAATCCGCGCATCGAGCCGCGGCAAATCGAACCCGCCAAGTCCCCAGGCGTCGTCCAGATCGAGATGCAACGCGGCCGGCAAAGCCTCCTACCTTCGCCACATTTTTTACTAACGACAACCTGCCGCGATACGCGCACTTGCCCAGCCGAGCGCGTATCATCAGCATCAAAACCACTCGCAAGAACGGGCGCGCAGAAAAGAAGCCGGAAGAACGCGATTTCATCTACCGGGTGCAGGGTGCTTTCCGGTTTTTTGCGCGCCGAACTTCGATGATCCTCGGCACCGCCTGGGCCTTCGTGGTCGCGATCGCGATCATCGTGGTTTGGGCCGCCACCGGTCACATTTTCCACTACTCGGATACCTGGCAACTGATCATTAACACCGGCACGACCATCGTCACCTTCCTGATGGTCTTCCTGATTCAAAACACGCAAAACCGCGATTCGCAGGCGATCCATTTGAAACTGGATGAGCTCATTCGCTCGGTCAGCGGCGCGCGCAATCACCTCGTCGATATCGAGCGCCTGTCGGACGAAGAACTAAAAAACTTCCAAAAGGAATTCGAGCGCATCGGCAAGAAATCCTAAGCTACCCACGCGCGGGTCGAGGAAGTGAAGGAAAAAATTCAATCACGCTGAAGCGTCGCCCGCTTCTTCCGCGCGCGCTTCACCGGTGCGGATGAAAATTTTTCCGCTCGGGCAGAGTCGGAAGATTTCGCAGTGACGACAATCCGGCTTGCGCGCGAAACAGCGGCGCCGCCCGTGCCAGATCAGCCAGTGACTCCAGATCGTCCAATGCTTTTGCGGGACGATTTTCATCAGGTCAGTCTCGATTTTTTCCGCGTCGGTTTGTTTCGTTAGGCGAAGCCGCAGCGATAAGCGGGCGACGTGGGTGTCGACCACGATGCCCTCGTCTTTGTGGAAGGCGTTGCCGAGGACGACGTTCGCCGTCTTCCGCCCCACACCAGGGAGCGCGTGCAATTCGGCCAACGTTTCCGGAACTTTCCCGCGATGCTTTTCCTCTATCGCCGCCGCCGCCGCGCGAATGCTTTTGGTCTTCGCGCGAAAGAAACCGGTCGAGCGAATCATCGCTTCCAGTTCATCCGGGGAAGCCTGCGCGTACTCGACCGCGGAACGATAACGCGCGAAAAGTTTCGGCGTCACCAGATTGACTCGCTTGTCCGTGCATTGCGCGGAGAGAATGGTCGCGATCAGTAATTGCAGCGGAGTCGTGAAATTCAGTTCGCAATGCGCGTCCGGATAAATCTCGGGAAACGCTGCGACCAATTGGTCGACCCGTTCACGCGTTGTCATGGCGTGGTTTGCGCTGTTTTCCGCAGGCGCGCGCTCCAGCGTGAAACTCTTTCGCTCATAAAAGCGCGAACCGAAAAACCGCGCGCACCCTAACTTTCCGCGAAAGGCGCGAGCTTTTGTTCGAGCTGCGGCGGCACATGCGCGGTGATGACCGCGACCTCGCCGTCATAGTGAAGATCAAGCACGTGACCGACGCGATGAGTCTCCGCGATCAGGCCCGATTCGCGCAGGGGAATCCGGAAACGCGAACGCATCCGCCAAGCCTCGAGTTGATTCTGCAACGCCTGCACCAGGTCGGCCACGCCCGCGCCCGTGCGCGCGGAAATGGCCACGCTCCCGGGAAATCGGCGTCGATAAGAGGCGACCAGATCGTCGTTAGGCAAGGCATCGACTTTGTTAAAAACGAACAAGGTTTGCTTGCTGAAAGCCCCCAGCTCTTTGGTCACCTGGTTGACCGCTTCGATGTGCTCATCGACCCGCGGATGACTCAGATCAACCACGTGAATGAGCAAATCCGCTTCGCTCACTTCCTCGAGCGTGGCCTTGAATGACTCGATCAAAGTGTGCGGAAGGTTGCGCAAAAATCCGACGGTGTCGGTCAGGAGCATCCGTTGTTTGTTAGGCAACGTGAAACTGCGCGTCGTCGGATCGAGCGTGGCGAAGAGGCGATTGGCCGCGAGGACATCGGCGCCGGTAAGCAGGTTCAGCAGAGTCGACTTGCCCGCGTTAGTATAACCGACAACCGCGGCCACCGGCCATTGATGACGACGGCGGCCTTCGCGCTGGACCGCGCGCACTTTGCGCACGCCCTTGAGTTCGCGCTCCAGTTTCGCGATTCGTTCCTGCACTCGGCGGCGATCGACTTCCAGTTGCGTTTCGCCCGGACCGCGGGTGCCGATTCCACCAGTCTGCCGCGAAAGGTGAGTCCACATTCTCGTCAGGCGCGGGAGGAGGTACTGCAATTGCGCGAGCTCGATCTGCAACCGTCCTTCGCGGCTGCGGGCGCGCTGCGCGAAGATGTCGAGGATGAGTTGGGTGCGATCGAGCACTTTGCGCGAGAAAAGATGTTCGAGATTCCGCCCTTGCGCGGGCGAAAGTTCGTTGTCGAAAATGACCGAAGTGACCTGCTGATCCTGGAAGGAAT
This sequence comes from Chthoniobacterales bacterium, assembly GCA_051005695.1. Lineage (GTDB taxonomy): Bacteria > Verrucomicrobiota > Verrucomicrobiia > Chthoniobacterales > UBA10450 > JACCTI01. The sequence goes on along the minus strand of JBPCJC010000036.1, from coordinate 10,183 downwards.
CCTTGATCAATTGCGCCTTGCCTTTGCCGATATAATACGGCGCCGTCGGGGCGGATAATTTTTGCGTGACCGTGTCGACGACCTGCGCGCCGGCCGAGTTCGCCAGTTCGCGAAGTTCGTCTAACGAGTCGCGCAAATCCCATTTCGAGACGCCATCTTTTTCAAGGCCGATCAGGAGCGCGCGCTCCTGTTTTTGTTTGCGCTGAACGTTAAACATTCGGGGTCGTGAAAGACAGACGTGCCTTTCGCGAAATCCATTCGATGGCGTCCGAAGAGCCGTGATGGGATAAGTTCAGCGGCTCGAAATTAGTTTGCCGCTGAAACCAGGTCAATTGCCTTTTCGCATAATGCCGAGTCGCCTGCTGAAGTTGCGCGATGCATTCAGGCTCGGAAATTTTTCCTGCAAGCAACTCGCGAATCTGCCGCAAGCCGAGCGTCTGCGCGGCGGTCGTCCCCTGCTCCGCCGCGGCCCGGACTTCATCGGCGACGCCTTGAGCGAAAATTGATTGCACGCGCGCGTTGATCCGCGCGTAGAGATCGTCGCGCTCGCGAAATACGAACACGCCCGCGGGCGCCGGAATCGACTCCTCGCGCAGCCGCTGCGCGGAGGCCGGACGGCCGGTGAGCTGGCAAATTTCCACCGCGCGCACCAGCCGGCGCTTGTTTTGCGCGTCGATGGCGCGCGCCGTTACCGGATCGACCGCGCGCAGCCTAACGAGTAGTTCGCCTTCGCTAAGTTGATTCAACTGCGTCCGCAAACTCTCACTCGCCGCTGGCAGCGGAGACAACCCGTGAGTCAGCGCTTTCAGATACATCCCGCTGCCGCCGACCACGAAGGCGTGTTTTCCGCGGGCGTGAATCTTCGCGATCGCCGCCAAGGCCAGTCGACGAAACTCGGCCGCGTTCATTTCCACTGCCGGATCGACGCTGCCGATGAGGTGATGCCTAACGAGACCTCGCAGTTCCTCCGGCGGCTTCGCGGTTAAGAGATCGAGCCCGGCGTAAATTTGAAACGCATCCGCGCTCACGATTTCGCCATCGCAATTCTGCGCGACTGCCGCCGCGATTTCAGATTTTCCGGTCGCGGTCGCGCCGACGATGTAGAACGGATGCTTCATCGCGCTGAAAACAAAAACGGGAGACCGGCAGCTTTCGCCACCGTGTCTCCCGTTTCGTAAAACAAATCGCTCGTTAGCTCGACGCGTGGTGCTCGCTCGATTTCGCGCCGCTCACGAGGAGTTTGCGGCCGAGGAATTCCTTGTCGTGCAACTCGGTGACGGCGCGCTGCGCTTCCTCCACCGTGTTCATTTGCACGAAGGCGAAACCTTTCGAGCGCTGGTTGTGTTTGTAGGTCACGACTTCCGCGTTCTGCACCTGGCCGACGCCGTTGAAGAGCTCGAAGAGATCGCTCTCCGTGGCTTCAAAGGACAGGTTGCCGACATACAACCGCGGTGTGGTTACCGCGACGGATTCAGGCTGGCGCGATTGCGGGGGACGCTCCGCGCGCTCGGGCCGCGAACCATTGCGTTTCGGTTGTTCGCTGCGGGCCGGCAGCGGATTGCCGTTGCCGCTGAAAAAGCCGGCGATTTTTTCCCACAATGTTTTTTTGACCGGCGCTTTGGGCGCGCTGCTGCTGCTGCGCGACCGGTAGGAACGATCGTCGCCCCTTCTGCGGGAACCGCCGCCGCGTGGGCGCCGGTTTCTCCCAGCTGATTGAGATGCCATAAGGATCCTTAGTGTTAACTGAATTACCATTCGGGCGGAGCGCATCAGCTGATGCCCGGTCCGCAGCACGCAGGCCCCGCGGGGCCCATGGAAGTCGCTCGAAAGCAGATCGCGTGGCTGCAGGAAACTCCGCCGCCGTTAGCCGGAAAGGTGCTCGAAACAAATGGCACGCCGCGTGTCCTAGTCGACGAACCGGCAGAGATGCGAACCTTTGCTTGACCATCTCTCCGAGCCCGATCCGTCGTGAAAAGCGGACGCCCGGAAATTCGAAGAACCCTCCCGACATCTGCGCGTTAGTATGGCTGGTACGAGGGCGTTTGCAAGAAGGAGCGCGGCCGGCCTCGGGGTGCGTCCCCGCGCGTTGTCATCCTGAGGCGGCGGAGCGCACCGAAGGACCTCGCAGAGGGTGCCCTGCGCAACGCCTAACGAATGATAATCCAAGCACCCCAGTGCGAGATCCTTCGCCGTCTGCGCGACTCAGGATGACATGCTCTGCGTGGCCGAGATCGGCAGTTAGCCGCGCGTCTGCGTGCGCAGGAACCAATCGACAAACTTCGGCAAGCCCGCGCTGAGCGGCGTCGTCGGATTGTAACCCAGAAGTTTGCGCGCCTTGGAAATATCAGCGCAGGTCAACGGGACGTCGCCCGGCTGGTCGGGCATTTGTTTGATCTGCGCTTTTTTGCCTAACAAGTCCTCGATCGCCGCGATCAATGCCCGCAGCTCGACCGTCTGGCTTTCGCCGAGGTTAAAAATATCGAAGAGCGATCCGCCGTAGTCGAAGGCCGCCATCACGCCCTGGATGATGTCGTCGATGTGGGTGTAATCGCGGCGGGTCGTTCCGTCACCGAATTGATTGATCGGTTCCCCTGCGTGGATGCGGCGAGTGAATTGATGAATCGCGAGATCGGGCCGCTGGCGCGCGCCATAGACAGTGAAAAAGCGCAAGGCGACGACGCGCATTTGATAAAGATACGAGTAGGTCGAACACAAAAACTCGCCGGCGATTTTCGTAGACGCATACGGGCTGATGGTTTGGGTTAAATGCAGCTCCTCGGAAAACGGGACCGTCTTGGAAACTCCGTAGACCGACGAGCTCGATGCGAAAATGAAACGCGCGACGCCGGTGGCGCGCGCCGCTTCCAGCAAGTGCAGCGTCCCGCTGACGTTGGTGTCGTAATAGAGTTGCGGCTGGCTGATCGATGGGCGGACTCCGGCGCGCGCCGCCAAATGCGCGATAGCGTCAAATTTTTCGCGATGAAACAACCCGCGCACGCCCGCGGCGTCGCGCAGATCGAGTTGATGGATCTGCACTTGGTCGACGACACCGGCGAGGTTGGCGCGTTTCGTCGCCGGATCATAAAAATCGTTGAAGTCGTCGAGAATTGAGACTTCGTGACTTGCGCCGAGCAATCTCTCCACGAGATGCGAGCCGATAAAACCGGCGCCGCCCGTGACCAGAGTCCGCATCGCGCGACCGTAAAGATGAACCAGAGGGCGAGCAAGGGCGGAACGAAATGGGCGCAGGCGAGCGCGCTGCTGCTCGTCTTTCTGCTCGCGCTCGCGGCGGGATTATATTTTCGCCTGCGCCCGGAACTGCTCCGGCGCGCGCCGCGGCTACCGGCGTTTCAACTCGTTTCGCCGCTCGAGCTGGCTTCATTGCCGATCGCGGCGCGCTTCGATTTTCCGATCGGCAGCGAACATGGCGCGATGACTTACAATGCGCAGCCGTTCACCGAGAATCGTCATCTGGGCGACGATCTCAACGGCATCGGCGGCGAGAACAGCGATCTGGGCGATCCGGTTTTCGCGATCGCGGACGGGCGAGTGATTTTCGCGCACGAAGGTTCGCCGGGCTGGGGCAAGATCATCATCATCGAGCACGCGTATCTCGAGCACGGCGGGCGGAAATTTGTGCAATCGTACTACGCGCACTTGCAAAAGATCATGGTCGCTTCGGGGGAAAATGTGCGCCGGGGCCAGCAGATCGGAACCATCGGAACCGCGGACGGGCAGTACCTAGCGCATCTGCATTTCGAGATGCGCGAATTCGTCACGCCGTTTGTGGGGCTCGGTTATCGGAAGGACACGCGCGGCTGGTTAAACCCCACGGAATTCATTCAACAACATCGCGGCGCGCCGGCGGATGATGTCGGCCGCGCGGCGGCTGGAGAATAACCGCTCGTTAGGCCGGTGCGCTTTGTCATCCTGAGGCGGCGGAGCGCCGAAGGACCCCCGCACAGGATGCTTGTTAACGCCTAACGAATGATCATCGCGGACCCTGTGCGAGGTCCTTCGCCGTCTGCGCGGCTCAGGATGACACCTTTTTGGATGCCAATTTTTTTAGCGAACGGCCGGCGCTGGTTTCGCTCGGCACATCGAGCGCGCGCCAGAAGTACCACGCGGCTACGGAGCGATAGGGCCGCCATTTCTCTCCGATGCGCGCGAACTCTTTCGGCTTCGGCAGTTTTCTTTTCCCGAAAGTTTTCGCGTAACCTTTTTGCACGCCGTAATCCGCCACTGGCCAGACGTCGAGCCGGCCGAGTTCGAAGAGCAAAAGCATCTCCACCGTCCAGCGGCCAATTCCCCGCACACTCGTTAGGCGGGCGATGATCTCTTCGTCGGACATACGCCGCAGCCGCGCGGCCGAGGGCACGGTGCCGTCGAGCGCTTTTGCGGCCAGATCCTTCAGCGCCGTGACCTTGCTCCGCGAAAGTCCGCAAGCCCGCAGCGTTTCGTCGGGCGTGGCCGCGACTTGTCTCGGATCGAGCCATTTCCTTCCCGGGTAAAGCGCGCGCACTCGGCCGAAAATTGTGGCCGCGGCTTTCCCGCTGAGTTGCTGGTAGGCGATCGATTCCGCGAGCGCGTCGAATGGCCTAACGAGTCCACCGCTACGCCGAATAAATGGTTTGGCGCGCGCGATCAACTCAGCAAAACGCGGATGACTCGCGGCCAGGTGCCGGGTGGCAATCGCTGGGTCCCAGGCTTTTTCGGTTTTCTTCACGTCCTCGATCGGTAGCAGAACCGTAATAAGAGCCAAAGCGAAACTGCTTTCGCACACGCCCGAATGACTTAGAATCACGCCCAGATGAAAAAGAACATCGCCTTAACCTTCCTCGCCACCGCGCTCGCCTGCGCGCCCGCTTTCGCCCAGGACGCCTTTAAAGACAGTAAAGAGATACGCACTGCGCCGATCGAACAAAAGACCGCGATCGATCTTTTTCACTTCGACAGCTCCTACGTTTTCGAGAGTTCGCTCGATAACCCGGGCGGCTACGGGAAACAGGATGCGCTTCAAACCGGCTTCGAGTACTCGCACCGTTTTCTGCTCGGCGGCAAACTCTACCTCCGCGCCGGCTTCGCTTACGAACGCTTCGATTTCAGCAGCACCTCCGCGCCGGTGCCGAATCATCTGCAAAGCATCGCCGGAGTGATCGGAGTCGATTACATGGTCGGCAACGATGTCGGCGCCTTCATTCAGGTGCGTCCCGGGTTCTACACCGAGAACACTTTCGACGAAGACTCCTTCGACTTCCCGATCACGCTCGGCCGGATCTTCATTTTGCAGCCGGACAAGCTTTACCTTTTCATCGGCGCGAATGCGGCCTTTCTCCGGGGCGAATACCCGGTGCTCCCGCTCGCTGGCTTGGTCTATCGCCCAAACACCCAGTGGAATATTTACGCCGTGCTGCCCGAGCCGCGGGTGACTTATTCGCTGAACAAGAAGCTCGATCTTTACGTTGGCGGCCAACTCATCGGGGGCTCTTATCGGACGGATCGGAACGACGGCATTGTGCCGCATAAGTTGAGCAATGCGCAGGTCGACTACAGCGAATATCGCGGCGGCGTCGGCTTGGAATATCATCCGTGTGAGGCGGTCTCGCTGAACCTTGGCGGCGGTTACTCCTTTCTGCGCCGGGTGAACTTCGATCGCGCCGGCCAAGAGTACGATGCGGATCCGGCGCCCTACGTGCGCGCTTCTTTCCGCGCGGAATTCTAAGCCAGTCGTTACTGTTCGATTCGTCTCAGGAGGAAGGCCGCGCCGCCGAAGGTGAGCAAGGTTCCTACGCAAAGGACGATCAGGCTCGGCAGGTAATAGGAGAAGCCGGCGTGATAGAGATTCACCAGCCGGAAGGCGCGACAGAAATGGGTTAGCGGAAATAATTCCGAGATCCAGCGAATGCTGCTCGGTAATTGCTCGAGCGGCGCGAACGCTCCCGACAAAACAAAAACCGGAAGCAGAAAGAAGACTGAGAACTGGATCGCCTGCGTTTGCGAGCGCGAGAAGGCCGAGATCACCAGGCCCAGGCCTAACGAGCAGAGCAGAAAGACCAGGCAGATGAGTGCGAGTGCGAAGGGCTGCACGAACTCGACGTGAAAATGCCAGCCCGCGAGCAGGACGATGACGAGGATTAAGCCGATCGAGATCGCGAGATACGGGATCGTTTTCCCGATGACAATTTCCCGCCGCCGGAGCGACGTCACCATCAACTGGTAGAGCGTGCCGGCTTCACGCTCACGCGCGATCGTGCAAGCCATCAGCGTGACCGTGATCAATTGCAGAATCAGCCCGATGATTCCCGGGAGCACGTAATCGATGAAGCGTTCCTTCGGGTTGTAGAGCAATTTTTTGTCGATCGACCACGGCTCCATCGCGGAGACAAATTGCTTCCGTACTTCCACCGGAATTTTTTCGGCGAGATCGAAAACCTGCTCCGGCAGCGCATCGATCATTTCCTTGCGCTCGCTCATCTGGAAATCGCCTAACGACTCCTGGACGCTGCCGAACAACTGCGGCGCGACATTCGTGTCGCTGGCGTCGAGATAAAGCTGGAGCGGAATCGGCTTGCCGTTGCTGAGGCTTTCGCTCCAGCCGCGCGGAATCACCAGCGTGGCCTGCACACCTTGTTTCAGTAGATCCTTGTTCACCCCGTCTTCCGGCGGCTGCACCCGCCAGTCGAAAGTCTTGTTCTTCGTGATCAAATCGACAAACCGTTGCGTCCGCGGAGTTGCGTCCGCGTTCACCAAAACTGCGGGAACACCGGTCATCTCGCCGGCTTCAAACGCGTGCCCGAAAACGAGAGTGAAAATTGGCGGCAAAATCAGGAGCAACAGAAGCACGCGCCGATCCCGATAGATGTGGAGGAATTCCTTAAACGCGACACTCATGATCGCGGCGAAAGATTCGCGGTTCACGATCGTTTCTCCTGTAGCCACGCTTGTAGCCACGGCCCTGCGGGCCGTGAGGCGTTGACGATCCATGCACACCCGCGCGGCACGGCCCGCAGGGCCGTGGCTACAAGCGCGGCTAAAAAAATGGCGGCGGAATACGCGCGTCTCGAAGCGAAGGTCGTCATGGTTTCAAAGGCTTGAGCACAGCGTGGTAGCCCTGCGAGTAGGCGGTGAAAACGTCTTCCATGTCCGGCTCGACCCAGCGTTCGCCTTTCCACTGGAGATCGGGATACGGCCAATGTTCGCGCCAGCGCGCGACCAATTTCTCCGGCGCGGCCGCGTAGAGGCGGAGATTTCCGCTGCGCAATGAGAGCCCGAGAATATCCGGTTCCTCTCGCAGCCTAACGAGAGCTTCCATGACCGGCTCGACATTAATCTCGAGCAGTTGGGTGTTGAAGCTTTCCTTGAAAGCGCGCGGGGCCGCCTTCGCCAGCAACCGGCCGCGATCGATGAAGCCGACATCGGTGCAGCGCTCCGCTTCATCCATGTAATGCGTGGTGATAAAAATCGTGATCCCGCTGTGGCTCAAATCGTAGAGCAAATTCCACATTTGCTGGCGATGGATCGGGTCGAGGCCGGAAGTCGGTTCATCGAGAAAAAGCAACGGCGGCTCATGGATCAAAGCGCAGGCGATCGCAAGCAATTGCCGCGTGCCGCCGGATAAACTTCCCGCGGACGCGTCGCGTTTTGATTCCAGATCCGTCAAGGCGAGCAACCGTTTCATCCGGCCGTCAAGTTGCCCGCGCGGGACGCGGCAGGCGCCGCCGAAGAAGCGCATATTTTCCTCCACCGTGAGGTCGCGATAAAGGCTGAAACGCTGCGCAACGTAACCAAACTTCGATCGCACCGCCTGGCGAGCTTTCCAGACATCGGAGCCGATGATAGTCGCCTGTCCACCGCTTGGCCTAACCAGTCCACAAAGCATCCGCATGGTGGTGGTTTTGCCGGCCCCATTGGCGCCCAGGAAGCCGAAGATTTCGCCGCGATTGATCGTAAACGAAAGCTCATCGACCGCGGTGAAGCTGCCGTAACGTTTCGTTAGGCTCTCGAGGGTAATGACCGGTTCACTCATGGCGCGATGCCCCGCACTATGCCGATGACTTAAGGCCAAGCCAAATCGTCGCGAGCAAATTCCTCCGCTTGCCAACCGGGGCGTTGCCGGAAGATGTTCCTTGATGTCCACGCGCTTCTCCGCCGTCGTTGTCACTTTCCTGCTGCTCGCCGCGCCCACCTGCCTGCGCGCGGATCCGGTGAGTGAACTGAAGAGCTTCTCCGCTTTCGAGAGCGTTGATCTGGTCGCGCTCGCCCAGGGCAATGCTCAGACGACTCGCGGCCCGGCGATGAACACTGCGCGTTTTCAATCCGTCCAAAGCTGCTGGGTTACGGCCGGATCACCGTCGCAAGTGCTGGCCGCGCTCCGCAGTTTCAATCCCACGAGGCATTCCGAGCTGAAGGTCTTGTCGCACGTAAACGGATCAAATTTTTCGCAGTTGAGCAATCTGCCTAACGATAGTGCCGTCGATTGGTTAACGAATGCGACTGAACATAAATCGCCCGAGCTCCAGCTCAGCCGGCAGGAAGCAGCGAAGTCTGCCCCGTTCGCGCAATTTTGGTCGAGCGTGCTCAGCGCGCGCGCGTCCGCGGGCGTTTTCGGTCAAGCCGCTTACGATCACACCGGGAAAGATATTCGGCCGGGTGAGGACATGAGCACGGCGCTCGGCCAGCAGGCTAAAATTCGCAAACAATTCTCCGGATTAATCGGCTCGAAAGGCGAGCAGTATTGGGAACTGCTCGACGTCGACCACAAGGGCGTGCTCACCCTCGGCACCTCGTTTAACCGGAACACTTCCGGCGGGAGCACGCAGGCCGCCGACGTTCTCTACTACGCCAGCGGCGGTTACTACGTCGCGCTTACCCTTTACCAAATGTGGCCAGTGCAGGTGGGTGGAAAAGCCTCGACGCTGGTCTGGCGCGGCGATCTCATTTCTTCCGCGGAACTGGCCGATCTCCATGGCGTGGAACGGCTCGGCTCGGAGTCGGCGATGATGAAGGATGTTTCTAAATCGATCCGCGCTTTTCGTGGCGACAGCAGCCGTTAGGGAGAGTAGACCCAGACTGCTCGGATTCGTTTTATGAAAATCTCGCTCGCCATTTTTCTGTTCGCGCTCGGAATGGCCGGGTCACTTCTCGCCGGCCCCGATTTCAAAACCACCGTGCCCGCGCGCGACGAACAACCGGCCGCGGAAGCGAAGAAGTTCCCGTTCGAATTCGATGCCGAGCTTGCCTACATCGGCGATTCCGATGTCTCGCGCGGTTTCCGGCAGATCAATAATTTCGACGAAGTCTATTCGCTTCTGCGTTTCGTTTACACCCCGCGGACGAAGATCGGCATCCTCCGGCTTGGCGCGGGTTGGGAACGGTACGGCTTCAATATCGCCTCGGGATTGCAGGTGCCGGACACGTTGCAATCCTTCAACGCGGTCGTCGGTTTGGACACGCAACTTTCGGATTCCATTCTGGTGCGTTTCGAAGCGCAGCCCGGCGTTTACGGGACCGGCGATTTCGACGGCAATACCTTCAACGTCCCGTTCCTCCTCGGCGGCACTTACATTTACAGTCCGGAATTGCAGTTCGTCTTCGGGGTGAGCGTGGATTTCGAACGCAAATATCCGGCGTTTCCCGGCGGCGGAGTGCGCTGGCATTTCGCTTCGCAATGGACACTCAACGCCGCTCTCCCGACGCCGCGACTCGAGTATGAGGTGAATCGCAATCTCATGCTCTACGCCGGCGCGAATGTGAAAGGCTCGACCTTTCGCACGGACAATCATTTCGGCGATGGCTCCGGCGATAGCCGATTGAATCGCGCCTGGCTCACCTACACCGAAGTGCGCACCGGCGTGGGCGCGCGCTGGAAAATTTCGCCGGAAGTTTCGCTCTCAGTCGAGGGCGGCTACATGCCGTATCGGGAGTTCGATTTCAATCGCGCCGACATTCGTTATCATCATGATGGCGGCGCTCCCTACGGAGCGATCGCGCTCAACGCCGCGTTCTGAGCAACGCGCGGGACCTCTTCGATTCGTTAGGCAAAAGCCAAGACGGTCCGCCTCGCACCGTGTCATCCCGAGCCGCGCAGACGGCGAGGGACCTCGCAAAAGCGCGAGAGACAATCGCGACCGCACCTGCGCCCGCGGCCCCGTGCGTCCTCAAGTTCTATCAACCGCCCCGGGCG
>JBPCJC010000035.1:0-7720 GCA_051005695.1 Chthoniobacterales bacterium | reverse complement strand
GCGCGGCTCGGGATGACAAGCGTTTTTCGCGCGGCGCGCGCGCATACAAATCCGCGAGCGCGGGTTACTTCATCAGCAGGACCGAGCGGCTGCGCTTGATCTCGCGGGTAATTTTCCGGTGCATGTGCGCCGGCATGCCGGTGACGCGGCGAGGAAGAATCTTCCCGCTCTCGGTGACGAATTTTTTCAGGAGATCAGGATTCTTGTAATCGATCGCTTCGGTTGCGATGTCGATGCGCCGCCGCGGCATGGTGCGGTTAGCCCGGCGGAAAGCGGAACGGCGTTTGGCGGTTTTCGGTTGCATAAGCCTAACGAGTCTCCCGGTGCAGCGTGTGCTTCTTCATAAAGGGATTGTATTTCTTCTTTTCGAGCCGGTTAGGAGTGCGCGGGCTTTTTTTATTCCGCGTGCTCATGTAGCGCGAAGCGGGCATGCCGGCAGCCTTCGCTTCGGTGCATTCAAGGGTGATGATTTCCTGCGCCATAACTATTCCTTGCTGTCGTCCCGATCCGCCTTCGGCTCTTCTTCTTCTCCGTCGCCGCCTTCTTCATCCGTCAGGCCGAAGAGCGAGGTGACTGATTGCCGGACGCGCGAAGCTTTGTTTTGCTTCTCCAGTTGTGACTGGCATTCGACGGTGAAGCGCGCGAACGGAATCGCTTCGAGGCGCGCGTGCATGATCGGTTTTCCGGACATCTCGCAGACGCCGTAGGTGCCGAGCTCGATGCGCTTGAGCGCCTGATCGATCTCGTAAAGTGCGTCTTGTTCCTGCGAAAGAAGGCTGAGTGCGAAATCGCGATCGTAAGCGTCGCTGCCGGCATCGGCCTGGTGCATCCCGAAAGCGGAAGCTTCACTGCCCTCGGCGCGCGAGCGCAAGTTATCCTTCGCCACACCGGCCATGGAATCGACCATCGCATCGCGCAATTGCAGGAGTTTATCTTTCTGTCCGCGAACGAACGGATCGAGCTTCCGGCCCTTGTGATTGGAACCGAGGATCGCTTGCGTCTCGGTCAGCTTTTTGCCTGTGGAGATGACGCGGGCTTTCGAACCGTTAATTGGCGGGCGCGCGGCTTTCGCGGGCACGGCTTTTTTCGAGACGGCTTTCGGCGCCTTGACGGCCTTTTTCGGCGCGGCTTTTTTTAACTTTACCGCGGGCTTCTTCTTCGCCACGACCGCGCGTTTCTTCGCCGCAGGTTTAGCGTGCGCGGCCTTCTTAGCGGGCTTGGCAGAAGTCTTTTTTTTCTGGGAACTGGCCATAAATTTCGAGGGAACGGAGATCACTTCCGCTCCGAGCGGAGGCTTAATTAAGGGCAAACGCCTAGGGACGCAAGGAGAGTTTCGCCGCCAAAACCGGACATCGCGAAAGGTCGCACCGGCGGCACTTTATGAGCTCGCGCTGGAATATCGGCGCAAGGCAAAACGCCAAAAAATGCGGGAGACCAGAACCGCCCCGATGGCTGCCGCAGTCAGGTGCAACATGAGTGCGGCGGGTTGTCCGAGCGGTTTAATCAACAAGCGCGCGGGAATGTTTGAAACAATGATCACCGGAATAATCCAACCGAAGATGAATCGGAAAACTTGCGGGAAAATCACGTCGGGATAACGCGCGATGTGGAGGAAATTAAAATAGCCGTAAACCAAACCCTGCGCGCGGATGATCCAAAAGCTGATCGCGGCCAGGGTGAGCATGATCGAGTAATGAATCGCGACTCCGAACGCGAGCGCGACGAAATAGAGCAGGACGAAACCAAAACTGGGAACAATCCGGAGTTGGACTAACGAGACAATGACGACGACCACGCCGAGCAAGGCGTTCAGAATGCTGTCGAGTCCGAATTGCTTGGTCGAGACGGCGAACTGGCTGTCCATCGGCAGGACGAGGAGCGAGTCGAGCTTTCCGGTGCGGACCAGCTCGGGGATGTTCGAGAGGTTCATAAAGAAAAAGGCTTGGAAAAGTTGGGCGATAATTTGATGCGTGCCGACGAGCAGGACGACTTCCCATTTCGTCCAATCGCCGATCCTGCTGACCTGCCCGAAGATGATCCCAAAAAAGAAAATCTGTCCGAAAAACCAAAGCACCTCGACCACCAGCCAGAGGAGAAAATTGGCCTTGAAGCTCATCTCGCGGATAAGCGAATTGCGCAGCATGATCCCGTAGATTTCGAAATAGCGGCGCATTCTCGTCACACAGGTTTCACAGTTTCCGCGAGATGGAAACTGTGTAACCAAAATCCGCTCCCGGCTGTCTGATTGGGATTAGATTCATCAAGCATGAAGCGCATTGCCATTGTCACCGGCATCATCGTTATCGCGGCCGTCCTCTTTTGGATTTGGCGTCGGCAAGGGGATGGCCAAACGAAGTATCAAACCGTAGCTGTGCAGCGCGGGCCCATCACCGAAGCGGTCACCGCGACCGGGACTTTGAACCCTGTGCTGAACGTGCAGGTCGGCAGTCAGGTCTCGGGAAATATCCAGAAGCTCTTCGTCGATTTTAATTCGCCGGTGAAGGAAGGGCAGGTCATCGCGCAGATCGATCCGGTGGTTTTTCAGGCGAACGTCAACCAGGCCGAAGGAGATCTGGCCAACGCGAAGGCGGCGCTCGAGTTGGCGAAGCTGAATCAAGGCCGCACCCAGGCGCTGGTCGCGAAACAGAATTCCGCGCAAGCCGATCTCGACCAGGCGAACGCGGCCCTGCACCAGGCGGAAGCGAATGTGAAAATCAAGGAAGGCGCTCTGCAAAAAGCGCAGGCGGATCTCGATCATTGCACGATCAAGTCGCCCGTCGATGGAATGGTAATTTCGCGCAGCGTCGATGTCGGCCAGACGGTCGCGGCCAGTTTGTCGGCGCCGATAATTTTCACGATCGCGAATGACCTGACGAAGATGCAGATCGACGCCAACGTCGCGGAAGCGGACGTCGGCGGAGTCGCGGTCGATCAGGATGTTGATTTCACGGTCGACGCATTTCCGGCACGGACCTTCCACGGCAAGGTGGTGCAGGTTCGCAACGCGCCGATCACGGTGCAGAACGTGGTCACCTACGACACCGTCATCGGCGTGAGCAATCCGGATTTGAAATTGAAACCTGGAATGACCGCGAACGTCTCGATCGTCTCCGCGCATCGCGACGATATTTTGAAAATTCCAAACGCCGCCCTGCGGGTGCGTTTGCCGGGTGAAACGCCGACGCCGAGTCCGCAACGTTCTCCCGGAAGCGATGGTCGTGGACGCAGCGGCGCGGGTGGAAAAAACGGAGAGAAACGCGCGGATCGCCGAACCGATCGCACGGCTTACGTGCTGCCAGCCCGCAGCGGGAAACCGATTTCCACCAGCATCAAAATCGGAATCAGCGACGGCGTCGCCACCGAAGTGACCGAAGGCTTGAAGGAAGGCGATAACGTCGTCACGAGTGTCTTGGAAAGCGGCAGTGCGGCTGCGCAGCGATCGTCGAATCCCTTCGGTGGCGGCGGACGGCGGTTCTAAAACGTGAACCCTCGCGGCGAACAAGCAGTCGTTAGGCTGGAGGAAGTCGAGAAGACTTATCACACCGGCGAAGTCGACGTCATGGCCGTGCGCGGAGTTTCCCTGGAAATTCGGGCCGGAGAATTCGTTGCCCTGATGGGATCGAGCGGCTCCGGCAAATCGACCCTGATGAATATTCTCGGCTGTCTCGACCGCCCTACCGCCGGCAAATATCTGCTCGGTGGAACCAATGTTTCCTCGTTAGACCGCAATCAACTGGCCGATCTGCGGAACCGTAAACTCGGTTTCGTTTTTCAGAATTTCAATCTCCTCTCGCGCACTTCGGCGCTGGAAAACGTGGAGCTGCCGTTGCTCTACAGCGCCGCCAACTTAACGAGTGCTGAACTCCGCACCCGGGGGGAGCGCGCGCTCGCTGCCGTCGGTTTGAAAGGGCGCGCCGATCACCATCCGAGCCAGCTTTCCGGCGGCCAACAACAGCGGGTCGCGATCGCGCGGGCGCTGATTAACGAGCCGGAAGTTTTGCTGGCCGACGAACCGACGGGCAATCTCGACAGCCGCACCAGCGTCGAGGTGATGGATATTTTTCAGAAGCTGAACGACAACGGGATCACCATCATCATGGTCACGCACGAGGCGGATATTGCCGCGTATTCGCGCCGGAATGTGGTCATGCGCGATGGCAAAGTGGTAACCGATCGGCCGGTGGCGCCGCGTTTGTTGGCTGCGGTCGAGTTGGAAAAACTGGCCGATGTTTCGACCGAGTTGGCCGCGTCATGAGACTCGCTTCCACGTTCAAAATCGCCGGCCGCGCGCTCCGTCGAAACAAATTGCGCTCGGTCCTGACCGCGCTCGGAATCATCATCGGCGTCGGCGCCGTCATCGCGATGGTCAGCATCGGCAACGGGGCGAAGGCGCAGGTCCAAGCACAGATCGCGAGCCTGGGCGAAAACGTCATCTTGATTTTTTCCGGGAGCACCACTTCGAGCGGCATTCGCACCGGCTGGGGCGGCGCCGGGACGTTGAAAATCGAAGACGCGGAAGCGATCCGGCGAGAGATTCCGGCGGTCATTCGGGTGAGCGAAGAAGTGGTTTCGACCGCGCAGGTTTCGGCGGGGAACCAGAATTGGTTCACGCGAATTTACGGGGAGTCGGCCGACTACTTCGAGCTGCGCCAATGGTCCCTCACCGATGGCGCGCCGTTTACCAATCAGGACGTGCGCAGCGCGAACAAAGTTTGCGTGGTCGGGAAAACCACGGCGACTCAGATCTACGGAACCGAAGATGTCATCGGCCAGGTGTTGCGGATCAAAGGCGTGCCGTTCGTCATCACCGGCGTGCTCACCTCGAAAGGCCTCAGCCCGCAAGGCACCGACCAGGACGACATCGTCATCATGCCCTACAGCAGCGCGATGAAACGCGTCATGGGCGGCGGCACGACGTTGCGCAACATCAACGCGCAAGTCGCGAGTTTCCACGAACTCCCCGCCGCGCAGCAGCAGATCATCGAGCTCCTGCGTCAACGCCATAACATCCGCGCCGGCAAAGACGATGATTTCACTGTTCGCACCCAGGAAGAAATCGCCGCGACCGCCACTGCGACCACCGACGTCATGACTAACTTGTTAGGCGCGATCGCTGGCGTGTCGCTGATCGTGGGCGGCATCGGCATCATGAACATCATGCTCGTCAGCGTGACCGAGCGGACGCGCGAAATCGGCACGCGTCTGGCCGTCGGCGCGCATGCACGCGACATCCTCAGGCAATTCCTGATTGAAGCCTTCGCGCTCAGTGTTGGTGGCGGGATTCTCGGAATCATCCTCGGCATCACCAGTTCGAAAATCATCTCGGCGTGGAAGCATTGGCCGGCGTTGATCTCGCCAGCGTCCATCATCGTGGCTTTTGTCGTCAGCGGTTTGATCGGCGTCTTCTTCGGCTTCTACCCGGCGCGGAAAGCGGCGCGCCTCGATCCCATCGAAGCCCTTCGCTACGAGTAACCGCGCCTGTCATTCCGAGCCGAAGTCGAGCAATCCCGGTGCGTCACCTGAAAGGTCTGGTCCTGGATCGCTGCACATCGATCGAGATAACGGGCGATATCTTTGACTTTCGCGCCACTGGATTGAGCATGCAGAAATGGAACAGCTCAACCGCTTTCAAAGGCTCGCCACCGAGGCGAAGCAGAAGATCAAAGAAATTTCACCGGACGACGCCCGCGCCGCGGTCGAGCGCGGTGACGCCCTCCTCATTGACGTGCGTGAAGCCGACGACTGGCAGGAAGGTCACGCCGAGGGCGCACGACATCTCAGCCGCGGCGTGATTGAATTAGAAATCGAAGACGCCGTCCCCGATCTCGCTCAGCCGATCATCTGCTACTGCGGCGGCGGCAGCCGGTCCGCTCTCGTCACCGAGAGCTTGCAGAAGATGGGTTACACCGATGTGAAATCGATGAGCGGCGGCTGGCGCGAGTGGAAAGAAGCAGGCCTGCCGATGAATTGAGCGCGCCGCGCTCGGCGAAGTTTCCTTTCTGCGAGGAATGAGCCTCCGATGACAACAAACTGAATTACGGACTCGGGGAACCGCACCGTTGCCGCTCAGATGAGCAGAAGATTTCTTCATTTCCGAATGCCGCAGCGGATCGGAATGTTTGCCACGCTGACGCATTGTCTCTTGCTCAGTAAATATTGTGTCGAGCAGGATTGTTTCCCGATTTTCTCGATCGAGAACGAGTTGTACGGAGCCGATTGGTTTAATCGCTTTTTCCGGCTGCGCACCACTCCAACCGCGCGCGACCAGACGGAAGCGGTGCTGCTGGAGGATCGCTTGCAGATCAACGCGTTTACCCGCGGCGCGACGGAGAATGAGATCAGCGATGAGTTGACCTCGATCGCGGAAGGCGCGCGTTTGTTTCATCGCTTCCTCGAGATCAAAGAGGAAATCCGGAGCGAGCTGGAGGTGCAAGCAGAGTCGTTAATCCGCGGTCGCACGGTCGGCGTGCATTATCGCGGGACGGATAAGTTTCTCTGCGAAAGCCTGCCCGTCACGCATATGGACGTCTTCGAAGCGATCGAACGGACGGCGGGGTTGAAAACACCGATCTTCCTTGCGACCGATGATCGGGATTTTTTCCGTTTCATAGCCACGCGCGTGCCACCGCCGCTTCTAAGATATCAGCGCGCACCGGACGGTCCGTCCCACTATGAGCAGGCGGCTACCTTCGAGAAAGGGCTGGAGGCTTTGACGGACGCTGGGCTGCTATCGAAATGCAGCGTGGTGATTAAAACCTCGTCGCTGCTTTCCGCCTGGAGCGTGATTTTCAATCCCGACCTGCCGGTGGTCCTCGTGGGCGGACCGAAGGAAAATGCGTATCCGGAGGATCACGCTCTGCAGGGTGGAGCCGGCTACTTCCCGGAGAACCTTCTGCACCGCAGAAAGACGAACGCGAAGGTGGCGGCCGTCTTGCTTCCGTCTCACCCGCCGACGGCCTGGTAATGACCGAGGCCGCGTTTCCACATGTAACGCGCGGTAGTCCAGGTGGCGATGAGCCAGCCGGTTTGAATGGCGAGGGCCTGATACATTTGCGCGCCCTTCAAGCGCTCGAGGAAAATCGCGATCGGGCAGAAGAGTTCGTAGTAAAACGGGAGAAACTTCATCACCGCCTGCACGCTGTTCGGCATGATGTCGACCGGGAACATTTGGCCGCCGAGGAAATATTCGAAGGAGTAAACGATGAAAACGATGGTCGAGATCTCAAGAATCCAGAAGGCCATCATCGCGATGCTGTAAGTGATGAAGAACTGGATCATGGCGCACATCAGCAGGGAGACGAAGGCGCACAACCAGGTGAGGGGATCGCCCGGGACGGTGAGATATTTGCGAAAGAGAAAAAAGATCAGGGCGATCGGCGCGATCGTGATCACGGTGTAAACCAACCGGCCGCTCAGAAAAATACTGAAGCGATAAGCGAGATAGCTGAGCGGTTTGGTCAGGAAGGAGTTGATCTGGCCTTCGCGAATGTCGGACGCGATCTGCCATTCGTCCTCGGTCGGCGTGACCAGGTTCGAGACCAGGATCATGAGCAGATAATAATAAATCATCGACCCGTAGTCGTAGCCGCGCATCCCGCCGCCGTTTTCGTGAAAGACCGCGCGCCAGAGAAAAACGGTCCCGGCCAGTGGGATCAAACCGAAGATCGCGCGCAGGAAATAATTCCAGCGGTAGACGAAGGTGTTCTGCAGCCCAAGTTTG
>JBPCJC010000034.1:0-41870 GCA_051005695.1 Chthoniobacterales bacterium | reverse complement strand
GGTTAGTCTCGCTCAGCCAACCGGTGACGCGCGCGAGGGTGTAAGGCAAATGACGTTTCACCGCGCGCGGGGCGAAGGGTTTGCCCACGCTTTCCGAGCCGTCATCAATCGTGACCACGAGCGGTCGCGGCGGGAGCATGTTCGGATCGCCGGTGATCGGGAAATTCTGCAAACGCGCAAGCGGAGTGACGTTGAAGCCGGCGGCAGCGACGGCTTGCAGAAACGCGTCGAGATATGCGGTGCTGCACTTGTAGGTGAAGACCGGCGTGCCAGCCGCGCCTTCCGCAAAAGTGTGGAACGCCATCACCGGGCAAACCGGATCGAGATTACGCTCCGCGAGCGCGCCGCGCCGGTAGAGTTCGCCGAGACAAATCACACTCCAGACGGACGCGTCGGCTGGAAAATCTTTTGGTTGAATGCGGGAACTCGCCGGCGGATTCGCGGCGGAAATTTTTTCGGCCGGCATCGGGGTAACGCCCGGGCTCGCCGCGCTCGGCGTTTCTCCGTAACCAAACAAGCGCCGCGCGTCCGCGCTGTTTTGCAACAGATCGCGCAGCTTATCGAAAGTCTTCTGTTCCCAAGTGCCGTAAGTGAACCAGGACACGCCCCGGATCGAATCCGGCGGAATGCTTTTCAGCGCGACCGGAATTTCGCTGGCCGGGCTGTCGATCCCGAGGGTCGGCCAGAAGGCGGTTCCGTTGATCGCGTAGCGCGCATAGGGCGCAATCACACTTTCGCCGACCCACGCCGGCGGAAATTTCCAATCGCTCCAGTAACCCATCGGCTGCAGAAAATTCAAACCGGCCCGCGCGAGCATCGGATAATTCTGGCTCAGCTCGGTGAATTGCGGCGGCAAAACGAAAGCGCCGAAGCGCACCGCCGGCCGGCGCTCATGCAAATCATGCGTCGCTTGCCCGATCCATTGCGCGAGCGCCGCCGCGCGGGTTTCGTACCAACGCGATTTGGTGGTGTCATCGTCGAGCGTGGTCGCGTCCCAGGCGATGTCGTAGCGCCGGGAAAAGGCCGCGCCTAACGAGTCCTTGGCACCATCCGGCCAGGCGCTGAAACGGACCCAATCGAGCGAGACGCCATCAAACGGATATGCCTCGAGCAATTTATCGAGCAATTCTTCCTGCCGCGCCTGCACCCGAGCATCCGCGCCGTCGACGAAATGTTCACCGCGCGGTCCCCGAAAAGCCGCGTCCGGAAACGCCGCCGCCATTTGCGCGTCGTGAAAACAGGGCCACCAGGCCCAGACTTCGATTTTCATCGCGTGCGCTTTCGCGAGCAGCTCGTTCAGCCAGCTGGAATCTTCCCAACCCGCGGCCGTCTTCTCGTTAGGCAAAGCGACCAGCAGTTCGCCGCTCTGCAAAAGCTCACCGGTGCGCAGGGATTTAAAATCGTCCTCGTCCTGTTTCACCAGCAGATCGATGCGCGAGATCCCGTGTTCCTGGCATTGGTTCAATAGCCAGACCCATCCGCCCTGGGTCACATTTTCGGTTGTGCGCACGACGATTCCCTGCGGCACGCCAGTGCCCGGAAGTTTTGGGGGCGTCGCGGGCGTCGCGCTCGGTACCGCCGGAGTTTGCGCGCGCAAATCACTCAAACCGAAAAAAGAAAAAAGCGCGAGCAGCGAGCAGAAGAATTTCATGGCAGCACGCGGACAGTTTCGGAAGGCCGCTAGTCTAACGAGCGGCCGCGAGCGTTCAACCTTTGGCATCGCCGTCTTTCGACGCAACCCGCGGCCGAGCATTCGATCCTAATCCGCGCGCGGCATCGTGATCGGGGGCAGCGCCGCCGCGATCGCGGCCCGGTCCGCTTCCAGCCACGGCGGGAGCACGAGGGATTCGCCGAGATGCGCCGGATCTTCATCCACCGAAAAACCGGGCCCGTCGGTCGCGAGTTCAAAAAGCACGCCGCCGGGTTCCTTGAAGTAAACCGACTTGAACCAAAACCGATCGATCACCGGCGTCGGATGCGCGCCGCCGGCGACCACGCTGGCGCGGACTTCGGCCTGGTGCGGATCGTCCTCGACCCGCCAGGCGAGATGATGAATACAGCCGGTGCCCCAAGCGCCGCGCGCTGCGCCCGGCAGTTCGCGCACGTCGACGTACTGGCCCGAGGTCCCGTCCGCGACGCCGTAACGCTGCCATTCTGCTTCAGTTCCAAGATGGCGAAAACTCATCGCGCCCTCGAGAAATGCGGTCGTCATCGGCAAGCTCGCTTCGGAAAGACGCGCGCCCTCGAGCCCGCGGATTTGGTGTTCCACCGGAATCGGACTTCCGTCCCATGGGGTGAACGGTCGGCCTAACGAGTGCTGACTCTCAACCAGCGCTACCCGCAAACCGTGCGGATCGCGCAGCGGCAACACCTGCTCGCCAAAACGAACCTCCGCTTTGCCAACCGCCACGCCGGAACGTGACAGCCGTCCACTCCAAAAAGCCAAACTTCCCGGCGGGACCGCGAGTGAAACTTCCGTGCTCAAGCCGTAGCCATCCCGGCTTGGGGCCATTTGCGTCCAGGGAAAAAAAGTCAGGTCAGTGCCCGGATGTCCCTCAGCGTCGGCGTAGAAAAGGTGATACGTCCCGGGGTCGTCCTGGTTGACGCTTTTCTTCACCAGCCGCATCCCGAGAACGCCGGCGTAGAAATCGAGATTCTCCTGCGCGGGGCCCGCGATGGCCGTGACGTGGTGCAGTCCGCGAACCGTGTGCATGCGCGGAAAAGTGCGGTCAAATCCTCTCGCTGTAAATGTAGCTTCGCGATTGACTTGTCCCACTTAGCGAGTTCCAAAAGATTTGCGAGTGCGCTGCACCGATCTTTCAAGCGGTGGGCCTGGTGGCTGAATCGGGCGCGGCGATGGGTTTCGCTGCGCGCTGATAAGATGAACGTCAATCGCGTCGACCTTAGACGCGCTCGATGCGCCGCCATAATTTACTCAGCCATTTGTTTCCGCATCGCAACGAACTCTTTATCCTGGCATCAGGTCCGGAGGTCAGAACGCCGGTTAGGATCGGAGTCGGCTTGAAGTTAAAAGGGATGAACGCTTTTCCGATTATCTCGCCGTAATTCAAGAAGTAAACCCACAGTTCGCCTTGGTCCGTAATCAAGCGGGTTTTCGACCCGCCCGTAGCGGGCGATGACTTGCGCCTGAGTCACTCCTACGAAGGCCGGAGGGGACGGCGCTGATCACTTTCACGCCGCCCGATTTTGCCGCGATCAATCAGCCGCCGAAGAAAAAGCGAAGGGCAGCGCGGTGGCCCCGATGAGCTCTCCGGAATACCTGACGGTGACCGCCGTCGTCATACCCCTGCCGATAGGACGGCTGCTGGTAGTACGACGGCCGGTATCCGTAGTCCTCATTTGGAGAAACGTAGTGGTGATCATGATGCACCACGTAAGGGTTGCCGTCTTCGTCCTGGTAGTAATGGTGGTGATCGTAATGGACCACATCCGCGCCATAACCGCGATCGACCGCGGTGACACCGTCTTGATACTCGCACCCCTCATCGTGGGCTCGTGCGTTTGACGCACCGAACAACAAGAGTCCACTCAGCCCTGCCGCTAATACGGGTATTTTCATACTGTTCCTGACGTCAATCGACGGTCCTTATTCGAACAATCCCCGTTTTCGAGTTCCTGGTTCCACCTCTAAATGCACCGCTAGATTTGCCCCACCTGGAACTCGCCCTCGCGGGCTGAGGCTGGAACCGGCAACGCTCGCGGCAGATTCTAAGTGGGACAAGTTCTGAGACAACCCAACCGCAAACTTTCAAAACCGAAGCGAGCACGGCATTTGACAGTGAATGAAGGTTCATTCACTTTGCCGGCCCGCTTTCCTAAAATGATTTCTTCATCACCCGATCTCCAACCTCCGCCCGATCGACGAGCGCAGATTTTGCAGAGCGCAATGATCTGCTTTGCCAAGTCCGGTTTTCACCAGACGAGCATGCACGACATCAGCGAGCAGGCGGGCATCAGTGTCGGATTGATTTATCGCTACTTCGAAAACAAGGAGGCGGTGATCTCCGCGATGGCCGACGGACACAAAAAAGAAATCCAGGAAGTCTTGAAGCGCGCGCGCCAGGCGCCGTCCTTGCTCCATGCGATGGAGATTCTTTTCACCGCGCATTGCTGCGATCACGCCCCGCAGGTTGAAGCAGCTTTCGTGGTCGATCTCTTCGCAGAAGCGGCGCGGAATGCGAAAGTCGCCGCCTTGGTGCGAGACGTTTCCCAAACCACCCTCAAGGGAGTGACGGATCTGATCGCGCGTTCGCCGGAAGCCGCCTTCGGCACTCACGGCTTAACGCCCCGCGAGTTGGCGGAACTGATTTTTGCCATGAATGATGGAATGCTGATGCGTGAAGTTCTGCTCCCGACGCGGGCGAGCGATTCGCGGCGGCGCGAACGCCAACTAAACGTCGCGCGTAAACTTTGGCAGGTTCTCTTCGGCAACGAAGCCGCGGTCGTGCGGGCCTGATTTTTTATGACTTCCCCAAAACCACGCAGTTCACGCGGACCGATTTTCAAAGTCGTCCTCGGCCTCATCGCGCTCTTCCTGCTTATCGCCGGAATCAAGGGGCTGCAGTTCGTCACCATGATCAAAGCCGGCAAGGCGATGGTTCCGCCGCCGACGACGGTCACGAGCGCGAAGGTGCAAAAAGCAAACTGGGTGCCGATGCTGACCGCGGTCGGCTCGATCTCGCCGGTGCAGGGCGCGACAATCAGCGCGGAGCTCGCTGGGACGGTCGATAAGGTGGGATTTCAATCCGGCACGCCGGTGAAAAAAGGCGACATGCTGATCGAGATTGATGCTTCCGCGGAGCAGGCACAGTTTCGTTCCGCGCAGGCGGATGTCGCATTGGCCAAAGCGGACTTCGAACGCGCGCGCGGGCTCTCGGAAGGGAAAGTGATTTCGAAGGCAGAACTCGACACCGCGGCGTCGAAGTTTGCGCAGAAAAGAGCGGAAGTCGAAAACATGCAGGCGACGATCAACAAGAAACTGATCCGCGCGCCCTTCGACGGCATCGCCGGCATTCGTGAAGTGAACGTTGGCCAGATGGTGCCGATAGGCCAAAAGCTGGTCACGCTGCAAGTGCTCGACCAGGTTTACGTCGATTTTTCGCTCCCGCAGCAAGACCTCGGCGACATCAAGGTTGGCTTGCCGGTCAAGGTGACGACCGATGCAATCAAAGGCCGCGAATTCGAGGGCAAACTGACCGCGGTGAATTCGGCGATCGACGCCGCAACGCGCAGTGTTTCGCTCCAGGCCGCGCTCGACAATGCCGATCACGCCTTGCGCTCAGGAATGTTTGCTCGCGTGAGCGTAGTCCTCCCGGAGCAAAAGCCGACGCTCTTCATCCCGGCGACCGCGGTCTTATACGCGCCGTTCGGCAATTCGGTTTACTTGATCGAGAAAAAGAAGGACGAAAAATCCGGCAAAGACCAGCTCGTGCTGCGCCAACAATTCATTCGCACTGGCGAAACTCGAGGCGATTTTGTCGCGGTGACCGATGGCTTGAAAGAAGGCGATGAAATTGCCAGCACCGGCGTCTTTAAATTGCGCAATGGCGCCGACGTGGTCGTCGACAACAAACTCGCGCCGGACGCGCAGATTTCACCCACGCCCGCGAATAGTTAAGCCGTGAAAAATTTCACCGATCTTTTCATTCGGCGCCCAGTCCTCGCGCTCGTCGTCAGCCTCGTCATCATCATCGCGGGCGTGCAGGCGATCTCGTCGTTGAACGTGCGGCAATACCCGCGGAGCGACATCGCCTCGGTCACGGTGACGACGGTTTACGTCGGAGCGAGCGCAGAACTCGTTAGGGGATTCATCACCACGCCGCTGGAGCGCGCGATCGCGGCGGCGGACGGGATCGATTATCTGCAATCGCAAAGTTCGCAGGGCGTTTCTACGATTACCGCGCGACTGCGGCTGAACTACGACTCGAACAAGGCGCTGTCGGAAATCAGCTCGAAGGTGAACCAGGTCCGCGGCGACCTCCCGCCGGAGGCGCAAATCCCGGTGATCAACATCGTCCCGGCCGACTCGCAGTTCGCTTCCGCGTATCTCAGTTTCACTTCGAATATTCTGCAGGCGAACGAGATCACCGATTATCTCAACCGCATCGTGCAGCCGCGCCTGACCGCGATTCCCGGAGTGCAACGCGCGGAGATCCTCGGCGGCCGCACGTTTGCGATGCGCATCTGGTTGAAACCGGACCGCATGGCTGCGCTCAACGTCAGCCCCGCGCAGGTGCGCAAAGCGCTGGCGAATAATAATTATCTGGCCGCGCTTGGCAGCACCAAGGGCTCGTTAGTCCAGGTCGACCTGACCGCCAACACTGACCTGCACACGGTCGAGGATTTCAAGAACCTGGTCGTGCGCGAAGAGAATGGAGTCCTCGTTAGGCTGGGTGATATTTCCGACGTCGTCCTCGGCGCGGAAGACTACAACACCGAGGTCCGCTTCTCCGGACAGCGCGCGGTTTTCATGGGCATGTTCGTGCTGCCGAACGCCAACTCGATCGACGTCGTCAAACGCGTGCGCGTCGAGATGGAGCAAATTCAAAAGGAACTTCCGACCGGCATGCAAGGCCGGATCGCCTACGACGGCACGGCGTATATCAACACCGCGATCCACGATGTCTTCCACACTTTGCTGGAGACGCTGCTCATCGTCATCATCGTCATCTTTCTTTTCCTCGGTTCGCTCCGCTCGGTCATCATTCCGGTGGTGGCGATTCCGATTTCACTCATCGGCGCCGTTTTCCTCATGCAGGTTTTCGGGTTCTCGGTGAACCTGCTCACGCTCCTCGCGATCGTGCTTTCAGTCGGGTTGGTGGTCGATGACGCGATCGTCGTGGTGGAAAATGTCGAGCGACATTTGCGTGAAGGTCTGACGCCGATGAACGCCGCGCTCCAGGGCGCGCGCGAACTGATCGGCCCGATCGTCGCGATGACGATTACGCTCGCGGCGGTTTACATACCGATCGGCATCCAGGGCGGATTGACCGGCACCTTATTCCGCGAATTCGCCTTCACCCTTGCGGGCGCGGTCACGATCTCGGGCGTGGTCGCGCTCACGCTCTCGCCAGTGATGGCGGCGAAATTTCTCCGGACCGGCGATTCCGAGCGCGGCTTTGCGGCCAAGGTCACGCATAGTTTCGATCGCTTGCGCGAATGGTACGGACGCCATCTCGACGCGACTCTGCGGGTGCGCCCCGCAGTGTACACCGCCTGGATCGGCCTCACGCTCATCGCCGGGATCATGTTTGTGCTCCTGCCGAAATTTGCCGCCAAAGAACTCGCACCCACCGAAGACCAGGGCGTCATCTTTGGGATCATGACCGCGCCGGCCGACGCGACCATTGAACAGACCGCCGGTTTCGCCGACGCCGCGGGCAAGATTTTCAAAAGCTTTCCGCAAACCGACTTCACTTTTCAGCTCACCTTTCCGAGCAACGGTTTCGGCGGCATGGTCCTGAAGCCTTGGGATCAGCGGAAGGAAACCGCCTTCGAGTTGCTCCCGCAGGTCCAAGCCAAACTCGGCGCCATCCCCGGAATTCAAATGTTCCCGGCGATGCCGCCCGCACTTCCCGGCGGGGGAACTTTCCCCGTAGAGATGGTCCTGCTTTCGACCGAGGAGCCGGAACGAATGCTCGAATTCGCGAAGGAAATTCAGACCCGCGCGATGAAGAGCGGCGCGTTTTTTTTCCCGCCGATCATCGATACTAAAATCGATCAACCGCAAGCCGAAGTGATCATCGATCACGACAAGGTCGGCGCGCTCGGGCTCAACCTGACGCAGATCGGCGCCGATATGTCCGCCATGTTTGGCGCCAATTTTGTCAACCGCTTCAACATTTCGGGCCGCAGCTACAAGGTCATTCCACAGATCGAACGCAGCGGGCGTTTGAATCCGGAGCAACTCAAAAGCATTTATGTCACCGGGCCTAACGACAAGTTGGTTCCGTTAAGCACGGTCGCGCATATCGAGAGGAAGACCGTCCCGCGTTCCTTGAATCGCCTGCAGCAGTTGAACGCGATCACGATCAGTGGCGCGTCGTTTCTCCCGCTCGACCAGGCGCTCAAGCTTCTCGAGGGCGAAGCGGCCAAGATTTTGCCGAAGGGTTACACCATCGATTACACCGGTGAATCACGTCAGCTCCGAGTGGAGGGCGACAAATTCCTGCCCGCGTTCGGTCTCGCGATCGTCTTGATTTTTCTCGTCCTCGCCGCGCAGTTCAATAGTTTCCGCGATCCATTCATCATCTTGCTCGGCTCGGTTCCGTTGGCGCTTTTCGGTGCGATGATTTTCATGTTCGAGAAATCGCCCAACCCGAATCTGAAATTTTTCACCAACGCCTGGACGACCAGTTTCAACATTTACTCGCAGGTCGGCTTGGTCACGCTGGTCGGTTTGATTTCCAAAAACGGCATCCTGATTGTCGAGTTCGCGAACAAACTTCAGGAACAGGGCCGCGACAAAATCGCCGCCGTCGCGGAAGCCTCGCGCACCCGTTTGCGTCCGATTTTAATGACCACGATCGCCACCGTCGCCGGTCACATGCCGCTGGTCTTCGTCACCGGCGCGGGCGCGAAAGCGCGTAACTCCATCGGTCTGGTGCTCGTCGGCGGCATGACCATCGGGACCATCTTCACGCTCTTCATCGTCCCGTCGCTTTACGTCCTGATCGCGCGCACTCACCGGGGTGACGCACCGGTCGGCGTCGATATCGACGGCGACGGAATCCCCGACGGCCGCGCCATGCCCGAATACGCGATGGCCGATGGCAACGGCAACGGCCACTGGAAAGATTAAGCTCGTCGTCCGGCCCAAGTATTCTGCGCCGCTGACCGTGTCATCCCGAGCTGCGAAGACAGCGAGGGACCTCGCCCACTCGCGGTTGATTTTCAAAGAACTCCTCACGTCCAGCGCAGCGAAGCCGAAGGGTTTATGGCATCAAGCGCGAGGAAGTGAGGTCCCCCGTCGTCTTCGCGACTCGGGATGACACATGGTTGACCGCTCGTTAGGCCCGGCGCTCGTTAGGCGCCGGAATTTCTTCCGTGGTCCGCTCGATGCAAACCGCGTGGCGGCTCGGCTTCCCACCGGAACCACATTTGTTCGAGTAAACCTGAGTGAACTCCGCGCCAAAAAGCAGGATCTGCGAGGAATAATAAATCCACAGAAGCAGCGTTACTAAGGAGCTGGCCGCGCCATAAGCCGAGCCCGCGGCGCCGCTCCCGAGGTAAAGGCCGATGGCCCATTTCCCGATGAGAAAAAGTAGCGCGGTCATGGCCGAGCCAACCCAGACATCGCGCCATTCCACTTCCACGTCCGGCAGATACTTGAAGATCATCGCGAAGAGCAGGATCACCAGGCTGAGATCGAAGAACAGATAAACGGTGATCGCGACCGTTAGGCCGCCGGGCAGCGCGGCTTGCACGTAATGGCTAAAGCCTTTCAGGATCGCTTCGATCGTCAGCGTGACCAGCAGCAGAAAACAAACGCCCGCGACCATCGTGAACGAAAGGAAGCGCACCCGCAGATAACCCCAGAGCGCGTTCCCCGGTTTCGCCTTCACCCCCCAGATAGTGTTCAGCGCATCCTGCAACGCGCCAAAAACTCCACTCGCGCCGAAGAGCGCCAGGGCCACGCCGATGACACTCGCCCAGATGCTGGCCGATGGTTTCGACGCCGTCTTCGCGATGTCCTGCACCACTTTCACCCCGCTCGCATCCATGAAATAACTCATCTGCTCGGTGATCTTGTTCCACGCGCCCGCGGGATCTTTGCGAAAAATCATCCCGATGATCGCGAGGACCACGAGGATGAGCGGCGCGAGCGAGAAGACCGTGTAGTAAGCGAGCGCGGCGCCGAGTTGCGGCGCCTTGTCCTCCAACCACTCGTTAAACGTTTGCTTGAGGATGGCCAGGAGATTGCCGGGCCGAAGAGTGCCGATGAAGGAGCCGCGCGAGTTCGACATACCTCTTTTAATCGCAGCGCAGACGTTGCCGGGATGGCGTGAATTAGCCTCCCACGATCCGTTGATAAAGCGCCTCGTATTGCGGAACGATTTGCGACGCGGAAAATTTCGCGCGCGCTTCGCCTTCGCCCGCAATGCCGAAGACTCTGGCCAGCTCCGGCGAATCCGCCAGCCTAACGAGTGAAGCGGCCATCGCCTCCAGATCGCCGAAGGGGTGGAGAAAGCCAGTCACCCCATCGGTCACGACTTCCGGAATTCCGCCGACCCGAAACGCCACCACCGGCTTGCCATGAAAAAGCGTTTCCAGAATGCTCAGGCCGAAACTCTCCGACTCCGAGGTGTAAAGTCCGGCGTCCGCGGCCGCCAGATAATCTTCCACCTCGATCACGTCCGCGCGCACGATCGCAGTCCCGCGCAAGCCCAGCTCCTCGAGCAACTGCTCGTTAGGCGCAAACGTCCCGCCGGCCAGAATGAGCAAGCGCATTGGTCGCGCTTTTCGTGCCAGCGCGAACACTCGCAGGAGCAGATCGATGCGTTTCAACGGCCGCACATTGGACGCGTGCACCACTAAAAATTCCTCGTCGCCAACTCCCAACTCCCGGCGCAAGTCCGCGCGGCTTCGTTTCGGCGCGGAGGGGATGAAAAAATTCGGGATCACTTCCACCGGCCGGTGCAGTTGAAAGGTCGCCAGCGTCTCCTCGCGCAGATTTTCCGAGACGGTGGTGATCGCATCCGACTCCGAGAGCGCATGCTCGATCGCATCCTTGTAACTCGGATCCTGTCCCAAGAGCGTGGTGTCGGTGCCGTGCAAAGTGGTCGCGATCCGCGGCGCGTGAGCCGCGCGGCCGCCGAGCATCTCACGCGCGAGATAAGCCGCGGTCGCGTGCGGGACCGCGTAATGCACATGAAAAACTTCCAGTTTTTCCGCGCGCGCGACCCGCGCCATCTGCACCGCCAGCGGCAATGTATAATCGGGATATTTGAAAAGGCTGTATTCGTTCACCAGCACTTCGTGGAAAAAAATCCTCGGCTGCGCCAGGTCCAGCCGCACCGGCTTCGCCGAGCTGAAAAAATGAATGTCGTGTCCGCGTCGCGCCAATTCCGAGCCGAGCGCGGTCGCCAGAATTCCACTCCCGCCGATCAGCGGATAACAAGTGATCCCGATCTTCACGCTTCAGAAATTGCGCACCGACGCCGGCAGTTCCGACAAACTCTGAACGAGAAAATCGTCCGACGAATAAAGCGCCTGGGCATACTCGACGCCGGCCTCGATTCCGAGAAGCCGCGCGCGCGCCGTTTGCAGCTCGATGTAAAGACGCGTGCGTAATTGCGTTTGATGACATTCCATCAACTCAACCCAACGGGTGAAATGCGCGCTGATATCCACCCGGATCGCGGGCTGACCGCGCGGCGGTGCGGCGGCCGGCGTGAGCGCGTAGTGGAAGTGATGTTGAATCGCGTGCGGCTCCAGTTCGCGCAGCTCGGCCAGCCCGCCGTAACGCGCAAAACGGGCCGCGTCCCGGGAAAGATTTCCAATGACTGCGTGGTCCGGATGTTGATTGGGCACGGTGGTGGAACTGAGGAGGACGTCTGGCCTAACGAGACGAATCTGCCGGGCCAAAGCGAGCGCGTTGGCGTTGCTCGCTTCCATCCGCGAGTCGCCGCCGAAATCCAGAAAGGTGATTTCTGCGCCGAGTAATTTCGCGGCTGCGCGCGCTTCCGCCTCACGCTCTTCCGAGGTTCCGTTGGTTCCCGCTTCTCCGCGCGAGCAGACGCCGAGAAAAATCTCCGAACCGCGAGCGGCTGCCGCGAGCAGAACTCCACCGCAGGCAAACTCGATGTCGTCCGGATGCGCGCCGATCGCGAGAATGCGGGCTGGTGGGGCCATGAATTCAGCTTAACGCTTCCGGAAGGTAGGCGTGCGCCGATTCAGAAATTTCATCGCGCACGACAAACGTTATTTCCGGCGTTTCCTCCGGCCTGAGGTATTTCATCTCGCCCGCGCCGGCGATGTAATGGGTGCAGCCGATGACCGATTGCATCCAGCGCAGCCGGGTATCGCGTGTCGGGCTGATCTGATCCGGTCCGTATTTTTCGAGCGGCAACTTGATGTAGGCATCGCCGCCTTTGTGCAGGAGCAACGCGTCGGGCGCGCAGCGCGCGCGCACCAATTCGCCTTCGTAGTGCACGTCGACAAAGTAGTCGTCGATTGCCACCGCGCGTTGGCGAAACGCCGGATCGCCGGAGCGCATGACGCGCGTGTTTTCGAGCAAACCCAGCCGCGCATACATCGCGAGACAGAAGTTGGCCA
Organism: Chthoniobacterales bacterium; assembly: GCA_051005695.1. GTDB lineage: Bacteria > Verrucomicrobiota > Verrucomicrobiia > Chthoniobacterales > UBA10450 > JACCTI01. The sequence continues at coordinate 29,573 of JBPCJC010000034.1, read as the reverse complement.
CGTTCGTCGAATTGATTTCGCGAAAGGCTTCGGCGAGCTCGGGCGAGACGCACTGCACCAGTTGCGCGGACAGCTTTTCTTTCGACGCCGGGAGGATGCGCTTGGCGAACAGGGGCGAAAATTTTTTCTGAAGCTGATTCGCGAAGACGAAGTTCAGGCGCACTTCCTTCCCGGTGGCGCGCTCGTGCAGGACGGTGACGGTTTCGCGCGGATCGTGATCGCTGTCGTGATAAAAGAAAACGACCTCGCCGCCGATTTCGCGTTGCAGCCGTCGCGCCGTCTCCATTTTGGCGAACAAAAAACGACGGGGAAAAATCCCGCACGGTTGTTGGCCGAAACAAATGATCGGGCTCACGGGCGCTTATGACCTGGCCAGGAGCGTCGCCTGAAGGAGCGATGAAATGAGCAGCACCGCCGCGCAGCCGATCAGGTTAAACCAGAGATAGCCGATGCTGATGGTGTAAAAGAGGATCAGAACGAGCGCTTGCGAGATCAGCGCAGCGATGAAGACGGCGCTGCCGCGAACCGCGCGCAGGAAAAAGGCGGTCAGGAAAAGTCCGAGAATGGTGCCGTAGAAAATTGAGCCGAGGATGTTGACCGCTTCGAGAAGGTTCTCGACCAGGTTGGCGAAGAGCGCGAAACCGATCGCGACCGCGCCCCAGCCCGCGGTCAGGAGTTTGGCCACGAGCAGATAATGTTCTTCGCTCGCCTTTGGCCTAACGAGTAATCGATAGAAATCCACTTCGGTGGTCGAACCGAGCGCGTTCAGTTCCGCGGCGGTCGAGGACATGGCCGCGCAAAAGATGACCGCGATCAACAAACCGATGATTCCATGCGGGAGATAGCGGAGGACGAAAGTGATAAAGACATAGTCGGAATCCTTCGTGTCCGCTCGCGGATTCCTCGCCTTCAAATTCGCCTTCACTTCGCCGCGGATTTTTTGGACTTCGTTTTCCCCTCGAAGAACCGCCGCTTTGGTCGCGTTCAACTCGGTCGGCGTCGACGCGCCCGCGAGCGCGCGGAGGTCAGATTCCTTCGCCGCGTAAGCCAGGTCGAAGCGGGTTTGCAGAGCCGAGAGTTTGCCGGTGGAATCCTGCGCAGCGGCGAGCTGATACGCCGGTTGATTGAAAAACATCGGCGGCTTTTCGAATTGAAAGAAAACGAAAACCATCACGCCGGTGAGAAGGATTAGAAATTGCATCGGCACTTTCAGGACGGCGTTGAAGAGCAAACCGAAACGGCTCCCGGTGACCGAGCCGCCGGCCAGATAACGTTGCACCTGCGATTGATCGGTCCCGAAATAGGAAAGCGCGAGAAAGAAGCCGCCGAAGAGTCCGGACCAAAAAGTGTAGCGCTGCTTGAAGTCTAACGAGAAGTCGACCGCGTGCAGTTTGCCCATGCTTCCGGCGAGGGCGAGCGCTTTGCCAAAACTCAAATCAGCCGGCAGACGCTGCACGATCATAACGAAGGCGATCGCCATCCCGACGAGGATGACCGCCATTTGCCACTTCCCGGTGATGCTGACCGCCTTGGTGCCGCCGACGGAGGTGTAGATGAGGACGAACAATCCGCAGCACAGAATCGTCAGCTGCAGATTCCAGCCGAGGATGGCGGAAAGAATAATCGCCGGTGCATAAATCGTGATCCCGGCGGAAAGGCCGCGCTGAATAAGAAAAAGAAACGCGCCGAGCAGCCGTGTTTTTTGGTCGAAGCGTTGGCCGAGATACTCGTAGGCGGTGACGACTTTGAGCCGATGATAAATGGGAATGAAGACCGCGCAGACGACGATGAGGGCGAAGGGCAAACCGAAATAATTTTGCACGAAGCCCATCCCGCTTTCGTACGCCTGCCCGGGCGTGGAAAGGAAAGTGACCGCACTCGCCTGGGTGGCCATGACCGAGAGCCCGATCGTTCCCCAGCGAATGGTTTCATCGCCGTGCAGATAATGCCCGAGGTCGTGGTCGCGGCGCGTCCGCCAATGCCCGTAAAGCGCGATCGTGAGGAGCGTGCCGAGAAGCACGACGTAATCGATCCAACTCACGAGAAATAGCGCCCGAAGAAATAGAACGCCGCTACGTCGAGCGCGAAAATTCCAATGACGAAAAGATACGCTCGCGGCCAGCTGCCGAAGAGCGGGACCGGCTCGCGCTCCCTCGGCGACTGCGGCGTGGACTTGGTCACGGCTGCGAGGAGGGCGCTTTGCCTAACGAGACCATATTCGCGAAGAGCCGATACGCCCCCGGCACGCCCGCGGGTAATTCTCGAAACCAGGAATAGCCGGTGTAGATGAACCAGCCCTGGCCGACGCGCGCGACCAGCAACCCGCCATCGAGCGGTTTTTCGCCGGGATCGTTCGCCGAGAGGATCGGCTGCCAGACCGGATCCCATTCGCTCGCAAAGTACAATCCACGTTCCTGGACCCAGCCGGCAAAATCGTCCGCGGTAATCTTGTTAGGCCAGTTGAGCAACGGATGTTCCGGCTGCAACATCCGCACTTCGGCGTTCTCATCGGTGACGCGATCGCGCGAGATCTTCACCGGAAATGGAAGCTGCTCCGGCTTCGGGCCCGGGGTGGTGTTGTATTGATAAATGACCACGCCGCCTTTTTTCGCGTACGCAAGCAACTCGGGAAACCAGGCGGTGACGCGCGCGGGATTAACATTGCAGGCGCGCACTCCGAGCACGACCGCATCGAAGTGCGCGAGGTTGTCGGCTTTGACTTCGCCATCATTGAGAATTTTCACTGCCGAGCCGATCTCGCGCAGGCTTTCCGGAATGGCGTCGCCCGCACCTGGGAGATAGGCGACGTGTTGCGCTTTGTTTTCAATTTTCGCGCGCACCAGTTGGGCTTTAGCGGGGGCGATCAAAGTCTGCTGCTCGATGTGCGGATACTCAATTTTCTGCCGGCTAAAGGCGTCGCGCGTTTCGCCGGATGGCTGAAGCAAGACCGCGCGCAATGTCCCCTCGCCCGCGGCGGCCGGCGGGGTGACGCGAAACGTGCAGGTGGTTTCGCTTTCTGCACCATGTAATTCCACCGGCACTGAGGCGGGCTCGATTTTCCAACCGGCGGGCGCGGCCAACGCGACGTCCGTCTTCACCTGCTCGGCCGAGGCGATCACACGGACATCAATGCTCTTCGGCTGATCATTTCCGAAAACGAATACCGGCCGCGGCAGTTCGACGAATACTGGCGGCGCGACCACGAGTGCGCGCAGCACTTCTCCTGCTACCCGATCGACGTTCCGAGAACGCGGGCCTAACGAGTAGTCAATCTCCTGCCCGCCGAGCGCGAGCGTGATCACGATCGGAAACGCTGGCGGATTTTCCGGTCGACCGATCAGGGTTTGATCCGAGACCGTGAAGGTGCCGAGCGTGCCGGTTTCACGGAGCCAATACGGTTGCGAGAAGGGTAAATTTTCCGGCACTTTCACGACCGCTTTTTTCGTGACCAATTCATCGCGCGGCAGGGCGGCGTCGATCGATTGCACGGCTCCATCCGCGAGCAGCCGCATCGATTTAAATTTTACCGGAACGTCGGAGCGATTGATCGCCTCGATTTGCAGGTTGAGCGATTCGCCCGGCTCAGTGGCGGGCTTTTCCGCGACTGCTTCGAGGTGGAGCCCGAGACAGGCGGCGATGATTTCGTCGATCTGCGAAAGCTTTTCTGTGGTCCACGATTCTTCGCCGTTTTTTTGTAAAAACCTTCGCAACTCGAGCAGCGCCGGAACCGACTTCGCCGGCTGGTCCATTTGATATTGCGCGATGATTTCACGGGTCTGCGCGCTCGCCTCCGCCGCTTTCGGCACGCGCGCCCAAGTGGTGTCGATTCCGCAAAAAAGATTGCCATCGGTCGCCGGTTTGCCGTCCAGAAACTTGAAATATTCCTTCCGGGAACCGCGCTCGATATCGACGCCGAATCCCTGGCTTTTGTGCATCGTCCGGCTGGCGGCGGCGATCTCCGCGTAGGATTTCCCAAGGAGCGGCTGATAACCGCCGGCCTCAGTGACGATCAAGCCGGTCGCATCGAAAGGGACGTTGCGCGTGCGAAAAAAGAACGGGGACGTGTTCCAGAGCAAACGCGTCGCCTGCCACGGCAGGACGAATTTTAGTTGCTCCGGAAAACGCTTCGAGTCCGCGGCAGCGCGGAAAGCTTCGACGGCCATTTGCGCCGAGGCGGTGTGATGGCCGTGGGTCTCATGATCATCCGGCGAAAAGCGCGTGACGATGATGTCCGGTCGGAATTTGCGGATCGTCCAAACCGTGTCGGCGAGAATTTTATCGCGATCCCAAATGCGCAGGGTTTCGTCTTCGGATTTGGAGAAACCGAAATCGTTCGCGCGGGTGAAAAATTGCTGACCGTGATCAAGCCGGCGCGCGGCGAGCAATTCCTGGGTGCGGATAACGCCGAGCTGTTCGCGCAGTTCAGGGCCGATCAAATTCTGACCGCCATCACCGCGAGTCATTGAAAGATAAGCCGCGTCGTAGAGCGCGCCGTTCGCCCAGTAGGCAATCAGGCCGGTGTTCTCGTCGTCTGGATGCGCGGCGACGTAGAGCGCACGTCCGAGGACGTTTAATTTTTCCAGAGCCAGACGAATTTCCGCGGCATCCATCGGTTCGGGATTGGGAGCGGCGGAAACCGGGGCGAGCAGGCACGCGGTCATCGAAATCGCAGCACCGAGATTACCCAAAAATGCGCGCATGAAGTCAGATTCGTGCTCAGCACTCGCGCGCGCTAACCAGAGAGGACGCGCCGCACGCGAGCGGTGCTCTCGGAAGCTGCAGCGACGACAAACGCATAGACCGCGGCAAGATACCGCGCGCTCGCCGGAAGCAAGCGAACTTGCTCGCGCGTGGGAAATTATTGAACGGGACCGAAGCGTTCGTGCGGGCGCGGTTCGGGTTTAAGCGCGTTCCGCAAGAGTCCGGGCGCAGAATTCCCGCGAGCCGAACGCGAAACTATTGCAGGACGGGGCTGGGAATTAACCAGCAGGCGAGAACGGTGAGGATGACGGTCACGAAGAGAATGGCAGTGATGGTGTTCATGTGATGGGTCGTGTTTCGCGGGGAGTCTCTGTCAAGCGCGGTCCAGTGATTACTGTTTTTCTCACAAATGAGTCGCAACCGTCAACGGGGACGTCATGCCATCTCGCAAGATTTCTTCTGGACACGGAATTCCTGGGCTATTTCGGATTGAGGAAAAGTGATTCCGAGCACTCGTTAGGCCGAGAGCAGGTCCGGCAGTTTTCACGTTCCGCATTCGCGAAAAACTTTTCCGCACAAGCGAGCGGCGAAAAATCCTGGGCCAACTGGCACACCCCTCTCGCGAAAGTGTCCCGGCCGAGAATCGAACTCGGATTTAAGGTTTAGGAAACCCTTGTTCTTTCCGTTGAACTACCGGGACCGCAGCCCGCCGAATGTGGATTTTGTCCGGAGGAATTGCAATCGAAGCGGCAAAGCAATTGGGCGCCTAACGAAACCCGGCCACCAGCCGATGCTCCGAATATTTGATTAGAATTCCACCGCAAGGCCGGCGTAAGGCGGCCGCGAACGCCGGCTACGGCGTTAAGAGTTAGATAAATCGAGTGAAAAGTCTGTGGCTGTAGATGGATAGTCTATCTTGAAGATTAAGGTTAAGGCGGGCCTAGCGGTTCCGAGTGGAAGCGGGCGCTTCGGCTTCGCCCCCGCCGGTGCCGCCGAAGAGGACCGAGAAGACGGCAAAAACGGAGGCTCTCGGCGAATCATCGGTGATGCCGAAAAGCGGCGAAACATCGAAACGCGTATTCCGAGTGGGCTTCCAACTGATGCTCGGTCCGATCACGCAGCGATACGAAGGATCATCACGGATTCCCTTGTCAGTGAAAGTAGTGAAGAGCATTTCCGCGCCGATCTTCAGTGCCTCGTGCGGCAGGAGCACCGGAACGGTTACGCTTTGGGCGAAGCCGTATTCACGCCCGCGATCGCCGCCAACTTCCTGCTCGAAAAATCCGTTCAGCGCCCACTCGAATTTGTCGCCGAAATCCTGCGAGAGGAGCAGCCGCACTTCAAACGCGTCCGGCAGCGGATTGCGCTCATTTAAGAATGCAATCGCCTCTCCGGGACCCGCGGGTGCCGGCGGACCTTCGTCGTGGAGAATGTTTCCGATTCCAAATTTCCACTCGGCGAAGATCGTCGGGTTCAGTGGAATTTTATTCCAGTCGGCAAACGCATAACGCGCCTCCACGCTGAAGGAACGCTCCTGCCAGCGTCCGCGAAATCCTTCCACGGCATTTTCCACCGCGACACCGAAGCGATGCGGCAGACCGACTTCCACTTCCTCGGTGAAGCTGTGGTCCGGTCGATTGAATCGGAGCGCGTCGCCCTGATAAATGACGCTCGCGAAAAATTCGCCCGGCGGAAGCACGTACGCCGTGACCGTGGGCGAAAAGCGACTGCGCGAAAAACCTTCCGGTGCGCCGTAGGCGCTCGGCAACTCGCTGCTCGTCACCGTGACTCGCGAAGTGCTCGAGGTTGCCTCCGCGGAAGCTACCGCTTCCTGCGCAAAATCGGTGCGCCCGGACGCGAACAAGCAGGTCACGCAGACCAACGCCAAACCCAATGGGCGACGGAAAACCGGATGCGCTTTCGCGCGGCTGAAGATTTGCATGGCGGTGGGTTTTACGCTCTCCCACAAACCAATGGCAAGTGAAAAATGACAATAAAGTAAGGTAATTCCGGCTCGGAGGACCCTACACCGCGGCTGATGGCGCTTTCGACTCGTTAGGGAAAATGAGCGTCACCATGGTTCCCCGCGCTCCTTCGCTCTGGACCTCCGCGCGGCCTGCGTGCAAATCGGTAATCGATTTCACCAGCGCCAAACCCAAACCCGTTCCGACCGAACTGCGCGAAGAATCCGCGCGATAAAAACGATCGAAGATCCGCGGCAGATGTTCCGCTCCGATGCCGCGGCCGGAATCGCGCACGCTGAGTCGTGAAGCCGCCGCATCGGTGGTGATGGAAATTTCAATCGTCCCGCCTTCGGGCGTAAAACGAATCGCGTTGTCGACCAGGTTGCTGATGGCGCGACTGAATAATTGCGCATCCGCGAAAATTTCTCCTTCCCCCGCGCAGGTCATCGTAAGCCGCTGCTCTTCCGCCACAGTCTCGTAATAACCGAGAATTTTCTCGATCGCCTTCCGCCCGTCGAAATGCGTCCGCGGAATCGGACCATCGGCCGCTTCCGCGCGCGCGAGGAAAAGAAGATTGTCGATAATTCCGGACAGCCGGGCGCATTCGTCAACGCTCGACTCCAGCACTTCGCGATATTCTTCCGGCGTGCGAAGTCTCGTGAGGGTAACTTCCGCTTCGCCGCGGAGGTTCGCGATCGGGGTGCGCAATTCGTGCGCGAGGTCGGCGGAAAATTGCGACAAGCGGGTAAAAGAATCTTCCAGGCGATCGAGCATTTCATCGTAGGCCACCGCGAGCGGTTGCAACTCGCGCGGCCAACCTTCCGGGGGCACGCGCTCGTGCATTCGTTTCGGGCCAATGCGTTGGAGCGAACCCGTCAGTTCCACCAGCGGCTGCAAACTGCGGTGAGTGAAAATGCGCGCCACCGCCGCCGCCGCGAGAATGCCGCAAACGAGCACGACCCCGAGAAGCACGCGGAATTTTCGCTCGAATCGTTCATCCATCGTCCGGTCCTGCGCGATCTGGATGGTATAAACCTGGCCCTCGATTGTCTCGTTAGTCTGGCCCAGCGAAAACAGACGGTCACCGGTCTGGTATTCCACCGCGCCGCCCCTGGCGGTTGCTTCCGAAAAAACGGCCGGCGGCAAGACGCTCCCCATTTCCGCCGGTTCGACGACCGCGCGCCCGCTGGCATTGATCACTCGCACCCAATAAGAAAGGCGCTCGCCGCGGCGGAGAGTTTTTAGTTGCTCATCGAGCGCCTGCGGGCCGCCGGGGTTGTGCAGATCCGCGCGGACCGCGAAAATCTTGTCCGCGAGGACGGCGTTATCTTCCTCGAGCGCGTGCCGGACGACGATCCAGTAGAGAAAGCCCAGACCCGAACAGAGCAGGAGCGTCGCCGCGAGAGTGAAAAGAAGGACGAGCTGCGAAGCGATCGACCGCGCTTCAAACGACCTTGAGGACATAACCGCTGCCGCGAATCGTGTGCACCAATTTTTTCGGAAACGGATCGTCCACCTTCGAGCGCAGCCGGCGCACCACGACATCAACGACGTTGGTGTTCGGCTCGAAGGGAATGTCCCAGACGTGCTGCACGATTTGGGTACGCGAAATCACTTCGCCGGGGGAACGCGCCAGGTACGCGAGTAGGAGAAATTCCTTCGGCGTCAGGTTCAACTGCACCCCCGCGCGCGCGGCTTTGTTGCGATGAGTATCGATTTCGAGATCTTCGAAACGAAGTTGCTTGGACGCCGTTTCCGGCTTGCGCCGTAAGAGGGAACGCACCCGCGCGAGCAATTCGGAAAACGCGAACGGCTTAACCAGGTAATCGTCGGCTCCGAGTTCGAGACCTTTTACGCGATCGCGCACCGCATCGCGCGCCGTCAGAAATAAAATCGGCGTCCGCAGTCCCGCGCCGCGAAGTTCTTCGACGACTTGCCAGCCATCTTTTTTTGGCAACATCACATCCACGATCAGGAGGTCGAAACTCTTCTCGTGGGCGAGCGCCAGACCGGCCTCGCCATCGACCGCCGGCTCCACGGTATAGCCAGCTTCACGCAATCCTTTCTCGAGAAATGCGCGGGTTTTCTTTTCGTCTTCGATCAGCAGAATGCGCATCGCGCCCGATCATAACGGCGGCGGACCTTTTGCTCAAGAGAGTGTCGCGCTCGCCGCAATTTCTCCTCGATCATTCGCTGCCTTGCGCCAGCGCCGCAACCACCCGCTGCACTCCCGCGACGACACGGGCAAAGGAATCGTAATCCAATTTTTCCGGCGTATCGGTGCGCGCGTGATAGTGCGGATAACGAAACGGCGCGGTATCGGTCAGCATCATCGCGGGATAACCGAATTGCCAAAAGGCCCACTGATCCGACCAGCCCACACCGGGAGTTCCAGCGGGCAAGGCCGCGCCTTCGGAAGGAATCGCCGCTCCGCGCCGGAAAATGCCGATCGTTTTTCGCACCAGCGCGCGGGATGAAACATTGCCGACAAAGGCGAGAAAATTGCCCGCGCTCGGATAGATCGCGCCTAACCACGGGAGCGGATAGGATTGGGTGCCGGCAGCGTGCGAGTAATAGCCAATCGTTTCCAAACTAATCATGCCCGCGACTTTTTCGTGGCGTGCTTTGCAGCCCTTCGCATAAACCCAGCTGCCCATTTCCTGGTTTTGGAAATGGCCGGACTCCTCGTTAGGGAAGGCCACGAAACGGAGCGTGCGCACCGTTGGCTTTCCGGAGAAACGACGCGCGAGCGCGAGCAAGGCCGCCACGCCGCTACCGTTATCGTTCGCGCCCGGGCTCCCGAGAACGGTGTCGTAATGCGCGCCCACGACGATGATTTCCGGACTACTGCCTGTGATTTGCGCCTCGATGTTCTGGCAAATTTTTCCCTGCGCTTGGTAGCCGTCGCGTTGCGTCTGCAAACCGGCGACGACGAAGGAATGCTCGATGAAATCATCCGCCGCCTGCAGCTGCGCGTAGTGCGCGAGATTGCGTTCGCCGATTTCGCCCCCAAATTTTTGCACATCGGCTAAGAGCTCCGTGCGGAGCGCGCGCTCCTCGGCGGTCAATGGCGGCGGCGCGCCGCGGAAACTACGGCCGGGCATGCGGATCATCAGCCACCATGCCACCACTCCCACGAGGAGCAGGAGGAGTCCGGCGCCGATCAAGAACAAACGCAATTTCATCGCCGCATCCTAGTAGCGGAAGTGCGCGCGCGTCTTTGCGTTAACTCAGGCATCGCCGGCCAAGTTAGCACTCGTTAGTCTTGCTCGACCGCTTCCGCGAAGGCTGGGTTGCCCGCTTCGAGGTCGAGCCGCATTTCTTCCGGCGTACCAAAAACCTGTGCACGTTTGTCGTCAAACTCCCCTTCCCATCGCGCCACCACCGCGGTCGCAAGGCAATTGCCGATTAGGTTGACCGCCGAACGCCCCATATCCATTAACTCATCCACTCCGAAGATCACCGCCACGCCGATCGGGCCAAGGCCCGCGGGCAGAAAGCTGTTCAGGGTGGCCAGCAACACGACCGCCGATGAACGCGGCACCGCCGCCACGCCTTTCGACGTCACCATTAAAGCGAGCATCATCGTAATCTGGTGCGCGATGTCCATGTGTTGGCCGGTAGTCGCTTCGGCCGCTTGTGCTACGAACACCGAGGCCGTCGCGAGGTGCAGGGTCGAGCCGTCGAGATTAAACGAGTAACCAGTCGGCATCACGAAAGCCACGATCCGCTTCGGTACCCCCATCCGTTCCATCGCCTGCATCGCCTTCGGCAGCGCCGACTCGCTACTGGTAGTCGCGAAGGCGATCGTCGCCGGCTCCCGGACCGCACGCACAAATTGCCGGATCGGGACTCGCGCCAGCAACATGACCAGCCCGAAAATCAAAACCACGAAGATCGTTAGGCCAAGGTAAAGAGTCAGGATCAGGTTACCGAGGTTGACTAATACCCCGAGACCTTGAGTGCCGATCGTGTGCGCCATCGCCGCGCCTACTCCGATCGGGGCGAACATCATCACGTAGTTAGTGAACTTGAACATCACCTGCGAGAGGCTCTCCATCGCGTGCAGGATCGGCTTCCCTTTCTCGCCGACCGCCGAGACTGCCATGCCGAAAAGGACCGCGAACGCGACCACCTGCAATATCTCTCCGCGCGCGAGCGCATCGACCACGCTCGAGGGAAAGGTGTAAACCAACGTTTCCACCAGCGTCTTCGGATGCGTTTGCCCGATCTTCTGGATGATGTCCGTGCTCGGTGTGGCCAGAATTACACCTACTCCAGGTTTGGTAAAATTTACCACTAACAAACCAATCGCCAGCGCCGCGGTAGTTACTACCTCGAAGTAGACCAGCGCCTTCACGCCCATGCGCCCGACCTTCTTCAGGTCGCCGCCGCCGGCGATGCCGACCACCAGGGTCGAGAAAACCAGCGGCCCGATGATCGACTTGATTAGGTTAAGGAAAATATCGCGGAGAAAGTAGACCTTGTTGCCCCAGCCCGGTTCGAGCCAGCCGATGAAACCGCCCAGGACTAGACCGATCATGATCTGGGTAGTTAACGAAGGCCGATGCCATGGCCGGCGTTTACGGAAGGTTACGGGAGCAGGGCTGGCAGTCATGGATGAAGCAAGCAAGCGCCGGCGTTGCCAACGTTCGCACTTTCTGCCGTGCAGTAACAGAAAGCGCGCGCGATAAAAACCTTTTCCCGCAGAAAATTCCCCTGCCCAGGATGACGCTTCTGAAAGGCGGCAATGTCTTACGGGATAAAAGTAATTGACGCCCAACAAGTCCAGTCGCTCCAATCCAGCTCTATGAGAACGAAAACGACAGTGTTGACCCTGGTCCTTTTACTCGCGGCAGGAGCGATCTGTTTCGCCGGCTCCGAGATGGGAACCTGGAAATTGAACGAGGCCAAATCAAAAGTCCCGCCCGGAACGGCCAAAAATCAAACCGTAAATTACAAAGCCGCTGGCGACAAAACGAAGGTATCGGTCGATGGCACCGACAAGGACGGAAAAGCGACCCACAACGAGTGGACCGGCAAATTCGATGGCCATGATTATCCGCTCGTTGGCGATCCTACCGCGGACTCCCGAGCCTACAGGCAAGTCAACCCGAACACTCTTGAGTTGACGAACAAAAAAGGCGGCAAGGTTGTAGCTCAGGGGGAGATCGTGATGTCCGCCGACGGCAAGTCACGCACTGTCTCGATCAAGGGGACCGACCCCGCCGGCAAGAAATACAAAAGCATGACCTACTACGATAAGAAGTAGGCAGGAGCGGATACGCCGCCCGCACCGGTAGGTCTCGATTGCTGTAAGCTCAGCCTCGCGGGACGCCTCTGCTATTAGTAGCTACCACCACTTTTCGTGCTTTCTGAATGCGTCGTCGTGGTTGTCGTTGTCGCCGGTTCGCTGGCACAACCGGAAACCATCACCGAAACCGTTACCGCCATCAGGAGCATCAAAATGTAAGTTTTCATTAAACCTGCATCGCAAATGCGCCAGCTTTCGGTTGCCTCTCCCTTACGAAAGGCGTTTTTCACCGACGTTCCCATTCTTGCATTCGGTTGCTTCCTTCGGCAAAATGTCCGGATGAATTCTGAGTTTCCCGGACTGACCCGCCGCACGTTTGTTGGCCTAACGATCACTGGTAGCGCAGCCATCCTCGCTGGTGCCTCGACGATTCTGCGTGCAGCTAACCCGACCAGCGCGGAGAGTAAATCCATGTTTAAAATCGGCGGCGATCTTCCGGTGAACCGGCTCGGCTTTGGCGCGATGCGCATCACCGGCGAGGGCATCTGGGGTTGGCCAAAGGATCGCGCGGAAGCCAAGCGTGTCTTGAAACGTGCGGTCGCGCTGGGAGTGAATTTGATCGATACCGCCGATGCGTACGGACCGGAAACGAGCGAAATCCTTATAGCCGAAGCTCTTCATCCTTATCCGAAGGACCTCGTCATCGCGACCAAGGGCGGCAACACCCGGCCGGGGCCTGACCAATGGATCCCGGACGGCCACCCTGAATACTTAAAGAAATGCGTCAATGGCAGTTTGAAGCGACTTCGGCTGGAGCGGATCGAACTTTGGCAGTTGCATCGTGTCGACCCAAAAGTGCCGATGGAAGACTCGTTAGGTACAATCAAGGAAATGAGGGACGCAGGCAAGATCCGACACGTCGGCCTGTCCGAAGTTGGACCGGCAGAAATTGCGCGCGCGCGCAAGGTTTTACCGATCGCCACCGTGCAGAATCAATATAACGTCGCGAATCGCCATTGGGAACACACGCTCGAGTATTGTCAAAAAGAAGGACTGGGCTTCATGCCCTGGGCACCGGTCGGTGGCACCCGCGGCTCGATCAAGGACGCAGCCGTGGAAGCAGTCGCGAAGGAACAAAACGCCAGCGTTTATCAAGTGGCGATTGCGTGGCTGCTGGCGCATTCACCAGTCATCCTTCCGATTCCCGGAACGTCATCCGTCGCTCACCTGGAGGATAACGTCGCCGCGGGCAAGGTGCGGTTAACCGAAGCGCAGCTCAAGACCTTGAACGCGGCTTAATTTGAAGACAAGCCGGCGGTTAGTGCCAAACTCAGGCGACGGGAGCGGTTGGACGAGCGCAGCTGATGGACATCCGAAGCGACGACCTTAGCGGGCCAGAAATAGCTGCCTTACTGGAGGAGCATCTCACGAGCATGCGTCAACAGTCGCCGCCGGAAAGTGTGCATGCCTTACCGATCGAAGAACTGCGCAAGTCCTCGGTTACATTTTGGACCGTTTGGGAGAATAGCGAGCTTCTAGGCTGCGGGGCCTTGAAGGAGCTGGACTCGCGGCATGGCGAAATCAAGTCGATGCGAACTTGTTCCCGGCACCTGCGCAAGGGGGTGGCCAAAGCGATGCTAGAGTTCATTCTCGCCGAGGCGCGGCGGCGCGGTTATCGGCGGGTAAGCTTGGAGACAGGCTCCATGCGGGCCTTCGCGCCGGCTCAGGAGTTATACACGCGCGCCGGCTTTACTGGTTGCGGACCTTTCGCGGATTATGTGACGGATCCGAATAGTCTTTTCCTAACGATAGAGCTTTGATGCCTCGAGTTAGCAGGAAATTTCCGTGGGCAATTTATTGGATTGTTCTGGGTCTTATCTTGATCGTGATGTTAGCTCCGGCTCCGTCGCGCTGGCCGGGTTGCTCGCGAACGCCTACGGGTGCAAGCTGGACGAAGGTTCGGCTCATCCTTGCCTAATCGCCAGGCAAGATCGCGGTCAGTTACTTTACACTCTCGGAGTGCTGGGCTGGCTGATGCTAGTAACGCTACCGGCGGGAGCCCTGGCGCTCGCGATCTGGTTCGTCGTGCTCCTTCTCCACCGGGCATCCTGGCGGAAACGATCGGTCGCCGGCTAGCACTTCGCGCGGTTTCAGGATCGCGGACTGGATCAACGTCCCATGAGTTGCTTGATAGGATGAATTTCCCAAGCCTTCGCCGGTTGCAAGCCTTTAGGACCCACTGCCTTCGGCGCGCGGTGTTCGGCATCCCAGAGCAATGATCCAGAAACCCTGACCGCGACCGGTGGATCGAAAAGACCGCCGACGTTTCGATTCTTAGCCATAATCGCGCGGAAATCTCTCCGCCGCTGGGCAAAAGGAAGCCGCGCAGGATCATCTCCCGGAAGAGCGGAGATCTCGGAGTTCATGAAAATAGTAGCCGAAGTCAGCTGGGCGGTGCTCCCGAGAATGATGTGGAAATCATTGTCCCCTTCCGACGCAAACCAATAGATCCAGGCTGGGATTTTTACGTTTCGCGTCTCCAGTGCGATCCTGGGTATGTCTGAAACCTTTAGTAGCTCGGGAAACTGTTGCGCCATCTGTGGGTCGCTTGGCAAAGGGGCCAGAAGGTTGCTCACGGTTTTATAGGAATGGGTAGCCCCGGACGCGAAGGAGGTTTTCGCCGATTCGCGGTAAGCACCGCGAAAAGTTTCATCCGCGGCGCTTCCGCGCGCAGCCATCCCCTTAGCTAGAGAGTGCGCGGATATTTCGGTTTCCGGAAATTCCTCACGGAGGAGGCCACGGCGAGCCCGCTCGAGAAGCATCGCGTAACGTTCGGGCAGCAGGACTTCAGACGGGACCGGAGCAGCGAATTTCGCGCGAACGGTGGGCGGTGGTGTGCTTTCGCAGGCAGCTAGCACTAAGACCGTGGTTGCCAGCGCCAAGGACCGCGCCACCCGGCTGGATGCGAAACTCGTGCTCATCTCGGTTACTTCTACATGATTCCCGGCGGAATCTTCAAGCACAAGAGAAAGAGGCTTCGTTAAGCCATTGTTTATGATGCTATCTTTTTCGTGGTTAGTTGGTTTACAGGAGAAGCTCGTCCAGAAACCTAGACATCCGTTGAGGACGGACTACATCGGAGCAACGCGCTTCGACACGCGTATTAGGCTGGCGATCGTGCGTCCTCCGCAGGGCCGATGTCAATGAGATAATCTCCCGTTTCCGTCGCGGCAAGGAAACATTTGTCGACCGACCGGGATCGCGGCAGGTTAGGGTCGAAACTAAGCCCACCCAGTGCGCGGGTGCTCTACCTAACAAATGACGCCTCATATAGAAAAACACTTCACCGCCAGTGAATCGGTGCGCGACGTGGTCATCGGAATGTCAGACGGCTTGACCGTGCCCTTCGCGCTCGCGGCTGGGCTGACGGGCGCCATTTCTCAGACTAACCTGATTGTAACCGCGGGCTTTGCGGAGATCGCCGCCGGGTCGATCGCGATGGGCCTCGGCGGATACCTCGCGGCCCGCGGCGACGCCGAGCATTACGCCAGCGAACAGGCCCGCGAGGAGGACGAGATCGTCACCAAAGTAGATGCGGAGATCGAAGAGACGCGGGAGATTTTTCAAAGCTACGGACTTTCGAAGGAGGAATGCGCCACGGTCGTGGAATCGCTGCGGCAACGTCCGAAAGATTGGGTCGCTTTTATGATGCGTTTCGAGCTCGGGCTGGAGAAACCGGATGCGAGCCGGGCCTGGAAAAGTGCGCTCACAATCGCGGCGGCTTATGTCGTCGGCGGGGTCATCCCGCTGAGCGCCTATTTGGTGACTGCGAACGTCATGGTCGCGCTGCGTTTGTCGATCGCGACCACGCTCTGCGCGCTGGCCGTCTTCGGCGCGATCAAGGGCCATTTCACCGGTGTGCCGATGATCCGAAGTGCATTACAAACAAGCGTGATCGGCGGACTAGCAGCGGCGGCCGCTTTCGCGATCGCGCGTTGGATTTCCTAAGCGTCGTGCGAGCGCAATCGAATTGATCCGCCGCGCCATCTCCCCTAGAACAACAGCATGAGCGCAATCCGACTACTGGTAGGCACGCGCAAAGGCGCATTTATTCTAACAGCCGATGGGAAACGGGAGAACTGGAAAGTCGACGGCCCGTTGTTTCCTGGCTGGGAAATTTATCACCTGAAGGGCTCTCCGGTTAATCCGAACCGGATCTACGCTTCGCAATCAAGCGGCTGGTTCGGCCAGATCATCCAGCGCTCGGACGATGGCGGAAAAAGCTGGGAAGCGGTCGGGAAGGATTTCGTCTGAGGGCACGCCCGGCACTCATCAATGGTACGACGGGACGCAGCATCCGTGGGAATTCAAACGCATCTGGCACCTGGAGCCATCGCTCAGCGATGCCGAAACGGTTTACGCGGGGGCGGAGGACGCGGCACTTTTCCGGAGCACCGATGGCGCGAATAGCTGGCAGGAGTTACCCGGCTTACGCGAGGCCAAGGGGAAACTCTGGCAGCCGGGCGCGGGTGGGATGTGTTTGCACACCATCCTGCTGGACCCGGTAAATCCTCAGCGGATTTTCACCGCGATCTCCGCCGCGGGAGCTTTCCGGAGCGACGACGCGGGGCAATCCTGGCAACCGATCAATCGCGGTTTGAAATCACCTTATGAGCTACCCGATCCGACCGCGGAAGTCGGCCACTGCGTGCATCGCATTGCGATGCATCGATCGCGCCCGGAGGTCCTTTACATGCAAAAACATTGGGACGTGATGCGGAGCGGAAACGCCGGCGGCGACTGGACGGAAGTGAGCGGCAATCTCCCCTCGGATTTTGGTTTTCCGATCGATGTCCACGCGCACGAACCGGAGACCATCTACGTCGTCCCGATCAAGAGCGACTCGGAACATTTCCCGCCGGACGGAAAGTTGCGGGTTTATCGCAGCCGAAGCGGCGGCAATGAATGGGAAGGCCTAACGAATGGTCTGCCACAGACCGATTGTTATGTGAATGTCCTGCGCGATGCCATGTGCGTGGATTCATTAGACGAATGCGGAATTTATTTCGGCACCACCGGCGGGCAAGTTTACGGCTCGGCCGATGGCGGGGATAACTGGAAGCCAATCCTGCGCGATCTTCCAGCAGTGCTTTCGGTGGAAGTGCAAACCTTGCCATGATCCGGGTGGTCCTGCCGCATCACCTGCGAACGCTGGCGCGGGTCGGCGATGAGGTTGCGCTGGAGGTTGCGGGAGACGTGACCCTGGGCGCGGTGTTAGGGACGCTCGAAGCCAGCTATCCGGTGCTGCGCGGAACG
Organism: Chthoniobacterales bacterium; assembly: GCA_051005695.1. Lineage (GTDB taxonomy): Bacteria > Verrucomicrobiota > Verrucomicrobiia > Chthoniobacterales > UBA10450 > JACCTI01. Next base: position 12,338 of record JBPCJC010000034.1, on the reverse strand, counting down.
ATTCGCGATCAAGCGACCTTGCGGCGGCGCGCGTTCGTTAGGTTCTTTGCCTGCGAAGAAGACTTGTCGCATGAGCCGCAGGAAACTCTTCTGCCGGCCGCGGTTGCTAGCGGCGAGGAACCTTTCTTTGTCATCGGCGCGATGGCCGGTGGGTAAGCAAGCTAGCGGGCCGATGCTCGGGCTTGTTCATAACCGCGTAGCATGATCACTACGCCGAGCAGATTCAGGAAAGGCGGCGGCAGCAAGCAAGCCCATCCTAACAAAGTCAAAGACGGGACCGCGAGAATGTAGCAGGCGTCAGTGAAGAGATCGGAGAAGCGCAGCCCGGCTGTAACCGCGAGCCATGCGGGATTCTTTCGCCAACGCCAAACGTTATCGCCTGACCGAGGGCAAAGGCCGCCCACTGCCCGCCCGAGCGTCGCAGAAAGGCGATCTCCAATGCGCTGGGAACTGCGGCGTGGAAAAGCTGGAACCAAAGGTTTGGCGTCAACCAGCTAAGGACGAACAGAACGGAGTCCTCGATGAGCGCGCCCCATAAGTAAACCAGGGTCACGATTCTAAGCGTTCGCGTGATCATGGCCATCCTTGGCGGAGTGCAGCTAACGGCTTTTAAAGCGCGCGCGGTTACGAAAAGATGCGCGCGACGGCCTCGCGCTGAAAGCGCAGGAGTAACTCGGAGGCTCCTTCACCCACCTTAAAGGTTTCCTCGACGACCGGGGCGAGATGGCTGGCTTGCAGGTCAAGCCGGAAGATCACTTCCGCGAGGGCCTGGTGCACTTCGTAGAAAACGCCCTCGAAAACTTCCGCGAGCTCGGATTCCAAGCGCTCGTGGAAACGCTGCCGGGAAGCCCCCAGCTTCTGCCGGAAGTTATGGAGCATGTTGGAGCGCCGATAAAGCAATCCAGCGATGATCAGAAAAATCCCGAGCAGCGCAAAGACGCCGCCCGCAATGTTCAACCACAATTTGCTTACGAGCAACGTCACGGCGATGCCGACGATACTAAGACCGCAGCCCGCGATCACAAGCCGCGCGATATCGGAAGCGCCGGCGGGATCGCCGTCCGCGAAGTCATCAGGAAAACGCGGCCGCGCGAGCTTAGTGCGCAAGGTTTCCAGGGTCTTGAAGCCTTCGGCGCCTTGCGGCAAAAGGGCATTTTCGCGCATGCGTTCCTCGCGTTGCGCGATCGCTTCCTTCAATTCACTCATCATCGCCTGGATCTCCGCGGAGAGGTCGTGGGTAATCTGGCGGGCTTCAGTAACGACACGTTTGCGCGCTAGCTCACGATGTCGCTCGTGCCCGTCGTCGCTTTGCGGTGAAAAGGTAAAAGTGCGCCGGAAGAGATTAGCTAACCCGAGGCTCTGGGTGAATTCATCTTCGGAACGGCGCGCGAGGTCGTCATAGGTGCTGGAAATCTTGCTAAGGATCAGATCCTTCAGCGCCCCGGCCGTCGTTTCCCTGGCTTCTACTTTGTGGAGTAGCTCCTGGTAGAAGGCACGCTCCTCCGCAATCGTTTCCTGTTCCTTACTAAGATGCGCGAGTAGCTTGGTCGTAACTGTGCGGATGGTTTCGTAGGAACCTTCCACCTTCATCCGCCAGACATCGCCGCAGGCCACCGCGCGCCCTAGGTAATCACGGAATTCGCCAAAGCCGCTATCCGGCCTGCCTTCCATCTCGCGCTTGGCCGAAAGAGTGAAAACCATCGGGCTGTCGACGTGTCGCTCCAGGGCATACTGTTTTACATGCTCGCGGTTAGTCGTTAGCTCGGTCTCACTGGCGCGGTCTGATTGCTGGAGAACGAAGACCGTCTTCCGCCGCCACTCTTTGCGAATAAGCTTGAGCAGTTCCCAGGCGGACTTGGTGTGTGGATTAGGAGCGGAAAAAACGAAGACCACGAGGTCGCTTTGCGGGACGTAATTTTCCGTGACCGTCTGGTGGTTGTGAATGATCGAGTTCGTCCCCGGGGTATCGACGATGGAGATTTCCCGGAGGACATCTTTGGGTAGAAAAACCCGATCCCACGAAGGCCCGAGAGTGACCGCGCTCCGCTCCGCGCCGTAAACCAATTCGCGGATCGCGGTCGTGCATGGCCCGGGGGCAACTTCGCAAATTTCTTCGCGCACGAGCGCATTCACGAAGCTGCTTTTGCCCGCTTTCACTTCGCCGACGATGACGAGCAAAGCGGCCGATTGCAGATTCGTTAGGCGAGCGTGCAGTGTGGTGGTGGCATCGTAATCGGCGCAGCGTTCGGCCAACCAAACCGCGCGTTGGAGCAAGCCGCGGAGCAGCTCAAATTGTTGCTTCAATTCCAGACTCAGGATCGGTGCGGTCATCAGGCGGGGGGATGATATTGCCCGACCGCTTGCCTGCCCATCCGGAATTTCACGAAGTTGAAATTTGGCATCACGACGCGGGCAGAATCTGTCTTGGACGGGTGCGCGCTTCGGAGTTTACTTCCGGGCGTGGATCAACCTGACGAGAAGTTCTACGACCCGGAAGCTTTCTCGATCGAGGACGAAAAGTTCGACCAAATTTATCCGGCGAAGATTCGCCGGCTTTCCTCATTGTACTGGACGCCGGTAGCCGTGGCTGCGGAGGCCGCGAGACTTTTGGTGACCAAACCCGGCACGCGCGTTCTCGATCTCGGTTGCGGACCTGGAAAATTTTGCCTGGTGGCGGCGTCGTTAAGCGATGGCCACTTCACGGGAGTCGAACAACGGAGCGATTTGGTCGCGGCCGCACGCGAGGCGGCAGAGGAGCTCGCGAGCTCCGGAGTCGAATTCCTGCACGCAAACGTCGTGGAAATATCCTTCGCGGATTATGACGCCTTCTATCTTTTCAATCCCTTCGAGGAAAACATGTTTCAGGGTTACAAGATCGATTCCGCGGTCGCGCTTTCCCCTGCCCTCTTCAAAAAATATACGCAGCACCTGGCGGCGCAGTTCGGCGCGCGTCCGCTCGGGACTCGCGTCGTCACCTACGCGGGCTACGGCGATGAAGTCCCCGCCTGCTACGATTGTGAAGCGGCCTATTTCCAAGACGACCTCAAGCTTTGGATCAAGAATCGGGAATACGATCCCGACGCGGAACTCCTTGGGTTGCGGACCGCGCGAAGTTATCGCGGTTCGCACGGCTGGAAACCGCCGCGATAGCCGAATTCGTCGGAAAAAAGTCCGTCTGCGGCGCCATGAAATTTATTGTCTGTTTGTTGACAAAGTCATTTCAATTCGAGATGCACTTCCACCCTCTTTTTCTTGGCGTCCTGTTCTCAGGGTTTCTCCTCGGTTCGGCTTTTGCCGGCCAGACCACGGTTTCGGTCGAGATCAAGGGGCCGGATGGGCGTGCGGCCAAGAATGCCGAGGTTCGATTTGAGCGCGTCGACAAAAGGCAGGCGCCGATCATTGTCCGCACGGATGCCCGCGGCCATTTGAACCAGATCGCGGTGCCCGCCGGGACCTATCGTTTGATCGCAACGTCTAAAGAAGGTTCGAAGTCCGCCCAGGTTTTTAGCACCGATGGCAGCCGGCCCTTACTCTTCACCTTCGATATGAAACCGCTCTCAGGCTCGAGTGCCGCAAGCCCGAAGAAGAAAGTTTTCGTCTGGGTGGATTCGCTGACCGGGACACACATGGGCGGACATTACGAGGAATTCGATCCGAGCGGTCGCAATGGATCGCACGCCAACGGATTGAATATCGACACATTGAGCGGAAACGACCTCGAGCGGACGTTGCATAATCGTCAGGTCTTCGTATCCCCGGGCACCGTACCCTGATCGTCGCCAAATTAGCGTCGCTGACCCGCCCCGCAGGAGTTGGCTTGCGCCGACAATTCAAGGTGCGCTGATTGAATTCGGAGATCCTGAAGATGAAATCAAGATCTGCGAATTTGGCGCTCCTCGCCGCGGTGCTCGCTCTGTCTTGTGCGCACGCAAAAGCGAATCCGCCGCTAATGAAAGCGGTCGTCGCGCATCAGTATGGCGGCTCGGATGTCCTGAAATACGAAGACGCCCCGCGCCCTGAACCGAAGGAAAATGAAGTCCTCGTGCGGCTGATCGCTTGCGGCGCAAATCCCGCGGATCCGCTGGTCGTCTCCGGCAAATACGCGAAGGAATTCGGCACGCACCTGCCGTTGGTTCCGGGTTACGACGTCGCCGGCGTGGTCGAGAAAATCGGCGCGAACATCACCGCCATGAAGATCGGCGAGGCGGTTTATGGTTACCGCCCTTTTTGGCGGTGGCTTGGCCGAGTATGCGGTCCTGGCGGACTGGGAGGCCGCGCCCAAACCAAAATCGCTCACCTTTGTCGAATCGGCCGCGGTCCCGTTAGCCGCATTGACTGCATGGCAGGCGCTGATCGACACCGCGAAGCTGAGCCCAGAACAAACGGTTTTGATTCACGGCGGCTCGGGCGGCGTCGGCAGTTTCGCGGTGCAAATCGCGAGGACGCGGGGCGCGAAAGTGATCGCAACCGCATCGCCGGCAAACCAAGACTTGCTCAGAAAACTCGGCGCCGATGTGGCGATTGATTACACGAAAACGAAGTTTGAAGAAGCGGCCAAAAACGTCGACGTGATCCTCGACACCGTCGGCGGAGAGACGCTCGCGCGTTCCTACACGCTGGTAAAAAAAGGCGGAATCATTTGCAGTTTGCGTTCCGGAACCGACGACGCGCAGTTGCGGAAATATGGCATTCGCGCCGCGCCGATCGCGGTCAAGCCGGACGGGAAAGAGCTGGCCGAGATCAGCGCCCTGATCGATGCCGGCAAGATCAAACCGGAAGCCTCGGAAGTGTTACCCCTGACCGCGGCCGCGAAAGCCAACGAGCAGGCGGAGACGCATCACACCCGCGGGAAAATCGTCCTGAAAATTGCCGACGAACCAAAAGCCTGAAAGCGTGCGGCCAGCGCTGCGGCGATGCGAGCGCTGCGGCCGCTAATCGCAATCAATCCCACGCCTTTCGCCTAACGAATCTTTCCGAGCTGGACGGTGAATTCCCTGCCTGGATAGAGGAAGCGTATAGAGTGGGCACATGACCGCGACGGAATTTCGGCAATTGGCCTTGAGCTTTCCGGACACAATCGAAAGCGCGCACATGAATCATCCGGACTTTCGGACGGGCGGGAAAATATTCGCCACCCTTTCGCGAGAGGAGGACTACGGCGTGGTCATGCTTTCGCCGGAAAAGCAGAAGGAATTTCTCTCCGCCGCGCCAGCCGCACTTTCGCCCGCAGCCGGCGCGTGGGGACGAAACGGAAGCACGCGAGTTCACCTGGCCGACGCCAAGCTCGCGATCGTGCGCAAGGCGATGAGGGCGGCCTGGGAGAAGCGCGCGATCAAGCGATGAGCGGTCGCGGCTACGAAGTCGTCGAGCGCGTCCCCGACGTTGCTAATTACAATCGCGTCCGCGGCGCCGCCGGCCTGAGCGTGAAAGATGGAGAAGCGGCGCGCATTGGCCTAACGAATACTTTGTTCGGCGTCTGCGTCCTGCATGAAAATGAAATCATTGGAATCGGCCGGGTGATTGGCGACGGCGGACTCTTTTACGACATCGTCGATTTCGCGATCGTGCCCGAACATCAGCGTAAAGGCGTCGGGCGTTTGATCTTGAGCGCGCTCCTCGCCTACCTGGACGAGCACGCGCGACCGAGCGCGCTCATTTCGCTGATGGCGAACAAAGGCGTCGCGCCGTTTTATGCGAAGTTTGGTTTCGTCGCTCGCGATCCGGACATGGCGGCGATGATCATTCGAAAATAATCCGTGAAAACTCCCTGCAGCGATTATGTGAAAACGAACGGCGTAAACTTCTTCGCGCGCATGCTCGAAAAGATTCGCCTGCATGACTCCGGAGAACTTCCGCCGGATTACAACTTCGTCGGTAATGGTGTATGGGATTGTTTCGACGCGCGCTTCTGCCGCTTCTTCGGCGTTGATGAAACCGCACTGAGCACGCGCACACTCGACGGCGGAACGAATGACGAAATTCTCGAGTGGTGTTTCCAGAAGTTCGGCCGGCCTAACGAGGAGAAGATCAGTTTCTGGAATTCTTTCGCCGCCAAACGCGGCTGGAATGACGAGAGCAGCGAAGAGCTTGAGCAGGTGAAAAACGGGAGCGGTTTCGGCGGACGCGCCGACATCCAAACCTGGATCGATTACCACGACGCAGATGAAGGGCGAACGCCGCGCTCCGGCGCGCGCACGTCCTGATCCGCCGCGGATAGTTTGCGTGCAGTCGCAGCGGCGATTCGCTAGGAGAAACGTATGCGCAAGATCAACATCAAAGATATCGAGGAATACTCCTGGGCTTCGCCGAAGGGAAAGTTTGGCGGCTTCGGCAAAGGGCTTTCCGAGGGCCTCGGGCGCGATCCGCTTTCGACCGACCTGAAAACGCGGCATCCGTTCGACGTCGAGATCATGCGGCTCGCGCCCGGGCAAGTGCCGTATCCGTTTCACTCACACAGCGCGCAGTGGGAATTTTATTACGTGCTCTCAGGGCGCGGGAGCGCGCGCGATGCCGAAGGGACGAGACCGATCGAAGCCGGCGACGCTCTACTCGCGCCGCCCGAAGATCCGCACGCGTTCACCAACGACGGCACGGAGGATTTGCTCATCATGGTGGTGGCGGATAATCCAGTCGGCGAATCGGCCTATTATCCCGACAGCAAAAAATGGCTCGTGCGTTCGCCTGAGCGCCGACTCCTGCGCGGCGAGTCTCTCGATTATTTCGATGGCGAAGAGTGAGCCTCCAGCGCCGCCGCTCTTCTTCGCCACGCCTAACGAGTTCCGGAAATGGCTGCGAAAACACCATGCGACGAAAATGGAGCAATGGATCGGCTTTCATCGCAAAGGCCACCGGCCCGCCAAGCATCACCTGGCCGGAATCGGTCGACGAAGCGCTTTGCTTTGGTTGGATCGACGACTTGCGAAAGTCGATTCGACGAATCGAGCTACATGATCCGATTCACTCCGCGCAAAACGACGAGCACCTGGAGCATTGTGAATCTCGGTCGCGTCGCGGAATTGACGCGCACCGGCCGGATGCAGCCCGCCGGCTTGAAGGCCTACGCGGCGCGCACGGAGGCGAAGTCTGGCATCTATGCGTACGAGCAACGCCAGAACGCCGCACTTGATCCGGCGGCCGAAAAACAATTCCAGAAAAACGCCAAGGCGTGGAAATTTTTCCGGGGACAAGCGCCGTCGTATCGAAAGGTGTCCGCGTGGTGGGTGACCAGCGCGAAGCAGGACGCGACCCGGACGAAACGTCTCGCGAAGCTGATCGAGGTCTCCGCAAGCGGGCGACGTCTGCAATGAACACGAACGCGCCCCTCGTCGCGAAGAAATCGCGAATCAACGGCCAAGGTTGCTATGCGGCCGTGTCTTTTCGCGTGCGTCAAAAAGTTGGCGAGTTGGTAGGCGAAAAAATCGGCAACCGCGAAGCCGCGCGGCGCGTGGCCGAAGGCGGCAAGGTGCGCATTTGCCAGCTCGACGATCAGTGGAGCATCGATGCCAGCCGCGACGGCGATGCGACTGCGTTCATCAATCATTCCTGTGCGCCGAATTGTTTCAGCCGGGTGAGCAAGGGGCATATGCTTTTTTTCGCTTTGCGCGCGATCCGCGTGGGCAGAGGAAATCACCCTGGATTACACGCCCTCGCAACATCCCGGGCGACGCTGCACTTGTGGCGCGGACAACTGCCGCGGCATCATGCGGTGATGAAACCGCTCTCGTTTCTCTCGCCGAAAACACTCGTTAGGCAGAGCCCGATCGAAGGCCGTGGGCTCTTCGCTTCGGAGCCGATCGGACGCGGCGAAATCGTCGCGATCAAAGGCGGCCACATTATTTCGCGGGCGGAGTTGCAAGCTTTGGCGCCGCTTGTCGGCCCGGCCGAGATCCAGATTGGCGACGATTTATTTATCTGCCCTGCGACCGCGGAAGAGCGCGAGGGCTCAATGATTTTCAGCAATCATTCCTGCGCTCCGAATATCGGTTTGCGCGGCAACATCATTTTTGTCGCCATGCGCGAAATCGAGGCCGGCGAAGAACTGACGCACGATTGGGCGATGACTGACGATGACGAAAATTCCACGGCGTGTCGCTGCGGTGCGGCCAACTGTCGGCGCGCGATTAGCGGGAAAGATTGGCAACGACCGGAACTGCAAGAACGCTACGGCGAATATTTTTCGACCTACCTCCTGGATAAAATTTGCACGCTTCGTTAGGCGATTTTTAGCGCAGCCGAAAAGTTCGCGCGCGCCGCGCGCAGCGGATGACGTCCGCACGATTTTGCGCTAACTGTCTGCCGTGTCGCCTCTCCTTTTCCGCAGCGCCGCGGCGCTCTGTTTCCTGGCGGTCGCGCTCGGAGCTTTCGGGGCGCATAGCTTGAAAGGATTGCTTCAGGCTAACGAGATGTTGGAGGTTTGGAACAAGGCGGTTCTTTATCACCTGGCGCACGCGGTCGCGCTGCTCGCGCTCGCTCTGCATGCGGCGACGGCAAACCGCGGCCCTTGTTACTTCTTGATCGCGGGTATCGCGCTTTTTAGCGGGAGTTTATACCTGATGGCCCTAACGAATCTGCGCTGGCTGGGGGCGATCACGCCGCTCGGTGGTCTTTGTTTTCTGGCCGGCTGGGGCTGGCTAGCGATCAAGGGAATTAGCTAGTCGCGGTTCGTGCTCGTGCTCACGCGCAGACGTTGATACTTTCGCCGCGGCTCATGTTTTCCCGTTTCTTTCCAACACAGAGCCCGACTGTCACTGTCGCTGTTTTTCTCGCGACCTACTTCATCACCCTGGCGATTGGTCGCGTGCTCAAACGCCGCGCGGGGGTGCCATTTGGAATTCTCTTCCAACTGTTCTGCCTGACGCTCGCGTTCTACGCGGCGATCGAAGCGTACGGATCAAAAGCCACCTGGCGCGGACACGTGGGCGCGATTTTGGTTTTGCTCAGCGTGGCCGTGGTAATCGCGGTGATCGATCGTTATCTTTGGGATTATTATTTCCAAAAGCGCCGCCAGACGGTCATTCCCCGGCTACTGCGCGACACGGTCGCGATGTGTGTTTATCTCTTCGCGCTCCTGATGGTCCTGAGCATCGGGTATCACGCGGAGACGCAACTAAAAGGGTTGCTCGCGGGCTCGGGCATCCTCGCGATTATCCTGGGCTTCGCCGCGCAAAATCTCCTCAGCAGCCTGGTCGCCGGGTTGTCGTTGCAAATCGAGCGGCCCTATCGCGTGGGCGATTGGCTGAGGCTCGGCGAAATCTACGGCGAGGTCATGGAGATCAATTGGGGCGCGACCAAACTGCGCACTACCGACGCGATCTCGTTACACATTCCGAACAACGAAATCGTCAAACAGACGATCGTTAATCTCAATTATCCGAGTGTGGTTCACGCGATGCGGATCATGGTCGGGGCACATTATTCGGTGCCGCCGAATCGAGTGAAGGACGCGCTCTCGCGCGCGGTCAGCCAGGCGCAGGGGGTGCTCGGCGAACCCGCGCCGAAGATCTTCCTGAAAGATTTCGCCGACTCGGCGATTCTTTACGAAATCAAATTCTGGATGACCGATCACGCGCGGTACAACGACACCTGCGACGCCGTCCGGACGAACATTTGGTACGAATTCAAGCGCCGCCGGATCAACATCCCCTTCCCCATCCGCACGCTCCAGATCGAGCGGCCCTCCTCGGCCAAAGAGCGCGCCGACAGCCTGACCCAGGCGCGGCAAATTTTGCGCGCCGAACCCCTTTTCGGCTGCCTGACTGACGCGCAGCTCGACACCCTGGTGCGCGAAGCGGAGGCGAGCCATTTCGGTCGCGGCGAAGCAGTCATCGAGGAAGGAAGCGCAGGCGATTCCATGTTCGTGTTGTTGCGCGGCGCGGCCCAGGTTTCGGTTTCGAAAAATGGCTCGCTCATCCGCGTGGGCGTCCTCCGCCAGGGGGATTGTTTTGGCGAGATGTCCTTACTTACGGGCGAACCGCGCACGGCCACGGTGCGGGCGGAAAAGGATTGCGAGGTCCTGGAAATCGAGAAGCCGGTCATGGCGGATTTGTTGCGATCCTCGCCGGAGTGTCTGAACCAACTGAGCGCCCTGCTCGCGCAGCGAAAAATGGAGACCGAAGGCATCGTCAAGGAAGCCAGCGTCCCCGAAGATCGCGCGGTTACGGAACGCGAATATACGGCCACGTTTTTGAAGCGCTTGCGCTTCTTCTTTGAGCTCTAATTGACCGGCGTTCTGGGGCCGCGCGCGCCTTGCCTAACGGGTGGCAGATAGGCGTTGCCAGCGAGGGAAAACTCCTTAGAGTCCACCACTTCCAACCCGACCACTTATGACTTTTTTTGCCCTCTCGATTCTCGAATCCGGCGTGACCATTTCGATGCTCCTCGCTGCGGCCGGACTCGTCTTCGCTTTTTTCCTGATCAAAGCCGTCATCAGCCGGTCGGCTGGGAACGAGCGGATGCGCGAAATTGCCGCCGCCGTCGAGGAAGGTGCGAAGGCCTATTTGCGTCGCCAGGTGATGACGATCAGCGCGATCGCGGTGGTCATTTTCATATTGCTGTTTTTCTTCAAGGACGGCGCGACTTCGGTGGGCTTTCTCATCGGCGCCTTTTGTTCGTTAGCCGCTGGTTACATCGGCATGCGCATCGCGGTGAAAACCAATGTCCGCACCGCACAGGCTGCGAGCAGTTCGCGCACCTTGGCGATGCGCGTGGCTTTCAACGGCGGCGCCGTGACCGGTTTGCTGGTCGTCGGTTTGGCGCTTCTCTCGGTCTCGATCTTCTACACCGTCGCGGGCAAAATGGTCGGCCACGATCTCGCCGTTCGAAGCCTGATCGGACTCGCACTGGGTGCTTCATTGATCAGTGTTTTCGCGCGACTCGGCGGCGGGATTTACACGAAAGCGGCTGACGTCGGCGCGGATCTGGTTGGCAAAATCGAGAGCAATCTTGAAGAGGACGATCCCCGCAATCCGGCCACCATCGCCGACAACGTGGGCGATAACGTCGGCGATTGCGCCGGCATGGCCGCGGACGTTTTCGAGACTTACGCGGTCAGCTTGATCGGCGCCATCCTCGTCGGCGCACTCACGATTGCAAACGATCCCGCGGCGATCGTTTATCCCTTTGTCCTCGGCGGCATTTCCGTCCTCGGCGCGATCGTCGGAATCCTCTTCGTGAACGTGAGCAAACTGAAACCGGGCACTGCGCTCATGGGCGCGGTTGGCGCGAGCGCGCTCGTCTCCGCGGTTCTCTTTTGGCCCGTGACCCACTTGTTGTTTCCGAACGGCATCGCCGTTGGCGGTATTCTGCGTTCGACCAACGCGCTTTATCTTTCCGCGCTCGTCGGTTTGGTCCTGACCTTCGTGGTCGTCCTGATCACCAATTACTACACCTCGACTGCGTATCGCCCGGTGCGGAAAATCGCCAAGGCTTCCGAGACCGGTCACGCGACTAACATCATCGCCGGGCTCGCGATTGGACAACATGCGACCGCGCTGCCGGTGCTCTTCATCGGGTTGGCGATTCTTTCCAGCTATCATTTCGCCGGCCTTTACGGCATCGCGATCGCGGTCATGAGCATGCTCTCGATGGCCGGGATCATCATCTCGTTAGACGCCTTCGGGCCGATCACCGACAACGCCGGCGGGATCGCGGTCATGAGCGAGTTGCCGAAAGAAGTTCGCGGCATTACCGACGAGCTCGACCAGGTCGGCAACACCATGAAAGCCGTGACCAAAGGTTACGCGATTGCGTCCGCCGGTCTCGCGGCGCTGGTCCTCTTCGGTTCGTATGTCGAAGAATTGCGCGCGCACTTCGCGCTCACCGGCCGGGCTTACAATTTCGATTTCTCGCTCAATGATCCGAAGGTCATCATTGGTTTGTTCATCGGCGGTTTGCTTCCCTTCATCTTCACCGCTTTCAGCATGGACGCAGTCGGCAAGGCCGCTGGCGCAGTCGTGCGCGAAGTGCGGCGGCAGTTGACCGCGAAACCCGGAATCCTCCGCGGCGAGGACAAACCCGATTACGGCACCTGCGTCGATATCGTCACCAAAGCAGCGTTGCGCGAGATGATCGTTCCCGCGCTCCTGCCGGTCGCCTTCGTCATCGGCGTCGCGGTCATTAAACCGCTCGGTCCAGTCGTGCTCGGCGGATTGTTAGTCGGCACCATCGTCACCGGTCTCTTCGTCGCCATCGCCATGACTTCGAGCGGCGGTGCCTGGGATAACGCGAAGGAATATATCGAAGAAGGAAATCTCGGCGGCAACGGCTCGTTCGCGCACGCCGCTCCCGTTACTGGCGATACCGTCGGCGATCCCTACAAGGACACCGCGGGCCCGGCGATT
>JBPCJC010000033.1:0-16444 GCA_051005695.1 Chthoniobacterales bacterium | reverse complement strand
GCCCTGCGGGCCGTGCTCGAAGGTGACGCGCGGGAAGCGGGTGGCGAATCGTGGGAGAGCACGGCCCGCAGGGCCGTGGCTACAGGTGCGACACATCAACTCCAGCTCATCGGCTCGTTGCAAAGCGATGCGCTGCCTTTGAAAAAAATCCTGCGCGATTACCTCATCGATCATGGGGATCGGCCCTCCAGCGTCCTCATGCTCGTGGGCCCGGAAGGCGACTTCACGCCCGCGGAATTAAATCTCGCGCGCAGCCACGGCTGCCGCCCGATCACCCTCGGCCCGATCATCCTCCGGGTCGAAACCGCCGCTATCTATTGCCTGAGCGTCCTCTCCTACGAACTCCTGGGGTAATGTGGAAGGCGCCGCACCGCCGATTTGCTAACAGGACTTGTTAGTCTTCTTGCTGCCGGCGTCTCCGATGCGGAAATCCTCCGTGATTATCCCGATCTCGAAATCGAAGACATCCCTGCTTCTTTTCAATGCTTCGCGGCACAATCTGGCCACGCCGTCCTGTCGCACGCGTGAAGTTCATCATTAATGCGCCAGTGCCACCCGCCTGGCAAACTGCACTCGACGCATAGCCGCCGCGAGGTCGCAGAAGATTGATTTCGGACGCCGGAGCAGTTAGCACTCCCACCTCGTGGACGTCTGGATTGCGCGTGATGGCGTGGAAATGGGAACCTATCCTCAGGCCGATCTTCGTGATCTCGCGCGCTCTGGAGAGCTTCAACTGACGGACCACTACTGGTACGAAGGCTTGGAGGAATGGGGAATCCTCGGAACCCTTCTTGGCGCCGAAGCCTGGAAGCCACCCGAGCAGACGGCCTCGCGACAGGAGTATGTTCGTCTCATCACCGCCGGCGTCTTGGTCTTCCTGGTCGTTTGCGCCATCGCCTTCCGGCTGAGCCAATCGAGCGCATCCTCCGCCGCGACCCGGGTGCTTCCGTCGCAACCGAGCGCCACCGGCCCCTCGTTCCGGGACATCGCCAGGACCGACCCCAAGCTGCGCGAGAAAGCGAAGGCCGCCCTCGCTCAGCTCATTGAAAAACTCCCGCGCGCGTCCACCCCGCACAACAGCACGGTCTACTACGCGATTGAGACCGTCGTGCCGGTGCCTCCGGCGCTCTTGGCCGCCACCATCACCGGGGCGGAAGACACCGTCGATCCGAGCACTCAGGAAACGCTTTGGCACACGCCCTTCGTGCTTGTGCTCGTTTATCGCGACTCGCAGTGGATGTACTCCGATTATCGCGCCACGATGAACGATATGAAGAATGGCGAGGTCACGGAAATTGACGGACGCCAAAAAGCGGCCATCCCGCCGACCATCGTTTCCATTCTTGGCGTCAAAGCAGTTCCGGATTTAGCGCGGCCGGATTCGGTGGCGCGTCCCTGAATTCTCCGAAACCTGCCGCCGACGCTCGCTCCAGTGCAGTCTGCGAATAGGTGAACAATGAAGACCTGACGGTTTTTTCCAGGCGCAGAGCGGCCACGGAGATGTTACGAGAAAATCTGCATAAAAGGTTTGACCGCCTTTCTCGCAATCGCCAAGGTGGCGCGTCTCTCAAATAATTCGAAAGAAGAACGTATGAAAAGAATCGCAATCTCCCTCGCTGCCATCGCCCTAACGAGTCTGTTACTCAGCCAATCCGCGCAGGCGGCAGCGAGAGTTTGGGGCAACACCGGGACTGACTACAACGCCGGAGCAAGCTGGGTAGGCGGCGTCGCTCCGACGACCGGTGACGTTGGGGAGTTCACCGCAGCGGAGATTACGCAGCCGGCGCTGACCGCCTCGCTTTCGAACTCTGGCCTCTACTTTATGGGTGCCGCTTCTTCGGGCTACGATATTACCGCTGCGGCTGGCATTACGCTCACGCTGACGGGCCGGAGCACCAGCGGCTCTAGTGGCACTTCGGACTCCAGTGCCGCCGCCATTCGCGCCGACAATACCTCGGGCACTAACACGATTGATGTGCCGCTAATCCTGGCGCCAACCACGGGCTCGACGTTTGTCCAGGCTGCCGGTGGCACCTTGGTGATAAATGGTGCGATCTCAAACGTGGCGCCAGTCAATCTCAGTTTGAGAGGCGGCGGAACGATTCAGTTAAACGGGAGTAATTCGTTCGCCACCGGATCGATCGACGGCGCGGGCGAAGTGGTCGTCATCGGGAACGATAATGCACTTGGCGCGGGAACATTCACAGTGGGGGCAACGGGCACACTCCAAGCGGGCGGCGGGGCGCGCACCATCGCCAACAACATCGTCGTGGGCGGAAGCACCACCTTGAGCGGCAGCAATGCCTTTACCTTTAATGGCTCGGTGACCAGCTCTGGTTCGAACAGCCGGACGCTCACGGTGAGCAACACGGGCGGCGCGATCTTGAATGGTCCCGTGTTTCTCTCGGACAGCAACACGGCTGCGCGCTCGCTGACGATCAACGGCAGCAGCACTGTCGTGATTAATGGAGTGATCACGAACAACAACGTCGGTAACACCCTCGTCACCAGCTTGAGCTACAGCGGCACTGGAACCCTGACGTTGGCGAATTCGAACACCTACGGGGGCGGCACCTTCATTAGTAACGGGACGGTGATCGCGACCCACGACGGAGCGTTCGGCAGCGGGAACATTACCCTTTCGACCAACCCCGTAATCCTGACCCTTCAGGGCGCGACGAATAACTACATCGCCGACACCGCCAATGTAAACATTCAGATTGCGGGTGACACCGTAAATCTCAACTTCACTGGTAGCGATCTGGTGGGTTCCCTCACAGTGGCCGGGACACAAGAGCCCGTGGGCGTTTATGGAAGTGCGACCAGTGGTGCTCCGAACGTTTTGCCGCAATTCAACGGCACCGGAACTTTCACGGTGCTCACTCAAATCCCCGAGCCTGCAACCTACATGCTGATGGGCATTGGCATTTTGGTTTGTGCGCAGCAGTTCCGCCGCAGGAAGAGCTAAAGCGCTCTCGACGTTTTCACGAACGCCTCTCCGGAAACGGAGAGGCGTTTTTTCGTTAGGTTCCAGGAGGCAGAAAGGGCTGTGGGGTCATTGCCGGGTTTCGGTGCCTCCGCTTGCTTCAAGCCGAGATTGGGGGCGAGGTCTTGCTCGCGCCGGGCGCCGATTTCTTTCCCGTCGCGTGCGATGTAGAGTTTCACCGTGCGTCGTAATCGTTTCCGCGGGCAGAAATCAAACCGATTACCAGATAGCTGGAGGCAAGATTTCGCCGGAGGTAAGTTCGCCGATCGCCGGAATAACTTTTCCGCCGAAGGAAAAGACGCCCCCTCGCGGAAAAGGACGCCTCCCCTCGAAGAAAGGGCCGGCTCCGGTGGAGGAACGGACGCTTCCGGTTGAGGGAAGGACGATTCCGGTTGAGGGAAGGACGGCTCCGGTTGAAGGAAGGACGGCTCCGGTTGAGGGAAGGACGGCTCCGGTTGAGGAAAGGACGGCTCCGGTTGAGGAAAGGACGGCTCCGGTTGAGGGAAGGACGGCCCCGGTTGAGGAAAGGACGACTCCGGTCGAGGGAAGGACGACTCCGGTCGAGGGAAGGACGGCTCCGGTCGAGGGAAGGACGGCTCCGGTCGAGGAAAGAACGGCTCCGGTTGAGGAAAGGACGGCTCCAGTTGAGGAAAGGACGACTCCAGTGAAGAAAAGGAGGTCGCCGATGGAGAAACTAACGTCGTCTGTGCAGCAACAGCCGCAGAGAGATCAAAAAGCTCCCAAGGAGGCGGCGAACTCCAGCTGGTAAGCCAACGGGCTTTCGTCCGTGAGGAGAAAAGTCTCGCAGGCACAGCCAATAGGCTGTCGCTCGTGAGTTACCAACTTTCGCGGGTAGGAAAGACAGGGCCGCGTTTCAGCATTAGAGCTTTCGCGGGTGAGCTGGAGAGGTTTCGTCGGGGACCAAAGAGCCTTCGCCGGCAACGGGAATGACCCAGAGATGCGACGGCACTTCGCCAAACGACAACTGCATCATCTGTTTCGGCGCACCCGGTTCTTCACTACGGTGGCGCGATTGCGCCGATCTCATTTCGGAGAATGAGTCCGCCGTCGGCGCCGTGACCGCTCGTTAGGCAAACGTCGCCGCGGAGTTGGCAAGGCTCCTGCTATTATCTCGAGACGTTGTTGTCATATAGATCTTCTCTAATCACAGGTGAGCCGTGAGAGCCGATTCGAGAAGAGTTTTTCAACGCTGAAGCGCGCAGCGGAATCCACGGAACGCGCTTTTTCTTCCTGAGTTGTAGCCACGGCCCTGTGGGCCGTGCGTCGATGGCAAACCACTCGCGCCCGAATCTTCTCCTGCCGCTGGCACGCGCGCGCCGCACGGGCCACAGGCCCGTGGCTACACGCGATGGATCACGCGCGGTCTAGCGGGATGATTTCGCCCTGATATGGCCAATCTTCCGCGCGTGTCACCAGCCCTGCGCGCACGGGATTCATCCGCACGTATTCCCATTTCGCACTCATGCTTTCGTTGCTGCGCAGGACGTGATCGAAGAAACCTTCCTGCCAGATTTGGCCATCGGCGCGCTTTCTTTTTCCTCCGCGCGCGAGTGCTTGCTTCAGCTCGCCGACCCAATGTTCGAGAACGAAACTTTGGTCTCCGCAAACAAGCAAGTGCACGTGCTCCGGCATGATCACGTAACGCCCAACGGCGATGTTAAATTTAATTTCAGCGATCTCCGCAAATCGAACGAAAGCGTCGTGAACATCTACTGCGGCCAGCCATCGCGCGCGCCGATGCGTGCAAAACGTCACGAAGTAAACCGGGAACGCCTTCGTCTGAAACACGCGCACTAACCGCGGAGGCCGCCGCGGATTCCTGTAGCCACGGCCCTGCGGGCCGTGCTTCGAAGATTTGCCAAGCTCCATGATTTTTTCCCTTTCGCTTAAATCCGCGCTGCACGGGCCACAGGCCCGTGGCTACACGCTTGCCGTATCGCGGGGCTCAATACACGTAGGGCTTCGAAAGGCCGAAGGCGTTTCGGATTAATTCGAGCTGCGGTTTTGCGTCGGTCATGACCACTTCGACGACGTCGAAGCGGAAGAGGATGTCGGGATGATCGAGCATTCGCAGCCAGGCGAGGGCGCCGCGGGAGATGCGATGGCGCTGATCGGCGCGGATGGTTTCGATGGGCCGGCCGAAGTCTAACGAGCCGCGCGTTTTCACTTCCACGAAGACGAGGGTGTCGCCGTCGCGGCAAACGATGTCGAGCTCGCCGCCGCTGCGGCCGCGGAAGTTGCGATAGAGAATCTTGTAACCGCGCTGGCGGAGGAAACGGCAGGCGAGGTTTTCGCCGGTGGTGCCGCGGGTGAGATGCGCAGCCCGTTTCCGCGAGAAAACCTTGGCGAGCGATTGAAGCACGCGCGCGCTCATCGCCGAGGAATATCAGAATCCGACGGGATTGGGAATCGGCGAAAACGGAACGCCTTCTTCGGTGCCGAGGCCTTTCCGCGCGAAAGCAAAGAGCGGCTGCGCGACCGGCTCGAAGGATCGCCGATGAATCGGGCAGGGCCCGAACTGGTGTAGTTTCAGCAGGTGCAATTCGGTGCCGTAACCTTTGTGCTGGCTGAAACAATACTGCGGGAAGCGGGCGCAGAATTCCCTCATCAAACGGTCGCGCGTGACTTTCGCGATCACGCTCGCGGCGGCGATGCTCAGGCTGTAGCAATCGCCGTCGACGACTGCGGTTTGCGGAAGTGGAAATGGAAAAACCGGCAACCCATCGATGAGCGCGTGATCGGGCGCCGCTTGGAGCGCCGCGATCGCGGCCCGCATCGCCACGTGGGTCGCGCGCAAGATATTCAGCCGATCGATTTCCAAGGAATCGACGACGCCGACGGCCCAGACGATCGCGGGGTTAGCGATGAGCTGGTGATAAATTTCTTCGCGCCGTTCCGGGAGGAGTTGCTTGGAGTCATTCAGCTTTTTGTGCCGAAACTTCTCCGGCAAAATCGCCGCGGCCGCGACCACGGGACCCGCCAGGGCGCCGCGCCCCGCTTCGTCGACACCCGCGATGGCAGAGAAACCGATCGCGCGCAATTTGCGTTCATGGCGAAACCCGCAGCGGCGATACACGAGACGAACTTTGTCCGAGATCAGCGCATTTGTCATCCCGAGTCGCGCAGACGGCGAGGGACCTCGGCCAGACTAACGAGACGTTCGGGAAATGGCGATGTGCCAAGCACCGAGGGCGAAATCCCTTACATAAGCCGCTTCCGACAATGACCCGGTGCGCGCAAACCAAGCACCCATCGTGAGGTCCCTTGCCGTCTTCGCGGCTCGGGATGACACGCTGCTTGGTGGGTTACACGCGGACGGCGGTCGCTTCCTTGCCCTTGCGGCCGCGGAGATAATTCAGCTTCGCGGGGCGGCGCTTGAATTTGAAAAAGACGTGAGCGCTTGTCATCCCGAGGTTGGCGAAGCGCGCCGAGGGACCTCACATAGACTAACGAAACGCTCGGGAAGTGGCGAGGTGCCAAGCACCGAGGGCGAGATCCCTCGCCGTTTTCGCGGCAGCGGGATGACACGCTGGTTGGTGGGTTACTCCCGAACGGCGGTCGCTTCCTTGCCCTTGCGACCGCGGAGATAATTCAGCTTCGCGCGGCGGGCTTTGCCGGTTTTCTCGACCTCCACTTTGGAAATGCGCGGGGAATGAATCGGGAAAACGCGCTCGACGCCTTCGCCATAGGAGATGCGGCGGACGGTGAAGGTCTCGTTAATCCCGCGGCCTTTGCGACCGATGACGATACCGGCAAAAATCTGGATGCGCTCTTTATCGCCTTCTTTCACCCGGGTATGGACGCGGACGCCGTCGCCGACCTTGAAATCGGTCAGGTCGGTTTTCAGATGTTCTTTTTCAATCGTGTCGATGATCGGGCTCATAGGGCGTTTTTTCTCCGGCTGGCGGGCGTTCATTTTCCGTCGGGTAGAAGCCAAAATCAAACGGGAATGTCCCGCGCCGCGGAAAGCGCGCGGGAAGGCGGGTTGTGATCGCAGCCCGTCCCGCTATAATCGGCGAAAGCTGCGCCCGTAGCTCAACTGGATAGAGTGACAGCCTCCGAAGCTGTAGGTTGCGCGTTCGAGCCGCGCCGGGCGCACTGTTTTAAGAATATGAATAGTGATCAGTGGATGGTCCCGGGAACGCACGCGCCCCGAGATAATTCATTCACTATTCACCGATCACCATTCACAGGAAATTTCGCGCAGCGAAATTTCCTTAGGCGAGCGCTTCCACCCGGCCTAACAAGTCCTTCTTACTGGTCATCCCCGTGACCTGGTCGACCACCTGGCCGTTTTTAAAGAAGAGCAGGGTCGGGATCGCGCGGACGTTGAAGCGGAAGGAAAGGCTCTGGTTGTCGTCGATGTTGACCTTGGCGACTTTAATCGTGCCCGCTTTTTCCTTCGCAATCTCGTCCAGGACCGGGGCGATCATTTTGCAGGGGCCGCACCATTCGGCCCAGAAATCGAGCAGGACCGGCTTGTCGCTCTTGGTGACTTCGGCTTCGAAATTGTTTTCGTCGATCGTAACAGTCGCGGAATTCTCCATAATTTATAAACTAAGGTAGTTCCAAATCTGGATAAGCAAAGTGACCGTGGAGATGCCGAAGATGGTCCAGCAGATCGGCATGGGGACGGCGTCGAAGTCGAAACCCGTGGTGGTCGCCACGGGCGCGGAACCGGGCGCGACCGTGACTGCGGCCTTGTTGATTTTCGTCTGCGGAACGGTGAGCAACGGCTGCGTTTTTGCCATCGTCACCGCGGGCGCCGGCGGGGCCGCGGGTTGTGGGAGAATGCTGATGCGCGCGGTTTCTTTTTTTGGGCCAGCCTGGGCGCCGGAGCCGGGATAAATCGCGGGCGCATTCGAAACCGAACCGGGCGTAGCTGACGGCGGAATGAGCCTCGGGGGCGGCGGCAAAACTCTCGGGCGCGCCGGCATTGGCGGTGGCACAGGTGGAGCCGCAATTTCCGGTGCAGGGGCGGCGGCAATTGGTCGTGGCGGCGGCGGCGGCGCGACGGGAGGCGCGGGCGGCCGCGGTGGTGGCGGCGGAACCGGCGGGCGAATGAACGCAGGCGGCGGTGGCGGGGGGGCGGACGGAATTGGATTCGACACCGGCGGGGGTGTATCGGGAACCGCCGCACGTGCAGGCGACCCGGGCGGCGGCGGACGCGAAGGTGATTGCGACGTGCCGCCGTTTGCCGCGCGTGCCGGTATGTTTATCCGCACCGTGTCGCGCGCATCCGGTTTCGGCGGATTTCGCGGTGGTAGGGTGATGCGTACAGTCTCTTTTTTTGGTCCGCCAGAATCACTCATCGCCACAAAGATTTCGCTCCAGGAGGCTTGCGGAATCCCCCGCGGTTGTCACTCGTTAAGTGGGCGAGCGCCCAAGAAATCAGCGATCTCGCAACGGGCTGGTTTCGTTACGCGAGCAAATCGTAGCCGCGACTGCCGGTGATTCGGCGGCGGATGAATTCGCCCACCGGCGCGGCCAGCGCGAGAACCACCGTGGCATCGACGTCGGGCGCGTCCGCTTCCGAACGGGCCAGATGCGGTTGATCGACGAGCAATTTCATTTCGTGGCCGACCCGCGCCTTTGCGATTTCGCGCGCGATCCGTTGTTGCGCGAGCATCGCCCGGCGATAGCGAAGGTTCTTCGTTCGCGTCGGCACCTGCTCCGTCATCTTGGCGGCGCGTGAGCCTTCCTCCTGCGAATATTTGAAAATCCCGAGACGTTCGAAGCGTGCGCGCTCGATGAAATCGACCAGAGTTTCAAACTCCGCGTCGGTTTCACCCGGGAAGCCCACAATGAAAGTGGTGCGAATGGCCACGCCGGGAATTCCGGCGCGCAATCGCCTAACGAGTTGTTCGATATGCTCGCGGCCGGTTTCGCGTCGCATCCGCGCGAGCATCGCTTCATCGATGTGCTGCAAAGGCATGTCGATGTAACGCGCGACCTTATCGCATTCGGCGATCGTCTGGATGAGTTCGTCGCTCCAATGCGCCGGATGGGTGTAAAGCAGGCGCACCCAAAATTCGCCGGGCACCGTTTGGATTTCGCGAAGCAACGTCGACAACGTCGCCCCGCGCGCGGAATCGACCGGCTGGCGCGGTCCGGCTTTTTCCGCCCACAAATCCATCCCGTAGTAGGTCGTATCCTGGCTGATGAGGTTGATCTCTTTGACCCCTTCCGCGACTAACGAACGGACTTCCGACAAGACCGAGTTCATCGGCCGGCTGCGGTGGCGTCCGCGCATTTGTGGGATCACGCAAAAACTGCACGGATGATTGCAGCCTTCGGCGATTTTTAAATACGCGCTGTGCGCCGGGGTCAGGCGAAAACGCGGCGTGTCCCAATCGGGAATATATGTCGGCCGCGGGGTCACCAACTGGAGTGGATCCGGCTCCAATCCCGAGGGGGAAGCGGCCAGCACGCGTTGCGCGATCGCGCCCAAATCTTTCACCTGATCGAGCCCGATGAAGGCGTCGACTTCCGGTAATTGTTCGCGCAATTCCTTCGCGAATCGTTGGGACATGCAGCCGCTGACGATCAATTTCTGCCCGGGCTTTTTCGAGAGCCCGCGCTGTTGATGCGCATCGAGAATCGCGTCGATCGATTCTTCCTTAGCCGAATCGATAAAAGCGCAGGTGTTAACCACGAGGACATCGGCGTCGTCGGCCTCGGCGGTGATTTCCATTCCGCGTTGCAGGACGCTGCCGAGCATGATCTCCGCGTCGACGAGGTTCTTCGCGCAGCCGAGGCTGATCATTCCGACTTTCGGCCGGTAACCCGGAGCGGCTGCGATCGCTGCGGAGTTCAAGTGCAGGGCCACGAAATTTATTCCAGGCGAACGTCGGAATCGCCGCGCGCGATGACCTTGCCGTTTTTCCGAATCTCGAGGTCGGAAGGATCGAGCACTTTGACGGCAATTTTTTTCCCGCGCAGTTGCACGGGCGCACCGCTGACATCCATCCAGCGCGAGAAGGAGGAGCGGCCGCTCTCGCCGTCGACGGTGATCTTGACAAAAGTTTTTCGGAGCGGACGAATGTCGAAACGATTACCGGCGGGGGGCGCGGATGGGGACGGCGACGCGGCCATCGCCAGTTGCGCTTTTGCCAGATCCGAGGCGTGCACCGGTTCAGCTCGGCGGACTTCAGGTTCGGACACTTCCGGAGTTGCGAGCGCAACCGCGGTAGGCTCGGGAGTTGGCGCAATTGTGGGCGCGATCGCGACTGATTTCGGCGCGGGCGTCGAGTCCACTGGGAGCGCGTGCGGAGCGATGATCGTGCTCACGCTCGGCGCGGGCGTCGGAGTGAATTGCGCGAGGGCCTGGGCGTCACGTTCGCTGCTCGGTTTGATCCGGCGCACATCCATGATCAGCCGCAAAAGCGAGAAGCCCGCGATCAAGACCACGATCCCGATGACCAGCGGCATGAGCGAACTTTTGTTGCCCGCGGAACGGCGCGGCACGACTTCGACGCGGCGCGGCTTGGGCGCGGGATTGTCCTGCAGATAGGAGTAACCATCGACCGTCATGTGCTCGGAAGTTTCAAACGCTTCCAGGTACGGAGAGACATCGACGTTGAGAAATTTCCCATAGATCAAGAGGAAGCCCTTGGCGTAAGCAAGGCTGGGAAAACGGGAAAAATCTTCCGCTTCGATCTCGGCCAACTTGTTAGGCCGAATCTTCGTCATGCGCGCGGCTTCCTCGAGCGTAAGGTTGCGCGCCATCCGCGCTTTTTGAAATTTTTCGCCAATCCCTTCCATGAATGCGTGGAGTTTTGCCCCGGTTAAACCGCGGCGTCGAGATCGACGAGAATCTCACGCGGCTTCGCGCCTTCGCCGGGCCCCAATATGCCGCGCTGCTCGAGAATATCAACGATCCGCGCGGCCCGGGTATAACCGAGGCGCAAACGGCGTTGGAGCAGGGAAGTGGAGGCGCGTTTTTCCTGACGGATAATCTCAAGGCACTTCTCGACCAACTCTTCGTCTTCCTCGGTGACGTCGTCCTCCGCTTCGCTCGCGCCGTTGCCGAGAATCTTTTCGTGAATCGCGAGATCGTAGGCGGGCGGGCTTTGCGCGGAAACAAACTCGACTAGGCGGCGGATTTCGTCGTCGGTCACGAGCACGCCTTGAGCACGAATGAGGCGAGAAGTGCTCGGCGGCAGATACAGCATGTCGCCTTGGCCTAACAAGCGATCGGCGCCGTTCTCATCGAGGATAACGCGGCTGTCGATCTTGCTCGCGACTTGAAACGCAATTCGGCTGGGGATGTTCGCCTTGATCACGCCGGTGATGACGTCGGCGCGCGGCGTTTGCGTGGCGACGATGATGTGAATCCCGGCTGCGCGCGCCATTTGCGTGATCCGCGCGATCGCGCTTTCGACATCCGCCGGCGCCGTCTGCATCAAGTCGGCGAGCTCGTCGATGATCACGACGATGTAGGGAAGTTTGTCAGGAATGATCGGTTCGTCATCGCGCGGGACCTGGATGTTTAACTTCTGCGTGTATTCCTCGACCGAACCCGTCGGCGGCTTCTCTTCCTCGACGATTCCATTCGTCGCGACTTTCTCCGCATCCAATTCCTTCTGCGTTTTTTTCGGCGGGCGGGCGTTGAAGCTGGTGATATTGCGCACGCCGGTTTTGGCGAAAATCTTGTAGCGATTTTCCATTTCCAAAATCACGTGCCGCAACGCGAGCAGGACTTTTTTCGGATCGGTCACGACCGGGATGATGAGATGCGGGAGATCGTTATAGACCTGCATCTCGACCACTTTCGGATCGATCATGATGAAGCGCAGTTCTTCCGGGGTGAAGCGGTAGAGCATCGAGGCGATGAGCGCGTTGATGCAGACGCTCTTGCCGCTGCCAGTCGTGCCCGCGACGAGCAAGTGCGGCATTTGCGCGAGATCGGCGATGATCGTTTTGCCGTAAACGTCTTTGCCGAGCGCGATCGGGAGTTTCGCTTTCGTCTCCGTCCAATCGGTCGATTGCATCAATTCGCGCAATGTCACTTTTACTTTGCGGCTGTTGGCCAACTCGATGCCGACAGTGTCCTTGCCGGGAATGGGCGCGAGAATATTGATCCGTTCCGCACGCGTAGCCCGCGCGAGATCGCGCTCGAGGCTTACGATCTTGTCCACCCGCACGCCCTTGGCCGGATAAACTTCGTAGCGTGTAATCGTTGGGCCTTTGGTGATATCGCCGGCTGCCACCGCGATTCCGAATTGGCCGAGGGTTTCGATCAGGGTGCGCTGGATTTCTTCGAGTTCGGCGGGATCCGCGGCCACCCGTCCCTCGATGTCGTGTTCATCGAGAAGATCGAGACCGGGCAAGGTGTAATTTTCCGCATCCCACTTTTGACTCGTTAGGCCATCGAGGGATTTCTTTCCTTTTTCTTTGCCGCGCAATTCTGCGAGCGAAGGTTTTTTGCGCGCACTCGGAAGTTCAGAAGGCAGCGCGGTGGTATCGACGACTTTGGGTTTTGGGCGGTTGGTTAATTCTTCCGCGGAAATTGAAGAGACCCCGGACTCGGGAATGGGTGTCCCTTTGCGCTTCAATTGTTTCTCGATCGTGCGCTGTTGTTTCGTGAGTTCGCGCTGGCTGATTTCCAAGCGTCCTTTCAAGTCGGTGCCCTGCAGGCTGCGCCGGAGTTGCCAGGCACGAAACTTCAGCACGCCCAGGCGGGTGTTCGCGACCGTTTGCCTAACGAGTTGAATCGGGCGCAGCCCGGTCATGAGGATGAGGCTGGTCAGGTAAAGTCCGGTGAGCAAGATGAGCGAACCGATGCGCCCCATCGTCCGCTGGAGGAGATTGCGCCCGAAATAATATCCCACCCAGCCGCCCGGTCCTTGAATGTTGAAAGCGGAATGCCAGTCGCGCAGGAAGTGCGATTGCAGATGCAGGAGGCAGGCGCCGGAAATGATGAAGAGCGCGATCCAGCCGGCGCGCTGGGCGACGTGCAGTTGCGCGTGGAAAAGTTTGGCCGCACCAAAACCAAGCAGGACGACCGCGAGCAAGTAGGACGCGCCGCCGATCATAAAATAACAAAATCCGGCGATGATCGCGCCGAGCGGGCCGATGAAATTCTGCGCGGGCGAATTCGGCGGTGAGAGATGACTAAACGGAACCCACGAGGGCAAATCTTTCGGCGCGTAGGAAATCAGGGCGAGAAAAAGGAGCGTGCCGATGCCCAGAAGGACGAGGGCGAAAACCTCGTTCCAGGCATTATTTCTCGTCGTGCGCGTCACGGCGCTCATAGTAAACGCGAGGGCGCAGCTTTCAATCTTTGTCGCGGGTAAGATCGCGCTGGTCTCAGCGCGAATGTTTACCTCAGCTCGACGGCGTCGGGGTGAATCCGTCCAAACCATGGCCGCGGCCGTCGTCTGAACATTCGGCACCGCCGTCTGCAGCATGGAATTGATCCGGCTGAAACGGAAAACGTGCTTCCATCGCTCCCGCCGCCCTTACTTATTTTAAGGCACGGGATCCTGAGCGGCGATTACGGGCTGGGGCGACAAATCATGCAGCTGCGGCAGGCGTCGTGAGGCTTCTTTTGTTCGCGGATCGTTCGCGCCAAGACGGACTTGCAGTGAAGTGCGACTTTCGCGAAGCAGCGCTTCGGCTTCATCGAAGCGGCCTTGTGTCGTTAGGCATTCGCCGAGCGCTCCCTTCGCCAGCGCGATCCAAAAGTGCTTCTTCGGCAGCAGCTGGGTGCGCATTACAGCGCTTCGCGGACGATCGCCTCCGCTTTTTAACTTGCCCGTTTTGTTCCAGAGCAACCCCTGGGTGATCAACACGGTCGGATTATGATCGTAGCGCGGGTCGAAGCCATCCCGATAAATCTTGAGCGTCTCGTCAATCTTCGACGGCGGCGAGCGCGTCCAATTCGCTATCCGAACCGCCAAATCTAACTGAACAAGGATGATCATCCATATAAGTGAAATTCAAAATCGAAGCTCATTACCGGGAAACGTAGCATGACGCCTAACGAGACACAAGATCAGCGACCGCTGGCGAGGGCGAGCGTGGCTGCAAGTTAAGTGTGGAAGTCATCGAAAACGGGAACGCGGAGCGGCCAGCGGTTCGCCGCATCGACTGGTTAGATGGTTGCGTGGCTTGGTAACCATCGTCCGAATCGTGCCACGCTTCCCTGCCGGTAGTCTAGTCTCCAATCGAGGTCTTTGCTAACGACCATGATCTTACGACCGTCGAAGAAGCGCTCCGGCTCGCGAAGGATGTCTCCCCACGCTATCGCTGTGCAATCCTCATAACCATCGCCTAGCATCAATGCCTCGGCGGACTCTGGAATGCTTTTGCTTCGCAGCCAGTCGAGGAGCTGCTGTCTGTGCGCTGCGTCTTCGAGCGATGCGTAAACCCACTCGCTCCCGGCGCTGGTGCCAGCATCCCAACGAATGTCGACGCGTCTGTGAGCCAGAATGCGCTTGACGTCACGTAGGCGAAGGTCCGGATGACGAAGATCGGTGCTCACCATCTAACGAGAACAAGATCAGCCACCGATGGCGAGGGCGCGCGTGGCGGCGGGAGTTGAGGTTTGAGTCATGGAAATCTTGGGCGTACGCCGGCCAGGGGTTGGCTGCATCGCATGGTTAGATGGTTGGCGTCGTATTTGGAAGGGCCGTGCGAAGCATGAACTCGGCAGCGGGGAAAGGGTCAGAGTCGAAATGTGCTTCCTCAATCCGAACGACTTCGCCAGTGCTAAGAGTGAAAACGTGAACGCGAGCCGTGACAATGGAGAAAAATGCCACTGCATCTCCTCGGTATCGGTCGGTCGCCTCGCGAACAATCGCGCGATAGTAGGGGGACGAATCGAACGATGTCGCGGCCAAGTGCGATTCAAGCGTCTCCTGAGCGTGCGTCAATGCAGGAGTCGCGGCAACTAACGCGAAGATCAGAGCGCAGGATACCATCTAACGAGACACAAGATCAGCGACCGCTGGCGAGAGCGCGCGTGGCTGCAGGTTGAATGTGGAAATCATCGAAAGCGGGAACGCGGAGCGGCCAGCGGTTCGCTGCATCGCGTGGTTAGATGCGGGCGTCGCTGCAGGACGGACACGTCTATAGACTACCACTTTGCTATCGGGGTCAAAACGAATGCGAAACACGTCCGGGGCGATATCTTCAATGTGCCAGACCTCGGGACGGGTTGGGCCCATCAGGTCGGCGCTGAACCGAACGTAGATATTAGGCCCGCCTGCGTACCATCTGCCTGTGGCGAAAGCGCTCTCTTCATCTACGCTCGGCTCAGACCCAAGTAAGAATGTCTGGTCGGATTTAAACTGGAAGTACATGGGGGATTCATCGCCGCCATACGACGGGGTTTCCCACGTGCCAAAAAACACACTATCAGAAGGTCCGCGATGGTAGCGTTCATAGCTGTAGACGAGTGCGCCAAGTGACACGAGAGCGGAAACGATCGCACCGATGATCAGCAATCGCTGTGTGGTCGTGAAGGCGAATGTGCGCGGAATTAGCATCTAACGAGAACAAGATGAGCCACGCCTACCGGGAGCGAGCGTGGATCGAAGAGAAAGGGTCGTAGTCATCGAAAATGTGGGCCGTACATCGGGTAGGCGTTGGCTGCATCGCCTGGTTAGATGTTCTGCGGCCATGCTCAACGGAGGTGGGACCATCCGTGCCCTATGCCAAGTAGCAGTAATGGAATAACAAACATCAGTGTGATACAGACGAGAAGGAGGTAACGCATAATCCTGTAAGCGGTCCGCTTCGAAGGATCAGTTTGTCGTGCGACTAATTCCTTGAAGTCACGAAGTTCGTCCCACGTGAACCATTTGCCTCCGTTCGCCAGACGCTCCTGTCTCAGCAGCAGCCAAATGCCATTTACCAGCAGCATGAGAATGAAGAACGAAACAATCGCTGCATTCGTGAAGGCATCGCTATTCAGTATTCCGCTCACAAAGACATCTAACGAGAACAAGATCAGCGACGCCTACCGGCAGCGAGCGTGGTGCGGAGATAAAGGGTTATAGCTATCATTGAAAGTAGATCTTACAGCGGGTAGGCGTTCGCTGCATCGCCTGGTTAGACCTATCCTCCGAAGTTCACTGGTAGCCGAAGCGTGTGAATGGAGCGCGGCCTCGCTCGCCAGCTCTTGAGCGCTACAACTGTGTTTCTGTCTAGGATTGGGTTGCCGGTGCTCTGCACGATGTGAACTTCACGAATGTGTCCGCTCTCATAGTCGACGTCCATGTCGAAGACTCCGCTAGCTTTGACGCCTCGTCGCTGCAGGTCAGCCGGATAGTGTGGCGTCTGAGTGGAAACGGGCAGATGTCGATTCAAAGCTTCGCGCGCCATCATCGGCTCGCCCGCAGCATAAAGCCGTGGCAGAAGAACTGCCGTCAGTAGAAGCGAAATCGTGGGAGTGCGCATAGGTCTAACGAGAACAAGATGAGCGACGGC
>JBPCJC010000032.1:0-9755 GCA_051005695.1 Chthoniobacterales bacterium | reverse complement strand
ATCGGCGCGCGATTCGTGTGGACGTCGAAGACGGAGAGGAAGATGCCGACGCGCCGCATTTTTGTTTTTACGACATCCGCCTCATCGATTTCGATGATGTCCGCGACCACCCCATCGGCGGCCGCGACCACACTTTCAGTGTCGTTAGGCGAAACTCGCTCGGGATCACGGAAGAAGGCGAAGGTGTAAAGAATCAGCACCAAAAAAACGAGCGCCACCCAGCCGCTAACAAACCACGCGGCGAGCGCGAGAATTGCGAGGATGAGGAAGATCCAGCGTCCCTCGTAAAGCGTCTGCCAGCGCATATCGGCAGCGCTAAGTTCGAGGGCCTAAATGAGGCGGTCAAGCTGCGTCTCAGCGGTGGTCGACGAGGAAATGTGTGCTCGCGGGCTCCCATACCACATCGTGGGGCTCCGCCGTTTGCAGGCGCAAAATGTTGGGGAAACTTCAGCTCGAGACGGTGGAGAAACCGTTTGTTTCCAGATGTATCCTCGCTTATCTTTTTGCGTGCCCACGCCAGCCCCTGCTTTGCCGGAAACTGAGGACGAAAATCCCGAGAGTCGGAAACGTCAAACCGATGCCACCGGGATCGCGCAAACTCAAAAATATGACGCCGCTCAGATCGACAAACTCGAGGGCCTCGAAGCGGTTCGAAAACGCCCCGGAATGTACATCGGCGATCCCGATGAACGCGGTTTGCACCACTGCGTTTTCGAAGTTCTCGATAACTCGATCGACGAACATCTCGCCGGTTATTGCACCAAGATCGAAGTCGCGGTGCACGTCGATGGTTCGGTTTCGATTCGCGACAACGGCCGCGGGATTCCGGTGGACATGCATCCGAAATTCAAGATGCCGGCAGTCGAGTTGGTGCTGACGAATCTGCACGCCGGCGGAAAATTCGGCCAGGGCGCTTACAAATATTCCGGCGGTCTCCACGGCGTCGGCGCGAAGTGCGTCAACGCGCTTTCCGATTGGTTCAAGGTCGAGGTCTCGCGCGACGGCAAAGTCTATCACATGGGCTTCGAGCGCGGGAAAACCACGCAGAAACTGGAAGTCATCGCGGAGCTGAAGAACAAAAAGCAGACCGGCACGCTGATCACTTTCCTGCCCGACGCGACGATCTTCACGATCACGACGGAGTTTAAATTTGAGCGGCTCGCGAGCCGCTTGCGCGAGCTGGCATTTTTGAATCCGGGCCTCGAGATCACCCTCGCCGACGAGCGCACTGAGACGACGAGGAAGGAGACGTTTTTCTACAAGCACGGCATCGAAGAATTCGTCAAACAACTCGGCGCGAACAAAACCGTGATTCACCCGAAGCCGGTCATCCTTTCGCGGCAACGCGATGAGGTCTTCGTCGACGTAGTGATGCAGTATAACGACAGCTACAACGACCAGATTCTCTGTTTCGCGAACTCGATTCCGAATCCGGACGGCGGCACACACCTGACTGGCTTCCGCAGCGCCCTAACGAAAGCTGTCAACCAATACGCCAAGACCAACAGCCTGATC
Organism: Chthoniobacterales bacterium; assembly: GCA_051005695.1. Lineage (GTDB taxonomy): Bacteria > Verrucomicrobiota > Verrucomicrobiia > Chthoniobacterales > UBA10450 > JACCTI01. The sequence goes on along the minus strand of JBPCJC010000032.1, from coordinate 8,240 downwards.
AAAGACAAGGATCCGGCGATCTCGGGCGACGATGTGCGCGAAGGCCTCACCTGCGTTTTGAGCATCAAACTGCCGAATCCGCGCTTCGAATCGCAGACCAAGGTGAAGCTGGTCAACACTGAGATCGACGGCGTGGTCAACTCGGTGGTTTACGAAGGATTGATGACCTATTTCGACCAAAATCCTCCGGTCGCGAAACGCATTTTCGACAAAGTTCTAACCGCCGCGCGCGCGCGCGAAGCCGCGCGAAAAGCGCGCGAGACGATTCGCAAGGGCGCACTTACTGGCGGCGGGTTGCCGGGAAAACTGGCCGACTGTTCGGAGCGGGATCCCGATCTGACCGAGCTCTACATTGTCGAGGGCGACTCGGCCGGTGGTTCCGCGAAACAGGGACGCGATCGGCGTTATCAAGCCATCCTGCCGATTCGCGGCAAGCTGATCAACGTCGAGAAAGCGCGGCTCGATCAGGCGCTGAAAAATACCGAAATCCAATCGATGATCACGGCCATCGGCACCGGCATCGGAAAGCCGAAGGAAGAAACCAACGGCGAAAAAAGCAGCAAGCTTGATGAAGGAACGTTCGACATCAGCAAGCTGCGCTACGGCCGGATTATCATCATGACCGACGCCGACGTCGACGGCTCGCACATCCGCGTCTTGTTGCTGACGTTTTTCTATCGGCAAATGACCGAGCTGGTGCGCGCCGGAAAAATCTACATCGCGCAACCGCCGCTCTACCAAATCAAGCGCAAGAAGCGCGAAGAGTACGTTGATGACGACGTGCAGTTGAACAAGATTTTGATCTCGTTAGGCGCGGAGGACGTCCGCCTGAAAAATCTGGCGGACGGAAAGGAGATCAGCGCCGCGCAGTTGAAGGACATTCTCGAATCACTCGAGCGCTTGGCCAAGTTAAGCGAATCGGTCCGGCGACATGGCGGAGATTTCGAAACCTTCCTCGGTGAACGCGAAACCAAAACCGGCAAGCTCCCAAGTTACCTGGTGAAGGTGCGCGACGGCAACGACGAGTCGGTCCATTATTTTCACGACGAACAGGAGCTGCGCCGTTTTCACGAAGGCAATCTCGACCTGAATTTGTTCGACCATGAGATTGGCCAGGAGCTTCTGCCGCTGGCGCCGGCGAGCGCAAAAACCAACGGCGCGCGTCGTCGTGCCACCAAAGTCGAGCTCCACGAATCGACCACGATTCAAAAGATCATCGGCGAACTCGCGCGCAAAGGCTTGAAGGTTGATCACTACGCGGCCGCCGATAAACCGATCTTCGAATTGATCGAGGGTGAAGGTGAAAAGGCCACCGTACATCCGCTGTTCTCCATTCCAGAAATTCACGCGAAGATCGTCGAGATCGGCCGGCGCGGGGTGCAGATCAAACGCTTCAAAGGCCTCGGTGAAATGAATGCGAAAGAGCTGTTCAACACCACGATGGATCCGAACAAGCGCAAGCTCCTCAAGGTCGACTTGAACGACGATAACAACGTCGAGGCGGACCAGATGTTCACCCGTTTAATGGGCGACGTGGTCGAGCCGCGTCGGCAATACATCGAGGACAACGCGCTGAATGTGCGCAATCTCGACGTCTAACCGAGAAGGAAATTTTCCGTGTATAACCCGAACGAAAAAATAGAGCCGATCAACGTCGCCGAAGAAGTCTCGAGATCGTTCCTCGATTACTCGATGTCGGTCATCATCTCGCGCGCGCTGCCGGATGCGCGCGATGGATTAAAACCTTCGCAACGCCGCATCCTCTACGCGATGCACGATCTCTCGCTTTTCCCGAATCGGCAGCATCGGAAGTGCGCGAAGATTTGCGGTGACACCAGCGGTAACTATCACCCGCACGGCGAGGCGGTGATTTATCCGACGCTGGTGCACATGGCCCAGGATTGGGCGATGCGCGAGACGCTCGTCGATGGCCAGGGAAACTTTGGGTCGGTCGAAGGCGATCCGCCGGCGGCCATGCGCTACACCGAGGCGCGGATGACGCATCTCGGCGCCGCGCTCATGGTCGACATGGACAAGGACACGGTCGATTTCGTTCCGAACTACGACGAGACCCGGACCGAGCCGAGAGTGTTTCCGGCGGCATTTCCGAATTTGCTCGTGAACGGCGGAACCGGCATCGCGGTCGGCATGGCGACGAATATTCCGCCACACAATCTCGGCGAAGTGATCGACGGAATTTGCGCGCAGATTGACGATCCCGACATCGATCTCGATGGGTTGATGAAGTACGTGAAGGGTCCGGATTTTCCGACAGGTTGCGCGCTGCTCGGTCTGGCCGGCGTCCGCCTGTACCTCACGACCGGCCGCGGCAGCATGAAGGTTCGCGGCAAAGCGGGCGTGGAAGAATTGAAGGGAAATCGCGAGCAGATCGTGATCACGGAAATTCCCTACAATGTGAACCGCGCGACGCTCGTGGAACGCATCGCCGATCTCGTGAACGAGAAGGTGCTGACGGACATCAGCGCAATCCGCGACGAGTCGGACGAGAACACGCGTGTCGTGATCGAGTTGAAACGCGACGGCAATCCGAAAGTCGTCATCAACAATCTCTACAAGCACACCGCGCTCGAAAGTTCCTTCGCCGCGTCCATGCTGGCGATCGATCACGGCCGGCCCAAACTGCTCAATCTCAAGGACGCGAACACAGCCTACATCGAGCATCGGCGGGAAGTGGTCCTGCGTCGGACGCGTTTCGAATTACGCAAAGCCGAAGAGCGCGCCGAAACCCTCGAAGGTTATCTCATCGCGCTCGCGAACATGGATGAATTCATCCGGATCATTCGCGGATCGGCTAATCGCGATGAAGCGCGGGTGAAATTACTCGCCTTCGAATTCACGCGGAAACAGGTCGAGAAGATCGGCATCCTGATTCGGAACGAAGCGCGCCTAACCGATGGCCGTTATGTGTTCAGCGAACACCAGACGAATCAGATTCTCGAGCTTCGTCTGTATCAACTGACCGGGCTGGAACGGGAGAAGATTGATAGCGAATACAAAGGGCTGATCGAGACGATCAAAGATTTGATCGACATCCTCGCGAAAGAATCGCGCGTGCTCGAAATCATCAAGAAGGAGCTGCGCGAAATTCAGCAGAAGCACGCTGGTCCGCGTTTGACCCAGCTCGTGCCCGATGAAGGCGAGATCAACATGGAGGATCTGATCGCCAATGAGGGCACGATCATCAGCATCACTCATGGCGGTTTCATCAAACGCACCGCCGTAAGCGCTTTCCGCGCGCAACGCCGCGGCGGCAAAGGCGTCATCGGCATGACCACGCGCGAAGGCGCGACCGAGGAGGAAGAGGGCGATTTCATTGAGCATCTCTTCACTGCGACGACGCACGATTATCTGATGTTCTTCACTACCAGCGGTCGCGCGTATGTGGAAAAGGTTTACGAAATTCCGGAGATGGGGCGCGCCGCCAAGGGCCGCTCGATTGCCAACCTGCTCGAACTGCGGAGCGACGAAAAGATTGCCGCGACTATTCGCGTGCAGGCAAAGAAATCCGGGATGGGCGCGAACGTTGTCGACGAAACCTGGGATGAAAATTTTCACATCGTTTTCGCGACCCGCTCGGGAATCATTAAGAAATCGAACCTGTCGGACTACAGTAACGTGCGGAAGGGCGGGATTATCGCGATCCAGATTGAAGAAGATGATTGCCTGATCGACGCCAAGCTAACGACTGGCGACAACGAAATCGTCCTGATCACCAAGGAAGGGATGAGCCTGCGCTTCCACGAAGATCAGTTGCGCGACCAAGGCCGCAACACCGTCGGCGTCTGGGGAATTCGGCCGGAGAAAGGCGATTTAATTGTCGCCCTCGCGGTCGTGAATTCCGATTCCATGCTCCTCGTCGCCGGCGAAAACGGCATCGGCAAACGCACGCCGTTCGACGATTACCGAAAACAGAAACGCGGCGGCAAAGGCATCATCACGATGAAGACCGGCGAGAAAACCGGCAACGTCGTCGGCGCGCTCACGGTGATGGATAACGACGAGCTCATGCTCATCACCACCAAGGGCCAGATGGTGCGCACGCGAGTGAAAGAAATTCGCGCCGTCGGCCGAAATACCATGGGCGTGAAATTGATGGATTTGAAGGGCGCGGAAAAACTTCAGGCGATCGCGCGCGTGGTCAGCGACGCGACCGAAGAAGCCGAAGTCGAAGCAATCGCCGAGGAATAAGGAAAGGGCGCGCACCCTGCGATGCGCGCCCTCCTTGAATCTTATCCTCGATCGACTAGTAGCCGCCGGTCGTATGGGTCGTGGTCGTCTGCGTGGCCGCGGCCGGACGCGACACCGAGCTCGTCTCGTGGGTAGTCGTGGTGGAGCTAACCGCGGGCTCCTTCACGACCGTCGTGCAGGAAGTTAGGGCGGTGGCGAAAATCGCCAGGAGAGGGACAAGAATGATAAGTTTTTTCATAGGTTTTTTGATGGTTCCAACTCCAATTCGGCACAGCCGGACTCGTTAGCCGTATCCGGCGGGAAGTTTTTCTCCGTCAGGTAATTGGCACTTCCGGACCGAGCCGGCTGGAAGCCGTAGACCGCATCCAGCATTTCCATTAATTGCACCGCCTGCCCAGCGCGCCTCCGGAATCGTGGCAATTACCCGCGCATATTATCCTGGCCAGCATGTGCCGATGAAGCCAGGATTGAGTTTTCTCGCCGGCGCGCCGCGGATCATTCCACCACCTGGCCACGCAGTTTCTTGAGGGTGGAACGCTTCCGTTTGGTCTCCAGAATCCGCCGCTTTAATCCGCGCGGGCGCGGCGAATTTTGCCGGCGCACTTTTTCGCGCTGCGCCTTTTGCGCTGCCTTTGCTTCCGCGCGAGCCCGTTCCAGCGCGGTCAGTAAACGCTCCCGCGCCAGCTTGCGGTTCGTCGCCTGCGAACGCGAATCCTGGACGGTCACGCTTAACCCCGACGGCCTATGCCGCAGCGTCACCGCGGTCGAAACCTTGTTCACGTTTTGCCCGCCCGGACCACTGGAGCGCGCGAAGTTTTCCTGCAGATCTTCCTCCCGAATTCCCGCGCGCCGTAAGCGCTCGTCGAAGCTGTCGCTCATTCCCGGAACTACTCGTTAGGTGGGCGGGATCATTTCCCGGCCGTGACGAAGAACACGCGTCATCCAGATTAATTCATCGAGAAACTTCGCCACTCGGCCGACAAATTTCTCGTCGAGCAATTTCCCGGTTTCATCGAAGAGCTTGCCCGCGCTGCCAAAGTTCACATCGATAAAAGTGGTCACTAAACCAAGCTCGCGCATCACTGGCAGGAGCGCCTCGATCACGCGCGCCCCGCCGAAGGTCCCCGCGGAAACACCGCATAGTCCGACCGCCTTGTGAACGTACTCTTCCAGGTTCATGTCGAGCGCGTGCTTTAACAGGCCGGGATACCCATGGTTGTATTCCGGGGTTACGATGACGAAACCATCCGCGCGTTTCGCTAACGCCGCCCATTGCGGGTCGCGCGTCTCCTCGTTAGGGACGGTCAGATCAAACTTCAGCTCCCGCACATCGACGAACTCACCGACAACACCCGCGCGCTTCTGCAATTCGCCGAAGACAAAGCGCGCCGCATGTTCGCTCCGCCGCCCTTCGCGCCCCGTGCCCAGGATCACCGGGATCAGTAAGTTGGTTTCGGCCATAAATTTCTGGTAGCACCTTCAGTGAGGTTGAGCGGCTGTGGCAACCATTCGTTTCCGCGAAGCTTCGCACTTGAAGGTGGTTCTGCTTGGAATGCGCGCAGCCAGCAGTCAGCATCCTTCCACCTTCGTTAGGTAATCTCGCGCGGCAAAGGTTATGCCGCGCGAGATTATTGCTTGGAAATCCTGAAGCTTTCCCTCATAACCGAGGGATGAAAAATTCATTGCCTACAATTGCAGGTCTTGCGGTGGTCGGCGTTGGCGTCCTCCTAGGACTATCCGCGTGTTGGGACTTCGCTCCTACGCCGAGCGACAAGGTGCCGGTGGTAGTTAGTTTTGATCTGGCCAATGGGCAGGTCACCAATGGCGACAAGGTCACGAAAGCACTCGATCATCACGCGCTCAAGAGCGCGTCCAAAATAAAAGACGAAAACGGCAAGGAGGTCTGGCCTGGGGGCTCGGGAACCATCCAAACGGACAGCGTCACTGTTAGCTCAGGCAAGGAACCGAAAGGCGGAAGCAGCCACACCATGCACGCTGGCTTCGAAAGTACCGTGGAATTCGTGCGTTTTATGGATGAGGCGAAAGCCGGCCTCAATCTCAATCCTACTCCAACTCCTACTCCAGCGCATTAATCCCGGGTGCGCCGCCGGGTCTATCTTGCGGCCTTTGCGGTTCACTTCTTCGCGGTCCTGGCGGTCTGTAGTGAAGACACGCTGGGTTTGATCGGGCGAAACGAGACCGCTCTGCCTGCCTCAATCGCGCACGTAGCGGAGGTGGGTCGGCAGCTTATTCAGAAGACGCTGCGCCCGAAGGTTCTGTTCCGGAGCTATCTGCATCTCGCCGGGAGCGAAAGTGGTTACAGTTACTTCGCGCCCAATGTTGCTAATAGTTACCGGCTAACCCTCGAAATGCATCTCGCGAATGCACCACTCGATCACCGGACGACAATTAATGATCAATCGGCCGACGTGTTGCGTCTCTCCACCCTGATAGATCAAGTCGGAGAAGCGGAGCCGGAACAACTGCGGGAACTGTTGATCCGAAGCATCGTCGCTTCGGCCTGGCGCAAATATCCCGAGGTGACCAGCACGCACGCTATCCTCGGCGTTTCCGATTTACCCACGCTCGCGGAATACGTCCAAGGCAGGCGACTAACTTACCGATCGGTTTCCGCTTACGATTTTTCCCTTCGACACCCGAAACCTTAGACAACTCCGATGCCTGACAAAATAGGCGAGCGGGTTTGCGATTTCCTCTTCCTTCCGGAGGACGATCGTTGGCTCACCATTTTAAGAACAGGGCTGGGAGCTGAGGTCATTCTCTACGGTCTTTCGCTGCGCAGCTCCTGGGGGTTGTTTTTTGGCCACGCGGGAACCGGTTTCTTAGGAAGCGAGGTATCGGAAGCTCTCCTCCGAGCTGAAGGAGTATGCGTGCCCTCGTTGCGTTGGATAACTACGGCGGCGGCCGTGCTCGGGATCGACGAGGGAAGCGCTCTTCGGCTGGTTTGGTTCCTACTCATCACCGCCGGCTGCTTGCTCACGGCGGGATTGTTCTGTCGAACTTCGGCGGTGATCACCTGGCTGCTTCATCTTTGTTTAGCGAAGAGCGGCGGGTTCAATGCCTACGGAGTCGATAGCGTAATGACGATCGGCCTCTTTTACCTGATGCTCGCGCCGCTGCCCGACCGTGCCTCCCTCGACGCGCGCCTGACCGTGATCAAACCCAGCGATCCGTCTTTACTCGGTTTCTTTCGGCGCGTCCTCCAGGTTCATCTTTGCTTGATCTACTTCTTCGGCGGCCTAACGAAACTGCTCGGGAGCGGATGGTGGAACGGAGCGAGCGTCTGGCGCGCTTTGACTCGACCGCCATTCGATCACGTTTCGCCGGAGTTGCTGGTCCACTGGCGAGCGCTTCTGCCCTCGCTCGGAATTTCGGTTTGGGCGATTGAATTGCTTTACGTCGTCTTCATCTGGCCGCGAAGAACACGGATGTTTTGGTTAAGCCTTGTGGTAACTCTTCACCTCGGCGTCGCCTTTGCCATGGGCCTGTATCTTTTCAGTCTGGTCTTGATCATCCTCAACCTGGCCGCGTTCGCGCCCGCTTTGAAGTGGGAGCGCGTTCGCGCAAGAAAAACGGACGCGCCTGCCGGGGCTGTTGCACCCTAGGTTTCCCCTCGACGAAAAGCTTCTTCCTCTGCCAGCATCGCTCGCGGACAAGGCGAAGTCCGAACTAGCGCATGCCTTCCGAGCCAGAGCCCGATCTCGAACTGGAGATTGCGCATGTCTTGCTCCTGGATGTCGTCGGTTATTCGAAGCTCCTGGTTAACGAGCAGATCGAAGTCCTGCAACAGCTGAACCAAACCGTCCGCGGCACCGCGAGATTTCGCGCCTCGGACGCGCGAGAAAAACTCCTGCGCCTGCCTACAGGCGACGGGATGGCGTTGTTATTTTTCGATAACCCGGAATCGCCCGTGCAATGCGCGGTCGAGATCAGCAGAGCGTTGAAGGATTATCCGCGGATCCAGCTCCGGATGGGCGCGCATAGTGGAGCGATCAAGGAAGTAAAGGATG
>JBPCJC010000031.1:0-12853 GCA_051005695.1 Chthoniobacterales bacterium | reverse complement strand
TTTGCCGGCGCTCGAAGTTAGCGTCTGCCCAATTGACGAACTTGGCCTCGCCGATCCGCACCCCGCTGTAGGCGAGGAACTTCACGAGGTTCGCGCAATCTTTGGATTGCCGCGCACCGGCCGTGCGAATCTCCTCGACGAACCGTAGGAATTCTTCGCGTGAAGGTAACTCAAGCCGCGTCGGCTCGGACCTTCACGCGTGCCAGCTCGGCGGCGGGACTGTTGAACCGTGCTCCGGTGCTGATCGCTTCATCAAACACCGCCCGCAAAATCCTGCTTGATCACGGAATCTCGCCGCCGTCTAATCTGATTTCGCGCGACCTGTAGCGGGAACATCACCAGGAAATCTTGGAATGTCGAGGTGCCAGCGCGGGCGAAATCCGAACGGCCGATTTTTCAGCATCTGCAGGGAATCGACATCATTTGAAGCAGAAGCTGGCCGTTGCCGCACTGCGCGGATGAGCGCACTCTTCGGGAGATCGCGAGTTTTTTCTCGGTGCGTTTACGGTGCGAGGTTTGCGCGTTGCAGCAGATCGGCGAAACGCGGGTCGGAGCGTAAGTTATCAAAGACGGGACTGACCTTCAGCGGAATCGCTCCGCCGGCGGCGTGCTCGGCAAAGGCTTTCTCGAGCCATTCGAACGCTTCGTCTTTTTCTCCCAGCCCCGTGGAGAGGAAAGCCATCCACAAAGGGGATACGTAGGTTCGGTTCGAAAGGTCGCTGAGTTCTTTTAACGCCTTGGCTCCCTCATCTTTTCTCCCCGCCGTCCCGTATACATATCCCACCCACGATATGTACATCGGGTTGTTTTCGACGTTCTTGATCTTGCGGATCTCCTCAACCGCTTCCATGGGTTTCCCGTTCAGGGAAAGAGTCAGCGCCAAAAGTCCACGCGCTTGCGCGAATTCCGGATCCATCCCCAGCACTTTTTTGTATTGTTCGATCGCCTCGTCATAGCGGCGCGCGATCGTATAAACCTTCGCCACATCCGTGCCGATAATGAGCGAGAGCGGGTCCAGCGCCTGGGCTTTTTTGATCTCCGCAATTGCTTGGTCAGAGCGACCCATGTCCACGAGGAACTCGCCATACCACTGGTGCGCGGTCGCGTAGTTCGGATCTAACTCGAGCGCGCGTTTGAATTCCCTTTCCGCCTCGGCCCATTTCCAATCGAAGAGCATCGCGAGCAAGCCGAGCGAAGCGTGGGCTTCCGCCAGGGTCTCGTCCAACTCGAGCGCCTTGAGCAAGGCCGCTCTGCCATTACTGAGCAGTTCCTTTTGCCGGGGCACATTGTCGGCGCCGAGAAAGAGAAACGCATCGGCCAGACCGGCATAAGCGTGCGCGTAGGCCGGGTCCAATTCGATCGCCCGTTTGAAGTGTTCGACCGCCTGCTCGTAGCCTTCAACGGTTCGCTTGTTCCAAAAATAGCGGCCGATCAAATAGGCCTGGTGTGCTTCCACATTCGCCGTCGGCTTCGCGTTGAGTGCGCGTTTCTCGGAGCCGCTCAAGGTTGCTTCGAGCGCAGTGGCAACGCGTTGCGCGACCTCGGTCTCCACTTGGAAAATGTCGGTCAATTTTCGGTCGTATCTCTCGGTCCAGAGCGTGGTGTCGTTGCGCGTATTAATCAGTTGAATGGTGACCCGCGCGGTGTCGCCGGACTTTTGCACGCTGCCTTCCAACGCGTAGGCGACACCGAGTTGCTGCGCGATTTCCCGCAGGGTCTCCGGCGCGCTTTTGTATTTCTGAGTCGAGCTGGGCGAGATGACTTTCAACTCCGCGATCTTCGATAACCGCGCCAGAATCTCGTCGCTTATCCCGTTGGCAAAATAAGCGTTCTCCGGACTAGAGCTCAGGTTCTCGAAGGGCAACACCGCGATGCTTTTTTCTGCAACGGGCAGCGACGGCGCGGGCGCGGTTGGCGGACGACTGCGCCACGAAAACAGAACGGCGATGCTGAGAGCAAGAAGCACGAGCGCAGCGAGCAGAAGCGGGCGGCGAGTTCGGACGGTGATGGGCGTGCTCCCCGGCGAGATGTGCGCAACTCGATCGCTTACCTTGTTCTCGGCAGGCTTCACGACGGCGGGCGATCTTTCGATCTCGGAGCCGTTCTCACGCGACCTCACTTCCGCCACGAAACGATAACCGCGGCCCGGGACGGTTACGATATAGCGGTGGGAGCCGCGGCTTTCTCCGAAGATCCGGCGCAAGGTCGAAATGTTCTGGGTGAGATTATTTTCTTCCACGGTCGTGTCCGGCCAGACCGCGTCCATCAGTCGCTCTTTGTCCAGGACGACATCGTGGTGTTGCACCAGATAGAACAGCGTTTCGAAAACCTTCGGAGGGAGCGGCACCGGCGCGCCATCCAGGCGAGTCATCAGCCGTTTCGCGGTGTGAAGGCGGAAATCCCCGAACTCATAGAGATGCGCAGCCGGCGCTAGCCTGGTGGGGTCTTCAGAAAGTTTCACAAAAATTTAGTCCGTTCCTAAGGATTTCCCCCGGCGGGCAAGGCAATTAGATGGGGAAAAGCCTACAAAACAAAAAACACAAAACCAGATAAAATCCATCGCACCCTCAAACCTCCTTCTCTCTCCGTTCCTCTCCAATCCTCCCTCTGCAAAAATGAAAAAATCCCCGCCTCTTCTCGTTCTCTCCAGCCTCGCTCTCATGGCGCTGTCGCCCTTTAGTCAATCGGCACGGGCTGACAATCTGAGGGTCGCCAACTTCGGCTTCGAACTTCCTTCGTTTACCGACGGCGCCTTTGAAAACTATCCCTCGCTCGTGGAGCAAGGCGGCTACGGCTGGACTTGGAATAACAACGGCGCCCAGATCGGCGGGATTTTCAACCCTTCGGTGACTTACTATGCCGGCGCAGCCGGTAACGGCACTCCGGCGGGCGCTGAGGGCGCGCAGGTCGGCTATCTCTTCAGGGGAGGCGCGTTCGCCTCGCAGACGCTCGCCGGCAACGATGGCATTCCCGGAAACGCGGACGACCCGATCCTGACCGCGCTGACCACTTACACGTTAACCCTCGCCGTGGGCGATCGCCTCCCGGGCGGCGCTAATAGCTTTCCTTTCGGCAATGTCGATCTGGCGCTTTTAGCCGGCAGCACCGTGATCGCCGAGGACAGCACCATTGGTGATCCGGGCGCTGGCCTGTTCGCAGACCACACCATTACGGTGAACAGCGCCTTCTTAAATCCCTCGCTTTACGGCCAACCGTTGACCATCCGAATCATCCAGACGCAGCCCGGTGACTTCGCCGCCGACCTGGACAATGTGCGCCTGAATGCGGTGACGGTGCCCGAACCATCTTCTGCACGGCTGCTCGCGCTAGGTCTCGTGGGATTCGCACTCAGCGTTTTCCGCAAAACACGGCCCACCAGCGGCAGGGTTGGAAGCATTGCCGGATGAGCAGGGCCGATCCATCCGTTTACGAAAAAGATTCATCCTTTCGGCAAAAAGATTTCCTCGGCGGAGAAAGAAATCTCAGCGCGGAAAAGCCTACAAAACAAAAAACACAACACCCGATATAACCCGTCGCCTGCTCAAGCATACCTCCACGACCGCTCTGATTGCCCGTCTCCGAAACATGAAAACGTTATCCCCGATTCTCGATCTTTCCGCCCTCGCTCTCACGGTTCAGCGACGTATGGCTACGATTTTCATCGCGTCTTGCATTTGCGCTCTCCGAGCGCATGCGCAAACCACTGCCTTTAGCTTTCAGGGAAAGCTGAATGACAACGGGACAGCCGCGACTGGCAGCTACGACATGCTACTCAAGCTTTACGATACAGCGGCGGTCGGCACGGGAACGCAGGTTGGCACGACTGTCACCGTCTCGGGGGTGGCGGTTACGGACGGCGTGTTTAGCGTGCAGCCGGACTTCACCGCCAATGCGTTCCCCGGCCCTGACCGCTTTGTGGAGGTGGGGTTGAAGCCCGCAGGGAGCGGTAATCCGTTTACCATCCTGAGCCCGCGGCAGCCAATCACGCCCACACCTTATGCTCTGCACAGCCTGAATGCCGTCTCGGCAAATTCCGCCACGAATGCCACCAATGCGACAAACGCTACCACCGCGACGAACGCCACCAACGCGACGACGGCGACCAACGCGACACAGCTTGGCGGTGCGCCTGCCAGCCAGTATGTCCAGACCAATGATGGCCGCCTGAGCGATGCGCGAGCGCCATTATCCGGCAGCACTGCTTACATCCAGAACACGACAACGCAGGAGGCTGGTAGCTTCAACGTCAGTCTGAACGGAACGCTCGGCGGCACGCTTTCCGCGAATGCGGTTAATTCCGCGACGCAATACAACATCGCCGGTAGCCGTGTGCTCGGCGTCTCCGCAGCAGCGGAAAATACCTATGCCGGTATCCTCGCGGGGAACGTGAACACGGGCAGCAGCAACTCGTTCTTCGGGTCGCAAGCCGGTGTGAGCAACACAACGGGCGGCAACAACGCATTCATCGGCACCAGAGCGGGCTTCCTTGGGACATCGGGCGCCCAGAACACGTTTCTCGGTACCTTCGCGGGCTACCACACCACAGCTGGCACCAATAATTTGTTTGTCGGCTTTGACGCGGGCGACAGTAACACGATTGGCGGCTACAACTCCTTTATCGGCAGGTTGGCCGGCTACCATAACACTTTGGGCCTCGCCAACGTGTTTGTCGGCGATGACGCGGGCGACACTAACACGATTGGCAACAGCAACACTCTTATCGGCAGTAGTGCCAATGTCGGCGCAAATAATCTAACGAATGCGACCGCAATCGGCGCCGGCGCGATTGTATCGCAAAGCAATTCTTTAGTCTTAGGCCACGACGCCTTCGTCGGCATCGGGACGTCAACGCCGAATACGCTGCTAACTCTGAGTGGAGGACCTGCGTGGACATCGAACGGCTGGACAGCTTCGATGAACTTGCAGACCGCTTCGGCACTCGGTTGGGAAGCCAATGCGGCCGGCCAGCGTGCGGGCATCGGTCACTCGGGCGGCGGACTCTATTTCTTCCGGACGTACAGCGCGTTTGGCGACACCGCTAATCCGGCTAACTACGACATGGTCATTACCGACGCCGGCGATGTTACACAGCCGCGCGACAAAGGCGGCTTCGTCAAGGCAATGGCATACCTAGACCCATTCTTGCCGGCGGCCCAATACGTCGTCCGCGGTTACAACTCACAAGTGGCCGGGCCCGCAACGTCGACGATTAGCATGACCAGAAGCGGCCCGGGGCAATACAGAGTAAACTTCGGCTTCAATGTCAGCGACCGCTTTATCTCGGCGACGGTTTGGGGCGGTGGTTATTACGTTGTCAGTACGATCCCGGGGGGAACAATCAACAATGCGGTCGATGTCTACCTGACCGACACTGTGAACATAGCTTATGCTGATGGAAGGTTCTTCTTGTTTGTCTACTGACGTTAGTGAAGTTGCGCACCGCAAAACGCTGACAAGCCAGTTTTACCTCTTCGCGAAATGGAACACTTAAGAACAACTGAGGAGCTAGTTTGAGTGTGAGGCCTTTTACTCAGGCGAGTTCCAGGCGTCACATGCAGAACTCGCAGCGTAAGTCATTTCGGCCTTGCCTGGTTGTCTTACTGGCAGCTGCTTTGCTTCCGCAAACCGGCAGCAGCTTGGATCTTGTCTCGCACGTAGCTGCGGGAGGAGGCGGAGCGAGCAGCGGCGGGAACTTCGTCGTACAGGCTACCGCTGGGCAGGCGGCCGCGGGGACAAGTCCGGTGGCCGGCCGGCTCTCGATGCAGGTTGGATTCTGGCCTGCCGCTTTCCCCGGCAGGACCCTGGAAATCACTTCCATCATCCATCTCGTGAATGGGCACATTTCTCTCGGGGGCGTCGGCGTCCCCGGCGCCACCTATACGGTGCAAGCGTCACCCGATTTGAACGCCGGCACCTTTGCTGGCATCGGCACAACGACCTCTGATGCTAATGGTATCTGGCATTACGATGACGCGAGTTCAGCGGGCCAGGTGAAACGGTTTTATCGCGTCACATTTCCTTAGTTTCCATTTCCCGTCCATACTCGTTAGGCGGCAGCCATATCTAAAGCTCCCTGCTGAAAGTCTCCAAAGCAACAACCTTCAAAACCAGATACCCACCGCACCCTCAAACCATTCCTCTCCCCGTCCGCTTCGATCCTTCCTCCCACATGAAAACCTGCCTCTACGCGACGCTGCTCTTTATCCTTACGCTACAGACGAGCGCCAACGCCGCCCTCGACGCTTGGCAAAATAGCTCGTTAGGCGACTGGTTTGTGGCGAGTAACTGGACTTTCGAGATCGGCGTGCCGACGGCGACGACCGATGTCGAGATCGGGACGGGCGGGACCGCATTGATCAACGCTCCCAATGCGGTCGCGCAAGCATTTTTGATCGGCGTGCCCACGTCGAGCGCTGCCACCACCGGGTCAGTCATCCTGGGTGCGAGCGGTGGAAGTAGAGGATCGCTGACCGTCTCCAGCGAAATCGATATTGGCGCATCAAGCGTCGCCGGCAGGGTGGCGAACGGAACCGTCACCGTTTCCGCGGGGACCAGCCTCAAGCAGGAGTCGGGCAACCTTTACATTGGCTTCGGGAATCAGGGTTCGACGGGAAGATTAACGATCACTGATCCTGGCTCAATCATGAGCACCGCTGCCCCGACCTTTATCGGTTTGGGGAACAGCCACGGCAACTTCACGGTGCAAAATGGCGGCGCGATCTCTACCGGGCCGGCCGAGTCAGCCAACGATGCTTCCTCGGGGGCGGTGCAGCGACGGTGACAGGGAGTAACTCGAGCTGGTATATGGTGGGAGGCTTTACCGTCGCTATGCGAGCAGCGGGACGCTCTCGGTTGCAAATGGGGGATCGCTTGTGACAGGGAATACCTTCTTTACCGACGCTTCCGTCGCCGCGCGAACGGCGCGGACTCCGGGTTTATTCCTAGCGCGCGGTCGCGAGTAACGGCGACTACCTTGTGACCTGGTAAGCCTGAGCGGAAACGTCAACGAGCGTGGCGAGCAAAAAGAGGAAAACCGAAGTGTCGAGAGCAGTGGCGGCCTGATCGCCGGGTATCAACGCAGCGCGCGCCACCGTCAGCCGCCAGCGTTCACCAAGCGTCGTAACTTCGTTAGAGAAAGGATTAGCCCCTGCGGTTTGCGAAAGAGGCAACAACCGCAATCAACTCCGATGGCTCGACCGGTTTGCTCATGTGCATCTGGAAACCGGAGATTAAGGCGCGCCGGCGGTCTTCCGCGCGGGCGAAGGCGGTGAGGGCGACGGCGCGGACGTTGCCGCCGAGCTCGGGCGCGAGTTGCCGCACTTTGCGAATCACGGAGTAGCCGTCTTCGTCGGGCATGCCGATGTCCATGATCAGGACATCGGGTTTGTTTTCGCTCAGCGCTTTCAAGGCGTCGGCCCCAGAAGCCGCAGTGTCGACCGTAGCGCCGCAGTTCGAGAGGATGCGACTGATCAACTCACGCGCATCGGGTTCATCATCGACGGCGAGAACGCGCAACCCGGTGAGGTCGAGATGCGCGTCTGGAACTTCCAAAAGAGCGGACGCGCGCGGGTGACGCCGCTCGGGGTCGGGGCGGATCGTCGCGACGGCGGCAGGCAGGCAGAGGTAAAAGGTCGAACCCTCTCCCGGGCCGGGGCTTTCGGCGCAGACGGTCCCGCCGTGGAGTTCAATCAACGATTTTACGATCGATAGCCCGAGCCCGAGGCCGCGGTGCTGGCGCGTGGTCGTGGAATCCGCTTGGCGAAATCGATCGAAGGCGTGAGGGAGAAAATCGGATGCCATCCCCTTGCCGCTATCGCTGACGCTTATTTCCAGGTGCGAATTGACGCGCCCTAGTGCGACATGCACGCGGCCGCCTTTCGGCGTGAATTTTAGCGCGTTAGTTAGTAGGTTCCAGAGCACCTGCTGCAGGCGGCCTGGGTCTGCGGAAATCTGGCCGACGTGAGGATCAAGCACGGAGGTAAGGCGGATTTCGCGACCGTCGGCCATCGGTTTCACCGATTCGATTGCCGACTCGATGATTGGGATCAGTTCCACGCGTTGCACATCGAGCCGCACCTTACCGGAAATGATCCGGCTCATGTCGAGCAGGTCTTCGATGATCTGCGCCTGCGCGCGCGCGTTGCGTCCAATGACTTCAGCCGCCTCGGCTACTTCTTCCGCTTTGTGCGACCCGCCGAGAATGGTTGCCCAGCCGAGGATCGCGTTCAGTGGAGTGCGCAGCTCGTGCGAGAGCGTAGCGAGAAATTCATCTTTCATGTGCGTCTCGCGTTCGGCGCGTTCGCGCGCCTCTTTCTCGCTGGCAAGCAATCGTTCGCGATCGGCTTCGGCGTGCTTCACGCGATCGACGTCGGTGTTGGTGCCGAACCAACGAACGACGCGGCCTTCGGCATCGAGCACCGGGTTCACGCGGGTGAGGAACCAGCGAAAAATCCCATCCGCGCCGCGCAGAGGAAACTCCATTTCAAACGGCTTGCACGAATGAATCGAAGCGGTCCAACGCTCAAGGACGGATGGAAGAATTTCCGGATCGTGCACACTTTGCCAACCCCAGCCCTGCATCTCTTCTAGGGTGGTGCCGGTGTAGTCGAACCAGCCGCGGTTATACCAAAAGATGTTCCCGTCCGGGCCCGCCATCCACGCCAGTTGCGGGATGGAATTTGCGAGCGCCTGCAGCTCCTCCTCGCTCCGGCGCAAGCCTTCCTGCGCGAGCACATGCTCCTTTATATCCGTGAAGTAGCAGGCCACTCCCTGTTGCCCGTCGGGCAGCGTGATGCGGTGGATCTCCCAATCGTAATATTCTTCTGCGCCGAGATCTTTCCGAGTCTCCGAAAAGCCTTTCTGGAAAAAGGGCTCGCCGGTTTGCAGCGTATGTCGAAAGTGCGCTACGAGTTCCTGCACCAGCGCCTCCGGCCAGAGATCGCGCAGGGTTTCCGCTAAATCGCGACCAACGACGCGCGAACCTTCGCCGAAGACCGGCCGCGCTTTAGCGTTAACATGCTGGATCTGCAACTGCGCGTCGAGGACGAAGGTTCCGACGGGAGAATGTTCGATGATCGCCTCGAAACGCGCGTTACTTGTCCGCGCGACTTGCTCGGCTAGCTTGCGTTTGGTCACGTCCCGGTAACTCCAGACACGCCCGACGTTTCGTCCTTCCAGCGACTGCACTTTCGAGAAGCGCTCGAACACCCGACCATCGTTCAACTCCAGGACGTCGAACGACTCCGGCGGGGACGCAGCGTAGATGCCGGCCGTCGTCGTCGCGAACTGCTGCGGGTCCTTCAGAAGTGTCGCGACGTGCGTCGCGAAAGCCGTGCGCCCGCCTGCGGCGAGGGCTTCGCGCGGAATGCCCCACATCGCGACAAATTGATCGTTGAATCCGGTCACTGCGCCGGTCTCATTGACGACGACAATTCCATCGGTCGTGGAATCCAGCGTCGCGCGCATCACCGCAAGCGAGTGCGCGAGTTCTCTGGTCTTGCTCTCGAGCGCTTCCTTCGCGGCCAGCAATTCGGCCTCCGCGCGATTGCGCGCCAGAAGGATGGCCTGCGCGTTTTGCAACGCGGCCGATCGCAGGCGCTGGTCGTCGGCTTCGCTCATCGTCCGCTATCCGTCGCCAAGAATCTTCGATGCGAGTTCAGTGCCAAGGACGCGCGCGCGGATCTTGGCAAAGGCGGTGTCTCGCGAAGTCGAAGTGTCATCGCTGAATGGAGCAAATCCGCAGTCGTCCGTCGTGCCGAGCTGATCCAGCGGAATATATTTCGCCGCTTCCAGCACGCGATCGCGCACCTCTTCCGGCGTCTCGATTCGCGGATCAATCGGCGCAACGACGCCGACGAAAATCTTTTGTCCCGGCGTCATGCACTCGCGAATGGTTTCGAGAACGCGTTGCGGATTTTTCTCTCCCGCCAGGGCGACGTAGAAGTTTCCAGCCTTCAATTGGAAAAGGCTCGGCAACAGCGCGGAATAATCAACATCCGCGCTATGCGTCGAATCGCGATCGCCTCCCGGGCAAGTGTGAATGCCGATGCGTTGTCGATCTTCTTTTGAAAACCGCGCGAGGCCGAGATTATTAAGATCGATGAAGCTGTGGAGCAGCTCCCCGCTCGGATCGAGCTTTACGGCGAGCCGGCCTTCGGTGAAATCGATCTGCACTTTGTGCGCTCCTTTGGCGAGGCAACTCCGCACTTCCTTCTCATGCTCATTGAGCAGGTCGTCGATGAACTGCTCACGCGGATAATCGGGGATTCCTTCCGGCGGATACATCAGACTCAAAGCGGAGGGCGAGATCACGGCCTGCTTCACCGGCACGTGCGCGAGACGTTGCGCATACTCGAGAAAACTATCCGCATATCGTTTATAGCGGAACGGCCCGGAAGTGAGACGCGGCCAGCGACGAACGTGACTCACAAACGGGAGCTGAAATCCATCGGGCGCGATGTTCGACAATCCATCCACGCAGTAGGTGCCGAAGTTGTGGAACTTCCGTTGCTCACCATCGGTGATGACTGGCGATCCCGTCGCTTCAAACCGCGCCACCGTATCCTTGATCGCCCTATCGCAAAGTGGCTCGAGGCTCGGATCATCCGCATCCACTTTTGCGAACGCCTCAATCAATGGCAGCGGCCGCGGAATGCTGCCAATCGGCTCGGTGGGAATCATCATACGATGCGACGCGTTGCAGCCTCGAGCATTACACCCCGGATGCGACTGCTATTTTTGACCAGAGTTTTAACGGGACTCCATTCTCCGCATGTGGGGTCTGTGGATCGATCGAGGTATGTTTAATTCGTAGGCCGTCGCGAAGTTCAGCCTTCCCTGTAGGGCATTTTTATCGCTTTGGGGTGTCGAATAGCGGAAGCCTTAAACAGGCTTGTTTTCTCCGGTCCAGATCGATCGATCTTACAAGAGCCCGATACTCGCGCAAAATTGGGAAAAAAACCGCCGGATACGCGCCTTTCGGCATCCGCGATCGTGGTATCGTCCGCACTATATCCCAAGACAGGATATTCCGTTGCGGGTGTTTCACTGGAAACACCTCAGCGAGTCCGATCCGGTTTCGCCGACCTAGGAAGAACTGAGTCAGAGGTCAGGGACCATTATTTGAACACAGCGAACGTTGAATCCTAACCTGTCTTTCACTAAAGGTTCGAAAGAATCTTAGTCGTCTAAGGGGGGCTAGGGCGAACCAAATCAGGATTACTCAATCTGCCTGTCTAGCGCTGACGCTTTGGTCCAGCGGACTGCGCACGCTGAGGCCCGGCCGGTTCAGCACGTGGGTATAGATTTGCGTCGTGCTCACATCCTTGTGGCCAAGTAGTTCCTGCACAGTGCGAATATCATACCCGTTTTCCAGCAAGTGGGTGGCAAAGGAATGTCGAAAAGTGTGACAGCTGGCCGCTTTGTTTACCCCAGCTTCTCGAACCGCCCGCTTGACCGCGCGCTGCAAGAGACTTTCGTCCACATGATGTCGCCGCTCGCATGACCGCCTATTCTCATCCGCTACGATCGTTCGGCGCGCGGCCGGAAAGAGATATTGCCAGCCACGCTCCCGTCCCGCCTGAGGATACTTTCGAGCCAGCGCGCCGGGCAGATTCACTTCGCCTGCACCGGCGCTTAAATCTTCGTTGTGCAGCTCGGCCACTCTCTCTACCTGTTTTCGCAGGGCTTCGACCAGAAACACCGGCACCATCGTTCTGCGATCCCGTCCACCTTTGCCGCTCCGCACCGTAATTTGTAGGTATCCGAGATCGACATCCTTGACCCGGAGGCGCACGCATTCCATGACACGCAGACCGCTTCCATAGAGCAGGTGCGCCATCAGTCGGGGAGTTCCTTGAATTCGAGCCAAAACCGCTCTCGCCTCGGCTTGCGTGAACACCACCGGCAGCTTTGGGAGTCGCTTCGCTCGCGTGATGTCGTCAATCCAAGGCAGCTTTTGATTCAAGACCTCGCGGTAAAGGAAGAGGAGTGCGGAAAAAGCCTGATTCTGCGTGGAAGCGGCAACGTCCAGTTCGGTGGCCAAGTGCGAGAGGAAAGCCTTTACTTCGTCCGCCCCCATCTCTTGAGGGTGGCGGATGCCGTGGAAGCGGATAAAACGCCTGATCCAAATGAGGTAGGCCTCCTCGGTGCGGGGGCTGTAGCGCTTGGTTCGGACGGTGGCGCGCACTCGGTCGAGCAGTTTGGGGGGCTGGGCGGCCTCTGACGACGTGCTTGCCATCGTGGAGCATTTTATCCTAGATTGCCCCTATGCGGCAAGAAATAGATTGCACTTTGCCGTCTACTTCTCGTTAGATGGTTCTCCCGCTTTTCTGCATCGGTTCGGTCGTCGTTGGCGGCCTACTACAGCTCGGGTTTCGCCGCTTCTCATGGACGTACCTCTTCGTAAGCCTGCTGCTTTCGGCAGCTGCTTTCGAGGGCGTACGCTTTGCACTCGGCGAGGTTAGACCTTTTCCGCCTACACACGAGTATATCGGCGCGCGGATTGCCTGGGATTTGGTCCCGTGCTTTCTCTTCGCGTTTCTGCCTGTGCAAGCAGGTTACTTTGTTGCGATGCTGTTGCGCTCGCGGTTGCGCCATTCCGCCATGCCCGGGGGTGGGGCGGATTGACCATGCCACGCCAACCATCTAACCAGGCGATGCAGCGAACCGCTGGCCGCTCCGCGTTTTAGCTTTCGATGATTACAACTTTCTACCTGCAGCCACGCTCGCCCTCGCCAGCGGTCGCTGATCTTGTGTCTCGTTAGGTGCTTTAGCCTTTTTCCTGTTCGCGATGTCTTCTCTCGCTCCCGATTCAGAGTTCGCGCTTTTCAGCGGAAAGCATGCTGCTCATTGC
>JBPCJC010000030.1:0-13190 GCA_051005695.1 Chthoniobacterales bacterium | reverse complement strand
CACCCCCACACCCACCAAACCATGGCTCCCCGACCCCCCCCCCCCCCCCCCCCCCCCGACTGTTAGTGATTGTGATCTAGCTTTCGATGAGTTTAGAGATAGACCGGGCTGATCGGTGAGCCGTCGCCGCCGCGCTGCACGGCCATATCGCTGATCGCGACGTTGGGAGAGAGCGACGCGGTGCTGAGCGAGAGAATCTGGTTCGACAGGTTATCCCCGAAGGTCTTTTGAATGCCGCCCTGGGTGGAGCGATAGAGCACGTGCTCGTAGCCCCAGAAGCTGTAGCTACCCTGTTGCACCGCGTTGGTCGAGAAGGGAACTCCGTTGAAGCTCAACTCGACCGCCGGAGCTGCGCCTGCGCCACTTCCGCCAGGCAGGACGGTGGTCGCGTCGGACACCCCAAGGTAGGTGAGCAAGAAGCCTCCGTTGGCGCTGCCGTCTTCCGTCTGATAGGCGCTCGCGGTGAGAACCTTGTTGGTGAAACCGCGCAAGCTGCTGCCGCTGCTTTCGCCGCCGTTGCCGAGCGATCCCGTGCTCACTCCGTTAATGGTCGTGATCGGATACTTAGCCAGAGCGGTAATGGTGTTCCCGCTTACGGTCGGCTTGTATTGCACCACGGTCGCGAGAGCGCCGACGCCGCTATCGGCAAATGCGCTCAAGCGCGTTCCGGAATCGAAGTCGCGCCCGGTCGCATAGACCACCTGAAGTTGATCGCCGGTGCGAACCGTCCCGTTGCCAGTGGCATTGCCGGTAAAGAGCGCCAGGGGAGCAAAGCCAGCGCTAAAGAGCTGCTGGAGCTGGATATTGTTTACGTTGGTCCCAGGGAAGCCGTTGCTCGCCACCCATTTGAAGGTCACCACGCCCACCTGGGTGTCCGCGAGAGTGTTGTAGGTTACTCCCGCAAAGGTGCGATTGAACGGTGTGCTGCCTTGGAAGGCATCCGAGAAGGCGACGTTAGGCACCGCGACTTCCGCCGGGTTGGCGGTGTTGCGCGGATCAGCGGCGGTCGTGTTCGCGCCATCCACTAGGAAGCGGACGTTGAGACTGCCCGCGACCGTTTGGATTCCGCCCGCTGAGCCGGAAAAGGAAGCCTTAATCGTAACTGCTTGTCCACCAACAGTGCCTCCAGTCCAGGTGGCCGCGTTGGCGTTGTTCGCACTGGTTACTCCGGAGGTCGCGCCATCATAGGCCGACGGAGCAACTCCGACGACGGAGGTAATTGCGCTCACCGCCGCTGAGCGGAAAGCGGTCGAGCCGGTGACGTAGATTTTCGTCTGCGCTGAAGCGGTCGCGACGGCGGCCGTCGCGAGCAAACTGGCTAACAATGTTTTGGATAATTTCATGGGATTAGTACGTATTTCGTCTGTGTTTTTGGGTTATTGCTTGAATTTAGGGCACTGCTAGACGGTCCGGGCGGAGGCGCGCCGCTTAGCAAGCACGGCCACGATGCCTATGCCGAGGAGTCCGAGCGCGTAAGTGGAAGGCTCGGGCACCGGGAGAAACGTCGCGCCCGTGACATTACCGCTGCCATCGAAAGCAAAGTTAAACGTCCCGAGATTCTGTGTTGCACCCCCACCGTTGGTGGTCGAAAACACGCGGTCGAGAGTCAGATTATTGAGTGAGAATTGGGCTTCAGTGATGTAGTTACTGAAAACCTTTCCACCGACCACCTTGCTGAAGTAGGTATTGGGCATCTGGGTGGAATCCTGCACGATCGCGAGACCGCCCATGAACTCATTATTATACTCGCTCTCGACGCTCGACATCGCGGTCGAAATGGAACTCTGGCTGCTGCCCGAGAGCGCCTTCACGTGGGGTTGGCTGGAGTAAAGAGTGTTCGACGGATCGTTGCCGGGTCCACCGTCCGCGACTCGATTAAGGTTGCCGAAGACCGCGGTGAAGATGTTGGCGTTGGTCCCCGGGCTGGCGCCGAAGGCCGTGATGAGGGCAGAATTTAGGTTGCCAATGTTGATCGAAAACGGCGCGGTGGCGGTAACGTAAGTTTGGGCCGATCCGAGGTCGAGTAGGACGTCCATCCCATTGCCGGTCTCGAAGCCCATCATTAAGTCGCCGGTGGCATATTGCGCCCTGGCTGGCGCCGTCATCAGCGTCAAGCTAGCGATAGCTAGCGCGAGAGTCAGAAGTTTTTTCATAGTATAAGGTCTTTTGCGTTTGGTTGTGGATTGGGAGCGAACTGCGGACAAAAACTAGGCTGTTATGCCCGCGAATTACGTCGTAAAGCTATCGACCCGCGAGGCACCTCCGCAATGTGTTTATAGTTACATGTTAAAGGCATTACGTTACGGATAGGTGACGCCCGATCGCCGGCAATTTTGCCTTGGGAGCAAGTTTGAGCGAATGCCTAGTCAGGGCGAGATGCGATAGACTTCGATCAGCCCGACGCCGGTTGTTCCAGCAGAGCCGGCCAGGATCGCGGTGTATGGTCCCGGACGCAGCGAAACACGGATCGCGGCCTCGCGGTCATCGAGCGGCTGAAGGCCAGTCGCCCGGAGATCGACTTCCTGGTTGTCCTTCCAATTATCGTTGGCGAAGATCACCTCGCCGTTGGAATTATGGACGGTGAGGATCGGGTCGTCCAAGGCATTGGGCACGCCGGTGGATGGACCAATTCCGCGGACGACCATTTCCGCGGGCGCGCTCCCGGTTACAATCAGGCCACCGATCAAAACACCCGCTCCGGAGCCGACAAAACCGCGCGTCGAAATGTTAGCCAAGTTGGCCGGGGCGGCGGGATCGAGATCGTAGATCTCCACCAGGCCGATGCCAGTGGTAGAGCCGGCGCCGCGCATGATCGCCGTGTAAGTGCCCGGATCAAGCGAGCGGACGATGGCGGAGTCGCGGTCGTTCGTCGGCGCGAGGCCGGTGGCGCGAATTTCTGCTTCCTGGGTATCCCGCCAGTTATCATTCGCGACAAATTGAGCGCCGGTGCTGTCGTGCAGCTCTACCCGCGGATCGGCCAGCGCTCCGACCAGGCCAATGCGGGTCCCAATCGCCCGGATGATTACCTTCTTTGGGCCCGTGCCATGAATGATAAAGCCGGCGATGGCTACGTTATCACCGGTGCCGACATTAACCCGGCTAGAGATGTTGCCTAACTGCGAGTCGGACGCAGGAGTCGGAGTCGGAGTCGGCGTGGGTGAAGGAGAAACCGTCGGACTTGGAGAAACGGTTGGAGTCGGCGTGGGGGTGATCGTGGGTGTCGGTGAAACTGTAGGTGTAGGAGTAACTGTCGGCGTAGGTGTCGGAGTAGGTGTTGGATTCGCTGCCGGTACCGTGAAGGTCAGAGCGCCGGTGGCACTAATCGTGAACGTTCCTTGATACACGCTCGGCGGGTTACCACTGCCGGGCACGATTCGAAATAAATCGAGCGCGGTCTGAGCGGAGGTGTTGGTGAAATCACCCTCGATTGTTGGATTGAATCCGCCGTTAAAACTACCAGAGGGAGAGTTCACGCCGCCGGGTTGATACGAAGCATAGCTATTGGCGTCCGAGGTATTTTGGATAACACCTATAGTGCTATTTGGCGTCGAAGCGTAGAAGCTATAGGCGTTGGCAACGGCGTTCATCCTCGAGACGGTCGCGGCCTGGGTACTGCCGGATTTCCGCGGCCACGGCGTCGCCCGCGTGCCAAATGGATCCTCGGCCCGGCTTCCGTAGAGAGTGTTACTCGGGTCGCCGGCTACGCCGATGCCAAAGATTCCCCAAAGCACATCCGCGCGGGTCGACCAATTAGGACCAAAGACACTTTGCAGATCCGCGCCGATGTTTCCCAAATTCGGCGCGACCACCGTTCCGGCTGCACCCTGATACTGGCTAGCCTGTCCAAGGTTGACCAAGTAGTCCTGTTGCGCGCCGGAACCGCTGACCGCGCGAAACCCGAGGAAAAGGTCGCCTGGATTGTAAGGGACGGGGCCGGCTTGCACCTGACACAATGAGAAGATTGTGATCAAGCACACTAATTGCCATCGGCTTTTCGATAGGAAGGTCATTGCGCGAAAAATGCCATCTTCGACGGAAAGGAATCACCGTTGGCTCGATGGCTAGGGCAAAGCTACGAACCGAATTAGCCGAGTCGAGATTCCTATGGTTACATTCCAATGACCGAAAGCGACGGTCTTGTAACAGCCCGATTCTCCCAGAACATCCAGCGGCGCGCGATGAAAAACGCGACTCTTCTTCTTTCAATTCTCGCGAGCGTGATGCTCACGGGCTAGGCGGGCGTTAGTCCGCCGCGCACTTTGAAACACCATTGGCGGGGTCCATTGATCGGTAGCAACTCAGCAAGGGCGATACACTGATCATGATGGCGAGCGTCCGTGGTGGCGCACTATCGACCCGATCGCTGGACGCGGGAGTAACGCGTCTGCAAAAAGGTCGCGCGATGCTCTGTATGACAAGGACGGAGCGAATCGCCTGCTTCCTCGCCGGCGATATTTCAACAAGAACCCTCGGGGCCACTACTGACGTAATCGACGCGTGGCCTTCTTTGAGCCACGAGTATGCAGATGCCCCAGCGGTTGTTTATGGCTTTAGCGCTCGTTCTGGCACTATTGGTGGAGCCCTTACGAGCGTCTGGGCCTGTATGCGGCATTAAGTTTTCGTCGCGCGGGTCGACGGGTCCGTGCAACAGATGTCGTCACTTCTCCGGGTGAAGTCGTTGAGAAAGACGCGCCGCTCATCTCGATCTACAGCCCGGATCTCGTTACGACCGAGCGTGAGTTCGTGATGCTGCTGCGGATGCGCGAGGAAGCGAAGACTCCGGACGCGCACCGCGGACCTGAGAGCTTGATCGGCGCCGCGAAGTCGCGTCTTGAACAGTGGAATGTCACGCCGGATCAGATTGCGAAACTGGAGCAGGATCGTACGCCTAACGAGACGCTCATCTTGCGCTCACGCTTCCGCGGAGTGGTGCAGGACGGCCGGCGCATCAGGGACTAACGTAAAAGTAGCGAACGTCACAGTGACATTCGCCCAGGAGGGCAGCGTTAACCAAAGAGTGGGTGCGCGAGTCGCCCGGCATCCGCGCTGTCGATTGGTTGCGCTCACATGGGTGCCGACGAACTCCGGTCTTGATGTGGTGTTTCAATAGGTTTTCATGCGCCTGGGAATTGAGAAGCTGGGGCTGTGCAAAGCAACAACCGCCCCAACCCAGCGCATGAACATTCATAGTGATGCCCGGCGCCGAATGGCTCTTGTTCCGGCCATATCGTTAAGGTTGCGGGGGTCGTTACGAGGTGCCGAGGAATTTTCCCATTGCTGCACGATCACCTTTCACTGTGAGCAGATAAGCGTGTCCTCCTTCAGCCCAGGTCGCGGTCATCCAATCCTCTTCCGCCGCAAAGACGGGCGCGGCGGCGCGGCCCGCGGGCGGCACTGATTTTGCGTCGGCGACAAACAGATGCGCGAGTTGGCCACCTTCGATCTTGAAGCAAATGAGCGAAACATCGTGCCCGCGAAAGCGCAGCACGCGGCAACCAACCGGTTCATATCCCTGCAGAGCTTTCGGCAAAGCAAACCGCGCGGGTGCGTCGGCCTTCGCCAAGAAGTCTTGCAGACGCGTGAGGTCGGAAGATTCCAGTTCGAGATTCGGCGGCACCTTGATGAAGCTCACCATCTCACCGCGGTAATCCGCCAACGAAACCGCCGGCTGAAACGGTCCACGCCAGGAGCTAAAGAGCACGCCGAGGACGATGATCGACGCGGCGACCGCTAGGATCCTGCGGCTCCAACTGGATCGAACCACCTGAGTTCGCATAGGCGCGCCCGAGAGGAGGCGCGCCTTCAAACCTGCCGGCATTGAGGTCGTCGCCAGTTTGCTCGCGATGGCCTCATCGAGTGCCTGTTCCGCGCTCCACCATCGCGCCAGCTCGGGATCCGTCTCCGTTTTGCGCAACGCTTCCTGCAATCGCGCTTCATCGAGAGCAGTTTCTCCGGGGCGATGCAGGCTCAAAATCGAGCGAGCTTCCGCGTTATCCACGAGCCTGCTCTCCTTCCATGGAAACAATTTTGCGATTCTCAAACGCCGCGGTGTCGCTCAATCCTTTGCGCAGATCCGCTTTGCCGCGCGAGATGCGCGACATCACGGTGCCGATAGGAATGGCGAGGATCTCGGCGATCTCGCGATAGGAATGTTGTTGCATGTAAAATAAAGTCACCGGCGCGCGGTAGCGCTCGTCGAGCGCCTGCAAGGCCTTTTGCACGATGGCCGCATCGAGCGCATCCACCACCGACGAGGCCACCTGCATCGGCTCGGCGAAGTCCGCTTCGTTTTCTGTTTCGACAAAGCGCGCGTCGTGCCGCTTCGTCGCCAGAAAATCCCGATAAAGGGTGGTGAAAAGCCAGGTCTTCACTTTCGATTTGTCCCGCAGTTGGTGGCCCTTCGCCGCCCAGGTGCAGAAGGTCTGCTGCACCAGATCGCTCGCGTCCGCTTCCTTGCGGCTGAGGGAAAGACCAAAGCGATAAAGCGGCGCATAAAATTTCTCGACCAACTGCTCGGTATCGCCTTCCGCCACGAATCCTACCTACTCGCCCCTGCGCGCGATGCCAGCTAAATGCTCATCCTGGCGGCGGCAATCCCTAACGATCATGAGAGTTTCGCTCGCGGCCGTTATTCCCTGCGGATGAAATATTCGCGGCTAACGGCACTCTTATCGTCATGAAAACGAGTTCGCTTCTCGCCACTGTCTTCGCGGCTAGCCTTGGTTGCGTGGTCACTCCCTCATTTGCTCTTGAGCTGGAGAGCCAGCCTACCAGGACGCATTTGCTCGAACTCTACACTTCGGAAGGTTGCAGCAGTTGTCCGCCGGCGGAAGCGTGGTTGAGCAAACTCAAGAGCGAGCCGCGGCTTTGGCAGGATTACGTGCCAATCGCCTTTCATGTCGATTACTGGGATCGGCTCGGCTGGCGCGATCCGTACGCGTCGAAGGAATGGACCGCGCGCCAATATGCCTATTCCGCGCACTGGAATAGCAGCAGCGTTTACACGCCGGGCTTTGTCCTCGATGGCCGCGAGTGGCGCAACAGTGGCGTCCCCGGTGCTGCATCGGAAACGCCGGGGGTCTTGAAACTTTCTTCGACGGATGGAGAGACGGCGCGCGTTTCTTTTCAGCCGGTGAATGGCAAGGCGCGCGCTCTTGATCTACACCTCGCGCAGCTCGGATTCGATCTGACGATCAATGTCAAAGCCGGCGAAAATGGCGGGCGCAAATTGCAGCACGATTTTGTCGTGCTCGGACTCAAGACGGAGAAAATGCCCGCCGGAAAAACGGAAGTGCGCTTGCCGGCAGCCGGCGTGCAGCCTGTGGCAAATACGCGCGGCGCGATCGTCGCGTGGGTGACTGAACCGGGCCAGATCGAGCCGATCCAGGCGGTCGGCGGCTGGCTGCGATGACGCCGATCTGCGATTACGCGCTCATCGGCAATTGCGAAACGGCGGCGCTGATCGGACCGCGCGGCGACATCGATTGGCTTTGTTTGCCAGCCTTCGATGCCGGTTCGGTTTTCGCCGCGCTGCTCGATCAAGAGAAAGGCGGCAGCTTTGCGCTCGCGCCGGTGAAGTCATTTCGCGTCGAGCGCAAATATCGCAAGGACAGCGCCATTCTCGAGACGCGCTTCATCACTGAAGAAGGTGTCGTTAGGCTAACTGATTTTTTCGTGATCGCGCGCGCGCGCCAGGCGCGCTTCTATGACTTCACCACTTTGCATCCGACCCGCAAACTGGTGCGCCTGCTCGAGGCCGAAGACGGGGCGCGCGTGGCCATGCGCATGCGCGTGAGTGCGCGGCCATCGTATGCACGGAAACCAGCCTTTTGGCAGCGCCGGCACGACGGCGGATTCGGGATCGAGGAGGCGGCTTTTTTTAGCAATGTGCCGATCGAAACGAGCGGCGACGACTTATCAGGCAATTTCGTCGTCGGGCCGGACGAACCGATCTACGCCGTGCTCGACTACAGCGACGAACAGCGCTGGCCTGATCTCGCGGCCATTCGCGAGTGGCTGCGGGTGACGACCGCTTTCTGGCGCGAATGGAATCTCTTCAATTACTATCGGGGTCCGCATCAGGAGATCGTAAGGCGCGGCGCCGTGACTTTGAAATTACTCACCTACGCCGCGACCGGCGGGTTTGTCGCCGCGCCGACTACTTCGCTTCCCGAACAAGCGGGCGGGGAATCCAATTGGGATTATCGCTACACCTGGCTGCGCGACACCGCGCTTTTCATTCAAACTCTCTTCGGCCTCGGCTACTCCGGTGAAGCGAGCGCTTTCCTCAATTTCGCGGTCAAGAAATGGATGGAGCGAAAAGGGGGAAACGACGGGTCTAACGAGCAATCGAGCGTCGATGTGCTTTACCCGGTTTGCGACGCGCCGATCCCGCCAGAGACAGATCTCGACCACCTCGCCGGTTACGCCGATTCAAAACCGGTGCGCGTCGGCAACGGCGCGCAGACGCAGTTTCAACTCGATAATTACGGCCACATCCTCCAGTCCTTCTTTTTCTTCCGGCACACCGGCGGCAAGATCGATGGCGATAAGCGCAAGATGCTGACCCGTCTGACGGACGAAGCGAAGCGCTTCTGGCGTCGCGCCGATAATGGCATTTGGGAAGTACGCGAAACGAGCCAATTCACCTATGGGAAAATCATGTGCTGGGTGGCGTTGCAGCGCGCGCGTGAACTTCTCGGCGACGAGAATGGCGCGCTGGAAAAAGTCTGCGGGGAAATTCGCGACGAGGTCTGCGCGCATGCTTTGGTGACGAAAAACGGCGCGCAAATTCTCTCCGAAAAGATGGACGCGATCACTCTCGACGCTTCGAGTTTGCTCGCCTTCACCACCGGTTTCCTGGACGTGCAGGCGGCCAGGTCGAGCCGCGAAGCAATTGAGCGCGAGCTGGGACGCGGCCCGCTGTTTTACCGGACAGAAGGGAAGCCGGGAAAGGAAGGCGCATTCCTCATCTGCAGCTTTTGGTGGATCAATCATCTCATCCGCGAAGGTCATCTCGCGCGCGCGGAAGAGATGCTCGAGCGCTTGATCAAGCTCGCTAGCCCCCTCGGTCTTTATTCCGAAGAGATCGATCCTGAGAGCGGTGAATTCCTGGGGAATTTCCCGCAGGCTTTCTCGCATCTCGGCTTGATCCAAAGCATCTTGAATCTCGACGGCGCAAAGAAGAGACGCGGCTTCCACGCGCTGCCCGATCACGAAAAATTTAAATGCAGTGTCGGCCCTACGATCGGAGCGAAGGGCGTGATCGCAGGATTTTTTCGAGTGCCCAAAACGGGTCTGCTGTTTTTCTCCAAGGCGTCGAAGTGGCGCGGTTAGACGCGTTCCCTCTGATCCCTCTGGAACTGGCGCACGAAACGGCGATCGAGCCAGTCCTTGAGCAGAAAGGCCCAGCGACCGCGCAGCAGAAATCTGCCGCGCGTCAGCAGGCCGGTGCCGTCGCCGAGATTCAGAATGAGCAGATAGCGCTTCTGCGGTTTGAATCTCTGAAGTGGCCGTCCGGCCAGGTATGAAAGTAAATTCGCGTGCAACACCGGTGCCTGCCGGACGGCGTAAACGCCGATACGCGGCAGGCATTTTTCGCCGAAGCAGATCGCATCGCCGGCGCCGAAGATCTCGCGGAAGTCGGGACATTGCAGGAACGCGTTCACTCGCATCGAGCCATCCTGCGCGCACGGCAAACCGGACTCTGCGAGCAGTGCTGGAGGGCGGATTCCGATTGCGACAACGAGGTGATGGAACGGTAGCGACCGGCCGTCTTTCAGCTCCACGTTTCCTGCGCGGACGCGCTCTGCCCTCGCGCCGCAGACCACCTCGACCCCCAAACATTCCAAGTAATCGGTTAGTTTGCGAGCGGCGCGCGCAGTCGCTTCTTCCAGGATCCGATCGCCGGCATGCACCAGTGTGATGCGAGACGCGGTCGCAGAGCGCTCGAGCAGATGCCAGATATTCGCAGTGACCTCCGAGCCGGCAGCGCCACCGCCGATCACGAGAACACGGAGCTCCTCTGGTCGCTTATCGGCCGACAACCTTTCGCGCAGTGCGAGCAGGTTCTTGATCGGTTTTACCGGCACGCCGAAATCGGCCGCGCCCGGAATTGCGTGCAAAGGAACTTCGCTTCCTACGTTCAGCGAAAGCGCATCGTATTGCATGGTCGCGCCGCCGCGCAGATGAATTACGCGATCGGACGGAGCGATGCGCACCACTTCGTCTTTGATGAAGGCGCCGCCGCCCTCTTCGACCAGCGCCTGCACGTCCACGGTATCGTCTTTCGGCTCGTAAAATCGCGAGACCATTCCGGGTCCCATCCCCGAATACCAGAACTTGCCCGGAGCGATCAGACTCACGCGAATGCCGGCGGCGACGAAGTCACGCACCCGGCTCAACGGATAAAGATGCGCATGGCCGGCACCGACAAAGAGCAGGTGTTTCATGGCCGCGATGGTTGCGAATCAGGCAAAGCGTGAGGGAATATTTTTGGCATTGGTATCTCGTAAAAGAGACACGACACCATGAAATTGACCGCATATCTATTCGCGGCTGCGCTGGCTTTAGCCGCGGCGGCGCCTGCGCAGGAAAACGCGCCGTCACCCGCAACCAAACCTATGGGCGACAAAATTGAAAAGACCGACGCCGAGTGGAAGAAGCAGCTCACACCCGAGCAATACCATGTGCTGCGGAAAGAGGGCACCGAGCGGCCGTTTGCCAGCGAGCTGAACGAAGTGCATGAGCACGGCATCTTCAAATGTGCGGCGTGCGAGAAAGAGCTCTTCAGCTCGGATGCGAAATTCGATTCGGGCACAGGCTGGCCAAGTTTCTACCAACCGATTTCGCAAGCCGCGGTTGAGACCAAAGTGGACAAATCATTCTTCTCGACCCGGACCGAAGTGCTCTGCGAACGCTGCGGCGGCCATCTCGGACACGTCTTCGATGACGGCCCGAAGCCGACGGGCCTGCGCTATTGCATGAACGGTGTCGCGATGAAATTCGAGCAGCTGCCGTAAGCTGCCGCCTAACCGCACAACCTCGCCGCAAGCCACATCGCGAGCGGCGGTGCGACGAAATAAATCCACATCGTTCTCCAGCTTTTCGCCGGGATGGCGGAGGCGACGCTGCGCGCGGGATTTAGACTCATCCCGGAAAATGGTGACTCGAAGGTGATGTACACGCAGAGGAGGAATCCGGCGAAGTAACCAAGTAATGGCTTGAGCCAATCGCTGTGATAAATGAGCCGCAGCGTCGCCATGAGGACAAAGCAAATGACAAACTCGGCCGCGAACGCAACCGCCACGCCCGGTTTGCCAGGCTCGGTCACGACAAACTTCACTTTCTTGTGCGCGCTCGCTTTCCAAAACGGCGCCGCCATCAAGACCACGCCGAGTAATCCGCCGAGGAATTGCGCGATGATGTAGAAGAATGCGTCCCACGGTTGAATGCGATGCAGGTAAAGCATGGCGAGCGTGACCGCGGGATTGAACTGCGCGCCCGATTGCCGGCCCCAAGTGCAGTAAATCAGGATCACGACCGTGATCCCAATCCCGAGGCCGAAGAGAAATCGGCGCAGGAGCGGAGCTGCGATCGCTTGGTGCACACGCGAGCGCGGATATTCGAGCACGAGCGAGAGACCCAGGGCTACGATCATGAAGATGCCCAGCTCCGCGCCTTCCATCAGATAACGCGGCCAACGTTGGCGCAAAGCTTCGAGCGCATATTCGCCGTGTGCCGCGCTGCTCGCTCGTTGCTTAATCGCGAAAGCGTGGCCGTCGGGATCGGAGCGTTCACCGACGAGGTCGTGTCGTGTTGTCAAGAGATCGACTTGCCAATGCGACAAGTCGTTAGGCGAAGATGTTTTGTCGAGAATTCTGGTGGAGCCCGGTGCCTCGTATTGCAGAAGCTCGAGACCCGGACCTTTCGCGCCGCGCAAACTCGTGATGCGGACACGCGCGCCTGCGACACCGCTCAGCAGCTCTTGTTCGCTGCCGTAGTTGAAACTGTTTCCGATCACGGTGAAACCAAGTTCGTCGCGATAAAACGCGACGCTGCGTTTCATCTCTGTCACGACGACCGCGGAGTGATCGATCCCGCGAAAAAGCGCGCCATCGTGGCGATGCCAGCGCGGTTCACCTTTGTTCGACGGGAACTGAATCAGCTCGAGGAAATGGCCGTCCGGATCGCGGAAGTAGAGCGCGCGGATTTTCGCCGAATCGAAATTCCAAGCGGGCAAAGTTTGCACGCCGGCGGAAACGATGCGGACCTCGTGTTTCCGGAGTTGCGCATAAGCCGCATCAATATCGCCGACGACGGTGGCGAGGTGCTGAAATGAAATATCGTTCGATGGAAGATCGCGCGGGATGGAGCGGCCCGGCGTGGCGGGATGCCGAAGGATTAAAATCTCTTCGCCGAGCTGCAGTTGTGCGCTGGCGGCGTCCGCATTGATTGCCTTGAATTGCAGCACGTCGGTGTAGAAAGCGACGGCGCGCGGGAGATCGGAAACATTCATCTCAATCGCGGTGACCTCGACCGCCGCGCGAATTGAAAGCGGGGGGGAAAATGACACCGCAAGCGCGCAAAAGAGTGCGATCCGGCGCAGCCGCGCTCGGGGAGCGCAGGCTGCCAGCCTACAGTTTCCGGCAGCCTGCCGGAAACACTCGACGACGTGCGACGTCGCGTGCGTGTGGCTCACCCGCGATGGTCGCGGCAAGCTGCCGCGACCTGCAGGCTGGCAGCCTGCGCTCCCCGGAATCCATCTCGACGCCACGATTACTAACCTAACCGCTCGAGAATGTGATCGCCCACGCGCAATGCATTGGCCGCGATCGTGAGCGATGGATTGACCGCGCCGGCCGAACAGAAAAAGCTGCCGTCGACCACGTAGAGATTATCGACATCGTGCGTCTGACAAAAAATATTTAGCACCGACGTCTTCGGATCGTCGCCGAAACGACAGGTGCCGTTTTGATGCGCCACGCCCATCAGCGGAATTTTATTTTTCAGATAAATCGAAAGCGGGATGACCTGATCGACCGCATCGACCGTTTTCAATTCCTCTGTCCAGCGCGCGACCAGGCGATCGAAGTGTTCGTGATAACGATCGCGCTGGCTGAGTTGAATCTGGCCGTCGCGCGTGAGGGTGACGCGGTTTTCCGGATCGGGCAGATCCTCCGCGGTGAGCC
>JBPCJC010000029.1:0-11926 GCA_051005695.1 Chthoniobacterales bacterium | reverse complement strand
GGGCTGGAGAAGGTCCCAAGGGTCCGGCTGTTCGCCGGTTAAAGTGGTACGCGAGCTGGGTTCAGAACGTCGCGAGACAGTTCGGTCCTTATCCACTGTGGGCGCAGGAGAATTGAGGGGTTCAGACTTTAGTACGAGAGGACCGAGTCTGACGAACCGCTGGTGTTCCAGTTGTCGTGTCAACGGCAGTGCTGGGTAGCTATGTTCGGAAAGGATAAGCGCTGAAAGCATCTAAGCGCCAAGCCTATCCCAAGATGAGTTCTCCCTGAAGAGTCGTGGTAGACCACCACGTTGATAGGTCACTGGTGTAAGTGCAGTAATGTATTCAGCTAAGTGATACTAATAACTCGTTCGGCTTGGTCATTTACTTTTCAATTAACCCGCCGCGTCGGCGCAAAACCTGATGCGGCGGCAACTTGAGGGGAATGACTTTTAAACAAAACGAAGCCTAAAACTGTTGGAAATAAACTTCCTGTATGTAGATATCAGAGAATCAGCGAATGGTTCTTTTAGTCATCAGACGCACGTGGTCGAAGGATGCTTCGGTCCCGCGGTCTGGTGATCATAGCGCAGTGGCCCCACCCGTTCCCATTCCGAACACGGAAGTGAAACGCTGCAGCCCCGATGGTAGTGCGACGATAGGTTGTGCGAGAGTAGGACGTCGCCAGAACAGAAACCCCGCGCCGGGAAACCGGCCGCGGGGTTTTTGCCTTTTCTACAAAAGCTTTTGCCGCCGAGATAAGGCCTTCCGGGAGCAGCGCCCCGATTCGTAGATTATGAACAGAACACTACTCAGCCTCGTGGCGACCGCGGCCTTCGCGTTTTCAGGAACCGCTTTCGCCGGCTCCGCGAATACTTACCAGGTCACCGGTCCGGTTTTGGAGATGAATGATTCCATGATCGCCGTGCAAAAAGGCAAGGACCGGTGGGAAATCGCGCGGGACGCGACCACCAAAGCCGACGCTGCCCTGAAGGTCGGCGACAAAGTCACGATCACCTACACGATGACCGCGACCAACGTGGAGTTAAAGGCGGACAAGCAGGCCAGAGCCGAAGACAAGAAGGCGGCCAAGCCAGCGGCGTCCCCGAAAAAATAAGGGCCGTCTTCCGCGCGCTGCTCAGCACTTAGCGGCGCCGACTCGCCCCGCCGAAGATGCTGCCGAGAACTCCGCGGATGACCTGCCGTCCGAGCTGGCTGCTGGCCGCGCGCATGGCGCTCTTGGCCATGCTGGTAGCGACAGAGTCGTGAACGGCTCCGCGCGGGCCAAGCGTCGGTTCGAAGATTTTTCCGAAGACTGATTCCTTCGCGGCCGACGGCGCGGAGGAGAGCACAGGACTGCCAGCGGCAGCGGACTTCTCCGCCGCCTTGGCTTGCAGTTTTTCGTAAGCCGATTCGCGGTCGATTGTTTTCTCATAGTGCCCGGCGAGAACGGATGCGCTGACAAGCTGTTGACGTTGGACCGGGGTGATGGGTCCGATCTGACTGCGCGGCGGGACGATCCTGGCCCGCTCGACCATCGCTGGCTTGCCATCTTCCTCGAGCATCGAAACCAGGGCTTCGCCGACGCTCAGCTCGGTGAGAACTGCCTCGACGTTGACCTTGGGATTTTGTCGGAAAGTCTGGGCTGCGGCTTGGACCGCTTTTTGATCGCGCGGGGTGAAGGCGCGCAAAGCATGCTGCACACGGTTGCCGAGCTGGCCGAGGACCACATCCGGAATATCGAGCGGATTCTGGCTGACAAAATAAACCCCGACGCCCTTGGACCGAATCAGCCTAACGACTTGCTCGATCTTCTCCTCGAGCGCTTTTTCGATATCGGCGAATAGAAGGTGCGCTTCGTCGAAAAAGAAAACCAGCTTCGGCTTTTCCGGGTCGCCCACTTCCGGCAGTCGTTCGAAAAGCTCCGACATCAGCCAGAGCAAAAAGGTCGCGTAAACTTTCGGCGATTGCTGCATCAACTTCTCGGCCGCAAGAATGTTGATCACCCCGCGGCCGTTCTGCGTTTGCATTAAATCATCGAGATCGAGCGCCGGCTCACCGAAAAATTTGTCCGCGCCCTGAGTTTCGAGGGCGAGCAGATTCCGCTGAATCGCACCTGCACTCGCCGCCGAGACGTTGCCATATTGCGTCTTAAACTGATCGGCGTTGTCCGCCACATATTGCAACATTGAACGCAGATCCTTCAGATCGAGCAGGAGCATTCCGCTTTCGTCGGCGATCCGGAAGACCATGTTGAGCACGCCTTCCTGGGTGTCGTTCAGGTCTAACAAGCGCCCGAGCAGCAGCGGCCCCATTTCGGAAACCGTGGCCCGCACCGGATGTCCGTTCTCGCCGAAGACATCCCAAAATTCCACCGGGCTCCCCTCGCCTTTGAAATCCGCGATCCCCAGTTCCTTGGCACGCGCGACCACCTTCGGATTATTTCCGCCGGCCTGGCTCAAGCCCGCGAGATCGCCTTTCACGTCGGCCATGAAAACCGGGACGCCGCGGGCGCTGAAATTTTCCGCGAGCGTTTGCAGCGTCACCGTTTTGCCGGTGCCGGTGGCGCCGGCGATGAGCCCGTGGCGATTGGCCATGGCCGGAAGGAGAAAGAGCTGATGATCGCTTTGTGCGACAAGAATCGGGTCATTCATAAATGGGTCTCACGGTTAAGAGCGGCCAGATATTCCTTGTTCACGGAGCCCTGAAGCAAGAGCATTCGCCCTCTTCATTCCCAATATGTTTTTCGCCGCTCTCTTCTCCGCACTCTTCGTCATCGTGGCCGCGTTTTATTTCTTTTCGAATCGCAGACAACTGCGCGCGCCCGGACTGCGTGAGGCGATGGCGATCATCGCCATCCTGATTGCGATCGTGATTTACTGGGTCTATCGCACCCGCGTCGGTGGCTAGGAAACCGATACCGGAATTCCGGCAACCGCGTCCGGCGAACTCTCTGCCGGAAGGACATCGACTGGCGCGGACTCGATCGCCGAGATCTCGAAAATTTCCGAGCCCTGGTCGGTGTTGAGCGTGATCTTTTCTCCGACGCGATGCCCGAGCAACGCCTGGCCGATGGCAGTTTGATAAGAGATAATCCCCTGCTCCGGATCGCTGTCCCACGCGCCGAGGATAGTGTAGCTCTCGTCCTTCCCGGAAGAGGTCGCGCGCAAAGTCACCACCGTCCCGATCGACACCTGCGAGAGATCGGGGTTCTCAAAACTGGTCCCGCGCGCGCGATGGAGTGCGCCTTCCAGTTCCACTTTCCGGCGCATCAGCACGGCCTGCATCTCCTTCGCCGCCTTGAATTCAAAATTCTCTCGCAGATCGCCGTAGGACCGCGCGACCCCGATTTCTTTGCTGTTCTCGGGAATCTT
The DNA here is from genome assembly GCA_051005695.1 of Chthoniobacterales bacterium. Classification (GTDB taxonomy): domain Bacteria; phylum Verrucomicrobiota; class Verrucomicrobiia; order Chthoniobacterales; family UBA10450; genus JACCTI01. The sequence continues at coordinate 8,572 of JBPCJC010000029.1, read as the reverse complement.
CTTGTTGACCAGTTCCTCGAACTCGGCCTTGCGTTTATCGAGGCTGCTCCAGGACACAATCAGCGATTCCGTTTTCTCTTCCTTTTGCTCGCCGGTGATCACACTTTCGAGCGCGGGATAAAGTTTGATGATCCGGGCCAGCAGAGAACGCTTCGTCAATTCATCGAAGACCGGCGTGAGCATGAGACGGCGCATCGCATCGCGCGCCACACTCATCTCCGCTCCGGCAAACATGTCTGGAATTAACTCCCGATCGTCCAGCACCAGATCGCGCAACTTACTGCCGCGGCTGTTCTCGTTGTGCTGATCGCGCTCGAGCGCGGAGAGAATCGCGCCTAACAAGTCCGGCGTAATCAGATCGCGCCATTCGCCAGCGCGTTCCTTGCAGAGCCAGGTCAGTCCTTCGCTGGTGATCGAGTGCTCGCGGATCCCGCGGTGAAAATGCGCACGCAGATCGGCCTGTTGTCCGGTCTCGGCGAAGACTCGCGGAATCTGCATGACCGCGCGCGCATGGTTCGATTGCATGAACTGCAGCGCGCGCTTGCTCCACTCTGGTCCCAGCGCTGCCGGCATCGCGGCCAGCACCCGTTTTTCTTTTGCCGACGGGATCTTCGGCAGAATCGCAATCAACCGCGGTTCTTCATCGGCAATCAACCGCGCCAGTGTCAGGCTCGGGTTGCTCGTCTTCAATTGCGGCAGCCGCTCGAGTAGATCGTCGCGCGTCATCACCAGCTCAAAAACAAACGCCGGATTAAAACGCTGGTTGCGTTCCGCGGCTTCCTCGATGGAATTAATCAGCGGCTGCAATTGCGCGGCCGGATCATTGAACTCCGCGGAGAATTTCACGATCTGGTCGAGCGTCGCCGCCTGCTCTTTCGGTTGCCGCGCCTGATTAAAAAACGCCACCAGCTCGTCAGCACGCGAAACTTTTTCTGCCCGCAACCTGATCGGCTCAGTCTTCTTCGCCGGAACCAGAAAATAACCCTCGTGCTTCAGCGACTTCGACGCGGAAGTCCACCAGCGTTTCCATTCCGCCTCAGTCATGAGATCGCCAATCATCAACTGGCTGATCTGCGCCTGCGTGGCCGCGCCGCCGAGGCTTTCCAAAATATTCCGGATTACGCTGATCGGATCTTTTTTGAGCTGTTCCTTCACCCCGCTGAGATCGGTCGCTTTACGCGCGAGAAAATGCGCCGGCGGAATGACCGTGAGATTTTCGGCCGCATAGGCCAGCTGCATCGGGTGCGCTTTTTTCCCGGGAAAATTGATCAGGATTTGGTTGAGCAGAAGATTCCACTCCGCCACTTTCCCGAAGCCCCAGCTCTTATGCAGGCAATAGCTACCCGGCTTGAGTTTCTCCAGTTGATCAGCTGCTTTCGCCGTCAGCTTTCCTGCTTCGACGAGTTTCTCCAGTTCTACATCCATTCGCGGGAGGAGGAAGTTACGGCGCGGCGCGCGCTTCGCCAGAGAAAAGTCGGCGGGCGCCGTTTTTGATGCGGCTAATTTAAAATCGCATGCACCGCCGCAGCCACGAATTAGCGTTGTATCGACGAACCGCAGCCTGTCCGGTTCGGCGCCGCGTAAGAGCAACGGCAGCGCAGTGCCCGCGAGAATCACGGCCGCCACGTTTTCGTTATTTTGCATTCGCTCGATGATCTCGAGCAATTGCGCGCGCGTCTCGGGCACGAACTTGTTCTTGAGCAGTTCGCGAATGTATTTTCCGTGAATGAACGCCTGCTCGTCCGCGCTCGGCGTCAACAGCTCGATCCCGGCACGCGCATGGTGAAGCCGGTGCCGAACAAAGCGAGACGTTGCAGCCCGAGCGCGCGCACATGATCGCACGCCGCCTGGACGATGTTGAGCATCGGAATTGGCGATCGTTTCGCGACCTCGTCAAAGACGATGTGTGGCGTGTTCGCGGCATCGCAATCGCCCGCTTCACGTCGTTGCTATCGATGATCAGGTGCGGCGCTCTTCCGTCCCCCACCCGCGCGCGACAGCCCTCTAGGATGAAATGATAATATTCCACCGTCGTTTCCGGCCCAATCCCACCGACGATCCGAAGCGTCCTCATTCAGGGTGGAGAAATTCGGAGGCGAGGTCCGATGGAACAATCGGAAAATGAAATCATCCTCCGCGCAGATCAGCCGATGTCGCGAACTTATCCGCGGTATGCGTGCAGCGAATCCCAAAAGGTTTTAAAAAATGTCACGTCACGGAAAGGTTCGCCGTCGTAGAAGGCTTCTCGATTCAACTGGTCGATGCTGACCACCTTCATCTGCAATTCCAATTTACTTTTGGAGGAGACCCGGAGAAGAAGGCGACCGAGGACATCGTTCTCCAGCGTCTGCCCGGCAAAGCGGAATACGCCTAGCGAAGCATCGGCGCGGCGTTCCGCCGGCGGTAAAGATCGGGCTCGATCTTTGAATTCATCCGCGCCGCGGTCGGCACGCGATCCGGACCGAGAAAGGCGACGATGCGCGCCAGCTCGGCCTCGGGCTGGGCCATGAGCGTTGGGTAATCAACCTAGATGAAGTCGATGTGCGGCGCCTCGGCCAATGGAGGGTTTCGTCTCGGTGCGCCGCGAGGCCGCGATGCAATTGCTCGGCCTCGAGTCCGGCACCCGCGCGATGGAGACGCTTGCATCGTGCCCTGCGAGAGCGCCACTTCTTCGATCGGCCGAGTGAGGAAAATCACCTTATACGAATCCTGCGTTGGCATCTGCGAAAGGAGCATCGAGATGCATTTGATCGCCTTGCCTTCGAGCGCCGGGTCGTCGAGCAATTCCGGATGCTCGCGGATGCCCTTGATCGGTTCCCAATCGTAATAACCGCGCGGATTATCGATGTCGGCCAGCCGAATGGAATCGGTCACCGGGTGCAGTTCCACCGGCCTCGGGGAGTTGCATCATCAGCGAAGTGCCGGAACGCGGCAGGCCGGAAACGAGGACGAAAGTTTTGCCCGACCTGGTCTCCGCTTTCGCATCGGGCCGTTCGCGCAGGAGCGTGGCCAGACGTTCCGCCGCGCTCGGAATCTCCGGAAGCGAGAAGAGCTGTTCACGCCGTGCCGTGCGCGCCGCATCGGCATTCGTTAGGCCGACGGTTGCTCTCCGACTGCCGGCCGTTTTCCCGGGATGGAGCACTTCCAGAAATCGGCGCGCCGTCTTCATTCCCGGATGAAAACGGAGCGCGGTCTCGAAGGCGATCCGGGCGCGCGCGGATTCGCCAGCTCGGACCAGCGCAACCCCGAGATTGAAATGCGCCTGCGGCAAACGATGGAGCAAGCTAACCGCGCGCAAGGCCGCATTGACCGTTTCCTGGTGCGATGCATCCGCCGATGGACGGTGGACAATCCCTGCCAGCCGAGCGCGCAGTCCTCATCGAGAATAACCGCTTTTTCGAAGGCGTTCTGCGCTTCGCTCCAGCGCCGGAGCCGGAGATAAATGCCGCCGAGATGGACGTTGATGCTCGCGGAATCGCAGTTCAATCTCTCCGCCGCGATCAGACTCGTTAGGCCGGATTCAATCTCACCGAGGGCCACTTTGATTCGTCCGCAGAGGAGCGCGACGACGGCATTCGAGGCCTCGGCGAGATCGTAGGACTTGGGTGCGGCAAAGACGCTCATCTCCGCCGCAGGATTTCCTGAACGAGGCGAGTTGGGCTTCGCGAGTCGGTTCCTCGAGCGCGTTGGCGAGGATTTCTTTCAACCTCGCCAGACGCTGGCGTCGTCGATCGTCGCTCCGCGGGGACATCCGTTCATCGGTTTAGAAAGAATCTTAGTTGAGGCTAAGTTTAGCTTGTAGCCACAGTTTCGCGGTCGCCCAATCGCGTTTCACCGTCGCCGGTGAAATCGCCAGGGCGGCGGCAATTTCTTCGGTGGAAAGCCCGGCGAAAAAACGCAGCTCGACAATGCGCGCCTGCCGCGGATCGATGGCCTGCAATTCTTCCAGAGCTTCGTCGACGGCGCCGATATTCAGGTCGCGTTCCGCGCAAAAATCGAGCGCTTCATCGAGTGGCAAACGAATCACACCCGGCCCCCCCCGCGTTTCTGCCGGGAACGCGCGACGCCGTAGTTGATCAGGATCCGGCGCATGACTCGCGCGGCCAAGGCGGCAAAATGTTCGTCGTTATTCCAGACGACTTTTTGCTGATCGAGCAGGCGGAGAAAAGCTTCGTGGACGAGCGCGGTCGGCTGGAGCGGGTGCCCCGCGCGTTCGTCGCGCAGATAATTTGCGGCCATGCGGCGCAAGGCTTCGTAGCGCTCCGGCGGCATCCGGACGAGTTCGCCCTCGCCGGTTTCAATCGGCGCATTGTCCCCCGCCCGAGCCGGCCCCCGCTCCATGATCCACCCTAGCTGATGGCAAAACTGCGTCCAGCATCGCGGCTCGAAGCTCGGAGACTCGAGATGATTTCGCACGGGAGGTTTCAGGGTGAAGTCGCCAAGGCGCGGGCGACTTGATTCCGCGAGGAGACGCGGCCGCGAATTTTTCCCATAGCGGGAACGCAACAAACGCCGGCGAATCAGCTCATTTATTTTTCGCCACGGCGAAAAAACTCCGAGGCGTTAATCGTGCGCGCGAAAGTGAGCGATCACCCGGCGTTTGCATTTGCGGCTGTGTCCGCAGCGTGGAAATCTACGCGCTCGTGCCACTCTGGTTCTGGATCGCTTTTCACATCGGGGTCTTCGTGGTCCTGGCGATCGATCTGATCGGCTTCAATCGCAAAGCACACGAAGTCACGATTCGCGAGGCCATCATCTGGAGCGTCATTTGGGTCGCGCTTTCACTCAGTTTCAATCTCCTCGTTTGGCACGTGAAAGGCGCGGACGCGGCTCTCGATTTTTTCATCGGCTACGTGATCGAGTACTCGCTCAGCGTCGATAACATTTTCGTTTTCGTTGTCATCTTCAGCTACTTCCAGGTACGAAAAAAATATCAGCACCGGGTGCTGGTCTGGGGAATCATCGGCGCGCTTTTAATGCGCGGGCTGATGATCTGGCTCGGGGTTTCGCTGGTCGAACGCTTCAACTGGATTCTCTATGTTTTCGGCGCCTTCCTGCTCGTGACGGGCGTGCGCATGCTCGTGAGCCACGGCGAAGAAATTGATCTCGAAAGCAATTTCGTCCTGCGTCTTTGCCGGCGCTGGATGCGCGTGACGCCGGAGTATCACGGGCAGAAATTTGCGGTCAAACAAGCCGGGCACTGGATGCTGACGCCGCTGGCCCTGGTCTTGATTGTGATCGACATCATGGACCTGATTTTTGCGGTCGATTCCATCCCGGCAGTCTTCGCCATCACCCAGGATGAGTTCATCATCTACACTTCCAATATTTGCGCGATCCTCGGCCTGCGGTCACTCTACTTTGTTCTCGCGCACGTGATCGATCGCTTCGTTTACCTGAAAACCGGGCTCGCCCTCGTGCTCGGATTTGTCGGCGCGAAAATGATTGTCGCGGAATTTTTTCCGATCCCGAATTGGGCTTCACTGGCAGTGATCATCATCATTCTGGCGATCACGATTTCGCTCTCCATCCGGGCGACACGCGGCCAGCGCGCGAAGGGCAAGGGCAAATGACATCTTGCCTCGCGCGGGCAAAGCCGATTACCTCGGAGCGTCTATGAAAACTCTGCTCGCGTTCGCGTTGTTCGTCGGAATCGCGGCGATTTGCCGCGCTGATATTCAAGACCCGCCGTCTAACGACCAGGGGCCGACCCGTAAACTCGGGCGCGGCGTGGCCAACTTACTTTTCGGTTGGTCGGAGCTGCCCTCCACCATCGCCAAGATTAATTCCGACGAAGGCAACTCCGCGGCCGCTGGCTACGGAGTCGTCCGCGGTGTCGGCCGGAGCATCATGCGCATCCAGGCGGGTGTTTTCGAAATCATCAGCTTCCCTTTCCCGATCGTGCGCGGCACCTATCAGCCAGTCCTCGATAGCGACACGCATTGGATTCATTCCGGCTACAAGGAATTTCCGCCGGAACTCGGGAACGATTCCAAGTATCCCTACGTCCGCCAGTATTGAGCGGAATCAGCGCTTCGGCTTGCTGCCGGAACGCACTTTCGACGGCTTGCGGTGACCGTTCCCATTTCGTAACGGCAAGCCCGGCAGGACGAGATCTTCGTGGCCACGGATAAACTCATCGGTCTTCTGCCGCGCCTCGTCGTCGGTGAATTGGATGGGCGGCGATTTCATGAAATAACTCGAAGGCGCCACCAACGCGCCGGATAATTTCCGGTCGAGCGCGAGCTTCGCGCAGCGAATCGCATCGATGACCACGCCGGCAGAATTGGGAGAATCCCAGACTTCCATTTTCAATTCACAGTTGATCGGCACGTTACCGAAGGTCGTGCCCTCCATCCGGATGTAGCACCATTTGCGATCGGTCAGCCAAGGCACGTAATCGCTCGGGCCGACATGAACCGCGCTTGCCGGAAGGGCGTGTCCGAGTTGGCTCGTGACCGCTTGTGTCTTGGAGATTTTCTTCGATTCCAAACGCTCGCGCTCGAGCATGTTCAAGAAATCGCTGTTGCCGCCGAAGTTTAGTTGATACGTGCGATCCAGGCGCACACCGCGTTCGCGAAATAAATTTGTCAGCACCCGGTGGGTAATGGTCGCGCCGACCTGCGACTTGATGTCGTCGCCGATGACCGGTAAACCCCGCTCTTCAAATCGCCGCTGCCAATACGGCTGCGAGGCGATGAAAACCGGCACGCAATTAATGAAGGCACAGCCGGCTTCGAGGATTTGCTCGACGTACCATTTCGTCGCCATCTCCGAGCCCACCGGGAGATAAGAAATGACCACGTCTGTTTTGGTTTTTTTCAGGATGCCGATGATGTCGTCGGTCGAGGCCGGTGATTTCTTGATCACCTTCTTGAGATATTTACCAAGACCATCGTGCGTCATCCCTCGATGCACTTTGACTCCGAGTCGCGGGACTTCGGCAAAACGGATGGTGTTGTTCGGCTCAGCCGAAATCGCTTCGCTCAAATCGCGCCCGACCTTGGTGGCCGCGATATCAAAGGCCGCGGAGAATTCAATGTCGCGAATGTGATAACCGCCGAGATCGACGTGCATCAACCCCGGGACAAATTCATCCGCTGCTGCGCCGCGGTAAAACTCGACTCCCTGGACGAGGGATGAAGCACAATTGCCAACTCCGATAATCCCAACGCGGATTTTATTTTTCATTCCGTGAATCTTCCTCGGCACAATCTCCAACAGCGCACGACGAATCGCCAATACATCCGTAAACTTTTCCAAGATCAAGTCGCGCGAGCTTTTCCCGCAGGAAAAAACGAACGATCGTGCTTTGCAGATTTTCCTTCCCACCCACCGGGTGACCGAGTAAAGCCAGTCCGTCCCAAACATCGAGGGCGCGATGTTTTACGAGACCAGGACCCGAACGCGCGACCGCGTTTTGCTCCGAGCCCGGCACGGGGAAGGACGCATCCCGTGTTTTAGAGCCAGAACGGCCCGGCCACGCGATTGATTGTTAAGGCGCGGAGGTAGCCGGACGGACGGGCGGGAAGTCGGAAATAAAACCGCCTTAAACCACTCTCAATTAGAAGATTGCTAGCAGTTTTGAAAACTTTGAACAAAAGGCAACCGAGGGCTGTCAGAAATGCGAATAGTTAACCTAGTTAGATATTCTCTGAAACTGACCCACAATGCAGTCTATTCGGCTCCGGAATTCGTAACATCCGGGACTGTGCGAACGTGTTCTCAATTTTCTTTTACCCCGCATGAAGAGTTTTATGGCTGCTGAAGATAGCGATACTGGAATAAAAATTTACCTCCGCGAGATCGGGCAAATCCCGCTCTTGACGCCCGATCAGGAGATCGAGCTGGCCGCGAAGATCAAGAAGGGCGACCGTGAAGCGCGCGCGCTCATGATTCGATCCAATCTCCGTTTGGTGGTGAAGATCGCGCATGACTACGCCAACCTTGGCCTGCCCCTGCTCGACCTTATCTCCGAAGGCAACATCGGTCTGATGAAAGCGGTCGAGCGCTTCGACCCCGCGAAGGGCGGCAAGCTCAGCACCTACGCCGCGTGGTGGATCAAGCAATCGATCAAGCGCGCCCTCGCCAACCAGTCGAAGACGATCCGCCTGCCCGTTCACCTCGTCGACAAAATCTCCAAGATGCGCCGCGTCTCGCTCCAGATGAGCGAAGAACTCGGGCGCGAACCGACCGACGACGAGCTCGGGGAAGAGATCGGCATCGCCGCGGGCAAAGTCTCGCAGCTCAAGACCGTCTCGATTCGCCCGGCTTCGCTCGACGCGCCGATCAGCGACGATGACTCGACCGAGTTCGGCGAAATCGTCGGCGACGAAGAAGCGCAGACGCCGTTCGAATTGCTCCGCGACAAGAACCTCCGCAACGAAGTCGGCGGCCTCCTCGACGTGCTCGACGATCGGGAGCGGAAGATCATTTTCTCGCGTTTCGGGCTCGACGGCGGCAAACCGAAGACGCTCGAGGAAGTGGGCAAGAAATTCGGCGTGACGCGCGAGCGCATCCGCCAGCTGCAGAATATTGCCCTCTCGAAACTGCGCCGCGCGCTGAGCAAGAA
>JBPCJC010000028.1:0-80280 GCA_051005695.1 Chthoniobacterales bacterium | reverse complement strand
TCCCCCGCGTCCTTTTCCGGTCCCCCTCCCCCCCCCTCCCCCTACTTGTTTTTGGGGTTACTGCTTGTCGGTTGCGCTGGATCGGGAGCAGGAAAGGCAGCGACCAATCGGTCGCCTTCCTCGATCTGCACTGGCGTTAAGCCTTTGCGCAATTCAGCCAATGAATTTGCGGCCCGATCATCTCCTTGCCGCGCGCCGAGCGTTAGCCAGCGATAGGCCTGGACGACATCGGTCGTTACGCCACTCCCGGTCATGTAACAACGGCCAATGTTCGCCTGCGCACGGGCGTCGTTTTGTTCAGCTGCTTTGCGAAAGAGTTCTGCTGCTTTCGCGCGCTCGGCGGACACCCCCTGGCCGGTTTCATACATGACCCCGAGAGTGTTCTGCGCCCACGGCTGGCCGGCCCCCGCGGCCTTCCCCAACCATTTGGCCGCTTCCGAGTAATCAGGGGCGAAATCCTGCGCGCCAAAGTAATAGAGCCTGCCTAGATGAACCTCGGCGTCGAGATAACCTTGCTCCGCCGCCTTGCGAAACCACTTAGCCGCCTCGGTTAAGTTCTGCACCGGCTTGTCGCCGTCGCGCAGCGCGCTGCCCAGCGCATCCTGGGAAACCGCCGCGCCCTGCTCCGCGGCTTTCCACAACCACTCGATTCCTTTGGCTTCGTCCTTCGGCCCGCCTTTGCCCTCGAGAAACATCAAACCCAAATTGTGCTCCGCCTTCGGGTGACCCTGCGCGGCCGCGCGGAGAAAGAGCGCGCGCGCCTTCGTGTCATCCTGGGCTACACCTTCCCCACGGAAATAGTTTCGGCCTAACGAGAACTGCGCTTCGGCATCGCCGTGCTCCGCAGCGGCGGTGGTCTGCTGGATGGTGGCCTGATCGGCTTGACCAACCTTCCACCAAAGGCCGCCAGCCAGAAGTAGCGTGGCTCCGAAGCGAAGCGCGCGTTTCTTCACGTGCATTGTCATCTACAGAATGTTTCCGGACCTCCGCGAAACTCACGTGACATCTGGGAAACAAGTCCCGCGCTACAGCGCCGCGACTGCTTTCTGCGCGGGCCGTTTCGCGCCTTGCGGTGCTTTTTCCTTTTCCTGACGGCGCCGCTTCTTTTCTTCATCGTCGTCGGAATTGCCCGGGTCGCCTTCGCCGCCGCCGTAACCGAGAACCTCGACAGTGATGATCGAGGGTAACGTTTGCGCGGCTTCCGTGGTCGAACGCGGCGCGGTCTCAGCCGCGGTCGCGTTTTGCGCGCCGACCGCGTTCGAGGCTGCGGTCAGACCGCCGAGATTCGGCGCGGCCACCACCGGGGTGCCGACGCTAGCCCCACCAGTCGCGATATTGCCGGCATTCAAAACCTGCACCGCTGCGATGTTCAAGTTGCCGGCTACGCGAATCCCCGCGTCGCCCGCATCCACCGTCCCCGCCGGCGCAATCAAATCGACATCGCCGGGCGGCACGCCGACCACAGTGTTAAGCACGCCGATGCCGCCGCCGGTGGCCAGGCCGGCAAGATCGGTCTGGATATCGCCGCTTTGCGGATCAATCAGGACGCGCGTCGGCGGCGCCGACTGCACCGTCTTCGAGGAAGCGCCGGCTGCGATATCGCCGAGCCGCGAAAAGATGAGTTCGTTGCCGCCGCGCAAAGTAAAGATACGCGAGGTGCCGACGACGACGCTTTGCTGCGTGTAGATGGAAATGTTCCCGCCGTGTTCCGTGAGAATGCCCTGATCGAGCGGCTGTGTGCCGGTCACATCGAAGCCGACCACGAGCTGGCCACCGGGCGCGAAAAGGCCGATGTCGCCGCCGTTGGCCGTTTTGATCTCGCGCGAGGTGAGCGAGATATTGCCGCGCCATTTGTCTCCCGGAAAGAGCGCGGCGATGGCGGCATTCGCGGCGTCATAATTTCTGAAGCCTGGGCTGTCCGGATTATTCCGGTCGCGGCCGGCGTCGCGCAGGACGAGGTAGAAGATCTGCAGCGCAAGATCGTCCTGTTGCTCGGCCGGCAATTGCTGGAAAGCATCCCAGACCTGCCCCGGATTTGGATTCGTTAGGCCAAGGAGCGAGACGAGCGCGGGGAGATAGCGCGCAGCGGTGGCGCCGCCGCTCGCGGGATCGAGAAACTTCGCTGTGAAATCGGCAAAGTGAATTTGGCTCCCGTCCAGGCCGGAGGAAGCACCGATGCCCGCGCCGCCGATAATGTCCGCGCCCGCGAAGGGCAGAAAGGGATTGCGCGCGTTGCCAATGCTGGTGACGCCGAGCGCCGTGCGGTCGGCGTTACTCGGAGCGACCCCGAGATCGAAGTCGCGGCCCGCCAGGATCTCCAGCGTTCCCGGTCCGTTAATTTGCACATCACCGGCCGCCGGCTGCGCGTCGAGATTGAGAATATTCCCCGGCGTGCGCGCGCTCACTCGCAGCGGCGAGTTCGGATCGTAGGGCACGAAATCGCGACCGGCCGCGATCAACGAAATGTCGTCCGCATGATTGTTCTGAATGTAGAGCGCGATGTCGGTGACATCGCCGCCCGAAATCAAACGCAGCGGTTTGCCTGCGAAAAGTGTCAATCCGGAGACATCGCCCGAGGCGGCGTAAACGTGAACCGGCGTCGGATCGTTCAAGTGCAACAGACCGGCGGCGTGCAGCGTCTGCGGTCTGCAAAACGCCGGCGGTCCCGGTGGTCGAGCCGGTTTCATTGAAGCTACTGCTGATCGGCGTGAGGAAATTGAGATCGACGATTTGGTTTTGCGCAGCGTTGTTCGGGTTCGCCAACGTGCTCCGAAATGCGAACGGGCTCGTGATTGATGGAATCCGCGCCGGATCGGCGTCCGAGAGATTGATTTGGCTCGCGCCGAATGTCGCAAACGAGATGCCGTTGATCAGCGCGAGACCATTGCGTTGCACGCCGTTGATCGCGCCGCTTGCAGCCAGGTCGATCGTCCCGCTCGGCGAGGGGAAAAGATTGATGCCTCCAACTAAATTGAGATCGCCGGAGAACGAGGTCGCCTGCAGGGTCGGTGCGGCCACTGTCGTTATCCTTTCAAATGGATCGACTCGGCTTTCCGCCAGCCGTAGCCACGGCTGGAAATAGGAAACGCTTTGCGCGCCAGCTGTAGTCACGAGGCGCGAAACGCGATCGAGCCATGCGAGTAATAAAGGCGTCGCCGCTCCTGCCTCGCCGTTCGGCAAAGTCGCGCTTTCCCGCAGCGTCACGTCACCGGTGAGCGACGCTAAATGCACCGCGCTCTCTGGCGCGTAGGTCGAGAAGTAAGTCTTGTACCAAAAAGTATTGTTCACCCCTTGCGGCAGGAGGAAGGGATTCGCCGTCGGACCAATCTCGAGATCGCCGCGCGCGCTAACGTCAAACGCGCCTTTGCCAAGAAAGAGGGTCGTCGGCAGCCAAGTTTCAGGCGCGTAAATCTCCGGTGGATTTGTGATTATTCCGCTCGATGGCGAACGCGTGCCGTTCGTGTGAATGCTGCCGCCGGCGCTCAAAATTCCACGTCCGCGCTCAACATAGTAAACGCCGGCATCGAGATCGTGGCCTGCGCGCGCCGTGATATCGCCGCCGCCTAACTCGACGAAACCCGCGGCATTCGGAGTGCCTTTCGGCATGCGCGCGTTTGTCGGCGCGACCGCGTCCACGTTGCGGATGTTGTTTCCCGCGGTGAGCTCAATGTTGCCGCCGCCGAGCGTGCCCACACCTTCGAAGAAATTGCTGAAATCGATCCACCAGGTGGTTGAGCCAATGTCGTCATGCGCGCTGCGGGTGACCGCGCCGAACTGGCCGGTTGTCGGATCGACGAAGCCGCGCCGATATAACCAGTTGTTAGGCAATTCGCGCGAAGAATCCGCGATCAGCGAGCCATCGCTCGCGCGGGTCAAATGCGTAATGTCATTCTGTGCGGCGATCGAGACATTGCCGCCCGCGTAACTGTACTGCGCCGCATAGCCCGGGCTTTGCTGTTGAGCCACACCGAGAACGCCGCTCGGTTGCTGTCCGTTTGGATCCGGTATCGGAACGTCGAATATCCCGCCCATCGGCGGATCGTCCACCCGCGTGCCCGCGGTGAAGATGGTGGCGAATTGATTGAGTAACTGCACGTCGCGCGCCGCGGCGATATCGATCCCGCCCGTGCCCGTGCGAATGACTTGATAACGACCCGCGACCGCATTCGCCGTTCTCGCGTTCGGACCCGGCGTGCCAAAAACATTGATGCCGTAATCCTTTCCGATCTGCACCGAACCCGCAGCGGTGCCGAGCGACGCGAGCATTTGCACGCGATGGATATCCGCCGCGCCAAAATCTGCGCCGGATGCGATGTGATACGACCACGACTGGACGTTGGCCGGGAGCGCGGAATTGTGCGCGAGCAGCTCGGCGTCGTAAGCGCTCGAAGTGAAGCCGTCGCTAAGCGCGTTGTAGAAAGCGATATTGCCTGCAGCGCGGAGTGTCAGCACGCCAGGCGCGCCGTTTGGTCCGAAGCGAAAACTCGATCGAGAGATCCCAGTCACTTGAAGAATCGGAGTGCGCGCTGCCTAACGAAAGGTCGCCGGAGCGATCGATGATCTCCGCGCCGGGCGCGATCACCGTTAGGGGCGAAAGCGCGGAATTGTTTGCCAGCAAACGCGCACGAATCGCCGAGTCCGCAGCGCCGAAGGTTTCGCCATTCGTTCGCACCGCTTCCTGGACTGCACTCGTTAGGCTGCCGTCCGTGCCGGTTAAATCAAAGAGGTGATAGCCTTCGACCACGATGCTGGAGGCGCCGATGACATTGCTGTTAATCGGAGCGATCTGCAGATCATCGCCGGCGGTAGTTTGCGGCGCGCGTAAATGAAGCGTGCCGGTCAACTGGCCAAGACCAAGGCTGGCGGTGGCGTTTGCGGCCACCGAGAGATCGATCGTCGAGCCGGTCGCAAGATTAAGTGAAGCGGTGTTGCTGACGTTCCCGTTCGTCTCCGAGCCGGCCTCGAGCGAAATGGAGCCGCCTTTGCCAGCCGCATCGAAATTCTGTGCCGCCACGCTCAAGCGCGAACCGGCCGCCAGCGTCAAACTCTCGGCCGCGCGCAAGGCAATCGTCCCGCCCGTTGCACCGGAAGAATCGATCGTGCCGGTGACATTGATCGAACCTTCATCCGCGGAAAGATCAAAGAGTCGTGTCGTCGCTAGGCCATCCACCAGCACGTCGCCGGTCCGCACGCGGAAGACGCGCGCTTTGTTGAACGAGGCCGCATCGAGGATCTGGTTGAGCGCGCCCAACTTGCTGAGCTGCCCGACATCGAGCGAGAACGAAGCGTTCGTTCCGCCGGCGCCGCCCGCTCCGGAAAGCGTGCCCGCGAGAGTGAAACCGCCCGCTGGAAGATTGATCGACAGCCGGCCCGCATCGCCACCACCAGAAGCCGCGCCGAGTTTCACGCTGCTCCCCGTGAGCAAACTGACGTTACCGCGATCGGAAGTGAGCGTGACCTCGCCGCCGCTGGTGTATTTCGTCAGATCGAAAAAGTTTTGCGCGATTCCCGCGACATCGATCGTTCCGCCTAACGAGACATCGCCAAGCGTGGCGTGCAGCGTCACCGCGCCGCTCGGCAAAACGATCGCGCTATTCTGCGCGATGCGCGATCCTTCTAAATTCAGACGCGCGCCGAGCCCACTGGCAAACGAAGACGCCGGCGAAATCCCGGATGCCTCGACGGTGAGCGCGCCCGTGGAGGAAAGTGTCTCCTCGGAGCCAGCCGCGCCTGTGAGCAAGGCAGTGCGCAGGGTCAGGTTCCCGGCGGTCGATAACCCGCCCGCATCCCGCGCCACGATCGCGCCGGAAGCATTCAAGATCACGTTGGAGAACTGGTCGATGTGCGTTTGGTTTTTGCCTAACGAGATGTTCTCGGCGTTGAATTGCAACGTCCCCAGACCACCGCCGAAGACGGCGGCTGCGCTGCCCTTCGGACTGTTATCGAGCAGAATATTTGTCGCCGCGAAAACGACCGCGCCACCTTGGTTATCGAAACCGCGAATCTCGCCCGCGTGTAAGGCGAGCATTTCGACCGAAGACGATCCGACCTGCCCCGTCCCGAAAATATCGAGCGACGAATAGCTCAGGAGCGAAAGCGATTGCAGGCCGGTGAGGTTTTGCAGGGTCGCGTCGGAAAGAACCAAGCCGGCGGTGGCGCGGATCGCGCCCGAATTCGCGAGGCGCAGCGTGATCTGGCCGCTGTTCAGCGCGATCGCCGGAGCGCTGAGCGTGGCCGCGGGATCGAGTCGCGTGGCATAGGTGGAATCGAGAGTCAGGCTCGCGCCCACGAGACGCGCACCCGCGCCAATGACCATCGTCGGCACGGTGGAAGAATCGACACCCGTGCGCACAATTCTCGCTGTCGAATCACTCGTTAGGCGAAGGAGGACGCCGTCACCACGGCCGGCGATTTGTTCGTTTCCAAGGAGCAACGTTTCCGCGGAACCGGCGAGTGTACCACGCTGTTCGATCTGCGCGTCGGGCGCGATGGTCAGATTTTTGTGCGCGACCAGGATCAATTCAGGACTCGTTAGGCTGGAGCCGCTGTTATCGACGGTTACGTTGTCCGTCGTCACCGCCACCATCGTCCCGTCTTTGGTGTCGGAACGCAGGCCGCCGATGAGTAGGCTTTCCGCCCCGAAGGAACTGAGCTGCGCGGCATCGAGGAATAACATTCCCTCCGGCGCTGTTCCGCCCGCGGGCCCGATTAAAATGTCGGCGGGACTACTGATATCGACGACCCCGCCGCGGCCGCCGGTCGGCGCTTGTGCGAGGACCGCGCCTTGACGAGTCAGCGTTTGGCTCGCAGTTAAAACGAGCCGGCCGGCGTCGATCGGCAAACGCGGCGGAACCGCAGCATGTGAAAGCGCGGCGGCGCGCAAGAAAGTGTTGGCGGAAAAGAGATCGTACTCCGCGCGCGCTTTCAGCACTTCCGCGGGCGCGATTTCGAAAAGCGAATTCAGCGGCTGACCAGTGCGCGCGGAATTCAGATCGTTGAAGCGATAACCCGAGACGACGCTGCTACCATCCGCGACTTGCGTGCTCGGACCATTTGGCGCGCCGCTTTTCGGCGTGAGCAAGACCGCGCCAGGCAGCAGTGCGTAACGCGCGGGCAACAAAGTATAAACGCCGGCGGGCAAAGCATCGCTGGCGCTGAGCGAGACGCGATCGGCGACCGACAGTGTGCTGTTCGCGTAACCGGGATCGATCGGCGCGAAGTCGGCCTCGTAACCGGGAACGATCGCGTAACTGGAATTGCTCGCGAGGATATCACGCGTGCCGCCGTTGCCAGAAACGAAGCGGTACGCGAGCAGATCGCCGCCGCCGCAGAGATCGATCGTCGAACCGGAAACATCGGCGACATTCGCGGCCGCGACCTTGATCGACTTCCCGGGCACGCCGCTAACCGTGATGTCCACGCCCGCGGGATCGATCCAGGCGGTGCCGTTTTGATTGACGCCGTAAGGTATCGTTAGGCCATCGGCTGAAACTGAATGGACGCTGCTGCCGCCGAGCGTGAGTTGTCGCGTGGCGGCGAAGGGCGCATTCGAAATTGGATTCAATCGCGGCGAGTCGATCACGCCGAGATTGATCGTGCCGATGGGCGCGCGCAGCGTTCCGTCCTGCCGGATGATCGACGCGAAAATATTCAACTCGCCACCGGCTGACAACGGCGTCCGGCGTGTGGCCGATTGCGCGATCGTGATCAGACCGGGCAAAGTGAAACCGCTCGCCTGATAATCGTCGGCCGCGATGGTAAAACGCACACCGGTCGTCGGATAAATTTGGCCGGCGGTGAGGTTGATCGCGCCCGCGGCGTTGAGCGTGCCGTCGCCGCGAATGTCGCCATTGGTCGCGATGAAGTTGCTCGAGCCGATGTGTTGCAGGGAGAGATTCCCGAGGTCGATCAGTTTGCCGCTGGCGATGAACGTGCCCGGACCGAACTGCGCCGGAAAGTAAAATGGCTGGCCGCTGACAGTGAAGGCATTCGCGATTTGATCCGGCGGCAGCGGCGCTTGGAAATCGGTGCCGAGTTTTACATAAGGCGCATTCAAGGACACGTCCGCGTCGGCAAAAATCGCGCCGCCGGTGATGACGATTTGCCGTCCGACCGCGAGAGAAACAGGCCCATCAAATTCCGTCGCGCCGATGCCGGAAGCGGTCCGCAGCGTCACCGATTCGATGCCGTTAGCGAAGCTGTTCGCACTCACATTTGCGCCGCCGCTCGTGCTCGTGCCGGTGATGAAATGGCCGATCGCGTTTTCACCCGCGCCATAGAATTCCTGCGGAATCGTGGGGCCGTTTTGCCTAACGAACAGTGTCGTAGTCAGCGGCGTCAGCGGAACACTCGTGCCCGGCGCGGTGAAGCGATCCGAATTGACGACCACGCTTCCGCCATTGGCCGAAGGGCCGCCAGGTTGAGCGATCAAAGTCGAATCGAGGAAAAGTTCCTGGCTGCTATTGAAGGTGATCGTGCCGGCGTTGCTCTCGACGCGTGTCGGAATGAGCGGCGCGTCGCCCGGCGCAATCGCCGTGTTCGTTCCGGAAAAACCAGGAGCGAGATCGAGCACGCCGGCCGCGCCGGAGACATCGAGCACCGAGCCGCGCTCGGCCGCGATGTTGCCGCCGACGATGATGTTGCCTCCGGCGAGCACCCTGCCGGTACGAAAGCCTAACGAGTTCGGCGTGAGTACAGTCGTGCCGGCGACGGAGAACAAACTGCGCGGGCCGAGATCGACGGTCGGGAGCGGGCGCGCGGAATCGGGGAAGATATTCGCGGAGTTGCCGCCGCCGGCGATGGTGATATTGCCGCCGGGCGCAATGACGGAACCGAGGATCGCGGCGGTTTGTCCGCGAAGCGAAACACTTCCGCTGGGATCGGTCCGAATGAGCGCGCCTTCGCCCATGACGAGATCGCCGCGGACGAGCGGCAGACCGACAGTCAGCGTGAGTTCGACCGCGCCAGTGGCATCGAAGGAAAGATTGATCGGGCCACGCACTCCGAGCGGCCGAACGATGCGATCGAGTGTGACCAGGTCTTTGCGATCGAGGTTAACCAGAAAATTTTCTACGACCGGTGCGATCGTGATTTGCGGGGCGATGACGATCGCGGGGACGTATTGACCGGGCGTTGTCGTGGCCTGGCCGATGGCGGAAAGCGCGAAGCTGTTGAAGCCGCCAGTGCTGAAAAAGGCTGGCTGCAAATTGAGCGCGCGGGATTCAGTCGTCGCGCCGATGCGAATCAACGGCGCCAAAATGCTGAGCGAACCGCCGCGAGTGCCGGAATAACCGAGCAAGGTGCTCCCCAGGTCTAACGAGCCGCCAATGAGCGAGGGCAAACTCGGATCCTGCCCGCCTTTGATCGTGATCGCGCCGCCGTTTCCGTAGGTCGTCGTGCCGATCGCGCTGACAATCGCGCCGCCGGAAACATCGAGTGCGCTGCCGCGCGCGAGATTCACATCGAATCCCGCGATCGTGATCGCGCCGCCGTTTTGCGCGAAGGGCCGGAGATTCGAAGCATCCGATGGCTGGCGTTGATCGGTGATCAATCCTGCGGTGCTCAAGCTGGCCGTGTTGCCTAACGAGAAGTGGCCTCGCGTCGGATCCGGCGGCGGTGTCACCGGCATTTGATCGAGCCCGAAGAGGACAGTTGGGGAAACATCCAGCGCGGTCAACGAGAGCGTTCCGCCCGGAGCGACGATCGAGCCTCGCAGATCGATATTCGCGCCGGTGAAGGCGATCGAGCCGCCTGGAGAACTCGTTAGGCCGACATTTGCCGGAACACTGATATCGCCGTCGCTGTTATCGATCTTCAGGTTCCCGAAGCCGCCCGTTGTGAGCAGATCGGGCGAAAGAATCACCTGCGCGAGACGATCGGCGCGCAATGATTGCGGATTGCCGGAAGCGTCGAGCGCGAACGGATCCGCGGCCACGAACGTGCGGCCGGATTGAAAAATAATCTGCGGCGGCGTCGGTGAGATCGGAATGAACGGCGGCGCGCCGGTACTCTGGGCTTGGAACGCCAGGGCGAGCGTGCTTGCGACCGGCGGCGCAGTGCGTTGATGCGAACCGGACGCCGTGTGGCCGACGAGCGCTCCATCGAGAGCCATGCTCGGCGCGGTGATCGAGAGCGTGCCGCCGCTCGCGCCTTGGGTGTAGCCAGGCTCGAATTGTCCGCCGTTGATGATCCCGCTGCTGTTCGTTTCCGTGATCCCCCATTTCGGATGGACGGTGGTCGAGCCGTTATAGATCCCGGTGTAAATGCGGTCCGGCGTCGCCTGCGAAATGTCGAAGATGTTGCTCCCGGAAATGACTTTCGTCGTCTGCACGAACGCGCCTTGATACGCGATCGAACCGCCGGAAACGTCGATGCCAGAGCCGGTTTGGAGGACAACGGAGTTGCCGGCGTTGATTGAAACCGTGCCGCCCGCGGTCGTGAGTTCGCCGACGGTTCGTTGTACTAAATTCACGTAACCGGAAACGTCGGCCAGAGGGGTGCCGATCCAAGTCTGGCCGTTGTAGGTGCCGGTGTCGCGGATATCGACGTGGATGGTCTGTCCGCGCAACGGGCCGTTGCGTTGCAATGGAAAATTCGCCAGCTCCGCGCCGCGCAATTGCGCATCGACGATGTTCTCCGTGACCGATGCTTCGACGTTTGCGGAACCGGAGACGTCGATGGTCGCGCCGGCGTCGAGATAAACCTGGCCGGCGTCAAAAACGAAACTGTAGCCCGGCGGCGACGCCAGCCAGCTTCCCGCGGCCAGCGAAACTTTCGCGCTCGGTGCGAGGATCGTGGCGTTGTTTTCGAGGTGAAGCGCGAGACCTTGCAGATTAATTTGTGACCGCAACGCGAGCTGTGTGCCGACCACGCGTTCCGTGCTTTCCAACTCCGGCAACACTTGCGTGACACTGTTGGCGCCTAACGAGACCAAGCCGGACGCCGTCGGGCTCAGGCTGACGTTGCGACTCGGATCGACCAGCTGGATCGCGTCGTAATTTGCCAGCAAATCGATCCGGCCATTCAGCGACACCGAAGTCGAACTGTCGATCGCGCCGCGTTGTTCGACCGATTGGCCGGCGATCGTGACATCGGCGCGCGGGGCTTCGATCAAACCGGAATTTGTCGCGAGGCCGCGACCGGCATCAACTTGGCCGATGAAAACATCCAAGCCGCGCAAGCTCGGATCGCTGCTCGGGTGCGCAGTCAGCGCGACCTGTTCGCCCGCGGCGAGAATCGTCTGCCCATCGGGCGTCGAGATCGTGCCGCCGTTATTCACTTCCGGACCGATCAAAGCAATCCGACCGCCGACATGATCCGCAGTCGTCGGGCTCGTGAGTTGGGCGCCGGGCTGCACCACGACCGCGCCGATTTTCCCATCAGCGGTGTTCGGCGGCGCGGGCGGCGTGAAGGCCGGCATGGTGCCGCCATTCGGCAAAACCGGGATCTCCCTCGACGAGAAAAGGAACTGCAGATCGGGATTATTCAGCAGGCCGCGACTGACCAGGTTGTCGTTGATCGGCAAAGATGAGGCGACCAGCGTGTGCAGGTTGATCTGCGACGAACCGCCGAAGATGATGCCGTTTTGATTGAGCAGGTAGACTTGGCCGATGGCTTCGATCGCCCCGAGGATTTGCGAGGGCACGCCGGTTGGATCGCTGATTTTGTTGAACGCGATCCATTGCCTGGCATTCTCGCCGCCGGCGGTTTGATCGAAGGTGACCTTGGTTTGCTTGCCGACGTTGAAGGTCTGCCAATTAAGCAACGCCTGCTGCTTGTTTTGCGTGATCGTGACGCTGGTGTTGCCGTTCCCGATGATTTGCGTCGGAAGGTTTACGCCTTGCCACAAGCTGGAGTCGTTGCCCGGCGCCACCTGCAATCCACCACTCGTTAGGCCATTCGGCACGTTAGGCAATTGCACACTCGGCTGGCGCGGATTTATCCCGAGATTGTTTGGGCCACTGATGGCCGCGGCCCGCGCCGCTTCCTGCATCGCCTTCACCGCCTGGATCGCCTGGGTTGTCCGCGCGAGCGAATCGCGGCCGATCGCGCCGGCTTCGGTTTTCACTTCGCTCCCGGCGCTGGGAACTCCCGGCTGGCGCGCCGGTCCCGCAACTCCGCCGCCGCGCAGAATGTCGCCGGCGTAAACGTGCCGGAACGGCATTGCCACGATGGCCACCGTCAGGAACGCGGAGGTGAACCGTGTGACTCGCGATGGACTGGAAAAGTGTAGCGCCATGGAACTGTTTTTTGCGGGTGGAGAGAGCTGCCTGCTACCGACCAGCCGGCCACTCTGAGCGAGCGTCGCAGACGCGCGGATCAGATCAACGCACTTACTGTTACAGGCGAGTAACATCTCTGTGACTCACGGAGGAACGCGCTTCCTCACCTCCTCGTTCAAGGTATCGCCGAAAGATTTAGCCTAACGACTAGAGAGGTCGTCGGTTTTCGCGTCCGTTACATTCGTCGTCCAACTCTTACAATTGACACGTTGATCAGCGGCAGGGAAACGAGGCAGCGTCTGCCCCAACAACCCAAGCCATCTCATGATCAAAACACTCTTCCTCGCTCTCACCTTCACCGCGGCGTCTCTTGTCTCCGGCCGGGCCGACACCGTGAACCTTGCCGGCGATACCACCGGCGCGCCCTCCTTTCTTCGCCCCACGGAAACGGGCGCGCGCAGCTTCTTCAACGTTCCCTATAACGTTTACCAATTTAGCGTCGCCAGCAGCGGCCAGTTCACTTTCACCCTCACGGCGGCCGATCCGGCGAACTACGACACCTATCTCCACCTCTTCGCGAACTCCTTCAATCCGAACGATCTTTCCGATCCGGCGACCAACTTCCTGGCCGCGAACGACGACCGGGTGCTCGGCAGTCCGGACCTCGGCTCGGGCTTGACCAACTTCACGCTCAACGCCGGCCAGACCTACTTCTTCGTGGTGGATGGCTTCTTTCCGACCGACGCCGGAGCTTACACGGCCACCGTCACCGGACCCGGCGTCATCAACGTCGTGCCCGAGCCGGCCAGTACCACCCTGGTTGTCCTTTCCGGCCTGGGCCTTGCCTTCATTGTCCACCGGCAGATGCGCAGCGCTCGCGCCTAACGACACTTCGAAGCTTTCGTCATCCGAAGAATGTTCATGAAAAAATACTTTGCCTGGGGCGCGGCGATCCTGGTGGCGACGGCGGGTGCGTCGCTGGTCGCCGCGCTTCCGGCACGAGTTTCTTACTGCGGAATCTGCGGAGCGCGGCATGAACTGCGCGGTTACGGAGTGCGCTTTACCCACCTGGCTCTCTTCCAGTATGGCGAGATGAGGGCCACGCCTTTCAGCCACTTGCTGGAGGCCAAGCACTTGGTCATGCCGCATCCGCACCAGTGGCAGGAACCGCGTTTGGTCCCCGATCCGTTGAATGAATTCGGGCCGCCCGTGGTGGAATCGATCGCGTTTCTGAACACGCCTCGCGTTCTCAATTTCACTCGCAACGTGGCCGACTACGCCGATCCCTCGAGCGCGGCTCGCTGGGCCGAACTTGTCCGGCGTCCTGAGTATCCGCGCGTGCTCGATGCCTCGCTTCGGTTCCTGCGCGTGCCCGAAGACGGCTTTGCCGATCGCACCGCGTTCCTCACCTGGTGGGGAAATAACTCCTTCGCCATCTATAACCGGCTCCGGGAAGTCACGGAGTCGGATTAGCCGCGCCGCCTCTCCTTTACCGAAAAATCTGAGCCGTGCGCGAAGGCGCTCGGCTCCCAACCCAAACACAACAAACCCGCAGTTCCAAAACCAAACCTCACCGCAGCCTATCCCATGAAAAGAACCCTTAGTCTCCTTGCCCTTCTCGGGCTCTTCGCCGCGCAAACTGATGCGGCGCCCAAGAACGAAATCCGCCGCGTTCGCCCGCGGGTCGCCGGCGGTCCCAGCGTCCAGATTCGTTTACCGGAACGCTTCCGGCTCCTGACCGACCAACTCTTCGACCTCCGGGTCGAAGCTACTGGCCTGACTAATCCAGCCACCGCCAGCATTCAGGTCACCATCAATGGCAGCGACGTCACGGCCAGCCTGCCCGCGCCGGAAGTGACCACCGATAACGACGCCAACTCCGCCGACGGCGACAAGGCCTGGACTTATCGCGCCTACAGTTTCCCAGCCGAAGGCGTCAAGACCGTGGTCGCCACCGTAACTGACGGAGCCTCGAACGGCTCCCGCGTGCAACGGATCGGCGTGCAGAAGCTCTCCTTCGGCGCTAACGGCACGCTCCCGAGAAAAAACATTGTTCTCTACATCGGAGACGCCATGGGCACCGCCTACCGCGACGCCGGTCGTCTGGTGGCGAAAAGCACTGGCAACCGATTCCGAGAAGGTTTCTTCGATGACCTTCAGGAGATGGATAAGATGGCGTCCACCGGCATGGTCATGACCTATGCGCAGGATCGCATCGTGCCCGATTCGGCTAACACCGCGACCGCCTGGGCGAGCGGAAACAAAACCGTGGATGGCAGCTTGAACGTGTTTGCCGATAACAACGACTTCAAGTTTAACAGTAGCACCGCCACCTTGCAGACGACCAAGCAATTCGCGCTCGACAATCCGCGGGTGGAAAGTCTCTGGCAATACTTGAAGCGCCTTTACGGCTACAAGACCGGCATCGTCAGCACCGCCGACATTACCGATGCCACCCCGGGCGGCGAAGGAGGCTACTCGCTTCTGCGCGCTCTTACCTTCGACATCGCACGCCAATATACCGACGGCGTCTGGACTGCCGGACCGGAGTTCGACGTTATTCTAGGCGGCGGTACGGAGCACTTTGATCGGCGGAACGCGACTAACAGCGGCGACACCCGCGATTTCACCGCGGAGCTGCAAACGGCCGGGTTCACCTACGTGACCAACCGCACGGATCTGAACGCCCTTACTGTCGCCCCGGACAAGCTCCTCGGTCTCTTCTACCGCGCCGCTTCCGTTTCCAACACCGGCGCCAACGGGAACATGAACGTGGCCTACGATAAACTCGGCATCACCCGCCCGAGCGATGAACCCGCGCCCAGCTTCAACGGCTTTGTCGATCAGCCTTTCCTCGACGAAATGACGAGCAAAGCGATCGCCACTTTGAACAAGAACGGCGGACCTTTCATCCTCATGGTGGAAGCGGCCTCGATCGATAAACAGAGCCATCCGAACCACGAAGCGGGCGTTGTCTGGGACACGATCGAATTGGACAAAGCGATCGCGGTCGGCCGCAATTTTGGGAACAATAACGGGACTGCTCAGAACACCAAGACGCTCGTTCTCGTCACCGCCGATCATGATCAATCGCTCAGCATCGTCGGTCTCACCGACACCAACGCTACCGGCGGGGTGATCAACACGCGCAGCTACTCCATCTATCCGAAGACCGGTTCCAACGCGCGCACGGAGTATAACCCAACGATCACGCCCGGCGTCGGCCCAGGAATCGGCGCGACCGCGGGAGTGGCCCCGGCTAACTTCGGAAATAACGCCGGCGAAGTCACCGGTTTCCCGAATTACAGCGACGCGACCTACAGCGGAGGCGTCTATCCGGACAACGCCAATCAATTCAAGCTCGCGGTCGGCTTCCGCACCGGCAACCACACCGGCTCCTCGGTTCCGATCACGGCCGATGGCCCGGGTGCATCGCTCTTCGTTGGTTACTTCGATCAGACCGACATCTTCTTTAAGATGTCGCGCGTCCTGAGCAGCGACACCTCGCCGCTGGACGAGTTCCAAAAAGCGCGCAGCCGCTTCGGCATCATCAGCCAGAACTACTAGTTCTTCAGGAAGGTTAGGCCATCGGTCGGGAGGCGTCCGCAAGGGCGCCTCCCTTCTGCTTTCTAGCGCAAGGCTCAACGGTTCTCGCAGAGATACGACTGTGTCGGATAGGCGCAAAGCGTAACGGTGACGTGGCTAATGTGAGCGGGCAGTTTCAGTGAGGTAAAGATCGTGTGGCTAGCTCATTTAGCGAGTAGGGCAAAATCACCGCGTCTCTTAATTTCCCAAGGTCCGCGAGGCACCGAAAGACTCGCTACGGCCGTGCTTTTTGCTCGGCGAGTTTGTCGTCGTAGTTCTGGACCAGGTTTTCCAACTTCACCCGGGTAAGACCGGTGAATGGCTCCTTTGCAGCGAGCGCATCTCCGAGGCTAAAACGTTCGTAGCGCCGGAGGATTTCGTTGCCCAGGCGGAAGAGGGCATCATTTCGTGTTTGCAGATCGGCAACTCGTCGATCTAGGAGGATCGACTTCTCGGAAAGCTTTGCGCGCTCGGTTTCCTTGGCCGTGGCCACGTCGCTCGCTTGCTGATAAGCCACCTTCCATTTATCCAGCGCCTCTTTGTATTTCGCGATCTCGGTCGCCTGATCGGCGCCCGTCTTTTCTGCATCCGCCGCTTGCTTGGTCAGGCTGGTAACCTGGGCGGTTAGCGCCTTCACCTTCTCCTCGTTCTCAGTTGATTGCGCCTGCAAAGTCGCCTTTTCGTTTTGGAGCGAGCGTAACTGTAGAAGCGTCGCGCGAAGTTGTTCGCGCAGCTTGGTTTCAACGTTGGCGTCGGCACCGCGGAGACACGGGTTCGCTCCGAAAGAAATCAGGAGTGCGACGATCACTGGAAAAGCTTTTCGGTTCATAGTTACTTAGAACTTAGCGCCGATATCGAGTTGCAGGACGTCGCTCTTATAGGTTGGGCCGGCGATGCTGTCGGCGCTCAGCCAACGCAAACTCAGGGCCACATGGGAAGCGACGGCCAACGAGGCGGAGATGGTATAACCTTTCAGGTTCGTTCCACCGAGCCCGAAGTCCGAATCGTTGAAGCCGTCGATCACCGCGTCGCTTTCCACTTCGCGATAGGAAACGGCCGCGTTCCAGTCCCAGCGTCGTTCCAACGCAGGTGTGCCGACGCGAACTCCTACGACCCAGCCAGTATCGCCGCCGACGAATCTGCCCAGCGCTCCCGCGGCCCTGTCCGGCCCGCGATTGTTAATCGCCCGCCGTTCGATCGCGGCTCGGTCGAAGGCGACGTTCTTTACGAAGTCGCCAAAGACGGAGACATGCACCGGATCGAAATGGTGGAAGTCGATCCGTCCGGTGACAGAGACATCGCGAAAGGGAGTAGCTAAACCGAAGTATTGAAACTGCCGCGTAGTTCCGAAGTTGTTATCCACGGTCGGCACAATGTCGCGGATCGGGAAGTAGGTGTTGCCCTTTTGCGCGAAGGATGGCCGGCTGTCATCGGTGTTGCCGGCATCGGCACTCGTTAGGGGAGTGAACGGACTCGAGAGCCGGCCCTCGACGTTCTGGAAGTAGTAATAGGCGCCCGCAACCTTCAGGTCCCAGTCCTTGTTGATTGTCCATTCCGTTCCGAGCTGCCCGCCGTACAAATACTTGTCGTAACTGTTGAACTTGTCTGGCCGGTTGGAAGAGAAGTTAAAGTCGGTATTGAAAACTGGAAACGCGCCCGCGTTCAGGAATGGCCGCAAGCCGCGTGCGACTTCGTACCGCACCTGGACCGCAATGCCATCGAAACCGAGATCTTCATCCCAGATCAACTCCGAGGTGCCGAAGAAAGGATTGTCAAAACGCCCAACCGTGACCGCGAAATCCCGCGCCGGCACACCGCCGAGTTCGTACTTCAGGAAGCCGCGATCGAGCCAGATAGCGTACTTACTGAAATTGCCGCCTTGTCCCTGATTAGCAGACCTAACGACTGGTTGGTTGTAACCGGCGAATTGTTTTCGCCGGTGGCGATGCGCAAACCGGCGCTGAAATTTTGCGTCAGATCAACCGCTGTGCCAAAACGCACCCGTAACCGGAAACGATTGCGGTCTTGATCTACATTCAACTGCGGCGAGAACTGCGTCCCGGTTAGATCGAAAGGTGGGCCCGTATTGATGGCGTTGAAATTCGGGAATGCGCCGGTGTTGTCGTTGCCCGATGGAAAGAAGTCCCCCTCGTAACGCATGCGGACGTCGCCGAAAAACTTGTAACGCGTAGTCCACTCCGGCAGAGTCCGCGGCGCGGCCCAATTTTCATTACGCGCCTGCGCCATTACTTCTTCGCGGATCTCATCGCGCAGTTGCCGCTTCACCACCTCGGGCACATAGGTCACGCGCACTTCGTCGCCGGAAGGCGCGGCCGACTCGGGCGAGGGCGCGGAAGCTAGTTGAGTAACCGCAGCCTGGGCGGCGGACGCGCGCACTTCCGCCGCGGCGGCGGTTTGTTGGGCGGCGGCCGCTTGGGCGCGCGCGACTTCTGCATCCTGCTCGGCCATGCGGATCAACTCCGCGGCATCTTCTTTCGTGAGCGCGCCGCGTTGCACCAGGCGATTAATCAGGTTGATGGTCACGTTCTGCGAAGGCGTTATCGGCACGGGCGCGGGAGTCGAATTCGGAGGCGCAGGATTGCTCACCAGAATCGGTGGCTCTACATCTCCGGCCTGGCCGTTCTCCGCGAGTTCGATATGCGGTGGAAGTTCGGCTGCGATGCAAGCGAGGCTCAGAGTAGTGAGGAGCAACGCGGGACGGACTATTTTTCGAAGGAGCATGTGGATAAGGCGAATTGGGTTAGTTAGGCCGCCGGGCGGAGAGGCGCAGGAGGATCGGAGTAGGCATGCCCGCAGGCGGCGGTTCGCTTAGTTGCAAACCATTGAGCACTTCGTTTTCGATGGCCGCATCGAGGCTCGGATCGCCGGAGGAGCTGGCGAGTTGGGCGCGCGTGATTCGGCCGCTCACGTCCGGCCAAATGCGCACTTTCACGCTTAGGTTAGCGTCGCGGGTGCGGCGATTGTTGCGCAAGGCGTCAGCGATCCGGGATTGCACCTGACCGGCATACGCGCCGAAGCGACTCCCGCGATCGGAGTTGCCGCCGAGTCGGCCATTACCTCCTTTGTTACCCAAGCCGAAGCTATCGTTGCTGCCATCGCCTTTAATGTTCGTGCCGATCGGCGGCTCGTCCGGCGGCGGCGCCTCGACTGGTTTGTCCTCTGGAACAAAAGTCTGCTCCTGCTCAACGATCTTCGGCTGCTCGATCGGCGGCGGAGTAGGCGCCGGCGGCGGCGGCAGACTTACAACTACCATCGGCGCGGCCCGATGGACCGAGCCTTCCCCAGAGGTCAGCTTGCTCGCCAGGAATCCAACTCCAAGAATAAGGAAGGCCCCCGCTCCGAGCATTAGCCCATAGCGCTGGAGGAAACTGCGCGCCTTCGGTTCTTCTTCCTCGCCTCGCATCTCGATAGGTGGAAATCGCTACTTTCCTTGCGGCTTAGTCGCCAATCCCACTTGGGTGATGCCGACCCGCCCGATAACATCAAGGACATCCATTACGCCTTGGTACTGCGTCCGGCTGTCACCGCGCAAAACCACTGGCAGGTCAGGTGTCTGTGCTTTTTGCTGGCCGAGGCGTTGCTCGAGTTCGGCGAGAGAAACCGGAATGGTATCGAGAAAGATTTTGCCTTCGTTATTAACCGTGATCGACTTGGTCTTCGGTTTCGCCAGGCTAGGTGAGCTACTCGCTTTCGGAAGATTAACTTTCGTTCCCTGGACGGAGGCGGTCGTCATCAAGATAAAGATGACTAGAAGCACATAGGCCAAATCCAACATCGGGGTAATATTGATGTCATCGTATGGCTTTTCGTCCTGGATTTGCATGGTGTGGTGGACTTAGCGACTTGCGGTTTCCTGGAAGAGCTCCGGCTGGCGTCGGTAGGGCTCGGGATTTTCGCGGTAGAACTCCGCCATCTTGGTCACGAACTCATCGATGAAGATATGCATGTCATCCTTCGCATCCTTCACTCGCGAGATAATGTAGTTGTAACCAAAGAGCGCCGGGACGGCGACGGCCAGACCGGCGACAGTTGCGAGCAAGGCCGCCGCGATTCCCGGAGCGATGGCATTTACGTTTACATCACCCGCGGCGGCGATCGCCGCGAAGGTGATCATGACGCCGATAACAGTGCCTAGAAGACCGAGAAACGGGCCGCCGGAAATGCAGATCGTCAGTAGAACTAGGAGGCGATTGATCTTTTGCGTTTCGCGCACCAAACCGCCATCGAGGGTAGCACGGATTGCCTGGATCGACCGACCCGCGAGGCCTCTGCGATTACCTTCGCGCGCGTTATCTTCTTCGATGCGGTGCCGGATTTCTTCCACGCCCAGATGGTAGATGCGATAAACGGAGGCGTTGCGCATCGCGCGCTGGCCTTCCGCGCCGACGCGGCCGCCCATGCTGCGAAATGACTCGGCATCGCCGTCATCCAGCACCGTGAGATCTTCGGCGACGTGCTTCCATTGTTTCATGAAAAGCGCGTTACCTTTGCTGATCGCGTTTAGATAACGGATCTTGTGGACCATGACCCCCCAACTGCCACAAGCCATGATGAGGAGGACGATGATGACAATCCAACCATCGACTGTGAGCGAGCCGACAAGCACGGCCATGGTGCCGCCGCCATTGAACCAGCTATGCTTCTGCTCGTCCTGGCCTAACGAAAGGAGTTTGCCGGCCTTTTCGCCGCCCTGACTGTAGCTAGCAAACTTCATCGAGCCGGGCGAACGCGCGACGCGCGAAATTTCCAGCTCGTCCATCTCGCCGGAAAAGGCGGTCTCGTTTTCTCCGCCGAGCAGGATCGGGGAATTGAGAGCTGGAAGCGGAGCGGCGATGGTTCCGTATTCTTCGCCATCGAGGTAGAGCGTAACCTTGCCGCTTCCGGCGACCATCGCGAAATGATGCCAGGAATTCACCGCCATCGGCGCACCCGCGGCCGTGCGCTGACCATTTACCTGAACAAAAGGCACGCCGTTATCGATGCCCATGGCGAAGACGTTTGCGCCCTCCTGGCGGCTTAAGAAAACCGCGCCCGGCGAAAGAGTAACTGGCTTAATCCAGGCTGAGATGGTCGCGGTCCCGCCATCGTTCCAGGCTAGGGACGGCGACGCGGGAATTGTGATCGGAGTTCCACCTACAAAGCGCGCGCCGCCGCCAATCATTGACCCGTCGACTGGAGCGCCGGCGTTGCTCGCGTTGTTGCCGTTCTTGGTGGCGTCGGCCGGAGGAGCTGCGCGCTCCGCGAAATGGTAAACCAGCATCGTGTCGGCATCGTAGGTTCCCTTCGGATCGTTCACTGATTCGGTGGTCCCTTGGTCACCGTAATACATCCAGAAGCTGGTCTGACCATTGGCCTTTACCTCCGGGACTTTGACCCAGGCGAAGGCTTCACCCATCAGCGAGTCGAACTTCTCCAAGTGGAAAGTAAGTGGCGTTTTGTCGTCCTCCGCGACGAAGCGCAGATCGCTTCCATCTTCCTTCGCGACGGCAAATTGAAAGGCCCCTTCCGGGAGCCGAACCAGAACCACCGTCCCTCCGATTGGGTCCGTGATCGCCGCTCCCTTGGCGCTGGTGTCGACCGTGATTTTCTTCCGGATCGTCCAACTCTTATTCCACCAGGCGAAGGCGGAATTCGAGCAAAGGAACAGGAGAGTTACACCAAGGAGGAGGCCGCGACGCCACGGTAGAGAAGCGCGTTTTGTTACTAAGGACATGGTCGTATGCGGGTCGTTCGTTATCATCGTTCTCTTCCTAGAAGTCGCCCCATAGACGGAAGGTCAGGCGAGGATCCAACGCGCTGGTTTGTATTTGGCTGCTCAGCGGCACTCCTAAGTCGAGAGAGCCGTTGAGATGCTGTAAGACTCGGAAACGGGTGCCGACTCCAAGACTCGCGAGGACGAAGCCGGACTCCTGCTGAGGCAGTGGCTCGTTCAAGGTCACTGCGCCGCCCTCAACAAATCCGTAGAAGCGCCATTCATTTTGCTTATCCTTGCTGCGCGAAATGACCGAAGGCGATCGCAATTCGAGTGAGGCGAAGATGGCGTTGTCACCCAGCGTCTCCGATTCCAGGTAACCGCGGACGGTTCCAAGTCCGCCCCCGCTGAATTGCTCGCTATTCAGCAACGGCTGGTCAGCCACCTGCCCCTGCAATTTGCCGAAGAGTTGGAGGCCGGCCGGCAGTTCGCGGGTTTGCGCGAGATCGCCCCGGAAGTAAAAGAAGCTGCCGCCCGCGCGGAAGCGATTGAAGTCGAACTCCGCTTCGTTGCTCCCGAGACCGCGGGGATGATAGACCACGCTGGCGTTGAGTTCGGTAGTGCTGCTCTTGCCGACCCAGGTGGCTCCGTAGGCAATCGAAAAGGGATAATAGGTAACTGGCGTCTTGAGGGCGGAGCCAGTCAGCGTCACGTCCTGGTTAAAGTGTTTATAATCGAGTCCGAAGGTAATCGAATGAAAGAAGTCCTTCCCCATCGGCAGGGTGAGAATCGCGCGCCCGCCAATGACTTCGCCGTTACCGACGACGCCGATGCCGCCTAAAGTGTTGACGTTGCTGTCCTGCTTGGTGCCAGAGACCAGAAGGCTGAACCACGGCACGCCGGCAAACCGTGCCAGGTAATAACCGGTGAAGACTTTGACTTCGCTGAGGTCGAGGGGAGAGACCTGAAAGCTGGCGCCGATGGTGTGGCCGAGCTGCCAGAGGTTGCCGTAACTAAATGAGCCGTTAATCCGCAGCTCCGTCGTATCGGCGCTGTAGCGGTTGTTTAACTCGACGCTGCCGTGGATCGGCAACTTGTCTTTCACGTTGAGATCGATATCAACCGTCCCTGGCTCCAGACCTGCCCGAAGCGCTGGAGTTACTTGGCGGTCGGGCAGTTGATTCAAACCTACGATGTCCTTGGTGACGGCATTGAAATCGACTACACGCCCTTCAGAGAGCGAAGGGGAATTCCGCTTGATCTGCTTGAGCGAGAAATAGCGAGAGCCGGTGACGCGCAAACGCCCAACGACGCCTTCGTTTACTCGGAGGAACACGATACCATGGCGCGCTTGTTGGGGAGGAATTTGGACGCCGGCAGCCTGGTAGCCCTTGTCCTTGTATGCCTTTTCGAGAGCGGTGCGCGCTCCCTCCACATCCTGTTCGGTGCGCCCCGGCCCAAGGTAGGGGTAGACCGCCTGTTCGATCTCGAGCTTGCCGAGCTTATGCGCTCCCTGGACGCGATACTCTCGAATGAAGAGCGTTTGCACGGACTGTGGGGCCGGCGGATTTGCTGCCGGGATCGCGGGAGTGACCGCAGGGTCGGGGGACGAACTGCCTACGGGCAATTCTGCAGGAACCTCGGTCGGCCTTCCCAGGCACGGTTCGGAGCTGGCGATTGCTGCAAAACCGAGCAGCAAGAGCGAGGCGCGGAACAGGCCGCGGGCAGGCGGAAGGAACTTCTCGGAAGTGGCAAACATGGCGCGGACCTGCGCGAAAGCAGGCTACGTGATTTATCCCATGCCTTGGATAACTCAGGCAATTTAAGGATTGTGAAATTTGAGTGACAGCAATGTGTCAGTTTGCCGCAAACTTCGTCCGAGTAATGGCTACCTCACTCAAAGTCACTCAACTGTAACCACGTTGTCATCTGGTTGCCGCATTCTCGTTTCAGATTTGTAAAGCGCGTATGCAGAATTCTTCGTTACCTGCTATGGATGAAGTAGCCGCGACGGACCCGAACAACCCGCCGCGCTATCGCGTCCTGATCGTCTCCGATGGCGGCGAGCAGGCGATCGGTTCACTTTCCGCGCGCCTGACGCAAGAGACTGGTTTCGAAACCAGTGGCTCGGACACGATGGAGGAAGGGCTGACACGAGCGCAGACGGAGTGGCCGTCACTAGTGATTCTCGATTTGAAGAAGCGGACGGACGCGATTTACCTTTGCCGAACACTGAAGGCGGATCATGGGACGGGACGTATTCCCATTATCATCGTCAATGCGTCGAACGAGACGAACGATCGGATCGCAGCTCTGGAAGCTGGAGCTGACGACTGCATCGGCAGGCCCTGCAATCCGCGTGAGATTGTGCTTCGGGCGATGGCGGTGCTGCGTCGCGGAGTCCGAACAACCGCCGAAGAACATCTGGTGCAAGGACCGATTCGGGTCGATCCGGCGCGTTGCCATGTCGCGGTGGAAAATCGGAGCATCCATCTGACGGCGGTGGAATTCAAACTCCTGCAAGCGTTGGTTAAGCAGCCGGGCCAAGTGCAGAGTCGCGAGATGTTATTGGGTGAAGCTCGTGGCCACTCCGAGTTGGGAGTGGAAAGCCGGACGATCGACACGCACATCAGGCGACTGCGCGGGAAGTTGGGGAAAGCGGCTTACCTCGTCGAGACTGTCCGGGGGTCCGGTTATCGCCTGCGCCCGACCTGAGGCCAACGAGCGCCGCGGGTTTGCCATCTACTGTTCACGGTTCGTCACATGACGGGGCCCTGCTTCCCGCTTACTTCACTGGCGTTAGCTAACCCAACTACCTCTTATGAAACCAATCCACTCATTGCCTAGTGAAGGTGAACGGAATCGCAATCGCCGCGTTTATAGCTCTCCTCTGATCGATTACGGTTACTTGAGTCACAAATTGGACGGTGCCGGCTCCGGCGATCGAAAAGAAACGAGCCCACGCAGCAATAGCGACTCGCGTGGCCTGCTTCGCGAGGAAGCGCGCATTAGCTTCATCGTCGAGGCATGCTTTTTCGGAGTGCTCGCTCTGGTCGCCGCCATTTCTCTGGTCGAATGCATTGGAAGTTTAAGCGAGTTCTTGCGGGCGATCGCGTGATCCTGTCACAGGATTGTCACAGTAAAGCTTTTGACCATCGAAGGAGGTGTCGGCGAGGCTAAGCTCGCTATGAAACTCCCTGCCTGGCTATTTAAAGTCTGTTCCGTCTCCGTTCTCGCTCTTTGCGCTGAGTCTGCCTCCGCGCAGATGACGATCAATGGCGCGGGCGCCACCTTCCCGTATCCGATTTACTCCAAGTGGTTCGATGAATACGCGAAGGTCGATCCTTCGGTGCGCTTCAATTACCAGTCGATCGGCTCGGGCGGCGGGCAGAAGCAAATTATGGCGCAGACGGTGGACTTCGGAGCGTCTGATGGTCCGATGTCTGATGAGAATCTCGCGAAAGCGCCGGGCAAAGTGTTGCACATCCCGACTGTGGCTGGCGCGGTCGTCATGACTTATAACCTGCCGGGCGATCCAGCTTTGAAGTTGGATGGCGCAACCATCGCGGGCATCTACCTGGGCGAAATCAAGAACTGGAATGATCCTAAGATCGCCGCGCTCAACTCCGGGGTGAAACTTCCCGATCAGGAGATCGTAGTGGTGCATCGCTCGGATGGCAGCGGCACCAGTTTCATCTTCACCGATTACCTGAGCAAAGTGAGCGGCGAATGGAAATCGAAAGTCGGGACAAACACCTCGGTGAATTGGCCGATCGGCCTCGGTGGCAAGGGGAACGAAGGTGTCGCCGGCCAGGTGAAGCAAACTCCTGGAGCGCTAGGTTATGTGGAGTTGATCTACGCGGTCCAGAATAAGATGGCCTACGCGGAGGTGAAGAATTCCGCGGGGACCCTGGTGAAACCGACGATTGAATCGGTCACCGCCGCGATGGCGGGTGCGGAAGTGCCGGATGATTTTCGTTTCTCGATGACCAATGCTGCGAGCAAGGATGCTTACCCGATCGCGGGCGCGACCTGGCTGCTAGTTTACGCGGAGCAAAAGGACGCGACCAAAGGCAAGAAGATGGTCGAGTTCTTAAAATGGGCGTTGACCAAGGGCGAAGATATGGCCAAGGATTTGGATTATGCGCCGCTTCCTTCCGCCCTGCGCGACCGTGCGCTGAAGCGGGTTTCCGAAATCAAGATGTAATCGGCAAGGACTTCCGCGTTTAGCCAAGCCACAACCGATCGAACATTCATGCCGGTGGTAATGAGTCCAACCACAGCCGCGCCCACTCCGATGCGCGCGGTTTTAAAGATGAAACCGCCATCGCGCTTCGGCGATCGCGCGTTCGAGTGGCTTACGCTCGCGATGGCTCTGGCGGTGGTGGCGTTGGTATTCCTCGTTGGATGGCAACTCGCACGCGGCTCGTTTCAAGCAATCCAGCGCTTCGGTTTCTCGTTTCTAACTACTTCGACTTGGGATCCGGTGGCCGAGCAATTCGGCGCATTGCCGTTCATCTATGGAACGGTGGTTTCGTCGTTGCTCGCGCTCGTCATCGCGGTGCCCTTGAGTATCGCGACTGCAATCTACCTCACTGAGCTCGCACCACTTTGGATTCGCCAACCACTCGTTAGTCTGATCGAAATGCTGGCCGCGATCCCGAGCGTCATTTTGGGATTGTGGGGCATCTTCGTGATGATCCCATGGCTGCGAGCACATCCGTTTCCGTTTCTCAAAAGTGCCTTCGGATGGACGCCGTTTTTCACCGGACCGATCTACGGCGTGAGCATGTTCGCCGGCGGAATCATCATCGCGATCATGATTCTGCCGATCATCACTTCGGTTTCGCGCGAGATTTTGCGGAGCGTGCCGAACCTGCAACGCGAAGCCGCCTACGCGCTCGGCGCGACCCGCTGGGAAGTGACGCGGATCGCGGTCCTGAGTTATGCGCGACGCGGATTGTTCGGCGCGATCATCCTCGGGCTCGGACGCGCACTCGGCGAAACCATGGCGGTGACGATGGTCATCGGAAACACACCGCAAATCAAAGCGTCGCTCTTCGCGCCCGGTTACACTTTGGCGAGTGTGATCGCGAATGAGTTCACCGAAGCGACGACCGATCTTTACCTGCAAGCGCTCTTCGAAATCGGGCTCGTCCTTTTCATGATCACGATTTTGGCGAACCTGCTCGCGCAATTGCTTTTGAAAACGATGGCCACCTCGATGACCACGCGCGCGGTGCAATAAATGAAACGCGGCAATCAACACACTTGGCGGAAATGGAAGAGCGCGCTCGCTTCCGTGCTCTCGTTCCTTGCGGCCATTCTTGTGATCACGCCGCTCGCCCTGGTGTTCTTTCATCTGCTCCGGAGCGGCGCGAGTGCGGTGAATTTCGATTTCTTCACGCAACTTCCGAAACCGGTCGGCGAACTTGGCGGCGGCATGGTGAACGCGATTGTCGGTTCCGGACAGTTGTTAGGCATCGCCGCGATCATCGGCATTCCGGTCGGTGTGCTCGGCGGCGTTTATCTAGCGGAATACGGAACCGCGCGCGCAAATGCTCTGCTGCGCTTCGTCGCCGACGTGCTCAACGGCGTGCCCTCGATCATTTGGGGCGTGGTGGTCTACGGAATCGTTGTCCTTCGCTTCAAAAGCTTCTCGGCCTACGCTGGCGGACTCGCACTTGGGTTAATGATGATTCCGCTGATCATGCGCACGACTGAGGAAGTTCTTCTGCTCGTCCCGAATGGGTATCGCGAAGCCGCGCTTGCGCTCGGGATCAGTCGATGGAAAACCATCTTTCACGTCGTCATGCGGACGGCGTCGAAAGGCATCATCACCGGCGTGCTGCTCGCGCTTGCCCGCGTCGCCGGCGAGACCGCGCCGCTCTTATTTACCGCCTTCGGCAACCGCTTTTGGAATCACAGTTTGCAGGAACCGATCGCCGCGTTGCCGTTGCAAATTTTCACCTACGCGATCTCTCCCTATGACGATTGGCATCGCCAGGCCTGGGCAGGCGCTCTCGTTTTGCTCGCGGCCATCTTTCTCATCAACGGACTGGTGCGCCTGCTTACTCGCGACCGAACTGCACGCGCCCTGTGATCACTAAAGCTATGCCCGAAGCGCAAGTTCAGCCCGATGGAGCGATGCCGGAGTCGCGCGCGTCGCGTATCGCCGCGGAAGCTGGCGACCTCGCGAGCGCGGTCACATTCGATGTCCGCAATCTCTCGATTTGGTACGGCCAAAAGCAGGCGATCAAATCAACGACGATCGCGATTCCTGCGCGCCAAGTGACTGCGATCATTGGCCCGAGCGGTTGCGGCAAATCGACCTTTCTGCGCGCGCTCAATCGCATGCACGATCTCGTACCGCACACGCGGATCGAAGGTGAAGTGCTGCTCGGCGGCGAAGACATTTACGCGCCGGGGGTCGATCCCGCGATCATTCGGCGGCGCGTTGGGATGGTTTTTCAAAAATCGAATCCGTTCCCCACAATGTCGATCGCGGAGAACGTTACTATCGGTTTGCGCTTGAACGGCGCGCGCAATCGTTCGTTGCTCGATGAACGTCTAGAAAAATCCCTGCGCATGGCCGCGCTTTGGGATGAAGTAAAAGACGACCTGAACAAGCCGGGGATGAGTCTTTCCGGCGGACAACAACAACGTCTCTGCATCGCGCGCGCAGTCGCGGTGGAACCGGAAGTGCTCCTGATGGATGAACCAGCCTCGGCACTCGATCCCATCGCGACGATGAAAATTGAGGAGCTGATCCGGCAATTGAAGGAGCAATACACCATCGTCATCGTGACTCACAACATGCAGCAGGCCGGCCGCGTCTCGGATCGCACCGCCTTCTTCTACGTCGGCGAGTTGGTCGAATTCGATGCGACGCGGACGATGTTCCAAAACCCGAAAGAAAAGCGGACCGAAGACTACATCACCGGACGTTTCGGATGATTGGAATGCATCGCCATATCCTGCGGGAATTCGATCACGCGCTCGAGTCGCTCCGCGCGGACGTGCTCATGATGGCCAGCCTGACCGAGCGAAACCTGCAAAACTCGATGTCGTGTTTACTCGATCGCGACGCCCAGCTTTGCAAAATCACGATCGCGGACGAGCACGAAGTCGATGCCCTGGAAAAGAAGATCGACAGCGACGGTGTAGAAATCCTGATGCGGTTTCAACCAGTCGCGTCCGACCTTCGCCACGTAGTCGCAACGATGAAAGTGGCGCCGAATCTAGAGCGCGTGGCCGACCAGGCAGTGAAGATCGCGCGGCGTTCGCGTCATCTTTCTTTCGAACCGGAACTCGATGAAGCGGCCGCGCTTGGACCGATGTTTGCCGAAGCGATCAGTCTGTTTCGCGATAGTATCCGCGCGTATGCCGACGAAAACGTGACCCTTGCGCGCACCTTGCGCAGTCGGGATCGCGGGATCGACCAGATAAATCACGACCTCGCCGCGATCTTCACCGCGCGAATGGCGGAGCGCCCCGATCGGATCACCGATTATCTCAATCTCATCTTCATCGCGCGGCATCTCGAACGCGTGGGCGACCATGCGAAGAACATCGCCGAAGATGCGGTTTACCTTTCGCAAGCGGAGGACATCCGGCATGCGGACAACCAGTTTTCTGCGCGGGAATTTCGCGCCAACTAAGCGCGCTTCTGCTGGCAGAGGAGCACGAGATCCTCGATCACCGAATCGATCTTGCGCAGATCGCGGCGCCGACCTTTCTCCGGTTTCAATTTCAACTTCCGGAGCAAACCGAGCATGTCGCCGAGATCGCGAATTTGCGCGCGGGCAGGGGCGGCGAGTTTTGCGATTTCTTCATTCGCGGCCATCACCAATGCTAGATCGTCCGATAGTTTTTTCTCGTACGCTCGCACGGTCAGTTTCAACGCGGATCGCAGCGTGACCAACTCTCGCCCAACCGACCGTGCGGGCGAGGCCTCGCGCGTCTCAGATTTCTTTTTCTTTTTAGGTGCCATGAGTCGTTCGTTAGGCCAGAACCAATTGCTTTTTAATTCGCGCGCCCACCGGAGGCAATGGTTTCTCCGTGACATCTCGGTGACATGCCGAGGCGCAGTCGCCGCACGCTCGTCACACGAACGTTACTTGGGAAAAAATAAGCGGCCGAATAGACTCGGGGCGATCGCCACTGCAGCTACCCGAAACGTTATTGTGTGATCGCTCCCGCACTCGCTCCACCTCCAGCTTACCGGCCTGTGTCACCACGAGCTTCCGCGAATTCCAAGACGGCTGCGGGCTTGAAAGTCCTGATCGTAGAAGACGACCAGGACGTCATGGACATGCTGCGGATGCATCTCGAAAAAGCGGGCGGCTTCATCATCTCGTGCGCCGCCGATGGTGCGACCGCGCTTTCGCTCGCACGCCAGGAATTGCCGGACGTCATCATCCTCGATCTGATGCTACCGAAAATGTCGGGCTTGGAGATTTGCCGAAGTTTGAAGGCCAGCCCCGCGACCGCGAACATCGCGATCTTAATGTTGACCGCGAAAGCAGACGAAATCGATCGCATTGTCGGCCTTGAGTTAGGCGCGGATGATTACGTAACCAAGCCATTCAGTCCGCGGGAAGTTATCTTGCGCACCCGTGCGATTTTTCGTCGCGGCCCGGCGGAAACACCGGAGGAAAAAATTTCGGTTGGATCCATCAGTATCGATATCTCCCGTCACGAAGTGCTGATCGGAAAAAAGCCGATTCAGTTAACCTCGGTCGAGTTCAAACTCCTCGCGATGCTCGTGCAACGCCGTGGCCGGGTGCAATCGCGCGATAGCCTGCTGAGCGAAGTCTGGGGTTACGCGGCCGCGATCGACACTCGCACGGTGGACACCCACATCCGGCGCCTGCGCAAGAAGCTCGACAAAGCCGGCAACGCGATCGAGACCGTGCGCGGCTTCGGTTATCGCATCCAGGATTGCTAGCGTCTAGGACTTGGCGAGCAGTTCCGTGGCCTTCGCTCGCTTCACCCGTTCCCAATCCCGAAAGTATCCCGCGATCCTCGCCGCGAATTCGTTAGGCGGTTCCGCGTAGAATCGTTCCGCGAGTGCGAGGGCCGTCGAATACAAATCCTTTTCGCGCGAATCAATCAATCCGGCGAGCCTTTGACTCCTGCGGGTGCGCGCCCCGGCACCGACCATCGCCTCGATCCGATCGCCGAGAAAATGCAGATCGTGCGCATGACCGAGTCGTTCGCCCAGCCCCTTGAGTTCATCGGCCATGTCGCAAAAAACTGCGGGATGCAGCGGGCGTAGAATTCGAATCTGATACCAGAGCTGTTTCGCCTGTTTGCGCAGCTCGTGATAACGCTTCGCTCCACCTTTCTTCGCCGCCTTTTTTAGCGCGCGCCGTCCGCATTTGTAAGAAAGGGAGACGCGCTGGCAAATTTGTTTCCGCGTCACTTTGGGGAGGTGCCAGTTGGTGACCGCATCCTGGGTGCGAAGTAAATTCTTCGCCGCTTCCTCGCGCCAGTTAGCGAACGCGGCCAGGAAGCTATCGAGCTCAAAGGCGAGCAATTCCTCCGTCTCCTCAAAGCTGCGATTGCCGGCGAGCGCGGAGATCTCGCGCAATTGTTTCACCGTCTCCAGACGCACTTCGGCGTCGCGAATATCGGAGATCAATCGGCCGACCGTGCGTAACCGGCGATCTTCGCGATCGCAGAGAGCGCTTGGCAAAACAGGCGCGAGCAGACGGAGCGCGGCGCGCGCTTTCTTTAGATGCTTGCGCGTTTGATGAACCGGAGATCCCTGGCCGTTTTGTTCGCCTTTGCTCGCGGTGATCGCGTCCTTGATCTGCTCGTGAATGATTCGCCGGACCGACTCCCCAATGGTTTCGACATTACGAATCTTGAAACTCATGACGGCGCTATTCGTGTGCCATCACCACGTTGCTGTAGCGAGACTTTCCAGTGACATCTTCGCTAAACCAATCCGGCGGCACAAAATCGCGGCAGCTTTTTTCATCCGGAAATTCCACCTCGGCCACAACCACGCCGTCGTGTCGCCCTGTGTAAACATCGACTTCGATCGTTCGCTCACCGTAGGGAATATCGTAACGAATCTTCGAGAGCCGCCGCCCTTCCGTAGCCGGCCAGAGCGCGTCGAATTGCTCTGCGCTCAGTCGAATCTCACGTTCCTCGCGCGCGCTCTTATTGCCCCGCTTGTAGGTCAGCGAACGAATGCTGCCCTTTTTCCGTAGCCGGACTTGCACGCCGCCGCCTTCGACTGCGAGGTAGCCTTGCGCGATCTCTTCATGGGGAAAACTCGTGAGGCTATCCGGCAAATTGTTGAGTAGGAACTTGCGTTCGATTTCGCGCGGAGAGTTTGTGTTTGTCAACGTCATCTTCTCCTCCAGAAGTGGATACTGGGGATAGTCACTTGATACTCGTTCAGGTTAGTAACGGGAAGTTACATTTTCGTGACAAGTTTCGATCTCGATTCGGCCAAGGGAAAATCGCTACTGCGAGAATCCCGGATGATGACCTTTAGCGCCACCGCGTAAGATCACGAGGGAAAGCAAGAGTCCACATCCCGAGCCTAGCGGCTCCTCTATTTTCATAGGCAGTCGCAAAGTGCGAATGAGTCGGCTAGACTTAATGCAGATAACCCGCGTTTCGTAGTCTTCTCCACTGTCTGATCATCCCGCGGTTACTATTGGCAAACACTCCAGACGCGGCCCTTCGCAGCGGAGCTCTAAGGAGGCGGGGTTAGAGAAATCAAAGGCTGGATGAAGGGCACTGCCAAGCTGCTGCCGTCATGTTTTTTGGAAACTTGGACGACGCCGCGATATCGGCATACGACGTGCTCAGCCTTGAACTATGGCCGTTTTGATGTTGCTGATGGCATTGGTAGGAGTGCCCGCGCTGGTAGGTTTTATGTTCGCCGAAGGTGGCCATCCCAAACAACGGATCGGACTCTTTGGTTTCATTCGCATAGGAGACCGGATTGTTTACCGCAAGCAGAAAGCCTCAACTCATCCGGCGCCAGCTGCGCAAGGAATCCGCCCTGCCGAACGTGGCGACCTCTACTACTATATCGTAAACAAATACTGGACGGTGGAAGACATTTTGACCGACGGGCGGATTGTCGCTCGGACGCGAACGAACAAGCTGCATCGCCTGACGGCCGATGATCCTAATCTCCATAAGGCGGGACTGCTTGAGCGACTGCGGCATCGAGCACGGTTTCCTTAACTCGCCGGATCTCAACCGGAAACTGTCACGCAAAAAAGCCTTTCGAACTAGGAGGTGGTCTTGGACGGGAAAGAATTTGTCAGCTGACGTTTACTAACCTAATTTTCGTGTTCTAACGGAAACGCCGTCTGCTCCCTGTCAGTTCCGGCGGAGCTCAGTCGAGCTTTCACGTTTTCCGACCACGTAGATTTCCTTCCGCGCTTTTGGGTGACTTTGAATGACGGTTTCTTTGGGCACAACGGGGGATGGTGCTCTTCTTGCCTTGTTAAAGAGGAGTTACCAGATTCCGGATTCGATATAGGTGCGGATATTTACTAAGCGGGGCTAAGGCGTCGAGGCAACGTAACCTGATTTGTAATCAGCGGGTCATCGGTTCGAGCACGATAGCCGGCTCCAATTTTACCAGGGAAAAACTTAACCTTTGGTCGCGAGGACGACGGCTCCCGCGAAGATCAAGAGGCCGCCGAGCCATTGATGCCAGGTCAGTCGTTCGTGCAGGATCAGCGCGGCGAAGGCGATCACGAAGACGACGCTTAGTTTATCGATCGGCGCCACCCGCGAGGCTTCGCCGAGTTGCAAGGCGCGGAAATAACAGAGCCACGACAAGCCCGTGGCCAGCCCGGAGAGGACGAGAAAGAGCCAGTTGCGCCCGTCTAGTTCGCGGAGCGCGCGGGGCGGCGAAATCGCCAAGACCAGCAGCCAGCTAAAAACCAGGACCACCGTTGTCCGTACCGCCGTGGCCAAATTGGAATCGACGCCGTTGACTCCGACTTTCGCCAGGACCGCGGTGAGACCGGCGAAGAAAGCCGAGAGCAAGGCCCAGAATAACCAATTCATTAGCCTAACGAATGCTCTTCTTCAGGTTGAGCAGACCGCCGGGCGCCAGCGCCATGACCACATTAGAGTAGCGCGAGTTCCCGCTCACATCTTCGCCGAGCCACTCAGGCGAAACGAAATCGCGGCAGCTTTTTTCATCGGGAAATTCCACTTCGGCGACAATCACACCTTCGTGACGGCCGGTGTAGACATCGATCTCGATGGTGCGTTCGCCGAACGGAACGTCGTAGCGGATTTTCGTGAGCTGCCGGCCCTGGGTCGCGGGCCAAAGCGCCGCGAACTGCTCCGCGCTGAGCGCAATCTCGCGTTCCTCGCGAGCGCGCTGGTCGCCGCGTTTGTAAGTCAGCGAGTAGGCCGCGGCTTTTTTGCGCAAGCGCACCTGCACGCCGCCTTCTTCCAGGGCCAAATAACCCTGCGCGATTTCTTCGTGCGGAAAATCTGCGAGATCGTTCGGCAAAATCTTCACCAGGAATTTGCGCTCGATCTCGCAATGTGAGCGCGTTTTCGTTCGTGCCATGTTTTTGCCTAACGAGACGTTCAGGTTGCCGCTGACGACGCCGGAGCAACCGAATCGGGAGGATCTTCGTGAACTGTGACTGGTTTTGTTTCTGCAGCGAATCCGCGAATGACAACGTAAAACACCGGGGTCAGGAGCAGACCGAAGAAGGTCACGCCGAGCATCCCGAAGAAGACCGTCGTGCCTAACGACTGCCGCATTTCCGCGCC
Organism: Chthoniobacterales bacterium; assembly: GCA_051005695.1. Taxonomy (GTDB): domain Bacteria; phylum Verrucomicrobiota; class Verrucomicrobiia; order Chthoniobacterales; family UBA10450; genus JACCTI01. The sequence continues at coordinate 45,981 of JBPCJC010000028.1, read as the reverse complement.
CGCACCGCTGGCGAGGACCAGCGGCACGACGCCGAGGATGAAAGCGAACGAAGTCATCAGGATCGGTCGCAAGCGCAAGCGGCAGGCTTCGATCGCGGCGTCGAAACGATTCTTGCCCGCGCGCTCCTGTTGACGGGCGAACTCGACGATGAGGATGGCGTTCTTGCTCGCCAGACCGACGAGCACGACGAACCCGATCTGGGTGAGAATGTTGTTATCGAAGCCGCGCAGGATCACGCCCGCGATCGCGCTCAGCAGACACATCGGCACAATCAGGATGACGGCGAGCGGCAGCGTCCAGCTTTCGTACTGCGCTGCGAGGGTGAGGAAAACGAAGAGGACGCAGAGCGGAAAAATGAAAACCGCAGTGTTACCGGCGGCGCGCTGTTGATAGGCGAGATCGGTCCACTCGAAGTTCATTCCCGCCGGCAAATTCTCGTGGGCCAGTCGCTCCATTGTGTCGAGCGATTGCCCGGAGCTGAAACCGTGCGCCGTGTCGCCGTTGATTTCCGCCGCGGGGAAAAGGTTGTAACGCACCACGCGATCGGGGCCGGTCGTTTCCTTGATGTTCATCACCGAACCAAGTGGCACGATCCCGCCCGAAGCGTTACGCGTTTTCAAGCGCGCGATATCGGAAACGTCATCGCGAAATTGCGAATCGGCCTGCGCGGTCACGCGATAAGTTCTTCCGAAAAGGTTGAACTCATTCACGAAAGTCGAGCCGAGATAGATTTGCAGGGTGTCGAAAATATTGCCTAACGGGACGTTCAAGATCTTCGCTTTGGTACGATCGACTTCCGCGAAAAGCTGCGGCGTGGAGGCGCGGAATTGCGTGAAGACCTGGACCAATCCGGCATCGCCGCGCGCTGCTTGAATGACCTTGTCGGTCGCTGCCTGGAGCGCGCGCAAGCCGGCGCCGGAGCGGTCCTGCACTTCCATTTTGAATCCGCCGCCGGTTCCCAATCCGCGCACCGGCGGCGGCGGAATGACCGCGACCTGTGCGCCCTGCACGGCGGAGAGGCGTTTGCGCAAATCGGCAATCACCGAGGCGCCGTCGAGTTTGCCGCCGCGCGCTTCGAAGGGCGCGAAGCCGGGAAAGAGCGCGGCCGCGTTGGAGCTATTCGCGCGGGTCGCGCCGGAAAATCCGGCGAACGCGACCACGCGATTAATCCCCGGAGTTTGCAGCGCGATCTGGATGATCTGCTTCACCACCGCGTCGGTTCGTTCGAGCGAAGCGCCATCGGGCAACTGCGCGGCGATGACCGCGTAACCCTGGTCGAGCGCGGGAATGAATCCGGTCGGCACATGCCGGAAGGCGAAAAATGTGAGCACGAGCAGGAGCGCGTAAACGATCAACGCCAGCCCGGTTCGCCTAACGAGTCGTCCGACGGTGGGCACGTAAACTCCCACCGTCTTCGCGAAGAAAGCGTTGAAGCCGCGGAAGAGCCAGCCAAACGCGAGATCGAAAAAACGTCCGAACCAATCCTTCTTCGCGCCGCGCGGCTGGAGCAGAATCCCGCCGAGCGCTGGACTGAGAGTCAGGGAAACGAAGGCGGAGATCACGGTCGAAACCGCAATCGTGAGAGCAAACTGTCGGTAAAATTGCCCGGAGATTCCGCTGATGAATGCGGTCGGGACGAAGACCGCCGCGAGCACTAGCGCGACCGAAACCACGGGACCGCCAACTTCGTCCATCGCTTTGCGGGCGGCATCGCAAGGCGACAGCCCTTCCTCGATGTTGCGCTCGATGTTTTCGACCACCACGATGGCGTCATCGACTACGATGCCGATCGCGAGCACGAGGCCGAAGAGCGAGAGATTGTTCAGTGAAAATCCCAGCGCCGCCATGGCAGCGAACGTTCCGATTAAGGAAACCGGAATCGCCACCAGCGGGATCAAGGTCGCGCGCCACGACTGCAGGAAAATCATGACCACCAGGACGACGAGCAGGACGGCTTCGAAGATCGTGTGCACGACTGCGCGGACCGATTCCTCCACGAAAACTGTCGGGTCGTAGATGACTTTGTATTCGAGCCCTTTCGGGAAATCCGCGCGCAAGCGTTCCATGGTTTCGCGGACGGCGTGCGCGGTGGCGATGGCGTTGGAGCCGGGCCGTTGTTGAATCGCGAGCGCGACCGCCTCGGTGGCTTCCTTTTCGTTCGGGAAACCGAGGTAGCTATTGACCGAATAATCCTGGCCGCCGAGTTCGACGCGCGCGACTTCACGCACCCTAACGACACGTCCCTGCGCGCCGGTCTTGATCACGATTTCGCCGAATTGCGCGGGATCGATCAGGCGCCCGAGCGTGCTGACCGAAAGCTGAAATGCGTGGCCCGGCCCGACCGGTTGTTGCCCAATGACGCCGGCCGCGACCTGCACATTTTGTTCGCGTAACGCTGCGACCACATCGCTCGCGGTCAGGTTTACGGAGGAAAGTTTTTCCGGATCCAGCCAGATGCGCATGCTGTACTCGCGCCCGCCGAACACATTCACCGAACCGACGCCGTCGATTCGCCGCAGAACATCGCGCACATGGAGGCTCGCGTAGTTACTGATGTAGAGCTGGTCGTAGCGGCTGTCGGGCGAGAGCAGGTGAACCACGAGCAGCAGATCGGGCGAACTTTTATCGGTGGTCACGCCGATGCGTTGCACTTCCGGCGGCAAGCGCGGGACCGCGACGGCGACGCGGTTTTGCACCAGCACCTGCGCTTTATCGAGATCGGTCCCGAGCTTGAAGGTGATGGTCAAGGTCATCGCGCCATCGGTGGTGCATTGCGAAGTCAGGTAGAGCATGTTCTCCACGCCGTTGATTTCCTGCTCCAGCGGCGTCGCCACCGTTTCTGAAATGACTTCCGGATTCGCGCCCGGATAACTCGTCGTCACCACCACGGTGGGCGGCGCCACTTCCGGATATTGCGCAATCGGCAAACTGTAATACGCCAGCCCGCCGACGATCATGATCACGATCGAAATGACTGCCGCGAAAATCGGCCGGCTGATGAAGAAGTGCGAGAATTTCACTTCGCGGAACCGGCCGCTGGTTTCGCGAGCACGGCCGTTTTTTGTCCGCCGCCGGCGAAATCCTGCGGCGACTTTTCCGTCGCGTTCACCTTGATCCCGGCGCGCGCGCTCTGCAGGCCGAGGACGATTACCGACTCGTTAGGCTTGAGGCCATCACGAATGATGCGCAGGCCATCGATCATCGGGCCGGGCTTCACTTTGCGATATTCCACCTTACTCTCGCCATCCACGACCCAGACGAACTTCTGCGATTGATCAGAGACAATCGCCTGGTCGGGAAGCAGGATCGCCTGATGCGGCGGACTGCCGAGGAGTTGCAGCCTAACAAATTGCCCCGGCGTGAGCACGAGATCGGGATTCGGAAAAATCGCCCGTCCCTGGATCGTGGCCGTGTTTACGTCGACGCGGTTTTCCACAAAATCCATTCGCCCTTCATGTGGAAAACCCTCCTCGTCGCCGAGGGCCATGCGCACCGGATTTGCCACTTCGCGCGAGCTCCGACGCTCGCCTGCGCGATCGAGTCGGGTGTATTTGAGATACGCCTGCTCGTCAGCTTCGAAATAGGCGTGGATCGGGTCGAGCGAAACAATCGTGGTCAGCAAAGTCGCGTTGGCCGCGCCGCCGCTGATGAGGTTGCCTTCGCTGACCAAATGGCGATTGATCCGCCCGCCGACCGGCGCGGTGATCTGAGTGAAATCGAGACTGAGCCGGGCCGCTTTCACTTCTGCCTGCGCCACCTGCACCGCGGCCGCGGCTTCGAGTTGTTTGCTCCGCCGATCGTCCAAATCCTGCGACGCGACCGCATTTTTGTTCGCCAATTCCTGAGTGCGTTTGAGATTTAAATCAGCCAACGCGAGGCCCGCATCGGCCTGTTTCGCCTGCGCTTCCGCGCGATCGAGGACCGCTTGATACGGGCGCGGATCGATCACGAAAAGCAGATCGCCCTTCTTCACAATCTGTCCATCCTTGAAATGAATCGACTCGAGATAACCGCTGACCTGCGCGCGAATCTCGACTTCATCGACCGCGGCCAACCGACCAGTGTAATCGTCCCACTCGGTCACTTCTTTTTGCAACGCCTTCGTCACGGTGACTGCTGGCGGCGGCGGGCCGGCCGGTTTTTTCGATCCGCCGCAGCCGGCGAAAACAAAAATCAGGCAAACGCTGGCAAGTCTGCAAATCATACGAAAAATTCTTCGCCGTTTCGACGCAGATCAAGCTCGAGCGTCCACGCGGAGCGATCCTGCTGGGCAAGGTGCCAGTAAGCATCCGCCATCTTTTCCGGGTCGAGCGAATTCTGCGTTGTCGCCGAATTGTCGCCTGCGCCGCGCTCGCCGATCAACCCATCGACGACCACGTGAGCGACGTGCACGCCCTTCGGCCAAAGTTCGCGCGCGAGCGATTGTACGAGGCCGCGCAGCGCAAATTTCGCGCTGCTGAAAGCCAGCCAACCGCCGCCGCGCACACTCGAAGTGGCACCGGTGAAAAACATGGCCCCGTCGCCTGCGGCGAGAGCGACGCGTTGCGATTCCTTATTCTCGTTAGGCATTTTGAATTACCCTTTGATCTGATCGTGCGACAGCTCAGGAAACGCGCAGACGAGTCTGACTGAGCAATTGATAATCCATCAGACTTTCTCTACTTCAGGGACGGGCCGTGTCTGGGCTAATTGTAAGCAACACAATTACAGTTTCAACACTCCGGTCAACCGCCTTTTCCCGCGACCCCACTGCGGGTTTGAACGTTCGCGCGGAATGACCGACTCATCCGCCGGGAACGGTCGTGGCTTGGATGGGTGATCACGCGCGGTGATTGACGCTGCCGCGGAACGCGCTCCCATCATAGGGTGGCAAATCCTGAAGGCGCGGCGATAGAAAGCCGCTTGAATCCGCAGCGGCTGCGGCTGCTCAAGCTCTGGGTTTGGTTCACGGAAGTTGTCCATCCGGACGAGTTTCAGTTCACGCTGTTTTGGGCGGGCGTGATCGGATTTCTCGGCGCAGTCGCCTCGATCGGGTTCCGTTGGCTGACCTCCTCGGTGCACATGCTCCTGACCGGCAACGGCAACCCGAGCATGGCGGAAAGCTTCGCGCACTTGCCGCCGTGGCAACGATTCGTCACGCCGGCGATCGGCGGATTGCTCGCCGGTTTGGTGATGCTCGCGGGTGCGCGCTGGCGACGCGGCGTCGCGACGACGGATTACATGGAAGCGGTCGTGGTCGGCGATGGGCGCTTGTCGGTGCGGCTGAGTATCGTGAAGAGTTTGTCGTCGATGTTCACGATCGCTTCCGGTGGGTCGATCGGACGCGAAGGCTCGTTAGTCCAACTCTCCTCGCTCGCCGCTTCCATCCTTGGTCGAATCCGAAACTGGCCGGCGCTGCGGTTGCGTCTGCTGGTCGCATGCGGCGCGGCCGCGGGCATCGCCTCGGCTTATAATGCGCCGATCGCGGGCGCGTTGTTTGTCGCCGAGATCGTCCTTGGTTCAGTCGCGATCGAGATTTTCGGACCGCTGGTTTTCGCTTCCGTGATCGCGACTTTGACCGTCCGCGGTTTCAACGGTGGCGATCCGCTCTACGGCATTCCGCCGTTCAAGCTGAACACCAGTTGGGAGATCGCGCCGTATCTTCTTCTCGGGTTCGTAGCGGGTCTGGCGGCGCCCTGGTTCCTGCGTTTCCTCGACTTCTGCGAACATCTTTTCGTTCGCACGAAATTGCCGATCTATGCGCGCATGACCTTCGGCGGTTTAATCGTGGGAGCGCTCGCCATTTCCTATCCCGAGGTTTGCGGCAACGGCTACAGTGCGGTCAACGCCATCCTCCACGGCGCCTGGCTTTGGCAAAGTCTCGCGCTCATTCTCGTCTTCAAAATCGTCGCCACCGGGGCGACGTTTGGTTCGGGCGCGGTCGGTGGTGTTTTCACGCCCACGCTCTTCGTGGGCGCGAGTCTTGGTTATCTTTTCGGGATCCTTTTTCATCTCGGGTTTCCCGGAGCCGCGATCAGTCCGAGCGCCTTCGCACTTGTCGGCATGGGAGCTTTTCTCGCCGGCACGACGCACGCGCCGGTGATGGCGATCATCATGATTTTCGAGCTGACGCTCGATTACCAAATCATCCTCCCGCTCATGCTCGCCTGCGTTCTCGCCTACTACACGTCGGCGCGCATCGTCCCGCGTTCGATCTACAGCGAATCCTTGAAACGCAAAGGCGGCGGGCGCTTCTCCGCGCAATTGGTGGACGTTAATGTGCGCGACTTGATGAAGCCCGATCCGGTGACGGTGCACACCAACGCGGGCTTCGCGGCAATCGGACAAAAGTTCCTGAGCAATCGTTTCAATTATCTCTACGTGACCGATGCGCAGCACCATTTTCTCGGCGCGATTTCGTTGCACGACATCAAGAATTTTCTCCAGGATCCTTCGATCGCCGATCTCGTGATCGCGCACGATCTGACCCGCGAACGTTTTCCCGCAATCAACCTCGAGACGCCGCTCGGCGAAGCGCTGACCACCTTCGGCCAACACGACGGCGAGCGTTTGCCGGTGCTGCAAAGCGCGACCGATCGGACGATTGTCGGCAGTCTTTCGAAAACGGATTTGATTCTCGCGCTCGCCGCCGGCGCGCAAAATCCGATCTTGCGCAAGAATCCGGAACGCGCGGTCGTCGGGTGATTCAGATGAAATATTTCCGGCTCCTCCGCGCTCCCATAACATGCTTCGATCCCTCGGATTTTTTCTTATGTGCTCTTCGTTAGCCGCAGGCGCACAGGCGAGTGACGCCGCTTTTGAAAGCGGTCGCGCCCGGACTCACCTGCTTGAGCTTTCACGTCTGAAGGCTGCAGTAGTTGCCCGCCGGCGGAAGCGTGGTTGAGCAAATTGAAAGACGAGCCGCGGCTCTGGCGCGACTTCGTGCCGATGGCGTTTCATGTCGATTACTGGGATCGGCTTGGCTGGCGCGATCCGTTCGCGTCGAAACAATGGACCGCGCGGCAAGATGAGTATTCCTCGCACTGGAAAAGCAGCAGCGTTTACACGCCGGGCTTTGTCCTCGACGGCCGCGAATTGCGCGACCGCCGGGTTCCGGAAAAGTCTAACGAGGATGCTGGCGTTTTGAAATTGGACGTCGGAAAAAATAATCGCGTAACTGCGAGTTTCGCTCCAGCCGGCGGTGGTGCGCGCGCTTACGATCTGCACGTGGCCCGGCTCGGCTTCGATCTCAGGATCAATGTCAAAGCCGGCGAAAACAGCGGCCGGCAATTACGCCACGATTTCGTCGTGCTCGCGCAAGCGGATGCGCCGATGAATGCAGGCGCGGCCGAGTTAACCTTGCCCGCCGGTCCCGCGTCCGAAAGACGCCGACGGCCGCGAAGCGATCGCCGCGTGGATTACCGAACGCGGCCAGCTCGAGCCAGTGCAGGGGGTCGGCGGTTGGTTGAAATAATCATACAAGATCATGTCTGAAAAAATCGAAAAGACCGACGCGGAATGGAAGCAGTTGCTAACTCCGGAGCAGTATCATGTCCTTCGCGAAAAAGGGACGGAACGCGCGGGCACGGGCGAGTATGCCAATACTCACGACCAGGGCGTTTACCAATGCGCCGCCTGCGGCAATCCGCTCTTCGATGCAGAGACGAAGTTCGAATCCGGCACCGGCTGGCCGAGCTTTTACGCGCCGATTTCGCCGGAAGCGGTCGAGACCGAAACCGACCGCAAGTTCTTCATGAAACGCACCGAAGTCCTCTGCGCGAAGTGCGAGGGACATCTCGGCCACGTCTTCGATGACGGCCCGCAACCGACCGGTCGGCGTTATTGCATGAACTCCGCAGCGCTCAAACTCCAGAAGGTGCCGTAGCCGCGGACGCGCAAAACGCCGGCGGAGGTTTCGTTAGGCATTACGCTTCCTCCTCGAATAGCGGACTTCCTCAAGCCCCTCCATCGGGAGAACGGTCGCGTGCGTTCCAGTGGCAATGACGAAGTAATCCGCGCGCAACTTTTCGCCATCGACCGCAATCTCGTGCACCGATTCGCAGCGTGCGTTTCCGCGAAAGACGTCCACGCCTAACGACTCGAAACGCTCCTGCGAACCATTCGGCGCGATCTCCGCGCGGCGGTTGCGCATTCGTTCCATGACGGCGGTTAAATCCGGCGCCGGATTGCACGCGTTCAAACCCCAATCGCTTGCCGGTCGCATCGGGACGCAGCCGAAGTTCAAACAATCGCCGCGAATCTTGTGGCGCTCGATCAAGGCGACGCGTGCGCCCAATCCGGCAAGCCCGGCCGCGCTGGCCAGGATCCGCGGTGCCCGCGCCGATCACGATGGTGTTATGCGGGCTTTTGTTTTTGGCTCATGCGTCGGTCAGGTCAGAGTGCGCGGCGCGCGGACTATTCCATCCGCCGCCGAGGCCGAGTTTTTTCACCGTCCGCCAGTCGGCGTCGCGCGTATCCCTTTGAATTATGAAGGCACTCGTATTCCACCATCCGGGCCATGTCGAAGTGAACGACGTGGAAGATCCGAAAATCGAAAATCCCGAGGACATTGTCCTGCGCGTGACCTCGACCGCGATCTGCGGCTCGGACCTGCACATTTACAACGGCTTCTTTCCGCAACTCAAAGACATGGTGCTCGGACACGAGTTCATGGGCGTGGTCGAGGAAGTCGGCAGCGCGGTCACCAAGGTCGCGAAAGGTGATCGCGTGGTAGTGCCGTTCCCGGTCGCCTGCGGGGCCTGTTTTTTCTGCAACCACGAGTTGCCGGGACATTGCGAGAATTCGAATCCGGAACACTACGGGCCCGAAGGCGGTTTGTTAGACCAGAAAGGCGGCGGCCTTTTTGGTTACACGGATTTGTATGGCGGTTACCGCGGAGGGCAGGCGGAGTACGTGCGAGTGCCGTATGCAAACTTCGGCCCGCGCAAAGTGCCCGAAGGATTCCGCGATGAGGAAGTGCTTTTCCTAACCGACATTTTTCCGACCGGTTATTCGGGCATCGATTGGGCGGGCGTAAAGGGTGGCGAAACCGTCGCCGTCTTCGGTTGTGGCCCAGTCGGTTTGATGGCGCAGAAGGTCGCCTGGCTGCGCGGCGCGAAACGCGTCATCGGCGTCGATATCCAAAACTACCGGCTCGATACCGCGCGGCGCACGGCAAAATCCGAGACGATCAATGCCGACGACACCGATGTGGTCGAAGCCATCCGCGAGATGACTGATGGCCGCGGCGCCGACGTCTGCGTCGATGCGGTGGGAATGGAAGCCGACCGCAGTCTCGCGCACAAGTTGGGAAATATTTGGCGTGGCGAAGTCGGGAGCATCAAAGCGCTCAAGACTGCGATCAGCGCCGTTTGCCGCGGCGGTTGGGTGACGGTGCTCGGAGTTTACGGCGTGCCCTACGACAACTTCCCGTTAGGCCAGATTTTCGACAAAGGCATCAAGATGGCCTTCGGCCAAGCGCCCGTGCAAAAACACATCGACACCCTTCTCGGCCATCTCGAGCGCCGCGAAATCAAACTCGACGACATCGTCTCGCATCGACTGCCGTTAAAAGAAGCGCCGCACGGCTACAAAATTTTCAACGAAAAGAAGGACGATTGCGTGAAGGTCGTTCTGCAGCCGTGATTGCCGTGGTTCATCGCATCCGCGGAGCGGGCGAGCGGCGATCCATTATTGTGGCGGATGTTCCTGACGAATCCGGTTTGCACGAGTACATCGACGCCGAGTTCACGGTCGAAAAAGCGGACTCGCCGACGGCGGAGCGAACCTTGCGTGACGCGCTCGAAAACCTCGAGGGCGTGCAATCGATCAGCCTCCGCGGTGGTAAAGTCGCCGTGAACTACGAGCCGGTCAGCATTTCGGAAAAACAACTGCACGCAGCGATCGAGCGCGCAGGGTTCCGGATTTCCTCCGAGCACGTGACCACATCGTCGCCCCTCACGGACGCGTTCATCCCGCATCCCGACCAAATTCATCAGCCACCACCAGGAGATTCCGCGTCATGAGTTACATCAAACAAATGTTCGATACCCATCCGGTGCATCCTTCATCCGACCGCGCGGTCGCGATCGAGTGCATCACCGCCTGCTATGCCTGCGCGGAAGCGTGCAATGCCTGCGCCGACGCCTGTCTCGGTGAGAAAAATGTCGCGGCGATGGTCGAGTGCATCCGCAATTGCAACGATTGCGCGGATGTTTGCCTAACGACTGCGCGCCTGATCTCGCGCTTTACCCAAACCGACAAAACGCTCGCCGGCGCGCAGCTCCGCGCTTCGATCAAGGCCACGGAAATTTCCGGCGCCAGCTGTGCCAGGCACAGCGAAAAAATGGAACATTGCCGCGTCTGCGCGGAAGCTTGCGAACGTTGCACCAGAGCTTGCGAAGCATTGCTCGCGGAGTAGCCGCGACCGTTTGCGATCCGAAGCCTCACCACTCGTTAGGCAATTTTTAGCGTGAACCCGATCCTGTCCGGTCTCTACCACGCCCTGGTCATGGCTTGGGAAACTTTCTGGGCCTTGACCGTCGGCTTTGCCATCTCCGGTGCGCTCCAGGTTTTCGTGAGCAAGGACAGGATGAGCCGGCATTTCGGCCGGAAGAACCTGAAGACCATGCTGATGGCCACCGGTTTTGGCGCGGCCAGTAGCTCGTGCTCTTACGCCGCGGCGGCGGCGGCGCGGAGCGCTTTCAAGCAGGGCGCCGCGCTTATTCCCGCGCTCGCTTTCATGTTTGCCTCGACCAATCTGGTGATCGAGCTCGCAGCGGTTTTGTGGATCTTGTTAGGCTGGCGTTTTCTCTTGGCGAATTTTATCGGCGCGTTCGTGCTCATCGGGCTGCTTTGGCTTTTTGCGTCGATCATCTTCCCGAAAAATCTCGAGAAAGAAGCGCGCAAAGTCGCCGGGGGCAGCGGCGACGAGGAAGACGATTGCGGCCACGGCGGGCACGAGCATCACGGTGGCGGATCGGGCGCGGCTCCCGGGAAATGGACGCAGGTGGCGAACGCCTTCGTGATGGACTGGCTGATGCTTTGGAAAGAGATCACCATCGGATTTTTGATCGCCGGATTCCTGGCCACGCTCGTGCCTAACAACTGGTGGCAGGCGCTCTTTTTGCAGAGCGGCCCGACGTGGTTGCGGATCCTGGAGAATTGCATCGTCGGTCCGCTGATCGCGATCGCCAGTTTCGTTTGCTCGGTCGGAAATCTCCCGCTGGCCGCGCATCTCTGGAGCAATGGAATCAGTTTCGGCGGCGTGATTTCGTTCATCTTCGCCGATCTCATCGTTCTCCCGCTGGTGGTAATTTTCGGAAAGTATTACGGCTGGCGCGCGGCCACCTACATCACCGGCGTCTTCTTTCTTTGCATGGTTTGCGCCGGGATCGTGGTCGACGTCTTGTTCTCCGCACTCGGCTTGGTGCCGGAAGGCCCGCGTCCGCCGAGTCCCGTGATGTCGATGAGTTTACAGTGGAACTACACCACCTGGCTCGACCTGGCGGCGCTCATCCCCGCGATCGTGTTCGTTTACCTCTATCTGCGGAACCGCAAATCACCCGCGCCCTGATCGCGCCGAGAACGGCGCCGCGGCGGCGCGGCAGAAAATGAAGCGATTGGTCTTTGTCGGCGCGGGTCACGCGCATTTATTTCCACTCTCGGAAACACGCGCCTTCGTCGAGCGCGGGATCGAGGTTACCCTGATCGCCCCCGGGCGCTTTTGGTATTCGGGGATGGGGCCCGGTATGATCTCCGGATTTTATCAACCGGCCGACGATACCGTCGACGTGCAGGCGCTGGTCGAGCGCGGCGATTCCTTAAGGAAAGCGTCACCCGGATCGACCCGCGAGCTTCGCCTAACGAGTTGGTCGCTTCGTCGACTGCGAGGTCCTTTCGCTCAATGTCGGGAGCGAGGTGCCGATGGAGACTGTGCCCGTCGCGTCCGAGTTCGGCTTGCCGGTGAAACCGATCAAGAATTTGCTCGCGCTCCGGGAGGGTTTGGCTGCCGGTCTAAGGAGTGCTCGAGTCCAGATTGCCATCTCGGCGCGGGACCGGCGGGAAGCGAGATTGCCGCCAATCTCGTGCGCTTGCTGGCGGAGGCAAAGCGCGTGGGGAGCGTTGCTCTGATTTCCGCGGAGCCGGAAATTCTTACCGCTGCCCGCCCAAAGCGCGCCGGATCCGGGCGAAATATCGGCGTTCCATCGGTGTGGCTTGCATCTCGGGGGCAAGGCAGATCACGGCGTCGCCGGCGAAGTCGTGCTCGAGAAATACGAGCGGGTGGCGTTCGATCAACATATCGTCGCCGCGGGGATTCGGGCGCCACTCTCCTGCGTGAATCCGGCCTGCTTTGCGCGAATGACGGCTCGCTGCGGGTGAACGACTTTCTGCAAAGCGGCACGCATCCGGAAATTTTCGGCGCCGGTGATTGCATTCATTTCGGCGAACGCGGTCTGCCACGGATCGGCGTTTACGCCGTTCGCCAAGCCCCGATTTTAGCGCACAATTTGCGCGCCTACCTCGCCGGGGAAGCGTTAAAAAATTTCCAGCCGCAGAAAAATTACCTGCTGATTCTCAATCTCGGCGATGGCAGCGCGCTTCTCACCCGCGGCCTCTGGACGATACGTAATCGTCCGGCGTTTGGCTCAAGGACTGGCTCGATCGCCGGTTCGTCAGGCGATTTCAAGTCTGCGCGAGGACTCGTTAGGCGAGCGCGTCTTTTTCGACGATGAAGAGCAAATTGCGCGCAGGAGTCTCGCCAACGACTTCACTTCCTTCCGCGGTCTTAACTTTGAAGCGATAGGATTGGTCGCCCTTCTCGCCGACGAGCGCGAACCAATCTGCCCGGACCTCCACTGCGTGATCGTGGCCCAGGAGATAAACGCAAAAAGTCTTCATCGCGGGAGCTTGCTCGGCTCGATCCTGGCACGCGAGCGCAAAGCTCGGCTTTTGTTAGTTCCGGCCGTGCCGCCGTTAGTCGATTGTTCGTCGTTCGGCTTCAGGGAGGGTGAAGCGGAGCGCGCGCCTTTTCTCAACTCAGAGGAGCTGATACGGGTCCACATCCACCGCGACCAGGACGTCCTCGGGGAAGGGCAATTTATCTAGCGTTTCGCGCACCAAACGGCTCAGGCGCACGATGGCTTCGCCGCGAATGAGGATGTGAAAACGATACTGTCCCTGCAGCTTTTCCAGCGGCGCGGGGGTTGGCTCGCTCAGGATGAATTCTTTCGGCAACGCTTCGCGTAAACGGCGGGCCAGCGTTTCGGCCGAAAAGCTTGCACGTGTTTCGTGCGCGGAACGAATTGTCAGCAAAACCGCGTGGGTGAAGGGAGGGAAATCGCAGCGTTCACGGAATTCCAGTTCCTGCTCGAAGTAACCGGTGAAATCGTGATGCCGCGCGAACTGAATCGATGGGCTGAAGGGCGTGAAGGTTTGCACGAAAACTTCGCCCGCCGTTTCGCCGCGGCCGGCGCGGCCGGCGACCTGGGTGAGCAACTGAAAGGTTCGTTCGCCTGCGCGGAAATCCGGCAGATGGAGCGCGAGATCGGCATTGATAATTCCGACGAGAGTAACGTTCGGAAAATGCAGGCCCTTCGCGATCATCTGCGTGCCGACGAGGATATCGATCTTGCCGCCGCGAAAGGCGCGCAGGGTTTCGCGATAGGCATCTTTGCGGGTCATAGAATCGGCGTCCATTCGCCTAACGACTGCTTTGGGAAAAAGTTGCTGCACGTTCGCCTCCACTTTTTCGGTGCCGAACCCGGAGTAGATGAGTGCGTCCTCGCCGCAGGCCGGACATTTTTTCGGAACCGCGGCGGTGTGTCCGCAAAGATGGCAACTGAGGCGCGCGGCGGTGCGATGGAAGGTGAGGGCGACGCTGCAGTTTGGGCATTCGCGCGCTTCGCCGCAGGCGCTGCAAAGAAGCGAGGTGGAGAAGCCGCGGCGATTGAGGAAGAGGATGGTTTGCTCTTTCTTTTCCAGGCGCGCGGCGATCGCGCCGTATAATTTTTCCCCGAGGATGGTGAGCGATTTCGCTTTCCGTTTTTCCTGGCGGAGATCGACGATGCGGATCAGCGGCATCTGGTTGTCGTCGACGCGCAACGTGAGATTGAGCAGGCGATACTTCCCGCGCTGGGCGTTGTAATAACTTTCCAGCGAAGGCGTGGCCGTGCCTAACAAGACCACGCAGCCCTCGAGTTTGCCGCGCACGACCGCGACATCCCGCGCATGGTAACGCGGCGCTTCCTCCTGCTTGTAGGTCGTCTCGTGTTCTTCATCGACGACGATCAGCCCAAGATTTTCCAGCGGCGCAAAAACCGCGCTGCGCGCGCCGATGACGATGCGCGCACGACCCGATTGAATCTTGTGCCATTCATCATGCCGCTCGCCTTGCGAAAGCCGGCTGTGCAAGACCGCGACCATGTCGTCGGTTTCGCTGAAGCGGCTTTTGAAACGCTCGACCGTTTGCGGCGTGAGCGAAATTTCCGGCACGAGCACGATGGCCGTTTTTCCGCGCGCGAGGGTCGACTTGATGGCCTGCAAATATATCTCCGTCTTGCCGCTGCCGGTGACACCGTGCAGCAACAACGGTTTCGCGTTCTCCGGATCGGCCAGCGCTTCCTCGACTGCGGCGAGCGCGACGGCTTGCTCGGGGTTGAGCACAAGGTTGCTCGAGGGAATAAATTGCTCATCCGCGTGCGGGTCGCGCTGCACTGCTTGTTCGCGGAGCTCGACCAGCCCGCGCTTGGCGAGCGCGCGCAGGGTTTGGTTATCAAACGAAGTCTGGCGCAGAAGTTCGGCCGCAAGAATCGGTGCGTTTAGCCTAACGACTGCTTCCAGCAGCTCCGCCTGGCGCGGCGCACGCTTCCGCAGTTTTTCGATTTCTTCCGGCGGAACCGCGCGCGAAGGATGAACGAAGAGTTGTTTTTTCCAACTGACTTCCGCGCGCCGGATCACTTGCGGCAACAAGCTGCGCATCACGGTCTCGATCGAGCAGCAGTAGTAAGCGCTCATCCAGCGCGCGAGTTCGAGCAGTTTCAAACTCAGCGCCGGTTGCTCGCCGACGATCGCTTCGATCGGACGAATGCCAGTGACGTCCGTCTCCTCGAGAATCGCGACCACGGTGGCGAGCGCGGATTTGTCGCGAAACGGCACCCGCACGCGACAGCCGATCTCGATTCGATCCGCGAGGGTCTCGGGAATTGAGTAATCGAGCTCGCGATGAATCACGCGGTCGACGATGACCCGGGCGTATTTCGCTTTCACTCGTTAGGCGCGAGCTCGCTCCGGGGATAAAATAGGGCGCAAGGAAAAGTCATTGCTCGCGTCCAATGATGCGTGATTGATCAACTGCGATGCGCTTCGTTCTCAAATTCCTGATCTGCGGGTTGCTCGCGCTGGCGGCGGGCGCAACCTACCTCGCGCTGCGCTCGGGCGATACCGCCTACACGCTTTACGAATGGATCAGCCCCGGGCGTTTCCATCAACAGGACGAATTAATTCGCCAGGTCGCCTCGCAGCATGGCGTCGATCCGATGCTGATCAAAGCCGTCGTCTGGCGGGAGAGCCGCTTCAATCCGCAAAAATTTGGGAGCGCGGGCGAACGTGGCTTGATGCAGGTGACGGAGCGCGCGGCGAGCGAGTGGGCCCGGGAAACGCACCTGGAAAATTTTCACGGGGAAGAGTTGTTCGATCCGAAAACAAATCTCCAGGCGGGGAGCTGGTATCTCGCGCGAGCAATGCAGCATTGGAAAGCGCAGGCCGATCCGGTGCCGTTCGCGCTCGCGGAATATAACGCCGGGGCCAGCCGCGCCCTCCGCTGGGCTGGAGGCGACGAACGGCTGGTGCTCCCGCCGGACACTTTTCGGGCGAACATCGATTTTCCCGGAACCCGCAAATACGTGGACGCGGTCATCGCGCGTTTCGATTTCTACAAACGGCGCGGGCGAATGTGAGCGGTGCTCAGGGCCCGGTAATTTCGATCCGCAGGAACGTCGGCGTGTTGCTGAGCGGGACCGAGGCTTTGACGGTCTGCACGTCGTCGCCTGAGCGAACGATGGACTCGTTAGGCGCCGCCGGCATCCAATGCACCAGGTCGTTCGACTGCTCGACCGCATACTGGAGATTGTTCGGCGTCGTCAGCTTTCGATAGGTGAAGGTGAGCGCGTTGGTTGCCTTCGTCGCCGCGACCGCGCCTGGGCCGGCGGTTGCGGCCGCGTTCAGCGCGCGCGCATAATCCAGCCGATTGGAAATTCCGTTGCCATCCGCATCGCCGGCCGGGTCGATCACGCTGTAAAGCCAGCCGAGTTTCGCGGAAATCTGGGTCGAATAAAATCCCGTCGGTTGCGGTTTCGTCCCGGTGATGACGGTGTAATGCGGCGGGTTCGAGGAGTCCTGGAAATAGAATCCGCGCGTATCGAAAACCGCCGCGGTGAACGGCCCGCCGACCGCACTCATGTAGAGATCGTCGACCGCGTAATTGATCCCGGCCAATTTCCAAACTCCACCTTCTTGCAAGAAAATCGCGCCGCCGGAATCGCCGGAAGAAAGGTGCGACTCGTTAGGCACGCCGTCCTGATCGAAGGTCGCGTAAAGATAAGCGTTCGCCGGGCCATCCTGGACGATCGCGTTAACGACATTTTCGCCCCAGCGCTCAACCCGGTCGCCGGGTCCCCAGTTCCATCCGCGCAAAGTTCCGCCGAGAATAATTTCACTCCCGCGCTGCGTCCCGCGACCGAAGACGACCAGCTGCTGCCCGGTCTCGCCGCCGCTGGTGTAGAGCGGAGCGAAGGTCGGAAACGTGCCGGTGATTTGCCAGATGCTGAAGTCGCTGAAGGCGTCGTTAAATTGTCGCGCCACCGGATAGACGTTGCCGTTGTAATAAAAAACGCTGTCGGCCGCGCCGATATGTTTGGCGGTGATAAAAAAATTCGGCGCGATCGGCGTTCCCAGGAACGGGCCGAAGGTGCCCTCGAATTGCCAGCCGCTGCCCGCGAGATTGCCGGTGGGCGCCGTCGTGTTCGTCGAGGGATCGCCGGTTTCGAAAAGAATCACTGCGCGCGCGTCCGCCACCGCGAGGAAAAGCGCGAGAGTTAAAACCCGAAAAAGCATTGGCGAAAGTTAGCACGAAGATTCACCCGCTGCTGTGGCCGGGCGGCGAATCTGAGGTAACGGTGAGAGGATGGATAAGGCGGCGATCGCGGAGACGATGGAAAAGATTGCCACCCTGATGGAGCTGAAGGCGGAGAACCCGTTCAAGATCCGCGCGTATGCGAACGCCGCGCGCTCGCTCGAAACCTGGGGCGGCACCGTGACCGAGCTGCGCGATCCCGAAACGCTCGCGAAGATTCCCGGGATCGGCAAAGGGATCGCGACCGTCGTGCGCGAGCTCGCGGAGAGTGGTCGGTCGGAATATTTCGAAACGCTGCGCGCGGAATTTCCGCCGGATATCCTCGAGCTTTTCACGCTGCCGGGGTTGGGCGCGAAAAAAATCAAGGCGCTCTACGATCAGCTTAAAATCAGTTCGATCGCGCAACTGCAGGAAGCTTGCGCAACCGATCGCGTCGCGGAATTGCCGGGCTTCGGGAAGACGACGCAGACGAAACTTTCCAAGGCCATCGCAGACCGTTCGAAACATGCGGGCTCTTTTCAATTGGGCACGATCGCGAACGAAGCGGAGACCTTGCAAAACGATCTCCGCGGATTGGAGGAAACCTTGCACGTGTGCATCGCCGGCAGCTATCGGCGGCGCAAAGAAATCGTGCGCGATCTCGATTTTATTGTCGCGACCAAGGCGCCGGAATCGGTCACGAAATTCTTCGCGGCCCATCCGCTGGTGGAATCGATCATCGCCCAGGGCGTGACTAAAACGAGCGTGCGCCTGCGCTCCGGGATTCAATGCGATCTGCGGGTGGTCGCGCCTAACGAGTACCCGTTTGCGCTCAATTATTTTACCGGGAGCAAGGAGCACAACATCGTCGTTCGCAATCGCGCCCTGCAGCGTGGCTGGACCTTGAACGAATACCGGCTCGGGCCGGCGCCCGTCGAGCCGACGGCAAAACGCAAGCGCGCGGCCGAACCGATCCCCGAAGTGCACGAGGAAGCCGAGATCTACCGCTCGTTAGGCTGGGATTACATCGCGCCGGAGTTGCGCGAGAACTGCGGCGAATTCGAAGCCGCGGCGGAGGGGCGTCTGCCGAAATTGATCGAGAAGGAAAATTTGCGCGGCACCTTTCATTGCCACACCACCGCGAGCGATGGCCGGAGTTCGCTCGAAGACATGGCGCGCGCGGCCGAAGAACTCGGCCTGCAATACATTGGAATTGCCGATCACAGCCGCAGTTCCATTCAGGCGCGCGGGCTCGATGCCGCAAGGCTGCGGGTGCAAATGGCGGCGATTCGCAGGCTCAATGAAGGGCGTAAAGATTTTCGAATTTTCACCGGGATCGAATGCGATATCCTGCGCGATGGTTCGCTTGATTTTCCGGATGAGATTCTCGCCGAACTGGACTTTGTCGTCGCCTCTGTGCATTCGGCATTCACGTTGCCGGAAGCGGAGATGACCGAGCGGATCATTCGCGCGATCAGCAATCCTAACGTCACTTTCCTGGCGCATCCGACCGGGCGTTTGCTTTTGAAACGCGAGCCTTACGCGGTCGATATTCCAGCAATCATCGAGGCCGCCGCCGAGACCGGCACTTGGATCGAGATCAACGCCGCGCCGAAACGCCTTGATCTCGATTGGCGCTGGTGGCCGCTGGCGAAGGAGAAGGGCGTGAAGTGCGTCATTAATCCGGACGCGCACGCGGTGGATCGCCTGCAAGAATTGTGGTTTGGGATCGGCGTTGCGCGCAAAGGCTGGCTGACGAAAACCGACGTGGTGAATTGTTTGCCGCTCGGAAAAATCGAAGGCGAGATGAAGAAAAAACGCGAACGCACTTCCTGACAATTTGTCATCTCGAGTCGCGAAGACGACGAGGGGACCTCGCACAGGGGCCTGGATTGCATTCGAGCGAGCGTTTTGCCTAACAAGCGCTTTCGCGCTGCGGCATAAACATCGTGAGACATTTGCAGGCGCCGCCGGCTTTGAGGAATTCAGTCATGGGCAGCGGATGACAGGTGTAACCGCGATCCTGCAATTGCGCGACCAGCTTGGGCGCGCCTGCCGGCAGGACGATGTCTTTGTTTAAGACGACCGCGTTGCAGCAAAACACGCCTGCTTCCTCCTCGGAGACGTCGATCAGATTCGTTAGGCGATCGCGGAGGGCGCGCTGCCCATATTCATCGAACGCCGCGGGGAACCACATCGCGCCGCCATCCGCCAGCGGACAAAAACAGGTGTCGATGTGATAGAAACGAGGATCGACCAACTCAACCGAAATGACCAGGCAGCCTAACAAGTCCGCGATCGCTCGATGGGAATTGATGTCGGTGCGAAATTTGTAGCCACAGAAGAGGGCATCGCCCGCGAAGAGGGCATCGCCTTCGCCTTCGAAATACAAACTCGGCGGCAGCCAGACGACTTCGTAGCCGCGTTCTTCCATCCAGAGTGCGAAGAGCGGCGCTTCGCCCGCGCGTTCGACATGCCGGAAATTGCTCGGGATAAACTTTCGCCCGACGGCCAAGCCGGCGTTGGCGGTGAAGACCATGTCCGGCAATTTTTTCGCCGGCGTGATCGTGTGCACGGTGGTGTCGAGTTTCGAAAGCGTCTCAAAAAGCCGCGTCCACTGCGCTTTCACCAGCGGCTTGTCCGCTGGGCGCTCGCGGCTCATCCACGGGTTGATCTCGTAATCGATCTCGTAGTGGTCCGGCGGGCAAAGAAGGAGTTCGCGCATGCTGGAAAACTCCTTAGCTGGCGCGCGGCGCGGTCACCGCGTCTTCCGCCAGATAACCGCAGAGTTCGCGCAAAAATAATTCCACATCCGTGACCAAGCCGAGCGCCTGGAAATTTTGCGGATTAGTCAATTTGCTGACCGCGGCCGGATTGATATCGACGCAGAGCGTCTTCACGGTCGCCGGCAAAACGCTCGCCACCGCCATCGAGTGCAACATCGTTCCCAGCATCAGCGCGATGGTCACGCCCTCGATTTTTTCGCGAATGGCTTTCTGCGCGGCGATCGAATCCGTGATCACGTCCGGCAACGGCCCGTCATCGCGGATCGAACCCGCGAGGACCAACTCGACGCCGTGTTGCACGCAGGCGTGCATGATTCCTTTGGTGAGCAGGCCGGATTTCACCGCGGCCGCGATACTGCCCGCGCGCCGGATGGCGTTGATTGCGCGCAGCTGATTTTCATGACCGTGATCGGCGAGTGTGCCGTGCTCGATATTCATCCCGAGCGAAGTCCCGAAAAGCGCGTGCTCGATGTCATGCACCGCGAGAGCGTTGCCCGCGCAGAGGACATCGACGTGGCCGTCGTGGATCAGTTTTTCCAAATGCTCAGCCGCGCCGGTGTGGACCACGGCCGGGCCCGCCACGAGCAAACTCTTGCCGCCGTTTGCGCGCGTGCGTTTCAGCTCCAGCGCAGTCTCGCGGATGACCGCGCTCTTCGGTTGTTCGACGGAAACATTGGTGGTGATGAATTCGAAACCACCATTCCGGTCTAACGAGCGCTGCACCGGCACGACCCGGATCCCTTTTTGCCCGAGGACAATCTGCATCCCGCGTTTGACCTCGTGAAACTTGACCGCGCGGGCACCTTTCGCCTGGGGGTCGATCGCGATCCCGCAATCCATCAGCGCCGGCTTCGCTTCCAGTTCTTCGCCGTTCACCCGGGCGAAAGTTTGCTGGTTGGTCGTGACATAAAAATCATCCGGGAAAACGCCATCAGCCGGTGCCGCCGCCAGCCGGACGTCGCTGCGCTCGAGCACTTCCGCGCCGTGTTGCCGCAACCGCAGAACGATGTCGTTCAGGATCGCGTCGTTCTCTGCGGAAACATCGATGCGCGCGTAACTTTGATCGACCCGGTTCTGTCCGATCTTGATCTCGGCGATTTTGAAAGCGGCGCCGCGGGTCAAAATTTCATCGAGAACCTTGGGCAGAATCAGCGAATCAATAATGTGGCCGCGGAGCTCGACGGTTTCGGAGGACATGCGCCCTGACCTTACCTCAAGGGGGCAAAGCGCGCCAATCCGTGAGGTCAAACTAAAGGCCACCGCGCCGGTGGGATGCGTTTCTTTTCATGGACGGTTTTGCGATCATGGAAGGAATGGAAGAGACCGATGCGCATGGCTCGCCTGGCGAAAAGGCGCGCAAATCTTTGGGCGAAAAACTCAATCGCCCCTCGAAACCGCCGCCGAAATTTCCTGGCGACGCGAACGAGAATCCTGAGCCGCCCGCGCGCCGCGTCGCCGACGAGGTGGACGATCTTTAGCGTTTAGTTGCCGGTGAAAAAACCGGTCAACGGGCTGGTTGCACTGGCGGTCGCGCGGCGTTCCGCGAGCCCGATCTCATAGGCTTCGCGCCCGGCTTCGACCGCTTTGCGAAACGCCTGCGCCATCCGCGTCGGATCGGAAGCGATCGCGATCGCGGTGTTCACGAGGACCGCATCGGCGCCCATCTCCAGCGCTTCCGCGGCCTGGCTCGGCGCGCCTAACCCTGCGTCCACCACCACCGGGACGGTCGCTTGTTCGATAATAATTTCGATCTGCGCGCGGGTTTCGATTCCGCGGTTACTTCCGATGGGCGAGCCGAGCGGCATCACCGTCGCGGTGCCGATATCCTGCAAGCGTTTCGCGAGGACCGGATCGGCGTTGATGTAGGGGAGGACGACGAAGCCTTCCTTCACCAAAATTTCCGCGGCCGCGAGTGTCTCGACGCCATCGGGCAGCAGGTAGCGCGGGTCCGGATGAATCTCGAGTTTAACCCAATTCGGCAGCCCGGCGGTGACCGCGATTCGCGCGAGCCGGACGGCTTCCTCGGCGTTGCGCGCGCCGCTGGTGTTCGGCAAAAGCAGGAAGCGTTTCGGGTCGATGAAATCGAGGATGTTGGCGAAGGGATCGCCTTTGCCGGAAAGATCCGCGCGCCGCAGCGCTACCGTCACGATCTCGGTGCCGCTGGCTTCGAGCGCATCGCGCATCGATTCGTTAGACGAAAATTTGCCGGTGCCCGCGAGCAGCCGCGAAGTAAACTCGCGGTCGGCGATTTTCAACCTGGCAGGTTTGTCGGACATCGCGGGACAATAGACGAATTCGCTGTACGAATCGAATCGGCTCAGACACTTTCCTGGCGTGACCAGATTCGATCTCCGACTGCAAGATTGTCTCGCGGGGATGACCGCATTGCCTAACGAGTCGGTCGATCTCGCGGTCACTTCGCCGCCTTACAATCTCGGGATTCGCTACCGCAAGTTTTCCGATCGCCAGGACCGCGCCGCGTATCTCGCCTGGTGCGGTGAGTGGGCGGCGGAAATTCGTCGCCTTCTCCGGCCAGAGGGCTCGTTTTTTCTGAACGTCGGCGCAGCGCCCTCGAATCCGATGTTCCCGCACGAAGTGGTCCTCGCCTTGCGCGAGTTTTTTGTCCTGCAAAACACCATCCACTGGATCAAATCGATCGCGCTCGCGGACGGCAACCACGGCCACTTCAAACCGATCAATTCGCCGCGCTACCTGAACGATTGCCATGAATATGTGTTCCATCTGACCCCGACCGGCCGGACGCCGATCGACCGGCTCGCGCTCGGCGTTCCTTATCAGGACAAAAGCAACGTCGCGCGCTGGAGGCACACGGGCGGCGGCGATCTGCGCTGTCGCGGCAACACCTGGTTCGTGCCCTACGAGACAATCAAGAGCCGCGAAAAACAGCGGCCGCACCCGGCGACCTTTCCGGTTCAGCTGGCGACTAACTGCATCAAGCTCCATGGCCTAACGAGTGTGAAACGAATGCTCGACCCGTTTCTCGGGATCGGAAATTCCGCAGTCGCGGCGCAACGCTGCGCGGTTCCGGAGTTCATCGGTTTCGAGATTGACGAAGTTTATCTGACGGAAGCGCAGCGGAGGACGACCGCGAAATAGCGAGGGCAATCGCCAGCCAGGCCACCGGAACGACGTGCAGAAGCAGGCGCGAGTAAGAGGCGTCGAAGTGATTCGCGTAATTCGGCCAGCTGCTAAACAAATAGGTCGCAGCGTAAAGCGCGATCGGCGCGATGATCGCGCTGCCTAACAAGAGCAAACGCCAGTCGCGCGCCCGCCCGGCCAGACTAACGAGTGCGAGCGCGACCAGCGGCCAGAGCAAACTCCAGCGGTAGGTCACGAGCATTTCTCGCACGACCATTTTTGCGAGCGGCAAGGCACGGGAGAGGTTGGCCATCAGCGCGTGGAAATTCATCGGAACGAACTCGCCAGCCTCGGTGGTGTGGAGGAGGTGCAGGAAAAGTTTCCAGGCGGCGATGATGAGAATGCCGGGCAGGAACCAAAGCCAGGTGCGCGGTGATTCTCGGCGACGCCAGAGGACGAACGCTCCGGCGATCGCGGCGGTCAGCCAGAGGACAACGCCCTCGCGTTTCGTCCAAGGGAGCAACGCCAGGCTAGCGGCATAAATCCGAAACGCACCCGGCTCGCGCGTGCTTGCATGCCGCAGCAGGTAACCGATGGCGACGAGGTAAAAAACTCCGAGCGGAAAGTCCGCGTAGCCCCCGGCGACATCGCCGGGTGAGTTCGTCAGGCAGGGAACGAAAAAGAGCAAAGCGGCCGCGAGCAATCCGGGCCATCGACGATTCGTTAGGCGACGCGCGCTGCTGGCGAGCAGGATCGCGCCCGCGGCGTAGAAGAGCGGGAAGATGAGCTTGATCCAAAACTGGTTCGGTTCGCCCATCCAAAGATAAACCCAGAGCTCGGTCAGTGGGATGAGCAGCGGATAGGCCGGATGAGTGAAGGCGCGAGTGGCGCTGCCGAAATACGCGGGCGGGAGGACGCCGTCATTGAGGAAGGCGTAACGCGCTTTGACTTCCCAATTCAGTAAACCATCCCAGCCGAGCCCGTGACTGCAGGCGGAGCGAAACGCGAGGAGGATTTCGAGCGCGATCGCCAGGGCGAGAATCCACTCGAGGAAATTTTCCGGTCGAGGGAAGACGAAGCGAGCACCGCTCTGGCGCGCGGAGATTAGACCGGTAAGCGCGAGCCCCACCGCGATCACCGCCACGCCGGCTTGCAGGGCGAGGCCGGAAAGAACCAGTCCGCCGAGCCACAAGCCTAACGAGACCAAGCCACAGCCGAAGAGCCAGCCGAGCGTGGCGCATTCGAGGAGGTTGATTCGCTGCGCGCCGCGCATCAGCCACAAGGTTGCGCCGAAGCCCGCGGCGAAAAGCAGAAGCAATGCAGCCAGTAATCCGCCGATGTTCATGGCGCGGGCGTTTCCGGATTACTGGTCAAGGGAACCATCGTTAGGCCCGTTCCGATGCGCATGACAGGACGCATTCCGGCGGGCGGTTCGAGACCGCAGAAAAAGATCGCGGCGATCGATGAGTGATCGAGTTTTTGCAGTTCTTGTTGCGCGTTCTGGTGGGTGATCGCGATCGCGCGGACCTCGCGCGGCCAGCCGAAGTAGCCGACGAGATAACTCAGAAAAATGCTTCTCTCGTCATCCTCGGGGAGGATCACCGCCACCGGTTGCTGCGGCGGCAAGGCGGCAAACGCGGCCAGGATTCGCTCGGACGCGTTCTGCACATGGAGCAGATTGACTCCGTAACTGTTGGTCGTGTGATAGGGCAGAATTGGGCCAAAGCCGGAAGGGCGCAGCGCTTCCCAAACCTTCGGCGCGCTCACCCAGAGGAAAGCCGTGCCGAGAATTCCGCTGGCCAGACCGCGCCAGCCTAACGAGAGGAAGGTTTGCTTTCGCACACCACAGGAAGAGCGCCGGAGACGCGCGCGGCCGATGTCTGCGGACGCCGTTGCGGAGCAAAGAAATTATATTTCAGGATCGCGTAGATCGCGCGGAAACCGTCTTTCCACGAAACCTTTTTGCCCTCTTCGTAAGTGCGGCCGTCGTAGGAAATGCCGACCTCGTAAATGCGGCAACGCGTCTTCGCCAACTTCGCGGTGATCTCCGGTTCGAAGCCGAAGCGATCCTCACAAATCACCAGGTCCTGGATGACCGAAGCACGGAACGCTTTGTAGCAGGTTTCCATATCGGTGAGGTTGAGATTGGTGCACATGTTCGAGAGCAGGGTGAGGAATTTGTTGCCCACCATGTGCCAGAAATAAACCACCCGGTGCGGCCGTCCGCCCATGAAACGCGAACCGAAAACCGCGTCCGCTTTGCCGGAAAAAATCGGCTCGAGCAATATCCGGTAATCTTCCGGGTTGTATTCCAGATCGGCATCCTGAATCAGGACCACCTCGCCCGTGACCGCGGCCAGGCCGGAGCGTACGGCCGCGCCTTTACCCTGGTTCTTCCGATGGAAAATCGTCCTGTCGATCAATTGGGAGATTTCGCCGCCAAGGAGTTCGGCGGTGCCGTCGGTGGAAGCATCATCCACCAGGATGAGTTCGAGTTCGTCGATCGGCGCGGAGCGGACTGCCTGGACGATCCGGGCGATCGTCGGGCGCTCATTAAAGCAGGGGATGATGACGGAGACCTTCATCGGCGGCGATGCCTCTCGTAGTTAGCAAATAGCGCACCCCGCGGCCATGATGTTTGTTAGCCGTCGGTGGCCTGAAATTTTTCCAGCGGCCTGACGAGGTTTCCCGGCAACGGGCGGACGCGATCGTAAATGCGTTCCGCGATCGGCTTCGCCACCAAATAACCGGCAGCGAACATTTCCAAACGCGCATCAAGGTTATCGATGTAATTGAGCGCCATCGCTTCCGGGGTCTTCGGTGAAACGGGCGAGCCAAATTGCGGCTCACCGTGATGCGCGCCAATCAGGTGGAGCAGATGCAAGCGCACGTCCTCGGAGGCGGGCACGAGATCGCTCCAACCGTTGGACTCGTTAGGCGATTGCAATTTGCGCCAGAGCGAATTAACCAACTCCATCCCGATGGAGATGTGGCCCATGAGTTCGCCGCGTTCGTCGAAGCCCATGGTGAAGCCGGTTTCCGGCAGATGATTTTCCCAGAGCTTGCCGGAGTCGTGAAAAAGAATTCCGGCGATGAGCAGATCGAGATTGAGCTGCGGATAAAGCGGCACCAGCGCGACCGCAGTGCGCATCATTTGCGCGACGTGCTCGACCAGGCCACCGCGGCGCGCGTGATGATAACTGCGCGCGCCGGCAGTCCGGCGGAAGCGGTCGCCAAATTCTGCGAGGAACGCTTCGCTCAAAGCGCGCAACCGCGGATCGCTGAGGTCTCGCACCCGTTCCACGATGTAGTTCCAATCGGCGGTTTGTTTCGCGCGCAACTCCGGTGGCCCGGCGAGCAGGTCGGAAGTTTCCCCACTCGTTAGGCGACGGACCTTCCACTGTTTCGCTTCCAGGCCAAACTGCTGGTGCTGGGCAAACTCGCCGGTGATCTCGATGAACTCCGAGACTTGGAGGGATTCGCAGGCGCGGTATTCCGGATGATCGCTCCAGACGCGCAAGGTCATGCGGTCACAGGCATCCGCCAGGACCAGCTCGCAATACGGTTTCGCTTCGCGCGTGGCCTTGGCTTCCGCCGCGCTGATTTGCACGTGGATGCGCGCGGAAACCAAGCCATTCTGCGCTCGCCGGCGCACTTCACTGATCGTCAGCAATTCCATCGCCGGCGGATTTTCCGATCGAGCGTAGCCGCGGCGGTTACGGCTTCGCGACGCCGATGACGCCGCAGGCTTCGCGGCCGCCCGCATCACCGGTCGGCTGGGTTTTCAAGTCGTCCGCCTTTTCGTGCACGATCACGGCATGGCCGATGATGTTGGTTTCGCCGCTGAAGGTCATCATCTTGTCGGTCAAATCGAGATGCGCTTTGCCGCTGGCGTCGGCTTCGATGTTGCCGAGATCGCCGGCGTGGCGTTTCTCCGCATCATGCCCGGCGTGCGGTGCATTTTCCGGATTGAAATGGCCACCGGCGGATTTGCCATCGGCCGATGAGCAATCGCCGAACTCGTGAATGTGGAAACCGTGCTTGCCCGGAGTGAGCCCAGTGATGTCGGCGACGACTTTCATTTCATCACCGGACTTCGTGAAGGTCACCGTGCCTTCGACCTTGCTGCCTTTTGTCGGATGCAGAACCGCGATCGCTTTGGTCGGCTCATCAGCGAGAGCGGAAGCGGAGAGCAAAGAGAGTGCGCCGATCGCGAGAAGATTCAGCGCAGAACGAGAGAGCGTGTTTGTTTTCATCGGGCAAACTACACCCGCGCGCCCGTTCTTGTCATCCTGAGCCGCGAAGACGGTGAAGGACCTCGCAGAGGGTGGTTCAACTATCTTGGGCGAAGGTGGACCAAGGACCCGGTGCGAGATCCCTCGGCGCGCTTCGCCGCCTCGGGATGACATGCTCTTTCGTTCGCGTGGACGTGCGCTCGTTAGTCGATCAAGCGCTTCTCGATTCCCGCGTAGGCGTCGATCCGACGATCGCGCAGGAAAGGCCAATGCGTGCGCTGTTCGTCAACCCGATCCCAGGCGACATCTGCGATCACGATCTCTTCGCGGTCGACGCTCCCTTTCACCAGAGTTTCGCCGCTCGGCGCGCAGAGAAAACTTTGCCCCCAAAACTCAATGCCCGCGCCGCCCGCAGGATTTTCGAAACCAACGCGATTGACCGCCGCGACGTAGCAGCCATTCGCGATCGCGTGGCTGCGTTGCATCGTCTCCCAACTCGAGTGCTGGACGACGCCGTATTTTTCCTTCTCGCCCGGATGCCAGCCGATTGCGGTCGGGTAAAATAAAAGCTGCGCGCCGCGGAGCGCGGTCAGGCGCGCGGCCTCGGGATACCATTGATCCCAGCAAACGCAGACGCCGATGTTCCCGCGTCGCGTCGGCCAGGCTTTGAACCCGAGATCGCCGGGCGTGAAATAAAACTTCTCGTAGAACGCCGGATCGTCGGGGATGTGCATCTTGCGATATTTCCCCATGAGCTTCCCGTCCGCGTCGATGATCGCGGCAGTATTGTGGTAAACGCCGGCGGCGCGTTTCTCGAAAAGTGAAGCGACGATGACGACGCCCAATTCCGCGGCGAGTTTGCCTAACGAGTCCGTCGTCGGCCCGGGAATCTCCTCCGCGAGGGCGAAGTTCGCGTGGTCCTCTGATTGGCAAAAATACTGCGACCGAAACAGCTCCGGCAGGCAAACAATCTGGGCGCCCTGCTGCGCCGAGTCGCGGATAAAAGCGATTGCGCGCGCCAGATTTTCTTCCGGCTTCGCGCCGCACTGCATTTGAATCAGTGCGACCCGCGAACTGCCGCCCGCCATTACTTCACCGAATCCGCGGGCACGATTTTCACGCTCTCAACGCCGACGCGCTTGGTCGGTTTGCTCCGTTCGCCGCTCGCGCTCGTGGTCACTTCGGTGTCGCCGATCTTGGTCAGGACATCGAGGCCCTTGATCACTTTGCCGAAAGCGGTGTACTGATGATCGAGGTGGGGCGCGCGCCCGAGCACGACGAAAAATTGGCTGCCTGCCGAATCCGGATCAGACGAGCGCGCCATCGAGAGCACCCCTTTATCGTGAATCTTGTCGTTGAATTCGGCTTTGATTTTGTAACCCGGATCACCCGTGCCCCAGCGACTTTCCTTGGACGGATCTTTCGTTAGGGGATCGCCCCCTTGGATCATGAAACCTTTCACGATCCGGTGAAACGCAGTCCCATCATAGAAACCTTCGCGTGCCAGTTTCTTAAAATTTTCCACCGTTTTTGGCGCCACATCCGGCCAAAACTCGGCGACCATTTCGCCCTCGCTGGTTTTGATCACGGCGACTTCGTTGGCGTTGGAACTGGATGATGGAGTCATAGATGGTTTGGGTGTTGCGTCCTGGCTGAGTACCGTCGCCGCCGCGAATACGATGGCGGCGAGAGCACCAGGGAAATGCAGTTTCATGGCCGCAATCCTAACGGCCCGCGCGGAAGACGCAAATGCGCCCGCGCGCGTTTAGCCGGCGTGATATTCCTGCAGCGTTTTCACCTGCAGATTGCTTTTCTGGAGCGACGCAATTCCCTGCACGCTGGCCTGCGCGGCCCGCATCGTGGTGATGATCGGAATCTTCAAAGTGCGCGCGCTGCTGCGCATTTTCAGTTCATCTTCGCGCGGAATTTTCCCGCTCGGCGTGTTGATGATCAACTGCACGTCGCCGTTTTTAATCCGATCGACCACATGCGGCCGGCCTTCCCGCAATTTGAAAACCTTGGTCACCGCGAGATTAGCCGCTGACAAAACCGCCGCCGTCCCACTGGTCGCGATGATCCCGAAACCGAGCGCCAGGAAATCGCGCGCCAGCGGCACCACCCGTTCCTTGTCGGTGTCTTTCACGCTTATGAAAATGTTTCCCGCTTTCGGCAACGCCGGCGGCGCGGCCATCTGCGCTTTGGCGTAAGCCAGTCCGAGATCGGCATCGATCCCCATGACTTCGCCGGTCGATTTCATCTCTGGCCCGAGCCCGGTGTCGCTTCCCTGATATCGCAAAAACGGGAAGACCGGTTCCTTCACCGAGAAGTATTTTGGGATGATCTCCTCGGTAAATTCGAGCTCCGCGAGCGTTTTTCCCGTCATCACTTTCGCGGCCAATTTCGCCAGCGGAACGCCGATCGCTTTGCTGACAAACGGTGCCGTGCGCGAGGCGCGCGGGTTCACTTCGAGCACGTAAACATCTTCGCCTTTCACCGCGAACTGCACATTCATCAGCCCGCGGACTTCGAGCTCGCGCGCCATCGCTTTAGTTGCGCTCGAAATGTCGGCAAGCACGCGTGCGGAAAGCGAAAACGTCGGGATAGCGCAGGCGCTATCACCACTATGAATGCCGGCGAGCTGCACGTGTTCCATGATCGCGCCAATGACCGCGATCTCCTTGTCGGCAATGCAATCGACATCGACCTCGATCGCGTCCTCCAAAAATCGATCGACCAGCACCGGCCGATCCGCGCCCACTTCGACCGCGTTCTCCATATAAGCGCGGAGATCGTCCTGGTTGTAAATCAACTCCATCGCCCGGCCACCAAGGACAAACGATGGCCTAACGAGCACTGGATAACCGATCCGTTCCGCGATCGCGATTGCTTCCTCCGCGCTGACCGCAGTTCCATTCGGTGTCTGCCGGAGCCCAAGCTTGTCGAGCATCGCCGCGAAGAGCTTGCGGTCTTCCGCGCGCTCGATGCTCTCCGGTTGCGTCCCGAGAATCGGTACGCCCGCGGCGCGCAAACCTGCGGCGAGATTCAACGGCGTTTGTCCGCCGAATTGCACGATCACGCCTTCCGGTTGCTCCTGATCGTAAATGTTGAGCACGTCTTCCAGAGTCAGCGGCTCAAAGTAAAGTTTGTCGCTGGTATCGTAGTCGGTCGAAACCGTCTCTGGGTTCGAGTTCACCATGATGGTTTCGAACCCGAGTTCGCGTAGGGCGAACGCCGCGTGCACGCAACAGTAATCGAACTCAATCCCTTGCCCAATGCGATTCGGTCCGCCGCCGAGAATCATGATTTTGCGACGATCGCTCCGCCGCAGCTCATTCTCCGTCCCGTAGGTCGAATAATAATATGGCGTGTAGGCCTCGAACTCGGCCGCGCAGGTATCGACCAGCCGATACGTTGGAATTACGCCGGCGGCTTTTCGTTCTTCGCGCACCTGCTGCTCGGTGGATCTGCGAGCGATCGCGAGCTGCCGATCGGAGAAACCAAGCTTCTTTGCTTTTCGAAAACCGGTCGTCGCCAGGCGCGCGGTTTCCTCGACGATCTGCTGGATATTGTGCAGGAACCAGCGGTCGATTTTTGTCAGCTCGAAGACCTCATCAGTCGTTAGGCCATCTTGAAAAGCCTGCGCGAGATAAAAAAAACGCTCGGCGTTTGGAACGCTCAGTCTTATCCGCAGCGTTTCCGCGTCGACCCGTTTTTCATTCCCGTCACCGCATAAACCGAAGCGTTTAATCTCCAGCGAGCGCAACGCTTTTTGTAGCGCCTCCTTGAAGGTGCGGCCGATGGCCATGGCTTCGCCGACACTTTTCATTTGTGTCGTTAGGGTCGGATCGGCTTGCGGGAATTTCTCAAAAGTAAATCGCGGCACTTTGACTACGCAGTAATCGATCGTCGGCTCGAAACTCGCCGGGGTCTCGCGGGTGATATCGTTGCGCAGTTCGTCGAGCGTGTAGCCGACGGCGAGTTTGGCCGCGATTTTCGCAATCGGGAAACCGGTGGCTTTGGAGGCGAGCGCGCTCGAACGCGAGACCCGCGGGTTCATCTCGATCACCACCATTCGGCCATTCGTCGGATTGACCGCGAACTGGATATTCGAACCGCCAGTCTCGACCCCGATCTCGCGTATGACCGCGAACGAGGCATCGCGCATCAACTGGAACTCCCGGTCGGAGAGCGTCTGGGTCGGCGCGACTGTAATCGAGTCGCCGGTGTGTACCCCCATCGGATCGAGATTCTCGATCGAGCAAATGACCACGCAGTTGTCCGCGCGGTCGCGCATTACTTCCATTTCGAATTCCTTCCAACCGACTAACGACTCCTCGATCAGGACTTCGCCGACCGGCGAAAGATCGAGCCCGCGTCCGGTGATTTCGTCGAGCTCCTGGCGGTTGTAAGCGATCCCGCCGCCGGAGCCGCCGAGAGTAAAGGCCGGCCGAATGATCAGCGGGAGACTGCCGATCTCATCCGCGATCCGGCTGGCATCGGCGAGGCCATGCGCGACGCCGGAGCGCGGAACATCGAGCCCGATCCGCACCATCGCCTCCTTGAACAACTGACGATCTTCGCCCTTGGCGATCGCGGCTGCATTCGCGCCGATCAACTTCACGTTGTGCCTAACGAGTGCTCCGTTGCGATTCAATTCCATCGCGACATTGAGCGCGGTCTGCCCGCCCATCGTCGGCAGGATGGCGTCCGGCTTCTCGCGCGCGAGGATCGCTTCCACCACCTCGGGCGTGATCGGTTCAATATAAGTCCGATCGGCGAACTCCGGATCGGTCATGATCGTGGCCGGATTCGAATTCACCAGCACGACCTCGTAGCCCTCTTCCTTCAGCGCCTTGCAGGCTTGCACGCCGGAATAATCGAACTCGCAGCCCTGCCCGATAACGATCGGGCCCGAGCCAATGAGAAGAATTTTTCGCAGTTCGTTATTTCGCGGCATTGGCGCGCGCGAACTGTAGGCGAAAAGCCGGGCGCGTCACCAGTGAGTTACGCGACCATCTTGCGTTGCCGATCGAGATAAACCTTACAGATGCCCTTCATCCGCGTGAGGATGTAATAGGTCGTCTGGCTGCGCACCCGAACCAACTCCGCGCCCACGATCCGGGTCACGAAATCGCTCGGCAAATCGAGCACCTCCTGCGGGGTGACGCCGTCGAGTCCCTTGCACAAAATCGACGCCATCGCGCGGGTCAGCGTTTGCACTTCGGGACCGAGCGACATCCGAAAGTGCGCCTTGCCGTCGTCGTCCACCTGCAAATAAACACCCACCGTATCGGCGCATTCTTCATCTTTGCGCACATCCTCGAGGTTGAATTTTTCCCCCTCGCGCGGCTCCTGTTTCTTCGCGCTGTCGGCGTAGGAGACGAGGGTTTCGCGCCGCTCCACTTCGGGCAGCATCTCGAAGAGATTAATGATTTTGTTGAGCTTCGGTGGATACACTTTCAGGAACTCCGCTCAATCGGCGCGCCGACTTTATTGCCCCACTCCGTCCAGGAACCGTCGTAATTGCGCACGTTATCGATCCCCAGCAGATAGGTCAGCACAAACCAGGTGTGGCTCGACCGCTCGCCGATGCGGCAATAAACGATCGTCTCCTTCTCGGACGAAACTCCGCAGCCCTCGAGGTAAATCTTCGCTAACTCGGGTGCGGATTTGAAAGTCGCGTCGTCGTTCACCGCGGTTTTCCACGGGACGCCTTCTGCCCCCGGGATGTGACCGCCGCGCAACACACCTTCCTGCGGATACTCGGGCATGTGCGTGATCTCGCCTTTGAATTCGCCCGGCGAACGGACATCGATCAAGGGCTTGCCCGCTTTGCTTTGCGCGAGCGCTTCATCGGCAAAGGCGCGGATTTCTTTATCGTAGCGCTTCGCCGGCACCGGATAATTCGTCGGCGGATATTTTGGAATATTGCGGGTCCAGGTGCGATTTTCCGCGCGCCATTTATCGCGCCCGCCGTTGAGTATTTTTACTTTCTCATGTCCGAATAATCGGAAGACCCAAAGCGCATACGTGGCCCACCAGTTCGCTTTGTCGCCGTAGAAAACGCAGGTGGTCTCGGGCGAGATACCGCTCTTGCTGCAAAGGGCCGCGAATTGCGCGGGTGAAATATAATCGCGAATCAATGGATCCTGCAGATCGCTCCGCCAATCGATGTGCACCGCGCCGGGGAGGTGGCCGGTGTCGTAGAGCAGAATGTCCTCGTTAGACTCAATGATTCGGACGTTAGGATCTTTCGAATGTTGCTCGATCCAGTCCGCATCCACTAACGCCTCTGGATGCGCGTAAGAGGTCGGTTGTGTGGCCATGCCACCAGCATGAATCCGCTACGTCATCGCAGCAAGACGATTTGCGCCGCTACTTCTCGACCGCGAATCCCGCCTTCTTCCACGCCTGCCAGCTTCCAGGAATATTGTGCACCGCGGAGAAGCCTTCCTGCTTGAGAATGCTCGCCGCCAAACTCGCGCGGTAACCGCTCGCGCAATAAACCGCGGTCGGTTTGGTTTTATCGAGCGCGCCGCTTTTCTCGCGCAAGGTCGGCAGAAAAATGTGCTGCGCCCCGGGAATGTGGCCGTGTTTCCATTCGCCCGGGCCGCGGACATCGAGCAATTGGAATCCGTGTCCGTTTTTCTGAAGTTCGTGCACGCTAAGCTGGGGCACGGTTTCGAGCGATAAACCGCTGGCCTCCCAAGCCTTGATTCCGCCGACCAAGTATCCGGCGAATTTCGTGTAGCCGGTGCGAATGAAGAGCTTCAGCACCTGATCGAGTTCATGGTCTTTTTCGAGGATTAACAAGACTGGCCCCTTCGGATCGAGCAACCATCCCGCCCAAATCGAAAGCGAGGGCGAACCGCCGATGTTCAACGCCCGCCGCCAGGAAGCGAGCATCGATCGCGAATCGACGAGCACGCCTTTTTTCTCCTCGATCGCCTGCTTGAACGCCTTCGCGGGCAACGCCGGCACCCGCGGAAGATTGCCGATAATCTCCGGGCCTGCCGCGTTGATTTGCTTCATCCGCGGATAGTAGGTCGGCACCGGTGGCGCGGTTTTCAGCGCGTAGTCGGTGAACTTCTCCACGTCGTCGAACTGCAGGAAAGGATTCGTTAGGCGCTCGTAGCCGGTGGTGCTTTTGCAGGCGATCGCCGATGTCCGCGCCGCAGGGCGAACCGGCGCCATGTCCCGGGTGAATGAGCAAGGTTTTGAACTGCTGCGCGGCCAGTTGTTTGGTATGTTCATTGCCTAACAAGTCCGGCCGACCGGCGGAGCTGACGAAAAGCGAATCGCCTGTGAGTACACCCCAGGGGTTCTCGCGGGTTTCGCTTTCCGCGATCTCGAAACTGATGTGCTCCGGTGTGTGATCGGGCGTGTGTTTTACGGTCGCGAGAGTTTCGCCAAAGAAAAACTTATCGCCATCGCGCAGCGCTTCCGTGGCAAAACCGTATTGCGCACCTCCCTCGTGGCTCACGTAAATCTTTTGCCGAATCGACCCGCGCGCAGAGTTCACGCGCGCCGCTCATCAAGTCCGCGTGAATGTGGGTTTCGAAAATGTGCGTGATCGAGACACTCTTCTCCCGCGCCAGCTCGACGTATTTCTCGACATCCGGCGTCGGATCGAAAACCGCCGCCACGCCTTCATCGACATCGCCTAACAAGTAAGAAAGCTCGGCGATTCCTTCGGTCTGGACGCGTTCAAAGACGAGTGAAATGGCGAAGGTCCCGCGCGCCAAATTGTAGAGAGGCCGAGGTGTGCGAGCAAGGCTTCAGCGTGTGTCATCGCTCATCCACGCGCTGCGCTGTCATCCTGAGCCGCGTAGACGGCGAAGGACCTCGCAGAGGATGCATGGTGTAGGCTGGGCTCGCGCAAACCAAGAGCCCCATGCGAGGTCCTTCGGCGCGCTTAGCCGCCTGAGGATGACCACGACGCACGGACCGGCGTGCGTTCCGCAAGAAATTATCGCCGCCGGCGGCCGTAGGAATAACCGCCGTGGGTTCGGCCCCCACCAATCGAACGCTTCCCACCAGACATCGACTCGGGCTCGAAGAGCGCGGTGTATTTGTAGTCGAACCCGTCCAGCTTTAGCCGCGGAATTTTTTGCCCGATGAACTGCTCAATCGCCTGGAGCGAGGGCAATTCCTCGCCATTCATCAACGTAAAAGCATCGCCTACTTTTTGCGCGCGACCCGTCCGGCCGATGCGGTGCACATAATCTTCGCTGTGCTCCGGGACGTCGTAATTGATCACGTGACTGACCCCGGCGATGTCGATCCCGCGGGCCGCGATATCGGTCGCGACCATGATTTCGTATTTGCCGCTTTTGAAACCTTCGAGCGCTTCCACGCGTTCGCGCTGCGTGCGGTTGGAATGCAAAACCGCGACCGAATGCCGTCCTTGCTTTAGCTTCACCGCGATCTTATCGGCGCCATGTTTGGTGCGCGAAAAAATCAACGCGCTGTCGAAGTTGGTCCGCTCGAGCAGCGCCATTAACAGATCGAATTTTTGCTCCGCGGCCACCGGATAGACCGCGTGGCTGACGGTTTCCGCCGGAGTCCGCTGGGCACCGATTTCAATCACCAGCGGTTCGCGCAAAACCCAGGCCGCGAGCCGCTCGATCTCCGGCGGGAGCGTGGCCGAAAACAAGAGCGTCTGCCGATCGCTGGAGATTTGCTCGACGATGCGCCGCACATCCGGGAGGAAACCCATGTCGAGCATGCGATCGACTTCATCGAGGACGAGGACGTTGACGTTGCGAAAGTTCATCGCGCCTTGCTCGAGCAAATCCAGCAAACGGCCCGGCGTCGCGCAGACGATGTCGGTGCCGGCGGCAGCTTCTTCGCGTTGCTTGCCGTAACCGACGCCGCCGTGGACCACCGAGACGCGCAGATCGGTGAAGCGTCCGTAATCGCGAAACGCGGTTTCGACTTGGGCGGCGAGCTCGCGCGTCGGCTCGAGCACAAGACAACGAAACGCGCCGTGCTTCGCGAGATTGGTCAGGATCGGGAGCGCGAAAGCGGCCGTCTTACCGGTGCCGGTTTGTGCCGTGCCGATCAAATCCTTTCCGGCGAGCACGATCGGAAATGCGCGCAATTGTATCGGCGTCGGATCGGAAAATCCCATCGCCTGGGTTCCGCGCACGACCTCGTCGGAGAGGCCAAAATCTTTGAATGACACGCGCGGAGGTTACGCCGGGTCAGGCCGTTGCACAACGCTCGCTGAAGCCTCGCCGGTCGTGTGCCACATTCGAGCCATGGGCAAAAACCAGCGCGTTCTCGTCATCGCCGACACCCACGATCATCTCCCGCCACGGCTCGAGGAGTTGGCCGAAGGGATGGATGAAATCTGGCATTTGGGCGATGTCTGCGCGCCGAATTTGTTGGCGAAAATCAGAGCCGTCTGCCCGCCCTTAACACTCGTTAGGGGAAATTGCGACAGCACCGCGAGTTGGCCGCTGGTGGTCGATCTCGAGCGCAACGGTGTCCGTTTTCGGCTCGTGCATATTCCACCAACGCGCGCGCCAGAGAACATCGATGTCGTCCTGCATGGCCACACCCATGTCCCGCGCGATGAAATGCGGGGTGGCGTGCGTTTCCTAAATCCGGGCTGCGTGACCCGGCCAAATCGCGGCGCGCCCGCGAGCGCGGCCCAGCTCGAAATCAAAGCCGACGGCAAACTGAGCTGGCGCTTGGTTCCATTGCGCGAAAACTCCCGCGCTACTCCGCGCGCAGGGTATTGATCGGATTAACCCGACAAGCGCGGCGCGCCGGCAACCAAGCCGCGAGCAAGGTGACTAACGAGAGGATGAGCCCGACGGCGGCGTAGATTTCGGGATCGACCGGGGTGACGCCGAAAAGAAAACTTCGGATTAGATGCGCGCTGGCCGCGACCGCGCACCCGCCGAGCAAAATTCCGAGACCGAACAAACGGAAACCATGACCGAAGACCAAGCCGCGAATGTCCGCCGGGCGTGCTCCGAGCGCGATCCGCACCGCGATTTCGCGCAGGCGCCGGAGCGTGTTGTAAGCGAGCACGCCGTACAAACCGACGGCCGCGAGAAGCAGCGCGAGCCCGGCAAAAATCGTCAGCAGAAACGTCAGCACCCGCGGGATCGCCCAGGTTTCCGCGACTCGATCTTCCATCGTCCGAATGTCGAAGACAGGCTGGGCGGGATCGAGTCGGCCAATGATTTCGCGCAGAGAATTTTCCAGGCGCTGCACTTTCCCGGAAGCGCGCACGAGCAGGACGAGATTAGTCCGGCCAACCTGCGACTGCGAAAAGAAGAAGCCCGGCAGCGGCATGCTTTCGTCGTAGCCATACATCTTCATGTGCGCGACTACGCCGATGATTTCGAACAGGCGCGGCGGAGTGGTGTCGGCTTCGGGATCGATCAGGAGACGTTTGCCTAACGAGTCCTGTCCCGGAAAAATTGTCTGCGCGAGGAGTTGATCGATGACCACGACCGGTGGCGAATCCGGGCCGTCATGCTGGGTAAAAGTGCGGCCACGGATGAGATTCGTTTTCAGGGTCGCGAAATAATCGCCCGCGACCACTTCGGAATCGGCGGACGGTTGCTGGCTGGGATCGGTCGGCGGAGCGCCTTCCGGAAGAAGGTTAATCTGCCAACCGCTGAGCATCGGTGGATTGGCGGCGATGGCCGCGCTCTGCACTCCGGGCAATGCGCGGACATCTTCGAGTAATCGATCGGTAAAATTTGCGCGCGTTTTCGGGTCGGAATATTTCGTGAACGGGAGATCGATCCGCGCGGTGAGCAGGCCACGCGGCTCAAAGCCGAGTGCGACGGATTGCATCCGCGCGAAACTCTTCAGGACCAAGCCGGCCGCGCTCAGCAGAAGAAGCGTGAGCGCGACTTCCACAATCACCAGCCAATCGCGGCTGCGGCGCGCGGTCTTGGTTTCGCCGCTCCCGAAGGAACCGGCCTGGAGCGCGCTTTGGATATCGAGATGTGCCACCTGCCACGCGGGCCAGAGTCCGAAAAGAAGAGTCGTTAGGCCGGCGAGCAGGAAAGTGAAACCGAGCACGCGCGGATCGAAACCGATCTCCGTAAAGCGCGGCGCACCCGCAGGGGCGAAGGCGACGAGCGCATCTCGTCCCCAGACCGCGAGCAAAAAACCAAGGGCGCCCCCGATAAGTGCGATGCAAAAACTTTCGCTGAGTAATTGCCTAACGATACGTGCGCGCGAAGCGCCGATGGCCGCGCGGATGGCAAACTCTCGCGCACGCGCCGCGCCGCGAGCGGCGAAGAGGTTGGCCAGGTTTGCGCAGGCGATCAGGAGGACGAGCGCGACTGCGCAGAGCAGCAAGGTGAGATTCGTTCGATAACCACCGAGCAAGTTGTCGAGCAACGGTTTCACGGTGACGCCGGTACCGCTATTGGTCGCCGGATAGGTGCGCTCGAGACGCGCGGCGATCGCTTTCATCTCGCTGCGGGCTTGCTCGAGGGTGACGTTTTTCTTCAAGCGACCCCAACCGAAAAACATCGGGTGGTTCGCGCGATTCTGCCATCCGGGATTGTTGCTCCGGCGCATGACCGAAAACCAGGCGTCGACGGCGTGAGGCGAATCCATTGGCCCCGACATGACACCGGTAACGGTGAAGAGTTGGCCGTGAAAATTCACCGCGCGGCCGACGATGTTTGGATCGCGCTGGAAGACGCGCTCCCAGAGCCGGTCGCTGATCACGACCAGCGCGGGCGCGCCGGGTTTGTCTTCATCTTCGCGAAAGACGCGACCGATTTCCGGGGACAAGCCGACGACGTCGAAAAAGTTCGCGGTGACAAAAGCGGAAGAGACGCGTTCCGGCGCGCGTCCGGCGATTCCGCTGAGATTGCGCGACTCGATCCGCGCGATCGCCAGTTGCTGGAATGACCTGCTGTCGTGTCGCCAGTCGAGATAATCCGGGAGCGCGATCGAGGTTTCGGCGCCGCCGGAAATTTCGTGGAGGTAAACGAGTTGCTCCGGTTCCGGATAAGGCAAAGGCCGCAGGAGGACGGCGTTGACCACGCTGAAGATGGCGGTGTTGGCGCCGATCCCGAGAGCGAGGGTGAGGACGGCGATGAGGGTGAAAAGCGGCTGCTGCGCCAGCTGTCGGAAAGCGTGGCGGAAGTCCTGGAGGAAGGAGTTCATATTACTTGTTAGGCCGAATCATCAGCGAGGGTGAGCGGAGGTCTATGAGCGCATGTTCACCAAGTGGAGACACATGAGACGGCGGCGCGCGGAAGATGAGCTCTGCGATCCACCCGCTCGCGCGCGGGCACGAGTGCGCCGCCGAAACGCGAGCGGGTATGACGCATAAGTTTTAGCCGCGGCTGACGATAACGACCGGTTTTTCGACGGGCGCTTTCGCGACCATTTCGACCGGGGCGTTGCCGCTGTTGCTGGTCGCGGGCATGCGCGGGAGCGCCACCGAGCTGGAGGCAAACTGCCAGCCGGTGAAGGCCATGCAAAGGAGGACGAGCCCGTAGATGGAGCTTTCGAAAATGGCGCGGCCTTTCTCTTCGGATTCAACGAGGAGCGAGTAGGTGTTTTTAGTATTCTTCATATCAGTGTTTGGTTAGGCCTCTCTTATCGCAGGGGTCGTGCCAGCCTGATGAGGAAGTTATAAAGCGCGACGCGCGAGTGGCTTGTTTTCACGGAGTGAGGTCCGGCCGCAGCGACGATGTATCAGCGTTGGGATAAAACCGTTCCGCTTCTGGGACAAGACACAAAAAAGGCGGCGATCATCTCGATCGCCGCCTTCTTGATAGAGTTTGCCTAACGAGTACTAAGCTTGGGCTTCGTCGCCGTCCTTCTTTTCCGCGTCGGTCTTCTTTGGCTTGCGCGCGGGTTTCTCCGCCGGCTCAACCGGGCTCTTGCTCGCCTTCGATTTTTTGCCTTTATCCTCGGTCGCCGGCTCGTCAGTTACGATCGGAGCGTCGACCCATTCGATAAACGCGACCGGCGCGGAATCGCTCTTGCGCGCGCCCAGTTTCACGATCCGGGTGTAACCGCCTTTGCGCTCCGCAGCGCGGGGCGCGATGTCATCGAACAACTTTTTGACCGCATCCTTCTGCCGCAAAACCGCAAGCGCGGTCCGGCGGGCATGGAGTGAACCTTTCTTGCCGAGCGTCACCATCTTCTCGGCCAACGGGCGCACCGCCTTGGCTTTGGCGAGAGTGGTCTTAATTCGTTGATGCTCGATCAGGCTACAGACTTGGTTGGCGAGCAACGCTTTCCGGTGCGCCGCCGTCCGGCCGAGCTTGACCGTCTTTTTCTGGTGTCTCATGGGTTAATTCCTGGAGAAATGAATACCTAACGAGTGCTTAAGCGTCGTCGATAATGGCGGCGCCGTTCATGCTCGCGCCATCGCCGCCGGCCTGGATATCGACCAAGCCTGGATCGAATTTCATCCCCAAACCGAGCTGTAACTGCTGTAGCTTGTCCTTTATTTCGTTGAGCGATTTCTTCCCGAAGTTGCGATACTTGAGCATCTCCGCTTCCGACTTCTGCGCCAGCTGGCCGACGGTAGTGATGTTGGCGTTGTTCAAGCAATTGGCTGCGCGCACGCTCAGCTCGATTTCGTTCACGCTCATGTTCAGAAGCTTCTTCAGCTTCATGTTTTCCTCGGAAACACCGGCTGGCGTTTCGTCAAACTCGATCACGTCTTCGTTGAAATTGACGAAGACATCGAGGTGATGGCGGAGAATCGCCGAGGACTGGAGCATGGCGTCGTCCGGAGTTAACCGGCCGTCCGTCCAGACTTCGATCACGAGCTTGTCATAATCCGTCCGCTGACCCACGCGGGTCGCTTCGACCGCATATTTCACCCGCGTCACCGGCGAGAAAATAGAATCGATCGGGATCAAACCAATCGGCTGATCGGCGCGCTTGTTCTCATCGCCGGTGGCGAAACCGCGGCCCACGCGCACTTCGAGTTCAGCGTCGAACTTGTGCTTCTTGTCGAGCGTGCAAATGAGCTGATCGGGGTTCAGAACTTCGAAGCCTTGCACCACCTGGATGTCGCCGGCAGTGACTTCGCCTTCTTTGTTCACCACCAGGTTGAGCTTGCGCGGCTCGTGCTCCGCAGCTTTGAATTTCACCCGCTTCAGATTGAGCACGATGTCCGTGACGTCCTCGACCACACCCGGGAGCGTGGCGAATTCGTGCTGCGCCCCGGTGATTTTCACCGCGGTAATGGCCGCGCCTTCGAGCGACGAAAGCAAAACGCGGCGGAGCGAATTTCCCACCGTGTGACCGTATCCGGCCTCGAACGGCTCGGCGGTAAACTTGGCGTAGGTATCAGTGGCGGAAGAATCCTCTTTGGTGAGGGTCTTCGGCATTTCAAAACGACCGTAACGAACTGGCATATGTTTAATGCGGATTTCGGGATGCGGATGGCGGATTTGTTCCGGTCTCCGGGGTTCTACTCTCCGGGATCTCCTTCAAGCGCCGGGTTACCCCTGGCGAGTACGGCTTCCGCCTTGAAACGGAACCCCAGGGACCAACGGCGCAGCTTCAAAGACTCGCTGCGGACGTGGAATGAACACCAGCCAGTAGCTTTTGCAAGAGCAGGATTTGCCGCCTGTAGCGCGAACCGGAACGCCGGCCCATCAAAGCCGCAACCCGGCAACCCGAAGAGCCAACCCCGGCGTCCGAAACGGCAACCGACCCAGCCGAGACCGGAAGCGAAACCCGCCAGCCGGCGACCCACCCGCCCGAAGCGAGAACCGAACCCCGCGAAACCAAGACACGCGAACGGGAAGCCGGCACCGGGACGCGCGAATCGGCAACGCGGAAACGCGAAGCGGAGACCCGACGGGAAGACTTCGGAGCGCACAAACTGCCTTTTATCAATAGGTTAAGTGTATCTAAGAAGTCTGAAAAACACGATCTTATGCATTTTTCCCATCCATAATTGCAACCTGCAACCAACGACAAAGCGGACGAATTCTGGCGCGGTGACCTCATTCTAATCTCCACGAAATTTTTCTTGTCTTGACCGGAATTAATGTTGATAACCCGCCAGCGAACATGCCCGAGGGCTTCAAGACGCCCGGACACATCGCACTGCTCAGGCAATAATAAATATGAACTCAAATACGCTGCCCAACCGTTCTCACTGGGTAACCATAGCGCGATCCTTCCTGATCCTGACGACCTGCTTGCCGTACATCCCCACCTCTCGTGGCTCCACCGAGATCTTGGATGTACATAACGTCCCAAACCCTAGTATCGGAAACAGCAACTGGGAAATAGTGAACTCTGACACGGGAACGATCGATGTGGTTTCCCATGTTGCTCCCGGAACGCCGGATGGCACCTATAACGTCAGTCTCATCAAGGGAACCGTGGGGGATAATCGTCCCTATTTTCAGCTTAATGTCGTTAACGGCGCCGGGGGCCGCTATTCCCTAGTCGGCGGAACGAGCGGAGGTAGCCTGGGAGATGGCCCTCCCGGGCTGGAACTGGAGACGGATCGCGGCGAATACGCAAGCCTCGTCGGCCATTTCCTCTATTACGGCACTCTGGGCTCGACCTATTATGGGTCTGTCCCGCCCGTCTTTGTGAAGACAGCTGTGTTAGACGTCCATCTCGGCTCATCGAGCCCCAAGACAAACGATCGAAGAATAGGCGGCAACCAGAAATGCGGTATCCATGGGATGGCCGGCTACAGCGCCTACGCGATGACTGCCAGCTTGTGTGTCGAGGACAAACCAATCTCCTACACCCCGCCGCGTGGTCCCGCGATAGACTTTAAAGTGTCCTACAGCGCCAAGGAAAACCAGCAACCGGTGACCTTTTCTTATTCCAATCTTGGTCCGAAATGGACCTTTAACTGGCTTTCCTATGTCGCGGACGATCCCGCCGCGGGCCGAGCCTTAGTTGCAGTCTACCTGCCAGGAGGTGGCTCGGAATTTTATCCAGCGCTCGCTACCGGGCAAACTTCAGCGCCTGAGGCATAGAGCCAAGCCATTCTTACGCGGACCGGCGCAAACAGTTATGAACGGCTCCTCCCGGATGGATCCCGGCAAGTCTTTAATCAAGCCGAAACGGCAAGCTCCTATCCCCGCAGGGTTTTCATGAAGCAATGGTTCGACCCGGCTGGCGACCCAGCCAATATTGAATACGACGGCATTCAACGGGTCACCACCATTACCGATCCGCTCGGGCAGGTGACCCATTTCTTTTATGAAAGTTCGACCGATCCGCTTAAAATCACCAAGGTTACCGACCCCTTTAATCGCTCCGCCGTTTTTGAATATCAGGGCGGTACGCTTTGGAAGATCACCGACCCGGAGCAGATCGTATCCGAATTCGGATACGCGGAGGGAACCGATACGATCAATTCTCTCACTACGCCTTACGGGACGACTCAATTTTTCTCCGGGGAATCTGGGACCATGCGTTGGATCGAAATGAGCGACTCAATCGGAACCGAAAGGGTAGAGTATTACGATCATGCAACAGGCATCGCGGCGACCGATCCGATCACACCTGCCGGCACTGGCTTCAATAATGCCAACCTGGATGTAGCAAATAGCTTTTACTGGGATAAGAAGGCCATGACAGCTGCGCCCGGTGACTACACTAAAGCTCAGGTAATTCATTGGTTAATGGATGCAGACGGTTTCACCACGGGGATTGCCTCCAGTGAAAAAAGCACCCTTGGAGAACCGAGTGTGGTATGCATACGACAATCAGCCCGACCCGCAGCATGCTGGCCCCAGTGCTCGCCCAACAAAGATCGCTCGCGTCTTAGGCGATGGCTCGACGGAAGTAACCCAGAATAAATACAACAACCTCGGAAGCATTACCGAAACCACTGACCCATTCGGCCGCGTGACCAGTTACGTCTATGCCGGTAACGAAATCGATCTGCTCACTGTCTATCAGCGCCACCTGCCGGCTGCGGGCGACGCGGGCGGGGTAAGCACTGACCCAAGCGGAGCGGCGGCGGACAAGATCGCGGCTTACACTTACAATGGGAATCACCAGAAGCTCACCGCGACGGATGCGGCTGGGCAGACCACCACCTACACGTATACGCCTTCGAAACAGCTGGAAACGGTCACGAACGCACGGTCAGAGACCACGACCTACGGCTATGGTGACGGAACGGAGCCCAAGCCTCTAGGATACGTGACGTCGATCACGAGTCCGCCGGCCGGCGGCGTTTCGGCGGTGACGACTTTCGAGTATGACGGCGCAAAGCGGCTCTGGAAACAGACCGAGCCGGATCTCTTCTATCGGACGTTCCTCTACGACGACCTGGACCGACCGTTGCAGATCATGTTTCCAGACGCCACCTATCAGGAGTTCATTTACACCGATGCGGTGCGCGGGATGACCCTCGACCAAACCGGTAGCCGCGACCGGCGGGGACTATGGACTTACCGGCATTATGATGCCAACCGGCGGATGGATTCGATCACCGATCCGGAAAATCGGACGACTCTCTATGGCTGGTGCTCCTGCGGCTCGCTGGATACAATCACCG
The DNA here is from genome assembly GCA_051005695.1 of Chthoniobacterales bacterium. Classification (GTDB taxonomy): domain Bacteria; phylum Verrucomicrobiota; class Verrucomicrobiia; order Chthoniobacterales; family UBA10450; genus JACCTI01. The sequence goes on along the minus strand of JBPCJC010000028.1, from coordinate 1,265 downwards.
ATCCGGAGAATCACACGACCACCTTCAACCGCGATATCGAGGGGCGGGTTTATCAGAAGGTTTTCGCGGATAATACCGTGATCAACTACCTCTACGACGGGCAGACAGCGGCGGAGGGCGCGGGCGCGAGCGGCCGGCTGCAATCGACCAGTGATTCTCTCAATCGGCGCACGAATTATGCTTATACTCTAGACAGTAACGTGAGCCAGATCAGCTACACCGGTTTGAACGGAGCGGCGCTTAACCCGGTGACGCCGACGGTGAATTACACCTACGACGCCTCGTATAATCGGCTCGCGACGATGAACGATGGTAGTGGTGATACAGGGCTGACCTCGTATGTTTATAAACCCATTACCGCCACCGCGACGCCCGGGGCAGGGAAACTGCAGAGTATCGACGGACCGTTGGCCAACGACACGATCACCTTCGTCTATGACCAGCTGGGCCGGCCGCTGACTCAAGCGATCAACGGCGTCGCCGATTCCGTGACCTACGACCAATTGGGCCGGGTGGAAACGGCCAGCAACCCGCTGGTGCCAGATCCGCTGCAGCCCTTCACTTATGGGTATGTCGGGGTCACCAACCGGCTCCAGACCGTGTCTTACCCGAATGGCCAGAGTGCAAATTACAGCTACTACCCGAACAGCGGCGACAACCAGCTGCAGACGCTGCGGAACTTGAAGGCGGGAAATGTGAATCTCTCCCGCTTCGACTACGTCTACGATAAGGAACACCAGATCACCCAGTGGACGAAACAATTCGACGGGACGGCGGGGCAACCACTCTACTTCGGCTACGACGGGGCGGACCAGTTGACCAGTATCAAGAACCCGAGCAATGCGGGGAGAATCGCCGGGGGAACGGTCCACGGCTTCGGTTACGACCACGCTGGGAATCGGCAGACCGATACCAATACAAGTTACCCTGGAGCGGGATATGCCCCCTCCGTGACGCAAAAAGCCGGCACATTCAACTCGCTCAATCAGCTCTCTTCGGAGCAGCAAGGGCCGACCCCGACGCCGCCTCCGTGGAGCGAGGAGGGCGATCCCTTGCCGCCGCCCCCGGCCAACACTTATAGTTACGACGCCAATGGGAACACCAATGGGCGGGTCTTTACCGGCGGGGCGGCCAACACCTTCGAGTGGGATGCGGCCAACCGGCTGACCGCCATTACTTATTCGGGCACGAGTAACCGGACGGAATTCAGCTACGATGGGCTGAGCCACTGGAAGAAGATCGTGGAGAAGACTGGAAGCACGGTC
>JBPCJC010000027.1:0-35714 GCA_051005695.1 Chthoniobacterales bacterium | reverse complement strand
GGTGTAATGAAGTTCGTCGGGAACGTTGCTCATGATTTTTTGTAGAGTGGTTTCTTTTCGATGACAGCAGGAAATTTTTGCCCGCGAATTTCGATTTCCAATTCGTTGCCGATCTTGGCCAGCGCCGATGGCACGTAGGCCATGCCGATGCCCTGGCTCAGGCTCGGCGAAAGCGTCCCGCTGGTGATTTCGGTAATCTGTGCGCCCTCGGACCAGACCGGATAATGCGGCCGTGGTGGCGGACCTTTCCCTTTCATTATAAAGGGGACGAGTTTTTGCGGCGCGCCGGTTTCTTTGATTCTCGCGAGAGTTTCGCGGCCGACGAAATCGCCCTTGTTCAGATCGACGAAAAAACCCAGCCCGGCCTCGATCGGGTTGTGTTCCGGCGTGAGATCGTTGCCATTCAGCGGATAACACATCTCAAGCCGGAGCGTGTCGCGCGCGCCGAGGCCGCAGGGGCGAATGCCTAACGACTGGCCTTTCGCGAGCACTTCATCCCAAACCGTGGCCGCGTCAGAGGCGGGAAAGAAAACTTCCACGCCGTCTTCGCCGGTGTAACCGGTGCGGGCGATGCTCAGTTTAATTCCGAGAAAATCGAAATCCTTGATCTGATTGCGCGCCGGCAATTCGATCTCGCGCCGAAAGAGAAGTTTGAAAAGCTCAACCACTTTCGGTCCTTGAATCGCGAGCCCGGCGTAATCCGAGCTTCGATTTTCAAAGCGCACCGCGTCCGGTAAGTTTTTCTGCAGCCAGGCGAAATCCTCCTCGGTGCGCGACGCGTTCACGATCAGAAGAAATTCTTCCGCACCGGTCCGGTAGACGATCAGGTCGTCGATGATTCCACCGTTTTCGTTCAGCAAAAAAGTGTACTGGCCGCCGCCAACTTCGAGTTTCTCGATGTTGTTCGTTAGCATCCGATTCAACCATTTCGCCGCGGGCGCGCCGCTCGCGGTTAACTGCCCCATGTGCGAAATATCGAAGACGCCGACGTTGTTGCGCACGGCTTGATGTTCCTCGGTGATGCTGGTGTATTGCACCGGCATGAGCCAGCCGCCGAACGGAACCAGCTTCGCGCCTGCGCGCCGATGTTCTTCGTAAAGTGGCGTCAGTTTCGGGTCGGCGTCGCTCACGAGGCTGAAGCTAGGCGGCCGGTTCCGGGGCGTCAATCAACCGGGAAACTCAGGGCCGGGATGCATTGCCGAAACGAAAGATAAACAATGAGTCTGTTGGATAAACTCGAACGCCGGATCGGTTTCATCGCCATTCCCGGGCTGCTTCGCATCGTCGTCACCTTTAATGTGCTCGTCTTTGGACTGGTGCTTTTGACCAGCGGCTCCGCCGATCAGCCCGGGTTCGATTCCTATCTCTCGCTCAACCTGAACCGCGTGCGCGCCGGCGAAGTCTGGCGGCTGGTCACATACATCTTCGTCCCGCGGACCCAGAATTTTCTCTTTGTCGCGATGGCGCTCTGGTTCCTCTGGTTCATCGGCGATGGACTGGAACGGGCTTGGGGGCCATTTCGGCTGACGCTTTATTTCATCGTCGGAATGATCGGGACGACGATCGCGGCGGTTTTCGGCGGTAGCCAATTTTCCAGCGTGATGCTTTTCACCACGTTGTTCTTCGCCTTTGCGCACTTTTATCCGGAAGAAATCATCTACGTGTTCTTTATTCTGCCGATGAAGATCAAATGGCTCGCTTGGATTTACGCCGCCATTTTGATCGCGGGTTTCGTGGTCAATTCGATGTCGTATCGGCTCGGAATGATCGCGGCCTTCAGCAATTACTTCCTCTTCTTCGGACCCGAAGCGCTCCATCAATTTCGTCATCGCAGTGAGGTCGCCGTGCGTCGAAAGCGTTTCGAAGTGCAGTCGTCGAAGGTGGAGGCGGAACCGCTGCATCGCTGCGCAACCTGCAGCGCGACTGAGATCAGCAATCCGGATTTGGAATTCCGCGTTTCGCGCGACGGCGAAGAATATTGCGTCCCGCATTTGCCGAGCGCGGCTCCGATTGCGCGCTGATTTGCCTGCCGTCGCGCAACGGCTTGACCCTTTTCCCCACGCTGCCGACACTGGCCGAACGATGACCGAAAACGATGGCGCACTCATCCCGGAACACGGCTGGCATTGCCTGCACCTGTTCTACCGAATCGAGTTCGGCCAATGGCAATTGCTGACCGCGGAAGAACAGATCGCGGCGAAAACGCGGCTGGCTGCGCTCGTCCAGGAAGTGCGCGCGCTCGAGTCGACGCAACTGCTCACGCTCAGTGTGGTCACGCCCAAAGCCGATCTCGCGTTCATGTTGATCACGCCCGATCTGCACGCCGCCAACCGGATTGAAAAACAACTCACCCTCGCTCTCGGCCCGGACGTGCTCGTGCCGGTTTACAGCTACCTCTCGTTAACCGAAGAGAGCGAATACAAGACTTCACCGGAGGAGTACGCGCTCACTTTGGAGAAGGAACAGAAGGTTGAACCCGGCTCGGACGAATTCGAAAAATCGATGAGCGCTTTCGAGGATCGGATGAAGCACTACCGACACGAGCGCGTTTATCCGACGCTGCCCGATTGGCCGGTGGTTTCGTTTTACAACATGAGCAAACGCCGGGGCGAAGCGCGCAATTGGTATAACCTGCCCTTTGAGGATCGGCGAAAATTAATGCTCGGCCACGGCGCAGTCGGCCGGCAATACGCCGGCAAAGTGAAACAGCTGATCACCGGTTCCACCGGCCTCGATGATGCCGAATGGGGCGTGACTTTGTTCGCTCGCGATACCTTTCAGATTAAGGCGATCGTCTACCAGATGCGGTTCGATCCGGTGAGCGCGGATTACTCGGACTTCGGTGAATTTTATATTGCCCTGCAACTGCCGCTCGACGAACTCTTCCGCCGCCTCCAACTTTGACCGCCGCGCAACAGGATGGGTGGCAGAGTGGTCTAATGCGCACGCCTGGAAAGCGTGTTTGCCGCAAGGCAACCAGGGTTCGAATCCCTGCCCATCCGCGCATGCTTTTCTTTCCCGCGCGGGCAGGTTTTAATTCCGCGGTGCGTCTCCTGATCTCCGGCTCGTTCGTCCTGCTCGCCCTCAGCGCCTTTTCGGCTAACGAGACCTTTACCAACACCAATCCGTTCGAGACCGCCCGGCACGAATTTGAGCAAGGCCACCTCGATCGCGCGCTCGCCTCGCTTGAGGATGGCGAGAAACGCGGCGCGCCGAACGCGAAGGCGCTGGTCTTGAAAGGCCGCATCCTTGCCGAGCAGCAAAAATTTTCCGAAGCCGTCGCCGCCTTCGACGCCGCGCACCAATTGGAGAAGACCAGCCTCGCCGGCCTTTATCACGGCGAGATGTTGCTCCGCCAAAAAAAATGGACAGAAGCGCTCGCAGTTTACGAAGCGACGATGAGGGAAACCGACATCCTAGTTTCCAATGAGCGCCTGCGTTACGCGCTCCTGATCGATGCCCTCGGCGCGCAGAACGAGGCGGCCGCGCAGACCGCGTTCACCAATCTTCCCTTCCCGACCGAGACACCCGCTTACTATTATGCGCAAGCCGCCTGGTCGATGGCGCACGGTTCAAAATCCGACGGCGAAAAATGGATCAAGCGCGCGGAAGATATTTTTCCGGTGAAAGCGACGGCGTGGTTCGCGCGGCCGCTTTACGATTTCGGCTGGATCAAAACTAAGCCCCCGCTGATCGCGGATTAAGCACTCGCTAGTCCGGGAGCGGATCGCGCCGGGTCAGGATCTGAGTGTTCTGGCGAATCTTGACGATGCTCGAGTGCGGCAGGACCCCGCGAAAATTCGCGCCCGGATAAATAATGCAATCGCGCCCCAGGACCGAGCCGGGGTTGATCACCGCGTTGCAACCGATCTCCGTGCGATCACCCACGATCGCGCCGAATTTTTTCAAGCCGGTGGCGATGCTGCCGTCGATCGCCAGCACCTGAATCTCGCGATGATCCAGTTTTACATTCGAGAGAATCACCCCCGCGCCGAGATGCGCCCGATAGCCGAGGACCGAATCGCCGACATAGTTAAAATGCGGCACCTGCGCTTCGTCGAAGAGAATGCAGTTTTTGAATTCGCACGAATTTCCCATGACCACGCCGTCGCCCGCGATCACGTTTTCGCGCACATAACAGCCGCTGCGGATGTGGCAATTCGCTCCGATCCAAGCAGGCCCTTTCAGCACCGCGCCCTGTTCGATAATGGTGCCGGCGCCGACAAAAACGGCGTCGCTGATGAAGGGTTTGCCGACCAGTTCGCCGAGAATCGCCGGCTTCAGCCGAAACTTTAGATAGCTCGCGATCTGCTTGAGCGCGTCCCAGACGTAAGTCTGATTTTCAAAGAGCTTGGCGTGCGCGGTGTGCTCGAGCGTGAGGAATTCATCCGGCGAAAACATTCGTTAGGCTCCGCCGCATCGCGTCACCTTCTGGCCGTCCTTGCTGTCCCGCACTTCCCAGCCGAGGGCCGCGATTTGGTCGCGCAATTCATCACTTTTCCGAAAGTCTTTGGCAAGCCTCGCCTGCGCCCGCGCTTCGGCTAACGAGTTCACTTCCGCGGGGGGCCCGCTTTCCTCCGCGGTCAAGGCGAGGACGGAATCAATCCGTTCCCACCAGTCGAGCCAGCCGCGCGCGGCTTCCGGGCTCAACGAATTTTGATCGAGCGCGCGATTGGTTTCGCGAATGGTCTCGAAAAGAAAACCGAGCGCGGCCGAAATGTTCAGGTCGTCGTCGAGGGCCTCGGCAAACTTGCCGGATTGCGCCTCACCCTTCTCTCCGGCAATCGCCCGCAGCCGCGCCAGCCAGTCATCGATTCGGCCTAACGACTGCCGCGCTTCCGCCATTCCTTCCCAGGTGAAATTCAACTGCGCGCGGTAATGCACCCGTAAGAGCGCGTAACGCACCTCGCGCCCGCTGTAACCTTTCGCCAGGACATCGCGCAAAGTATAAAAATTGCCTAACGACTTCGACATTTTCTGGCCATCGACCAGCAAGTGCGCGCAGTGCATCCAATAGCGGACGAATTGTTTTCCGGTCACACCTTCGGTCTGCGCGATCTCCGCTTCGTGATGCGGAAAAATATTGTCCACCCCGCCGCAGTGCAGATCGAGTTGTTCGCCTAACAACTGCGTCGACATCGCGCTGCACTCGATGTGCCAGCCCGGCCGCCCCGGCCCCCACGGACTCTCCCAGCGCACCTCGCCGTCGGCTTCGTCCCACGCTTTCCAAAGCGCGAAATCGCCGACGTGTTCCTTGTCGTATTCGTCGTTCTTCACCCGGCCGGTAGACTGCAGCTCGTCGAGATTGAAATGCGCCAGGTGTCCGTAGTTCGGGAATTTTTTAATTCGATAGTAAACCGATTTGTCATCGGCCTGGTAGGCGAGGTCGCGCGTGATCAGCGTTTTGATCATCGCGATCATCGCCTCGATCTGCTGTTGATCGGTCGCGGCCGGATACGCGTCTGCGCGCTTGATTCGGAGCGCGTCGAGGTCAGCAAAAAACGCGTCTTTAAATTTCTGTGTGAACTGCGCCAGCGGCAGGTTTGCTTCCCGCGAACCGCGAATGGTTTTGTCGTCGACGTCGGTCAGGTTCATCACCCGCTCGACTTGGTAGCCGCGAAATTCCAGATGACGCTGCAGCAAATCTTCGAAGAGATAGGCGCGGAAATTTCCGATGTGCGCGTAGCTGTAAACTGTCGGACCGCAGGTGTACATTTTCACCGCGCGGCCGGCCGGATCGAGCGGATGAAACTCCTCCAGTTCCCGCGAGTAAGTGTTGAAAAAACGGAGCGCCATCAGCCTTCGTTAGTCCGATTCCACGCTGGCCACGGCCATCGCGATCATGCCCTCGCCGCGTCCGATCGAACCCAGTCCTTCGTTGGTCGTCGCCTTCAAGCCGACTTGTCCGAGGTCGAGTTGTAGAGCGCCGGCGATCTTTGCGCGCATCGCGCCGAGATGCGGCGCGATCTTGGGCGCTTCCGCGACCAGGGTGGCATCGACATTCAGGACGCGGGCGCCCTTTTCGCCTAACAACTGCTGGACTCGCGCGAGGATTTCGAGACTGCTGATCCCGCGAATAGTTTCGTCCGTATTCGGAAAATGATGGCCAATGTCGTTCTCACCGATCGCGCCAAGCAAAGCGTCCGCGATCGCGTGGCAGAGCACATCCGCGTCCGAATGTCCTTCCAAGCCTAACGAGTGCGGGATCTCGACCCCGCCGAGAATTAGCTTCCGTCCGGCGACCAGGCGATGTGCGTCGTAACCGATTCCGCAGCGCGTCGTCATTTCAAAGGCCGAGCGAGAGCACGCCGTTCGATGCGACGATGCTGTATTTCTCTTTCATGTCAGCGCGCGGCTGCATCTCGACTTTGCCGCCCGCGGTCTCAACTAACAACCAGCCGGCGGCAATGTCCCAAAGGCTGATTCCCTGTTCGATGTAGGCGTCGAAACGACCGCACGCGACGTAGGCCATGTCGAGCGCGGCGCTTCCCATCAAGCGACATTTGCGCGCGCGATGCACCAGATCCTGCAGGAGCGGTAGGGCGGCCGCAATGGTCACGCCGGTTTTTGAAAGACCCACGGAAATAACTGCTTCGGCAATGTCTGCGCGTTCGCTGACGCGAAACGGTTTCCCATTCAACGTCGGCACTTCGCCTTTTTCCCCGGCCCAAAGTTCATCGCGCATCGGATCATAGATTACCCCGACGATGATCTCGCTCTGGTAACGCAGCGCGATCGAGATGCAGAAATGCGGGATGCGATAAAAATAATTTACCGTCCCGTCGATCGGGTCGACCACCCATTGATAATCCGCACTTTGATCGCCGACGATTCCTTCCTCGCCGAAGAGTGCGTGCGCCGGAAATTCCTTGAGCAAGAGATTGGTGATCAGCTCCTGCGATTGGACGTCGATCTCGAGTTTGATGTCGTGCGCTTCGCTGGAATTGACGCGCAATGGTTGCCCGAAATTTTGTCGCAGCAGTTCTCCGGCGGCGCGCGCGGCCGCGATCGCGGCTTCGAGATAATGCGTCATGAGAGGATGACTAGAAGCGTATTTGCGCGCGATTTCATCCACTGATTTTTCGAAACTGGTGTCGTTAGGGGAATTTCCCTCCGCCGGGCACGAGACAAAAAAACCGGGGGGAGAAAATGAATCCTCCCCCCGGGTTAAGTTTTATTTTTTAGAAGAACGGAAAGGGATGAACGTCCTTCTGTTGAAAATCCAGAACTAACGTTTCTTGGATTTTTTGGCGGCTGCTTTTTTCTTCGCAGGCGCTTTCTTGGCTGCTTTTTTCTTAGCTGGCATGAGGTATCCCCCCTTTCAATCCGCAGGTGCGGTAGTTGTGAACAATAGTGAATAAGTCCACTTACACACTGTGAGTATGCGGCACGTTTTTTTTGTCAAACTTTATTCACGCATCGCAATAATTTTTTTCAAAATTTCGCGCGCGATGATTTTTTTGGAGGCGCGCGCGAGTCGTTTCTCGTCACCATTGCGCGTGAAAATTGTCACCTCGTTGTCGTCGCTTTCCATTCCGGAATCATTTTTGCTGACATCGTTGGCGATGATCGCGTCACAATTTTTTGCGAATAATTTTCGACGCGCGTTCCTTTCGAGATCGTGCGTTTGCGCGGCGAAACCAATTACGAGATACGGACGATTCGTCCGCGGGAGCGAAGCGAGGATGTCTTTTGTACTCGTTAGGCTGAGGGAGAACGCACCCGTTTGCTTTTCGGATTTCTGCTCAGCCACGGTCGCTGGTTTGTAATCTGCGACCGCAGCACACATCACGAGGACGTCGCAATGCGGCGCGTGTTCGTGCACCGCAGCGAACAGTTCATCACTCGTTAGGATCCTTATCAGCGTCGCTCCTGCCGGCGGCGCGAGACAAACCGGACCGGAAATTAAAATGACTTCGTGCTTCGCCTCCAGGGCCGCTTCCGCGATCGCGTAACCCATTTTGCCCGATGAACGATTGCTGAGAAAACGCACGGGATCGATTGGCTCACGCGTTGGTCCCGCGGTGACGACGAGCTTCACGCGAGCAAATTATCCCGACGCGCGAGCAGGAACTCCGCGCGGAAAGCGATGTCATCCACATTCCACAAACGCCCCACTCCCTCGTATCCGCAGGCGAGCATGCCTTCTTCCGGACCGATGAATTCGACCCCGCGCGTTTTCAGTTTGGCGACGTTTTCCTGGGTCGCCGAATGTTCCCACATCTTTCCGTTCATCGCGGGTGCGATCAAAATCTGAACGCGCGTGGCGAGCGCGATCGCGGCCAGCGGATGACCGGCAAGGCCATGCGCGAGTTCCGCGATGATGTTGGCGGTCGCGGGCGCGATCAGTAAAAGGTTCGCGCGATCCGCGAGTTGAATGTGGCCGGGCCGCCAGTTTTCTTTTTCGTCGTAGAAGCTGGTCATCACCGGATTTTTCGAGAGCGTCTGCAACGTGAGCGGGGTGATGAACTCGGCCGCGTCCCTGGTCATGACGACGAAAACTTCGTGGCATTGTTTGTAGAGCAGGCTCGCGAGCTCCGCGGATTTGTAGGCCGCGATCGAACCGGTGACGCCGAGGACGACACACTTGGGATTTCGGATTTGCGATTTCGGATTTGCTTCCACGAGCTTGGCCTAACGAAAGGTTTTCAAGGCAACCGTATCATCCTGAGGCTGGCGTGGCGCGCCGAAGGAGGATCTCGCTTCGTGGGCGAGGTCCCTCATCGTCGTCGCGATTCGGGATGACATACTGGGGTGCGCGCGAATCGTCATGAGGCGAGTGCGAGGCGGCGGCTGAGATAGCGTTCCGCCCCCATGATGTGGCGAAACTTTTGCAAGTCTTCTTCCATCGATTTGCTAATGATGGTGTAGCGATAGTCGCGCCAAAGTTCCATTTCGCGCGCGGCGTTAACCAGACGGAGGTCGATTTGTTTTTCGGTTTCGGTGCCACGTTTCGTTAGGCGGCGCCGCAATTCTTCGAGATCCGGCGGCATGATAAAAACATCGCAGAGAGTTTGCCGAATGAAGGCGTCCTCGTAGTTACGGATCGAAGCCGCGCCCTGGGTATCGACGTCGATCAAAACGTCGACGCCCTCCTCGAGACTGGCGCGGATCGGACCGCGCAAGGTGCCGTAGTAGTGCTCGTGCACGCGGGCGTATTCGAGAAATTCCTTCGTTTCCACCCGGCGCAGAAAATCCTGCTCGGTCAGGAAATGATAATCTTCGCCCTCGATCTCGCCGGCGCGCGGCGAGCGGGTGGTGCAGGAAACGGAGTAAACAAAATCGGGCGTTTGCCGGAGCGCGTCGCAGAGCGTCGTTTTGCCGGCGCCGGAGGGCGCAGAGACGACGAACAAAATTCCGCTGCGGGTGAATTGTTTACTCAAGGTTTTGAATTTGCTCGCGGATCTTTTCGAGCTCGGCTTTGCAGGCGACGACGTGTTGCGAAATGACGGCGTCGTTCGCTTTGGCGCCGAGCGTGTTCAGTTCGCGCGAAATTTCCTGGGTCATAAATTCGAGCGTGCGGCCGACCGGTTCGTTTTTGCGCAGATGATGCGCGAACTGCGCGAGGTGGCTATCGAGTCGGGTTAATTCTTCCGAAACATCTGAGCGATCCGCGAAAATGGAAACTTCCTTCAGCAAACGCTCGTCATCGAGCGCGAGATTAACCCCGGCTTTTTCGATCCGCTCGAAAAGAACCGCGCGATATTTTTTTACGACCTCGGGAAAGAGCGCCCGCACTTTTTTGATTTCTGCGCGCATGATCTTCAAGCGGTGAATCAAATCCTTGGCGAGATGTTTGCCTTCGTGCTCGCGCATCTTGATCAACTCCGCGAGCGCGCTTTCCAACGCCTGCTCGATCGCGAGCCACGCGTCCTCGGCGTCGAGGTTGTTTTCGGTAAAACGCATCACGCCCGGTGCCTGCAAAATTGTCCCGATGGTGATCTCGCCCGGCGCGCTCAACTCTTTCTGCAACGTCCGCATGGCGTCGTGATAAGAACGGGCGAGCGCGCTATCGAGCGCGAGCTGGCGCGTGCCGTTCGCGCCAACCTGGTAGGCGACATTGACGCTGATCCGTCCGCGCGAAAGCTTTTCGTTGATCGCGCTCCGAATTCTCGCTTCGAGGGCGGTGAATTCGCGCGGCAAATTGATCACGATGTCGCTTTGTTTCCGGTTCACGGAATTTAACTCGACGCTGAATTTCACGCCCTTCTCGTCAGCTTCACCGCGCCCGTAACCGGTCATCGAGCGCATCTTAAAAACCAAAATGCGCGGCCGCTTGCGCGACGTCTTTGTCGCCACGGCCGGAACAATTCACGATGATGATTTTGTCGGCGGAAAATGTCGGCGCGAGTTTAATCACGTGCGCGATGGCGTGGGCGGTCTCGAGCGCGGGAATGATTCCTTCCACTTCCGCGAGCGTTCGAAACGCGGCCAGCGCTTCATCATCGGTCGCGTATTCGTATTCGATCCGGCCGGCGTCGCGCAGGTAACTGTGTTCCGGGCCGACGGCGGCGTAATCGAGCCCGGCGGAAACAGAATGAGTCAACTCAATCTGGCCGTCAGCATTCGTTAGGATAAAAGTTTTCGTGCCTTGGAGCACACCGAGCTTGCCGCCTTGAAAACGGGCCGCGTGTTTGCCGCTGCGAATTCCTTCGCCGCCGGCTTCGACGCCGATCATGCGCACGGCCGCGTCATTCAGAAATGGATGGAACAAGCCGATGGCGTTGCTGCCGCCGCCGACGCAGGCGATTAAAATATCGGGCAAACGTTCTTCGCATTCGAGAATTTGCCGGCGCGCTTCCAGTCCGATGACGCGGTGAAAATCGCGCACCATCATCGGGTAGGGATGCGCGCCGAGCGCGGAACCGAGGATGTAATGCGTGCTGCGCACATTCGTGACCCAGTCGCGCATCGCTTCGTTGATCGCTTCTTTCAAGGTCGCCTGGCCTGCAGTGACCGCGACCACTTTGGCGCCGAGAAAACGCATCCGCGCGACGTTGAGCGATTGCCGCTCCATGTCGACTGCGCCCATGTAGATGGTGCACTCGCAACCGAAGCGCGCGGCCACGGTGGCGGTGGCGACGCCGTGCTGGCCGGCGCCGGTTTCGGCGATGATGCGCTCTTTGCCCATGCGGCGCGCGAGCAGGATTTGACCGAGGGCGTTGTTAATTTTGTGGGCGCCGGTGTGGAGGAGATCCTCGCGCTTCAGGTAGATTTTCGCACCGCCGAGTTGACTCGTTAGGCGCGCGGCGAAATAGAGCGGAGTCGGGCGCCCGGCAAAGTGGCGCAGGAGCTGGTCGAGTTCGTTTTGAAAATCCGGATCGGCTTTGGCGCGTTGATATTCCGCGGTCAGTTCTTCGAGCGCGGAGATCAAGGTTTCGGGCACAAACATTCCGCCGTAGGGACCGAAGTGGCCGCGCGCGTCGGGAAGGGTTTCGAGCTCCGTCATGAACGACGAAGCTAGGCGGCGCGGGCAGCGGAAGCAATTAAGTGCGTGACCGCGCGACGATGCGGCGACGGCAGCGGAATGGAGGCGAGGACGTCGAGGGGAAACCAGCTTCCGGGCGCGGTCGGGGCCGCATGCTGTTGGTAAACCGCGAGGGTGATGCGGTGATTAGTGAATGGAAATTCCGCGAGGTAAAGCGGCGTCTTTGTTTTTGCAGCACTCGTTAGGCGGGGGAGAATCCACATGCCGCGCCAGCGTTCGGAAGACTGCTCCAGCAGGAGCCGGCCGCGATCGAAACTGAAGGCGTGGCGCTCGGTCAGGAGTTTAGTGGCGGCACGCGGTTTCTTGATCGGAAGGGTTGCAGGATTTTCCGCTGCGCAGGATGCGCGCACCGGACAGAGTTCGCATTTTGGTTGACGCGCGGTGCAGACGAGCGCGCCCAGATCCATGAGCGCGGTGTTGAAATGCGCGGGATTTCGCTTCGGCAATAACTCGGTCGCGAGACCCCAGATTCGATCGAGACCAGCGGCAGAATCGATCGGCAATTGCATATTCGACCAACGCGCGAGGACGCGGCCGATGTTGGCTTCGACGATCGGCACCGCTTGATTGAAGGCGAAGGTGGCGACGGCGTTCGCGGTATAACGACCGAGGCCGGGGAGCGTGCGCATGGTCGCGGGATCGCGCGGAAATGTTCCGCGGTGATCATGGACGACTGCTTTCGCGGTCGCGTGCAGATTGCGCGCCCGCGCGTAGTAGCCGAGCCCTTGCCACGCGTGGAGGACTTCCGATTCCGATGCGCGCGCGAGGGTTTCGAAATCCGGAAAGCGCCGGAGCCACCGTTGAAAATACGGGATGACGGTCGCGACCTGCGTTTGCTGGAGCATGAACTCGGAGACAAGGATGGCGTAGGGATCGGAAGTGTGGCGCCATGGCAATTGGGCGCGACCATGCTGACGAAACCAGGCAAGAAGATTGCGCTGAAATGTGCTCGGAGAATTAATCATCGAAGAAGCGAGAGCGATGTTCGATGCTCCACCGTTTCCGTCCAGAATGAATTCCTACACGCACACGCTGACGACGGCGCAGGCGACCAAGCTGCGCGGATTGCTCGAGGAGTTGGGGTTTGTGTTCGCGCCTCGGCCGTACACGATTTTTTTCGCGCAAAAGGAAAAACTGAGCGTCGCGGTTTATGAGAAGGGGCCGAAGGTTTTGCTGCAAGGGAAAGGGATCGAGGAGTTCGTGCAGTTCCAGTTGGAACCAAACATTCTCGGGGAAGCGAAGCTCGGCTATGAGGAAGTGCATGCGCCGGAAATGTTCGAGCCGCACTTCGGAGTCGATGAAAGTGGAAAAGGCGATTTCTTTGGGCCGCTGGTGATCGCGGGCGTGTATGTGGATCGCGGGATCGCGCGGAAGTTCATAGAAGCGGGTATCCAGGACAGCAAGCGGATTGGCTCGGACGCGCGCATCCGAGCGCTGGCGGAGGCGATTCGAAAAACGCAGGGCGCACTGATCGAGACGGTGGTGATCGGGCCGGCGAAGTATAACGAGCTCTACGAAAAATTCGGCAATCTCAACAGCTTGTTAGGCTGGGGGCACGCGCGGGTGATCGAAAATCTGGCCCTGCGAAAACCAAACTGTCCGCGCGCGTTGTCCGATAAATTCGCGGACGAACGAGTGATCGAGCGGGCGATGAAGCAGCATGGGCGCGACATTAAGATCGAGCAGCGCACGAAAGCGGAATCCGACCCGGCGGTGGCGGCGGCCTCGATCATCGCGCGGGAGGCGTTCATCGACTGGCTGGACAAACAGAGCCGCGCGCGCGGATTGAAACTCGGGCGCGGCGTTTCCGCGAGCGTGAAGGAAGCGGCAAGGAAACTGGTGGAGACCAGCGGACCCGAGAGCCTGCGGGAAGTGGCGAAGGTGCATTTTCGCACCGCGCACGAGATCGCACCGGAGAGTTTTGCCGCACCAGCGCCGCGTGCGGCCTGGCGCCGGTAAGAAGAAAGTTGCCGCAGAAGAGCGGCCGGCAGCTCCGGGGCAAGCTTCTTGCTAAATAAATTGTGCCGTTGTGGCTAAATTTGTGGAAACCCGCCTGCTCATCTTAAACGCCGACCCGGTTTTCCAAGACCGGGCGATCGCCGTCTTTGACGAGATGGATGCGATTGAGACCCGCATCGTCCGGAGCATGTCGGAAGCGATCGGGGTTTTGCTGGCGGAAAATTTTGATGGCTTTGTCGTCGAAGGCGAACCGGCGATCGCGCTCGACCAAGCGACAAACGCGCGCCAACATTTTCCATCGCTCCGCATTGTCTGCCTAGCGCCGGGGGCGCAGCCGACGGAATCGATCGAAGCGGCCGAACAGCAAAAGATCGAGCGTATCGATACGAAACGAAGCGATGGCCGCTTGCACTCCAGTCTCTGGCGTTGGGTCGACTCGCTGGAAACGCATTCGGGCGACGCCTCCGAAGGGATCGATCCCTGCCATTCGCTGATCGGGAACCTGAACCAATTTTCCGCGGCGGAAATTTTGCAAATGAGCTGCCTCGGGCAACGCAGCGGACGCTTTACCTTCAAGTCGGGCCGCGGCAACAGCGAAATTTATTTGCAGCACGGATCAGTGCGGCATGCGGTCTTCGGCAGCCTTGAGGGCGAGTCTGCGGTGGCGGAGATTTTCCGCTGGCGGCAGGGCCGGTTTTATTTCGAAGAAGGCATCATCAGCCAGGTGCAGACGGTGGATCGCCCATGGGCGCATTTGCTGATCGATAACCTGCAAAAGCTGGACGAAACCCTGGAACTTTCCGCTGGGCTATCATGAGAGACAAAAAAATCGAAGCGCAGCTGCGCTTGTTAACGCTCCAATTAGATAATTGGAAGAAGCTGCATGACCTGATCACTTATGGTCTGGACAAGGCCAAGCCGATCATCTCCGCGGAGCAAGAGCGGCAGTTCACGGAAATTCGCGCGAATTTATTACAGGAAACCGAGCACGCGTTCCGCGAGCTGGGCGTGCTGGGTGAACTTTCCGGCCGGGCGATGAATGTCCTGCAACGCGGTGTCTCCATGCGCGGCGTGCGGGAATTGACGAACGAAGAGATTCGGCGGCTGGAAGGCGAGTGGAACGGCGTCTTCACCAAGCTCGGCGTGCTCCAAGGCCAATTGAAATCGCGCCGCAAGACGCTTGCGGGACAAACGGCACTGGCCTTCCACCTTTCGCAGCTATTTCGACGGCCTTTGCGCGGCTTTTAGCGAAACCAGAAAGGCGCCCAGCGGGCGCAAGTTTTTGGAAAAAATTTGCGATTGTTCCGCCTAAAGGCGTGCTCGCAAGCGATTTGATAATGTATGTCTAAGCTTACCAAACGCGACATCGTGGTCGCGATCAGCAATCAAACCGGCATGGTCCAGCACGAAGTCTTCGACGTGGTCCAGCGGGTCTTGGATCATATCACGGATAGCCTGGCCAAAAACGTCGCGGTCGAGCTGCGCAATTTCGGGGTGTTTCAGCCGCGGCTGACCAAGCCTCGCGTGGGACGAAATCCCAATGAGCCAGGCAGCAGTTTCACGATTCCGGCACGGGCGACGGTGAAATTTAAGGCAGGCAAAGTCATGCGCCAGCGGGTGGAAAAACTTTCGCGCGAATTAAAAGAAGCGTACGAGAAAAAAGAACTCGAGGAAAGCGCCGCGGCCCGCGCGAGTAATTGATGCGGGGCTAGACGGCGCCGGAGGAGGTCGGCTGCGGTTCCAAGAGGGTGTGGATCGCCGCCTCTAATCGTTCGAAGTTGATTGGCTTCGTCAGGTGCTCGGAGAAACCAGCGGTGCGTGCGCGGTTGATATCGCTCTCCATACCAAAGCCGCTGAGCGCGATGCCGCGCATGTTTTTGGTCGCCCGCAGCTCGGCCATCAGTTCGTAACCGGAGCGGTCCGGCAACCCGATGTCGCTGATGATTAGATCGAATTCTTCCTGTTCGGCTTTCTCGATCGCCTCGTCGGCAGCGTGCGCCACCGTCACGCGATAACCACGCCGCTCGAGCATCATTTTCATCCCGGTGCAGGTATCGAGATGATCGTCCACCACCAAGAGTCGCGGTGCGCGTTTTTCCATTCGGCTCTTCGCCGCGTTGGTTGGTTCGGTGGTGAGCGAGGGCTGTTTCACCTCGTCTCCTTCTGGCGCAGGGACGGTGTGAAGCAGGACGACAAAAGTGGCCCCTTGGCCTTTGCCGTCGCTCTCTACCCGAATCTGTCCGCCGTGCGCCGCGACCATGGCTTTGGAGATTGCGAGGCCAAGGCCGAGACCGCCGAAGCGCCGCGTGATCGAGTTTTGGCCCTGCTCGAAGGCGTTAAAGACTTTACTGATTTTCTCTGGTTCAATCCCGATCCCGGTGTCGGTGGTGCGGATTTCGATCTCGTCCGGTGAAGGGTTGAAGGTCTCGATGATGATCCGGCCCTTCTTCGGGGTGAATTTCACGCTATTCTTGATCAGGTTCCAAAAGACCTGCTGCAAACGTGCCGGATCGCCATCGACGTGCGCGAACTCCGCCCGCATCCGGAACTCGATGTGCAAATCTTTCCCGAGGATTTCCTCGCGGCAGATCTCGTAGGCGCGCTGGAGGATTTCATGGACGTTCACCTTTTCCAGGCTGAGCTGAAGCTTGCCCTTGGAGATGCGGGTGACGTCGAGAAGGTCGTCGATCAAGCGCGCTTCCAGCTCAACATTGCGGCGGATGACTTCGAGGGCGCGGCGCACTTCCGGCGAATCCGACGCGCTCGCTTCCAGCTCGCTGACCATCGCGATGACCGGCGACAGCGGGTTGCGCAGTTCGTGCGAGAGGAGGGCGAGGAATTGATCCTTGGCCGCGTTTGCGCCAATCAGTTCCTGGCGAAGGGTGACGTCGCGGGTTTTGTCCTCTACCAAATAGAGCACGCCCTGAATCCGCTGCTCTGCTCCTTGTAAACGGAGGAGGTTCACATTCACGAAACGCGTCATCCCGGTAAGGTCGGTAAACGGTTGTTCGAGCATCTGAAAGGGAGTCCCGAAGGAAAGCACCTTCTCGATCGCTTCGGGTGGAGCGATCATGACTTCGTCATAGGTCGCTTGGTCGACATCCTTGCCCGCGGGCATCCCGCCGAAGTTATGCGCCATCCGCGCGAACGCTTCGTTGGCTTGGAGAAAATGACGAGAATCCGGGTCCACCAAGGCGATCCCGCTGGGCATGTTCGCGAGAATCTTTTCGTTAAAAACCACTTCGCGCTCGATGCGGCGGGCCGCTTCCGTCTGGCGACGGGTGAATTTGCCGGCAAGCCACGCGGCCACCATGGTCAGGATGATCAGCCACAACACCGGGAAAGTGATCTTGCCTAACAAGTCCGTGGCCGGTTTGTAGGCCGCCGCTTTGGGCTGCTCGACGACTGCGACCCAATCAGTCGGATCGACGAGACTGAAGGAGTAGAGCGTTTCATGCCGCTCGAGATGTCCGGATTTTGTTTGCCTGATTTGCTGGATCAGGTCTCTCGATTCGGGAGAAGTCGGCGTCCGGTTAGGCGCGAAATTTTTTTCGAAAAGCGCGGTACCCTGTTGGTCGATGACCTGGCAGATGGCTTGATCGGCGAAGTCAATCGACGAAAGGCGGCGGCCCATGCGCTCGACCAAAACCGACACGCCGAGATATCCGATGATCGTCCCATCGGGATCGCGAACCGCGCCGACAATTTCCGTGCTCATCCGTTTGTCGGAGGCACGCGCGTGAACTGGAGAAACGTAGACCGAGCGCTGATCCGCGGGTGCGCGCCAAAGTTCCGACGAGAACTCACTCAGTGATTCCGGCGGGACTTCCGGGAGCGAAGCGATCAGATGTCCATCACGGGCGGCGAGAAACATCCCGTCGATCCGCGGATGGGCGTAAAAGGTTTGGTTTAACCAAATCTGCGCCGCGGCTTCGGGCGCCGGGCCGTTCAGGATCCGGATGATGTCGGGTTGCGTCTGGTAATACTGAATGATGCCCATCGTCCGGCTGAAGTCGTCGCCGACCACGTGAGCGATCAACTGCACGAAGGTCTGGCGATCGCGCAGGATGTTGGATTCTAGGGTGCGAGTGAGGATGGTGTAGGAAACCACCAGCATCAGGATCGATGGCACCCAGCCGGCCAAGAGGATGGCGACGACAATGTTGAAGCGCTCAAACCGGTCGCGATCGCGTCTCTTAAAGAGAAGTCGCAGCCGGCTGAAATCGGGTAGCGCCATGGGTGCTAAAACTCAACCTTCGAACGGATCGCGGCAAGGGGGAATGCCGAGACTTTTCAAAGCGCGAGCGCAGTCAAATTCTATGCCGAAAACCTCTGCGCCCCCCAGGGAAAAACGGCCTCGTTCGAGGCCCGTTTTGCGAGGGAAAAGTCCCATTTTTGATTTGACGGATGCGACGGAAGCGGCATCATGTCGCCCGTGCCGGCCCTTCGTGGCCGGCATCTCTTATCACGGTTATGCAAGGAAGCGTTGGATATCTCATTTGGACCTTTTGCTACCTGGCCGTGCTGCTGGGACTTTCAGCCTACGGAGTCCATCGCTACTTCATCATCTACCTCTTTTTGAAAAACCGAAAACAGGAGTTGCTCCCGGCTTCACAGTTCGAGGAGTTGCCGCGGGTGACCATGCAGTTGCCGATCTTCAACGAAGTCTACGTGGTCGAGCGGTTACTTAAATCGGTCAGTGAAATCGATTATCCGCGCGAGCTTTTGCAGATCCAAGTACTGGATGATTCGACCGACGATACCTGCGATCTGACGGCGCGGTGCGTGAGCGAATTGCAGGGACGCGGGTTCAATGTGGAGTTAATCCACCGCACGGACCGCGTGGGTTTCAAAGCCGGTGCCCTCGAGACCGGGCTGGCTTCCGCGCAGAGCGATTTCGTCTGCATCCTGGACGCGGATTTTGTTCCGCCGCCGGATTTGTTGCACAAGACGATCCACTTTTTTACCGACCCGAAAGTCGGGATGATCCAGACCCGCTGGGGCCATCTGAATCGCACTTACTCGTTGCTTACCCGGGTGCAGGCGATGTTCCTCGACGGCCATTTGCTTCTCGAGCAAACCGCCCGCAGCCGCAGCGGTCGCTTCTTTAATTTCAACGGCACCGCCGGACTCTGGCGACGTTCCTGCATCGAGGAAGCCGGTGGCTGGCAGCACGACACCTTGACGGAAGATCTCGACCTGAGTTACCGCGCGCAGCTGGCCGGCTGGAAATTCATCTTCCTCCCGAATGTGATCACGCCGGCCGAACTCCCGGTGGACATGAACGGTTTTAAATCGCAGCAACATCGCTGGACCAAAGGTTCAATCCAAACCTGCAAGAAACTGCTGCCGACGATCTGGCGCAGCACCCTCCCGTTCTACCTCAAGATCGAAGCGACTGCGCATTTGACCTCAAACTTCGCATACCTCCTGCTAGCTTGTTTATGCGTGCTCCTTCATCCCTCCATCGGTGGCCCGCAAAGCGGCTGGGTGCGGATGCTACTAGTGGATGTGCCGATCTTCCTGACCGCTTCCCTCTCGGTCGCAGTCTTCTACATTTGCGCGCAGCGCGAACTTTATCCGCGCACTTGGATGAAGGAGATTCTCCTTTTGCCAGCGTTGCTCGCGCTCGGCGTCGGGCTTTCGCTCAACAATGCGCGCGCGGTTCTCGAAGCCGTCTTCAATCATCAATCTGATTTCGCACGCACCCCGAAATATGGGATCGAACGCAAAAAGCAGGCGTGGCGTTCCTGCAAGTACATGCCGCTCAAGTCGCTCTTGCCGATTGCGGAAATGTCCTTCGCGATTTACTTCACTTACTTCCTTTGGTTCGCAGTGCGCCATGGGCAATACCTTTCCATCCCGTTCCTGGCCATGTTCCAGATCGGTTTTCTTTATGTTTCGTTAAGCTCGCTTTCGCAATGGTGGCCGCGATTTACCTTCACCGCCGAGCGCGCCGAGATCACGATTCCCGCGTGACAAATTATCAAGATCGATTAGGAAAAGCGCACGGATGTCTCGTCGGTTAGCTCTTCTTTTGCCGTTCGTTCTCGTTCTGCACGCGCTCCAGGCGCAATCTCTGCCCCAGGTTCGTAACGAAGTTGTCGTCAGCGTCCAGGATCAGAAACTGATGCTCCTGCAAAACGGCGCCAAGGTGACGACCTATCCCGTTTCGACTTCGAAATTCGGGATCGGCGATTCTTCCGGCAGGATGACCACACCTATAGGCGCGATGGCGGTCGCGCAAAAAATCGGCGACCACGCGCCAGTCGGCGCCGTTTTCCACAACCGCCGGTTCACCGGCGAAATCATCAAAACGAACGCGCCCGGACGGGACCCTATTATCACCCGCATCATCTGGCTGCGCGGCCTCGAAGCCTCCACCTCGCGCGCCTTTAGCCGTTGCATTTACATCCACGGCACACCCGAGGAAAAGAAGATTGGCCAACCCGCCAGCTACGGTTGCATCCGGATGAAATCGAAGGATGTAACCGCGCTCTACAGTCAGTTGCCGATCGGCGCCGTCGTCCGGGTGGTCTCGGATAAATTACCGCGCGTCGCCAAGGCGCGCGTCGTCTACCCGATTTTGGCGCCGGATGCGCCGGTGGAAAAAGGCCGGTCGGCGCCGATCGCACAGTCGCGCGACAAGTTGGCTGATCGCCGGCTTTAGTTTCTTTCCATTGTAGCGCCGGAGTCTCGCGGGAAGTTGACAAAACCCTGCGTCGCCGCGAGCCTCCACGCCCAGAATTTTTCCCGTTAATTTTCCGCCATGGCCAATACCAAATCCGCTTCTAAACGCGCTCGTCAGACCGCGGTCCGTTCACTTCGTAACCGCAGTGTGCTTACCCGGCTGCGGAATATGCACAAGTCAATCGCGAGCGCGGAACAGAAAGACGTGAACAGTAGCCGCGCCTTGACCTCCGCCGTCGATAAGGCGGCCAAGCGCGGGATCATTCATCGCAACGCCGCAAACCGGCGCAAGTCCCGCTTGAACAAGGCGCGCGCGGCCGCCTCCGCTGCCGCTTAGGCGAAGCGTCCGGCGCTTTCAGCACTCGTTAGGCCGGAGCTCCGCGACTCGCTCGTCGCTGGTCTTCTTCGGGCAGAAAGCGCGTTGCATAACTCGCGGGAGTGTTGAACTATCACCCCGATGATTCCCGCATTTCTCCTCGTTCTTTCCGCGGTTGCGTATCGGATCGCCACCGGCCTTTATGTGCAGCCGAACTCGACTTGGCTGGCCAATTTCGCCCCGCTCGCGGCGATCGCGCTTTGCGGCGCGGTCTACTTCCCGCCGAAATATAAATTCAGCATCCCGCTGGTGGCGTTGCTCATTTCCGACATCGTTCTCAACATCCATTACTCGGCGTCACTCCTCGATCCGCTGATCTTCGGGCGTTACCTGGCGCTGGCAGTGGTCGGTTGCCTCGGCTTGATGCTCCAAAATCGCGCGTCGCTGAAGACGTTGCTGCCGGCATCGATCGCCGGTTCTGCGATCTTCTACGCAATCACGAACGCCTTCTCCTGGTTGAGCGATCCCGGTTACGTGAAAAATTTTGTTGGCCTGATTCAAGCGCTCACCGTCGGGCTCCCGAGTTATGCGCCGACCTGGATTTTCTTCCGTAACTCGCTCGTGAGCGACCTGCTCTTCACCGCAGTCTTCGTTGTTTGCCTGAGCTTCAGTCGCAGTGGGCAACGTGCGTCCGCCGCGGCGCCGCTGCCACGCGTTGCCTAACCCGGCCATGCAGCCGCCGGAGCAACGCGACGAAGTCGAAATGCTCTCGCTGATGCTGTTGATCCGCCGCTTCGAAGAGCGTGCGAGTCAACAATACCAGGCGCAGAAGATTGGGGGTTTTTGTCATCTTTACATTGGCCAGGAGGCGGTCGTCGCCGGCGCGATCGCGGCCGCGCGCGCCGATGATTACCTAATCACCGCTTATCGCGATCACGCCCATGCCCTCGCTCGCGGCACGAGTGCGAATGCCTGCATGGCCGAACTTTTTGGCAAGGTTACCGGTTGCTCACGCGGGCTCGGCGGGTCGATGCATTACTTCGACAAAGCGAATCACATGTATGGCGGGCACGCGATCGTCGCCGCGCACGTGCCGCTCGCGGTCGGGATGGCGTTCGCCTCGAAGTATCGCAAGGAAGATCGCGTCACGCTCTGCTTCTTCGGCGACGGCGCGATTAACCAGGGCTCCTTCCACGAAGCGCTGAACCTGGCCGCGCTTTACAAGCTCCCGGTCATCTTCATTTGCGAAAACAACCTCTTCGCCATGGGCACCTCGGTCGAGCGTTCGACTTCCTTGAAAGAAATCGTCGAGCGTGCGGAGGGTTATGAGATTCCGGGCTACGTCGTCGATGGAATGAATTTCCGCGAGGTCCGCGACAAACTCAGCGAAGTGATCACGGAGATTCGGGAGAATTCGCACCCGGCATTCGTCGAAATTCGCACTTATCGTTACCGCGGTCATTCGATGTCCGATCCGGCGAGTTACCGGACGAAGGAACAGCTCGAAAAATATCGGCTGGACGACCCGATCACGCGCCTGCGCGCGCAGCTTGCGCGTGAGGAAAAACTGACTAACGAGCACTTCGATCGGATGGACAAAGAGGCGAAAGAAACGGCGCTCGCCAGCGTCAAGTTTGCCGAGGAAAGCCCCGAGCCCCCGCTCGAGAAACTTTACGACTACACCTATGTGAACGGAGCGGGCGCGTGAGGGAAATTTCCTACCGGCAAGCCTTGAACGAAGCGCTCGCGGAAGAGTTGGAACGCGACGGCGACGTCTTTCTCATGGGCGAAGAAGTCGCGGAATACAATGGCGCCTACAAGGTCAGTCAGGGTTTGCTCGATCGCTTCGGGCCCACCCGAATTATCGACACCCCGATCAGCGAAAACGGTTTCGCCGGGCTCGGCATCGGCGCAGCCATGGTGGGCTTGCGGCCGGTGATCGAGTTCATGACCTTCAGCTTCTCGTTAGTCGCGTTCGATCAGGTCGTGAATAACGCGCCGAACATGCTCACGATGTCGGGCGGGCAATTCAACATTCCGATTACCTTCCGCGGTCCGAATGGTCCGGCGCACCAACTCGGTGCGACCCATTCGCATGCGACGGAATGTTTGTACGCGAATTTTCCTGGCTTGAAAATCTGCACCCCGGCGACGCCGCGTGACGCCAAGGGTTTGTTAAAGACCGCGATCCGCGACAACAATCCCGTGCTCGTGCTCGAGTCCGAGCTGCTCTACAGCTCGAAAGGAATGGTTGAGCCGCTGGAGACCGATTTGTTGATTCCGTTAGGCGAAGCGGAGATCAAACGCGAAGGCAGCGACGTCACCATCATCTGCTACGCGCAAACCGTCCCGCTCGCGCTCGCGGCCGCGGAGACGCTGGAGAATGACGAGGAAATCAGCGCGGAGATTCTTGATTTGCGCTCGATTAAACCGCTCGATCTGGAGGCAATTTTGCGTTCGGTCTCGAAGACTCATCGCGTTGTGATTGTGGAACAGGACCGGCCGTATTGCGGGATCGGTTCCGAAATTTCCTACCGTATCCAAAAAGAAATCTTCGATGAACTCGACGCGCCGGTGTTGCGTGTTGCCCAGGAAGATGTGCCCATGCCCTACAACGAACGCCTCGAGCAAGCGGTCCTGCCGAGTGCGGAGAAGTTAATCGCGGCGGTGAAAAAAGTTTGCTACGCCTAACGACTGCCTAACAAGGAATCGCCATGCCTGAAATTCAAATGCCCAAGCTGAGCGACACCATGACCGAAGGGACCCTGGTGGCTTGGAAAAAGAAGAAGGGCGACAAGGTCACGACCGGGGAAGTGCTCGCGGAGATCGAGACCGACAAGGCGACGATGGAATGGGAATCGCCCGAGGACGGCGTGCTCACGGAAATTTACGTTGAGGAAGGCGGAAAGGTCGATGTAGGCGAAAAGCTGGCCTTCATCGGCGACGAAGGCCAAGCCGCGCCCGAAAAATCGGAGAAGAAAAAAGAAGAACCGAAGAAAGAAGAGCCTGCGAAGTCCGAGGAGAAGAAGCCGGACAAAGTCGCGGAAGAAAAGAAACCCGTGCCGGCCGAGAAGTCTGAAGTGAAAGCAGAAAAGCCGGCCAGCGATGACGGTGACCGTGTGAAGGCTTCGCCGCTCGCGCGCCGGATCGCCGGCGAACTCGGCGTCGAACTTTCGAGCGTGAAAGGAACCGGCCCGGAAGGCCGCATCACCGAAAGTGACGTTCGCGCGGCCGCGAAATCGAAAGGCAGCGCCGCCGCGAAAAAACCTTCCACCGCCCCGCAAGAAAAAGCTCCGGCGATCGATGCCAGTGAAGGCGCGCGGATCCATCTCAGCGGCATGCGCAAGGTCATCGCCGAACGCCTGGTCGCGAGCAAAGGCCCGGTGCCGCATTTTTATCTCAACATCGAGATCGATGCCGGCCCATTAATGAGCGCGCGCGCGGAACTCAAGTCCGCCGGCGAAGGCACCGACACTTCGAAAATCACCGTCAACGATTTCGTCCTCAAAGCCGCGGTCGCGGCCGCGGTCAAAGTGCCGAAAGCAAATGCCTCCTTCGATGACGATGCGATCGTGCAGTACAACGACGTCAACCTCGCGATCGCGGTCGCGCTCGAGGAAGGTTTAGTCACGCCGGTGATTCGCGCCGCGCAATCGAAGTCGCTCCGCGAAATCAGCGAAGCGGTCAAAGATCTGGCCAGCCGCGCGCGCAATAAGCGGATGAAGCCGGAAGAATTCCAGGGCGGCACTTTCACCGTTTCGAATCTCGGCAGTTACGGGATCGACAACTTTTCCGCGATCATCAATCCGCCCCAGGGTTTCATTTTGTCGATCGGCGCGATCGTGAAAAAAGCGGTCGTGGACGATTGCGATTCGGTCGTCGTCGGGCAGCGGATGAGCATTGGGATGAGTTGCGATCATCGGGTGATCGACGGCGCGCTCGGCGCGGAATATTTGAAAGAGCTGCGGCACTTGCTGGAAAATCCGAGCCTGCTTTTAATTTAGTTGTCACGCGAACGTGGATGATCGCGTCCGAGAGAAAACGGCTGGCGATTAATCTGCGGAATGATGCCCGAAGCGAGTCCTGACCTACGGTGTCGGCGGCGTGGGCGGCTTTTTCTTTTTCCGCGTCCGTTCCACGTGGCTGGCGGTATACCACTGGCCCATCTTGTTCGCGTCGTTCTTGTAGAAATTGTGCATGAACGCGTCCAGCTGCTTCACCTTCGTCATCGCGCTCCGCAGGAGCGGGCCGAAACCCGCGGTCGCCCCCGCCTGCATTTGCTCGCCTGCATTCTGGGTATCGTCCGCCTGATCGAACGTGGTGACCTCATCGCGAAAATCATTCACAAAAGTCGCGTCGTGCCCGAGGGCCACGAAATCCGCCGTCCACGGCCCGGCCGCAGCCGCCATCGCGTTCGCCTTCGCGGTCAGGATTTCATCGCTGACCCCGTGCGGGATGCGAAAGCTATCCATGAGTTCCGGCTTCTTCTGCGCCGCGGCGACCGCGGCCGCGCTCTTATTGAGCCCCTTGATCTCCGCCATGAGCGCGCCCCGGAGCACACCCTTGGAAGTCGTCCCGCCGCGAAATCCACCCGTCCCGCTCTGCTGCGTCCCGGCATTCTTCGTGATCTGCGCGATCAGGCCCGTGTTCGGAGTATTCAACTCCGCGAAGCGCTGGGTCGCGTTCGTCTGCCCGGTCGTCACTGCCAGGGCTGGCGGCACCGGCGTGGTGTAATCGGTTGCGTTCGTCGTCCCGAAAGTGCCGACGCGCTTAACCGCGTCGAAATGTGCCTGCTCATCTACGTTCATGGTTAAATCCTTTCGCTACATTTGACTCGTTAGTCACCCGCCGGGATCGCCCGATTGTCGCCGCGACCTCGGCGGTGTGCTCGATTCTCTTAGTAAATTGGGTTGCTTTTGGCGAGCGGAAATTGCCGGTCGTCCCGCGCGACTCGCCGCCGTTGCGCGTGCGCTATTTGGATCAGGTCTACATCGCTCCTGGAACGCAGCCTTTGCCGGAGCCGAATTTAAAACCAGCTAAATTAAAGCTGATCCCGCTGGTCCCACGCGCGACTCGACCACCGTGCGTCCGGTTCTTGGATCAGGTCTACACGATTCCGCTTACTTCAACCGACGTGAAATAACGCGGTATTCCCAGAGCAGAATAGCGACATTCTCAGACTGACCCCAGGGCATTCGACCCCAGGACATTCGCGTAGCAATTCTTGCAGGCGCCGCTGATCTTCGTGCAACCCCATCACCGGGTTGGCGTCGCCTCTGTCCATCCAATATGTGAAGGCGCCGCAGCTGCTGTTTCTGAGACGTTGAGCGAGCCAGGGAGTCGTATTGAGACTGGCGAATATGGCGACACCGTAGTATAAACGACTACATGCCAAAGACGCCCGCCGCCAAAGCTTCCGATCGCTCCGAAGAGGCGATTTTGGACCAGGCTGTTCAGCAACTGCTCCGCGCGACGAAAGAGAAGGCCAAGAAAAAAGGCCAGCCGATCGATCCGACGCAGCTTCGCAAAGAGGGTTACAGCGAGCGCTTCATCGATCAGGTCGAGAAAGCGTAAGGCTCATTCGTTCCGCCGCAGGCTCATAAATTCGCTGACTTTGACCTCCAGTAAAGGGGCGGCTCGTCGCGCGAGAGCAAGAGCTTCGGCGTATGTCATGTTTGCCGAGAGCGCGCGAACGATCTGCATCGTTCGCAATCCGTTGCTGCGGGCCAACTGAATCGCCGCTGCGAGGTCAGTATAGCGGAGGAAGCTTTCGCTCATGGCTGGCAGTAGAGACTATTCCTTAGATTTCAGCTTCTCCTTTTTCGCCTGCTTAAGTTCAGCTGATGAATTTCGGCCGTCTGGAGCAACTCGCTTCCGCGTGCTGATGATACCGTCAAGCACAGCGTTGCGAATTTCGCCAGCGGTATCGCGACTCCGGTAAGCGGCAGTGTTTCGCTGATTCTCCCACTCAGGGCTCATATGAAAGTCCGATCACGCTCAAAATTCCCTATGGCCAGACAACCCTTGCCCCGGGATGAAATTGCCGGTCGTCTCGCGCGACTCGACCGCGCTGCGCGTGCGTTATATGGATCAGGTCTATACGATCTCGCTTACTTCGACCGAGCTACGATGACGCGTAATCCCGGCACAATAGGAGATTACGAGACTGACCTCTACGCCTGACTAGCTCACAGACCGACCCTGCTCCTAGCTCAAACTAGGAGTCGCTCATAACGACCACGCCCCAGAAATAGAACCAAACCGAGGTCCCGCAAGCGTTGCATTTGCTGACGCAGCTTCTCCCTGACATGCCTATTCTCGGGAAACTGAGAACGCGCCAACGGGGCGCAGGCGGCAAAGACTTCATTCATCGTGAAAGTAGCGGATGAGATTTCTAGAATTCCCTCAAACGTCAGCTGTAGCCAGCCCGAAAAAGTTTCTACGAGCCGCGCCAACTGTCGCCGTTGGAGGCGAACGCGCGGAGGAGCTTCGACCGCCGCTCTGCGTAACGCGTCTGCTTGCGACAGTGCACCACGCAAGAGCTCTATCGGTTCTCGAAGCTCATTCAGGTCGTGAGCAGTCCAGCGCTGCGGTGTTGGACTACTTCCGAACCCTGACTGAATGAAATCCCGCAAAGCCCCGATGCTACGTCGATTTTTAATCTCCGCACCGCATTCGCGATTGCGGTACATCCCCGAAAAAGTTGCGTTCGCCGACGTAATCAGCGCGCGTTTTTGATCAACGATATAAACCTTGGCGTGAAGAGAGCTTAAGCTGAGAACCCCGCCGCTTCGCACCGCTAGGGCGTGGACCGCCTCAAAGTCCGAAGCATTACTCGCGAAGTCGCTGAGCAACGTCCGTGTTAGTAATGTCACGGAGATCTTTTCATCGAGTCGTGATACCACGCTGTTTAGATATCTCCCGACATACGGACTCGAAACGGCTAGTGACGACGAACAATCTTCCAATGCAGCCTTTAGCCAGCGATCGGTGGGAGAGACAACGATCATTTTGGAAGCGTTGCCATAACGGCCTGTCGTGTTTCATCCGGAAGAGCGGACATTGATTGGACAAACAGGTCACCGACTTCGAAGGCATCGCCTGGAGATTCACCAGCGTCCCAGTCGACTTTGATGACTCTGAGGCTCTTCCTATCGCAGTAAATTTCCTGAACCACACCGCCGCTTACTTCTATGATGAGAGTATCCATCTTGCCTTTTCTTGTGTATACGCCAGGGCTTCGAGCCTATTGTAATTCTGTCTTGTTGTTCCACTCGAGTTCGACACCGATTCCATTCTTAAAGCTTCGACTCGGGCTGTCGATCACGGACTCGTCCACGCGAATCTGGGTTTTGAAGCTCCGTTCGCGCCAACCTCGCGCCGTGAAAGCCGCATCGATCGAACCTGAAACCTTACTCTTACCGCCGCCCCCGACACTGATGTGGCTCTTTTGAAGGCGAAACGCGGTCAGAACTTGTACGATGTCCTCCCACTCGGCTCGAAAATCGGTCCTGAGGACGGCTGAGGCATGGCGCCATTCATGAACATCGTAATTTTCGCGGATGAACTTCGGAAAATCGCGCAACGCCACGAAGGGGATCTACTCGGCGTTCTCCCCGGGATCCAGCCCTATATCAGCGCGGAACCGCAGTAGCTTGGGCGAATGTAGTGACCGCAGATCATTGGGACGGCACGATCACGACAGATATAGGAGTTACACGCTGGACGAGCGGTTTGCACGCTCTAGTCGCTGTCTGACGCGGTCGAGGATGGGTTTTGCACGGTGGAGGAACCGTTTGCGCAGTCGAGGAGGCGATTTGCACGGGTGAGGAAGGGCCTGGGCGAGTTTGCGGGGCTGATTTGCGCGGTCGAGGAGGAGATTTGGGCGCCCGAGAAGTCGATTTGCGCGGGTGAGGAATGGATTTGTGCGGTCGAGGAACGGGCTCGTACGCCCGAGGAAGCGGCTGACTCGCCCGATGAGGCGATTTTACCGGTCGAGGAAGCGCCTGACGCGGTCGAGGAGCGGATTTGCTTGGCCGAGAAATGGGTTTCGGCGGTCGTGAAATCGTCGAGGCGGGTCGAGGACGCTGCGCGAGCGCCCGAGGGACGGGGAATGGCGGGCGCTTTTGCGGGCGTGCGGGATGGGGCGGTTATTTTTTTCTGGCGGGATTTCTTTTGCGGGCTGCGAGGCTAAAGGTCGGCTGAAGGAATGGGCGCAGGTTTCGGCGAATAAAGCGGTGGCGGGGGCGTCCAACGAGGACTGCAATGGAATCCAGCGTCCATCTTCTCAGCGCCGTGCGATCTGCTCCTGCACGATCGGGATGGATGGGTGATTCTGGCCAAGCGCAATCGACAGGGGAGCCGGGACCGGCTAGCAGTCGTGCGCCGATGAAGGATTCTTCGAAAGCGGTGCGCGCGGTGATGCTGGGGCTGCTGGTGACGCTGGCGCAGGTGCTGGTGGCGGTGCTCTTGATCGCGCCGGAAGGGGAGGCGCGCGATCGTTATCACACGCTGGTGCAGCACGACAGCTATTGGTTCGCGAATATTGTCGATCGCGGCTACGGGACGACGCTGCCGCCGATCGATCACAAGGTAATGGAGGTGTCGAATGTGGCGTTTTTCCCGGCGTATCCGGGGATCGCGGGGTGGCTCCATCGGCTGGGGCTGAATACTTACGATGCGCTGCTGCTGACGGCGCAGACGGGGGCGTGGGGCTTCTGGAGTTATTTTTTTCTCTTTTGCAATCGCTGGAGTCTGTCGCCGGTGCTGCAGTTTTTCGGGACGGCGGCGATTGTGGCGCATCCGACGGCGTTTTTCCTGGTGGCGGGCTATTCGGAGTCGTTGTTCTTGATGGGGCTGTTCGGGTTCATGTTCTGGAGCAGCGCGGATGGGCGGACGGCGAAGGTGCTGGCGGCGTTGCACGGCATTTTGATGTCGGCGACGCGGATCGTGGGGTTGCCATGCACGGCGTATCCGGTGGTGCGGCGAATCTTCACGCGCGGCTGGGCGGGGTTGCGCGATGTGCGGGGCTGGTTTCGCACTTATGCCGGACCGGTCGCGCTGATGGCGGTGGCGACGCTGGGGACGATCGGATTTTTTGTTTACTGTTTATTGCGCTGGGGGCAGTGGGATCTCTACATGGCGACGCAAGAGGCGGGCTGGGGTATCATCCCGGACTATCTCGCGGTGCTGAAACCGGCAAGCTATCGCTGGCTGGTGCCGCCGATGAATGATCCGACGCAATGGAGCCAGATGACGATGACGGTGGGGGCGATTTGTTTCTTGCTGGTGGCGATCGCGGAGATTTTGCCGGCGATCCGGCGGCGGACTTCGTGGCAAGCGCGGGTCGGTTTCTATTTTGTGGCTTTCATCACTTATTACATCGCGGTCAGCGGGGTGGCCTCCGTCCAAATGTCGAGCATGTTGCGCTATCAGTTTTGCGCGCACGCGTTAATCGTGCTGGCGCTTTTGCACTTTTTGGCCCACCTTCCCCCGCTGCCGGCTTCGGTGCGTGCGTTAGGCATGGCGGCAGTCGCACTTCTCTGTGCGGCCGGCCTGAGCCTCCAAGGGTGGTGGGTATGGAATTTTACGCGGGGAGACTGGGTTGCTTAGAAATTATGAAAACGAACGTAGCGATTATTGGTGCCGGACCGGCGGGATTAACCGCCGCTTATCTGCTCTCGAAGAATAACGTGGACGTGACTGTCCTCGAGGCGGATCCGGTCTACGTGGGCGGGATTTCCCGGACCGCGACCTACAAGGGTTTTCATTTCGACATCGGCGGGCACCGGTTCTTCTCGAAGTCGAAAGAAGTTAACGAGTTCTGGCAGGAAATTCTGCCTAACGACATGTTGGATCGGCCGCGCTCTTCGCGGATTTTCTACGGCGGGAAGTTTTTCGCGTATCCGCTGAAAGCTTTCGAGGCGCTGACCAAGCTCGGCGTTTTCAAGTCGACCCTCTGCGTGCTTTCGTGGATGAAGGCGCGGATTTTCCCGGTGCCGAATCCGACAAATTTTCAGGACTGGGTCAGTAACCAATTCGGCAAGCGTCTCTTCAATACCTTCTTCAAGAGCTACACCGAGAAGGTCTGGGGGATGCCTTGCAGGGAAATCTCCGCGGACTGGGCGGCGCAACGGATCAAAGGTCTCTCGTTAGGCAGCGCGATTAAGAACGCGCTACTCCCGCAGAAGCAATCGAAGGATTCCAGCCAGGTGATCAAGACTCTGATCAATTCCTTTAAGTATCCGCGCAAAGGTCCGGGGATGATGTGGGAAGCTTGCGCGGAGAAAACGAAAGCGCTCGGCGGCCAGATTGAAATGGGCTGCAAGGTGGTTGGTTGTGAGTATAACGAAGTCACGGCGACCTGGAGCCTGCGCTTCCAGGATCAGCAGGGTAACGTGCAGGCGCTCGAGTCGGAGCATGTCATTTCTTCCGCGCCGATGCGCGAGTTAGTTAACGGGATTCAGCCGCCGGTTTCAGATCTGGTGAAACGCGCCGCGGATAGCTTGAAGTATCGTGACTTCCTGACCGTGATGTTAATCCTGAAGAATCGCGATGCCTTCGAGGATAACTGGATTTACATTCACGATCCGAGCGTCAAGGTGGGCCGCATTCAGAACTTCCGTTCCTGGTCGCCCGAGATGGTGCCCGACCCGGAAAAGGCCTGCTACGGCCTGGAGTATTTTTGTTTCGAACACGATGGGCTATGGGATTCGAGCGACGCGGAGTTGATCGAACTGGCCACGAAAGAGCTAATGCAGATCGGGCTGGCCAGTGAAGGCGATGTCCTCGACGGAACGGTCGTTAGGCAGAAAAAGGCCTACCCGGTTTACGATGACGATTACTCGCGCCACGTGAACACCATTCGCGAAGAACTCGACGCGCGTTTCCCGAACCTGCATCTCGTTGGTCGCAACGGAATGCATAAGTATAACAATCAGGATCACGCGATGATGACCGCGATGTTGTGCGCGGAAAATATTCTCGCCAACACCAAGCTCTACGATCTCTGGCAGGTAAACGGCGACGCCGAATATCATGAAGGTGGCGAAGCGGCAGTCGAGGAAACGACCGGGACGGCGCTTCGCCTCGTGCCGACGCGCGTCACCGGCACGCCAGAGTTAGCGAGCGAGTTGTAGTTTCTCGGTTATTTCCATCGTTCGTCCAGGAACGTGGTGTCATCCCGAGGCGGCGAAGCGCGCCGAGGGACCTCGCAAAGGGTCGTTAGGCAAACGCTGGACCGATGGATTAAGGAAGGAGCCTGTGCGAGGTCCTTCGCCGTCTACGCGGCTCAGGATGACAAACGTAGTGGTTACGAGCCGCTACTCCGGCAAGCCATCCATCGGCACGCAGGAACAAAAGAGATGGCGATCGCCGTAGACGTTGTCGATCCGCGCGACCGCAGGCCAGAATTTGAACTCGCGCGTCCAAGGCGCCGGGAAGGCCGCGCGTTCCCGTGAGTAAGGCCGGTTCCACTCGTTAGCTGTAGCTTGCGCGGCGGTATGCGGCGCGTGCTTAAGGACATTGTTCTGCTTGTCGGCTTGGCCGGAAACCACTTCCTGGATTTCGCCGTGGATGGAAATCATCGCTTCGCAAAAGCGATCGAGCTCCTCCTTGGTTTCGCTTTCCGTCGGTTCGATCATCATCGTGCCCGCGACCGGGAACGAGACCGTTGGCGCGTGGAAACCGTAATCCATCAAACGCTTGGCCGCGTCTTCTACTTCAATCCCCGCGCTCTTGAACTGCCGCAAATCCACGATGCACTCGTGCGCCACCAATCCGTGCCGGCCTTTGTAGAGCACCGGGAAGTAACCCTCGAGCCGTTTGGCGATGTAGTTCGCATTCAGGATTGCGGCCTTGGTTGCATTCGTTAGGCCATCCGGCCCCATCATCCGGATATACATCCAGGAGATGGTCAGGATGCTCGCGCTCCCATAGCGTGCCTGCGAAACCGGTCCCACCGAATCACCGCTCGGCAGGAACGTCGCCAGGTGTTTGGCCACGCCGATCGGCCCCATCCCCGGGCCGCCGCCACCGTGCGGAATGCAGAAAGTCTTGTGCAAATTCAAATGGCAAACATCCGCGCCGATGTCGCCTGGCCGGCAAAGCCCGACCTGTGCATTCATGTTCGCACCGTCCATGTAAACCTGCCCGCCGTGGGCGTGCACGATTTCGCAAATCTCGCGGATCGTCGTTTCGAAAACGCCGTGCGTTGACGGATACGTCACCATGAGCGCGCCGAGATCGTCTTTGTGTTGGTCCGCTTTCGCGCGCAGATCCGCAAGATCGATGTCGCCATCTTTCAGCGTCGCGATCGGCACCACCTTAAAGCCGGCCATAACCGCGCTCGCCGGGTTCGTTCCATGCGCCGACATTGGGATCAGGCAAATCTTACGATGACCTTGCCCGCGCGCCGCCTGGTATTCGTGAATCGCGAGCAGGCCGGCGTATTCGCCCTGCGAACCGGCATTCGGTTGCAACGAAACCGCGTGAAAGCCGGTGATTTCCGCGAGCCATTTCTCGAGCTGCTCACACATCTCGCGATAACCCGCCGTCTGCTCGTTAGGCGAATACGGATGCAGCTTCGCAAACTCCGGCCACGAGATCGGAAACATCTCCGCGGTCGCGTTCAACTTCATCGTGCAAGAGCCGAGCGGAATCATCGAGTGACAAAGCGATAGATCGCGCGACTCCAGCCGGCGCAGGTAACGCAACATCTCCGTCTCCGTGCGATGAGTATTGAAGACCGGATGAGTGAGAAATTGCGACGTCCGCCCGAGGTAGCGATCGTGGCTGTCCTTCACCTCGCTGCGTTTGCCGAAGAGCGCGTCGGCTTCATCGAAAAAAAGCGCGCCATTGTGCTCGGCCGCAGTTTGCAAGAGCGCCGAGATATTTTTTTCGGTCTCGCCGATGTATTTCGAAATCAGCTTTTCCAAATCGATCTTGAAGATTTCTGCGAGCGCGCGCAGATCCGCGAGCGTGGTGGTTTCATCGAGCGAAATCCCGAGCGTCTTGGAATCGAGCTGGCGCAGATTGATTTCGCGTTTCGCGGCAGCCGCAAAAACCTCCGAAGCCTTGTCCGCGTTTCGCACCGCGATGGTGTCGAAGAACGCACCGGCTGCTGTTTCCCAACCGGCGTCGCGCAATCCCGCCGCCAGCAACCGCGTCAGCGAGTGCGTGCGCGCGGCGATCCGGCGCAAGCCGCGCGCGCCGTGATAGACCGCATACATCGAGGCGATGACCGCGAGCAAAACCTGCGCGGTGCAAATGTTCGAAGTCGCCTTGTCCCGCCGGATATGTTGCTCGCGGGTTTGCAGCGCGAGACGGTAACCGGGTTTGCCGGCAGCATCGTGCGACACGCCGACGAGCCGGCCGGGCATGTGCCGTTTATATTGATCGCGCGTGGCGAAGAAGGCCGCATGCGGCCCGCCAAATCCCAGCGGAACCCCGAAACGCTGGGTGCTGCCGACCGCGACATCGGCGCCGAATTCTCCCGGCGCTTTCAGCAACGTGAGCGCGAGAATATCCGCCGCCACGATCGCGAGCGCGCCCGCCTCGTGCGCCCGCCTAACGAACGGTTCGTAATCGTAAATTGCGCCGTTGGTCGCGGGATATTGCAGGAGCACGCCGAAGACTTTCTCGTCGAAATCAAACGTCCGGTGATCGCCCACGAGCACGCGAATCCCGAGCGGTTTCGCGCGCGTCTGCACCACCGCGATCGTCTGCGGATGACATTCCGCCGAGACAAAAAAAGCTTCCTCGCCCAGCTTCCCGCCTTTGGCCGCGGCGCAGAGCGTCATCGCTTCCGCCGCCGAAGTGGCTTCGTCGAGCATCGACGCATTCGCGATATCGAGTCCGGTCAGGTCCGTGATCATCGTCTGGAAATTTACCAGCGCTTCCAGGCGGCCCTGCGCGATCTCCGCCTGATAGGGCGTGTAGGCCGTGTACCAACCCGGATTCTCCAGGATATTCCGCTGAATCACCGGCGGCGTGATCGAGTCCGCATAACCGGCGCCGATGTAAGAACGCGCGACCGTATTCTTGCGCGAAAGCGCGCGCAATTCCGCGAGCGCTTCCGACTCCGATTTCGCCGCCGGCAAGTCTAACGAACGGTCGAGCCGGATGTTTTTCGGCACCGTCGCATCGATCAGCGCATCGAGATTTTCATAGCCGACCACCTCGAGCATCTCCGCGATCGCCTCCGCATTCGGCCCGATGTGCCGCCGCGCGAAGCCATCATTTTCCCCAGTAAATCGCGCATCCGCTTTTTGCATGCGAGAGGCTACGAAAGAACGCCCGCGGTTCAAGCCATGCACGCCCAAAACGGGCGTGTTTACCTACCAATCGAACGCCGTCGCGCCGCCTCAGCCTTTACGGGTGCGGAGTCGCAGGAGGCGAGCCGGGGCCCGCTGGCGGAGGACTGCTCTTATGCCGGTTCGACGGCGGAAAACCCGGCATCCGGAAAGAATCGCGCGTGGCGCGATTGCTCGCCTCGCGTTCCGGCCACTCGATCTCGGCCGCGTTCTGGATCGTGAGCAAATTGTCGTAGAGCGAATTCGCCGCCGTGTTCCGCGCATCCGTCCCGGCGATCTGCACGGTCTTGCTCGCCCGTTGCTGCTGATCCATCCCGCCCACCGCGGTGATGGCAGTGTCCAGCGCCGTGGTGTCGTCCGTGATCCAGCCGCCCTTGTCTTTCAAGGGCGCGACGTTCTCGGTCTTCTGGCCCGCGTCCCGTCCCTTCTTCGCCCGGTCGAGAATGCTCCCGAGGTCGTTAGGTTCATTGATCCCTACCTGGAATTCTTCGCGCAGCTTCACATCATCTCCTGCAAAAGCGCGCTTGGCCGAATCCTTCAGCTTGCCGAAAAGATCGAGCATCGTGGTGATGGCATCGTTCTGCTGCCTGGTCAGCCCGCCCGTGGCCGCAGTCTGCGCCTGCGCCGAGCTACCCTCTCCACCAAGACCGGTCAGGAGTGTGTCCGACTCCGTCAGCAAACCGGTGCGCAAGCGCTTGGTCACAAAAGCGCTCTGTCCCTGCGCCGCAGTCAGGATGAGATTGGCCTCATACAAAAGCGTGCTCATCGGAAAAGTGAATTTACGTTTTACGGCCATAAGACTTCCTCCCTTTTTAGGTTGCGCTGAACGGGAGCACGTCTAACGAGTCAGGCCGTTCGCGACAAGCCCAAACCACGCCGCCAGCAAGGCTCGCGCAACCGCGAGCAGCCGCCGATGTCTTTCCAGCAACAGTCTTCACCTCGCCCGCAA
>JBPCJC010000026.1:0-115852 GCA_051005695.1 Chthoniobacterales bacterium | reverse complement strand
TTCCGACCAGCAGTTCTACGTAGGCCTAACGAATAACCTTCCTGCGCGACTAGAAATGCATAATGCCGGTCTGGTTACGTCTACCAAGACTCGGGTCCCATTCGAGCTGGTTTATTGGGAAGGCTGTCTGAATCGAAGCGATGCCGCGCAACGAGAGAAGTATCTTAAGACGGCATGGGGAAAGCGTTACCTCAAGACGCGGCTCCGACGATATCTCACGGGGTAAAGGATGTCGATTTCGGTTATGCCCGCGTCACGGTGCGCGATGGCAAAGGCGGGAAAGATCGAGTAACCATGTTACCGGTAAATCTGGCCGCCCCGCTCCAGCGCCATCTGGAGAAAGGTCGGCTGCAACACGAAGACGATTTGGAAGAGGGCTGCGGCGAAGTCTTCCTGCCGGACGCGCTGGCGCGGAAATATCCAAACGCGGCCCGGGAATGGGCCTGGCAATACGTCTTTCCTTCCAGCCGTTTATCGGTCGATCCTCGGAGCGAGGGGCCGAGCGAGCGGGTGCGCCGCCGGCATCATGTGGATGAAAGTGTCCTCCAGCATGCGGTGCGCGATGCCGTGCACGCGGCCGACATTTCGAAGCCAGCCAGTTGCCATACTTTCCGCCATTCCTTTGCCACCCACCTATTAGAGAATGGCTACGACATTCGGACGGTGCAGGAGTTACTCGGGCACAAAGATGTGAGTACGACGATGATCTACACGCACGTGCTCAATAGGCCGGGAATAGGCGTGAAGAGTCCGTTGGATTAAAGGGGACGATGATCTATTGATGACTGGCTTGCCCACGCCAGTCACCGGCTACCTCGCCGGCTGCCCGTCTACCCGGCCCGTCCCCAACGGGCCGTGTTCGCATGTGCTGAATAAGCCGGGCCGGGGCGTGCGCAGTCCGTTGGATGTAGGTTGAGTAGCCGCCGGGCGTTCCGCCTTTTCCACAATCCGGCAATTGATTCCGCCTTCGCTGGAAATAAAATTCCAAGGCAAAACGGAATCCATCTCCACCTTAGCAAGGGACTAAACGGGGTCAGCTCTGGCATCGCGGCCGTTATCGGCGCCCCTCCGTTCTCAGGAGGATTTGGTTGGGAGGGACGAATTCTCCCCGGACTATTTTGGATATTTCTTCCCCAGACGATTTTCGTTTGGGTCTGTGGAAAATCTTTCTGGCCGCGATGGATTTCGTCCGGGCTAGTTGAAAATACTTCTGGCCCGGATGGAATCCGTCCGCCCTGGAATTATCCCCGCGACGAGCACAAGAGTTCCTCGGGCGCTTCAAGTCACCCACAAGGGCCAGACGGAATTCGTTCACCCCTTCTGAAGTTTAACGGGCCGCAAAGATTCTTATCCAGGCTGCTGGAAGCGGAAAGATCCGCGGGCGGTCGAAAGTTGGGACACGGGCTGCTTAGGCAGAGTCCCGCCGGGGCGGAGAAGCTCTGGCCTGACAAACTAACAAACATATTACCAACTACCAATTTATGGCTAATAATAACGTACCAACCAGTGCCCCCCTCGTCATCGACCTGGGGACGAAGATGGACCGGGGGCTGATCACCTATGGTTCTGAGCTACAGATCACGCAAATCCCCGAGCCCCGGTTCAAGAGTGAATTCGACGCCTACGTGGGAGTTAATAATCGGTTCAATGCGGCCCGGAGCGCGCGGCAAACTGCTTCCGACTTGTTCAAGCCGGCGGACACGGCGTTGAGTGAGTGGCTCCAGACGACGCGGAATGTGCTCGCGGGCCGTTTCGGCAGCCGCTGGTCGACGAGCTGGGCGCAGGCTGGCTTTGTTAATGCTACTACTTCCGTGCCGACGCGGATCAAGGGCCGGTTAGCGCTGGCCTTAAGTCTGGATGGCTTCTTTACTTCCAACCCGAGCTTCGAAGTACCGACGATGCTGGTGACCGCCGCGCAGGCGAAGCTTCTGCGCAAGAACGCGGTCGACACCCAGGCGGCGCTGGCCGTGGCGGAGATCGCCCTAAAGAATGCCGGGACTGACTATGATAGCGCTTACTCGATCCTGGCGGATACGATGTATTCGCTAATCAAAATCCTCGAGGGCACGTTGGCTGATTCCGATCCGCGCTGGCTGGCTTTCGGGTTGCTCATGCCATCGATGGATGCGACCCCGGGCAAGCCCACGGGTCTGAGCGCCCATCTCGATGACATGGGAAATATCATCGTGCAATGCGATCCTACTCCGCTGGCCACGCGTTACCGCTGGCGCGGTCTCATCCTGGGGGTGGAAACTTCGCCCCGCCTGGTGGCACGCTCGATCGAGCCAATGGCGAGTGTGCCAGGTGTCCTCCCGGGTCAGACGATGGAACTCTTCGTGCAGGCGGTAAACAATGGCCTGCAAGGTGTGGCAAGCGATCCGGTGCAAATCACCCTCCCATTGGTAGCGGAACGCAAGGCGGAGGCGCCGGCGGATTCGTCCCGCACGGACGCGACGACAACGGCGGGCTCGGCGAACGGGAACCGCGTCCACCGGCCGGAGAACGGTCACCGCCCGGCGATCGCCTAAGTTCGCGATCTGTCTCCAGCCTTCTTCGAAGCCGTCCGCGGGAAGCTACCCGCGGGCGGTTTTTGTTTTCCGGTCAGCTTAGAAGTCATCTACCAACATCTTTGTTATTCTGCGCGCAGCGAAGCCGTAACGCAGGGAGCGTGGAGGGGGGACTAGGCAGAGATCCTTCGCCTTCGCTCAGGATGAGAGGATTTTAAAGATCTACTAAGATGAGGTAAGGGGGTTTGAGACTGGCTATAAGCCTGACTCCGAGGGCGCCGGCCGGAGGAAGCGTTGGTAGACGAAGGAGGCTACGATCATGACCAGGGCGACGCCGATGAAGGCGCCGATGCGGTAGAGCTGGCTGAGGTTGCCGAGGTCGTGGAGGAAGAGTTTACCTAAAGTAACTACAAGGAGGGCGAGGCCGGCGTAGCGGACAAAGCGCATTCGTTTCTTCATCCCGATAAGGAGCAGGGCGAAGGCGAAGAGGGCCCAGGCGATGGAGTAGGTCATGTCGCGAGCGAAGTTGCCGGAGAAGGAGAAGGTGAGCGTCGGGCCGATGGAGTAGAAGTCGGCGATCTCGATGTTAAGCAAGAGGAAGGTAAGGATAGCTCCGAGGGTGTAAAGGAAGCGCGGGATGACGCGGGCTTCGAGGGTCTCGCGGAGGTGCTGCGTCAGGCGCGCGCCGGCGAAGAGGCAAACACTCGTGAGGCCATAGGCGTAGAGGTACCAATTCCAGATCCGCAGCGGGGTGCGGCGATGGTACTCGAGGACGGCGGGATTCAAGGCGAGGCGGGCGAAGGCGAGGCCGAGGAGCCCGGCACCGGCGAGGCGCAGGCCGCGGTTCGGGACCCGTCGAAAGAATGCGAGCAAGGCGAGCCCTTCCACGGCCCAGCCGAGGGTGATCCATTCGCGCTCGAATTGCAGCGGGAAGATGAGGCTAACAAGGAGCAAGGCGACCCCGCCCTGCCACGCAAGCCGGGCGTCGCCGGAGGCGGGGATGACGTCGCGTTTTTTGATGAGGAAGAAGACGCCGAAGAGATAGGGCAAGGTGAAAAGCGCGGGGAGAAATCCGTGATGCCAGCCGGGATAAACGCGCGCGAGCAGATCGTGGATGAGGGCGAAATGGAGGACGCCGGAAAGCGCGCCGACTGTCCACGGAATCGCGGAGTTTTCTTTCGTGGCGAAAAACGGATAGGCGATGAAGACGAGGCCAAAGGCAATGTACCAAACCAGCGGGAGCGCGGCGTGCGCGGCGGAGAAATGGAGCGAGTGCCACTGGCATTCCACCGCCCAGGTGAACCCGAGCGCAACCACTGCGATCCAGCTCCGGCGCGCAAGAATTCCCAGCCCGAGGAGGACGGCCGCGAGCACGAGCGCGACCGAGAAGACCGCGGTCGGCTCGGGCATGGGCAATTTCCAGACGACCATGAGCAGGAGGACAAAAGGCATGGCCGCGGCGAGCGCGGGGACGTTGCGACGAGTGTCGTTAGGCCCGAAGACGAGCTTGCGCGCGAGCAGAGTGGCGGCGGAGGAAAAGAAAACGCCGAACCCGCCGACGACGATGAGGATGGAGCCGATGCTCTCGTCGAGCGGCGGCGCGGTCACGATCCACAAACCGGCGGTGACGACGGTGGCGACGAGCGCAACTAAAAGCGCGAGGACCGAAGCGGTCGACCATGCGAGCGCGACCGCGATGAGATCGATCAACAAGACGCACGCCCAGACTGCGAACGACGTTTCACCGTGCCAGACGCAGAGGAAAAGAAGCGCCAGCGCGAGCAGCGGAACGAAGGCATACCACTTCGCGTCGATCGATTTGGTTTCGCCCACGCGCCGCGGCCAGACGCTGAACCCGGAATGGATGAGCGCGAAAATAATGTACGCGCCGAGCGCCCACCAAAGGAGTTCGTGTCGCAAATAGCCAGCGGTCCAAGCCGCGAGCAGCGCGAAAACGACCGCACCCGCGGGGCCGGCGATGCGCGCGGGATTCGGCCGCGTCATGGCGAGCGCAAGCAGCTCGATATCGGCCAGGAAGATGAAGCTGAAGAGAAACGCCGGACGGCACGCGAGGTCGCGGTGTGCGATTAAACAAAAAGCGAAGGCAAGCGCTGCGAAACCAGTCGTTAGGCCAGCGTAGGTGGACCATGCTTCCGGCGGGGTCAGTTTGCGCCGGAGATATTGGAAGGCGAGAAATTGTCCCTCGAGCAAAAGGAAAACGAGAAAGGCGGTGTGCGCGCGGGAGACGTTGAAGTCGGTCGCCCAGGCAAACTCCATCACGACGGTGCCGATGGCCGCGAGCAGGACGAGATAATCCCAGCGTTTCCGCAGCGCGACGGCGGCGACGCCGACATTCAAGAGCGCGATGTAACCGAAAATCTGAAGCGCGTCGTCGTTGCCCCGCGCGAGCAGCGGCGGGGTCAGGAATCCGCCGATCAATCCGAGAATGACCACGACCTGCGCGTTTAAATTCACTGCGAGGAGGAAGGCGGCGATCGTGACTAACGACATCAAAACGAAGGCCGCGGTGAGCGAGATGAGATTGTAAAACGCGTGCGCGCCGAAGAGGTCGGCATAAAGAACGAGCACGCCGGTGGCGCAGAGACTTTGGCCGGGGACGCGGTAATTCCGCCGCGCGGTGAACCAGCCAGCGGCGACCAACCCGAGCCCGATGATCGCGCCAATGAAGACGCGCATCGCGGGCGTGATCAGGTTGTTCTCGAAGGAATATTTGACGAGGAAAACGACGCCGAGAAAGAGGACGAAACCGCCGAGCCACGCGAAAAGTTTCACGCCCATGAAGGCTTCCCAATCGATCGCGGCGCGCGCGGGTCGCGGCGGCTTGGGCGCGGCGGGAATGATTGGTGGCGGTGTCTTCGGCGCCGGCGTGACCGGCGGGGCGGGAGCCAGGATCGCGGCGAGCGCGGGCGACGGCGCGGGAGCCGGCGAGGGCGCGATCGATGGCGCCGCGCTGCGGAGTTGGGTTTCGAGGGCTTCGAGGCGTTCGCTGAGTTTGCCCGCAGTTGCTTCGAGGTGCTTGATCTTGCGCGCGTGTGCAATCATGAGTGCGAACGGGATCAGCAGAATCGCGAAAACCAAAAAGCCGAGGCAGGTGGCGAATGAATCCATGAGATGGCAGGACTAAAGTCCGGTGGGTGCGTCGATAAACTCCCACGGCACCCCGAACTTTTCCGACAAGTGCGCGGCGAGCGCTTTGACCCCGAAAGTCTCGGTCGCGTAATGTCCGCCTAACAAGAGGTTGAGGCCGAGCTCTTCGGCCGCGACGGCCGCCCAATGCGGTCCTTCGCCGGTGATAAAAGTGTCCACCCCGGCCTGCGCGACCGCGTAAATCTCCGAGCCCGCGGCGCCGGTGACGATCCCGATGTTCCGGCACTCGCCCGGGCCATGGGCGAAAATTTTTGCTTCTCCGCCTAACGACTGCTGGAGCCTGCGGGTGAGTTCGCCTAACGAAATCTCCACCTCCGCGCGCAGCCCGACCGGCTGGCCTTTCGTTTCCAGGAAAGGCTCAGGATTCGTTAGGCCAAGCGCGGCCGCGAGGCACGCATTGTTTCCCACCACCGGATGCAAATCGAGCGGCAGATGCGCGCTATAGAGCGCGATGTTATTCGCCAAAAGCGCGCCGACCTGGCGGCGTAACGCGCCCGTGATCGGCTGCAGTCCCGGCCAGAAAAGCCCATGATGCACGAGGAGGAAATCGATTCCGCGCTCACTCGCGGCATTGAAAGTGTGGGTGGAAGCATCGACCGCGGCGCCGATTTTTTTTATCCTGCCATCGTTCTCCACCTGCAAGCCATTGAGCGCGCTCGGCCAATCGGTGATTTCATCGAGACGCAGGTAGTCGTTGGTATAACGAACGATCTCGGTGAGAGCGGGCACGCCGCCGTTCTACGGGATGGCCGCGACGCTTGCCGAGCAGAATGATTTTCCGCGGAGCCTAGACGCGCGCGCGATTCCAGATCAGTGCAATCACCGGCCAGAGCGCGGCTTGTGCGAGCAGCCATCCGGTCGTCACCGGCGTCCGATCGATCCAGTGAGCGAATTGGCCTAACGAACCCGACCAATTCACCAGCCACATGGAAACTCCGGCGACGAGCGCGGAAACCGCCGCGCCCATGGCCCAGGCAGCGGTGCGATCGTGCAGCAAGCCGGTCGATTTTCGCCGCGCCCGGATCCAGGCGATGAGCAAGAGAACCAGGAAACCGAGCGCACAAATCATCGCCCAGCCTAACGAGACCAGCCAGACGCCAAATCCCGGCGGCAGGCCGATGTCGCTCATACCTTGACGCGGGGATAGCGGCGCGCGACAAAATTCCAGACGAGCATCGCACTGACAATTCCGAGCATCGCGGCGAAAACGACGTCGGAAAGATAGTGCGCGTTCAGTAGGATTCTCGAGGTCGCGATCAGTAATGGAATCGGCAGGAACGCGTATCCAATTCGGCGCCGCGCGAAACACGGGACGGCAAAAAAGGCCACCGAAGAGGTCGTGTGTCCGGAGGGAAAGGCGTGATATTTCGAACTCAGGCTCGGCCCGTTCCAGCCCGCGTCCGTGGTGACTGAAGGCCGCGATCGGCCGACGGAAATTTTGATCACCCGGCCAGCCACGCCGGCGAGTGCGCAGGCGACGATCATGGCCACAAAAATAATCCGCCACTCGCGGTGGCCGAGAAAATATGCGGCTGCGATTCCGAGCAAACCGGCGACCACGTGCCCCGGCCAATCGCCCCAGCGACTAACGAGCAGCATGGCGTGACGCAATCCAACCGACTGGTGCGCCACCACCCAGGCGTGCACCTTCGCGTCCAAAAAAAAAGCCGCGACCAGCAGGAGCAACCAAAGAATCAGCGCGCCACTCCACCAGCGCACCCCGGACCGCGCGCTCAATGTGCAAATTCCGGTTTGTGTTTCAAGGCGTGCTATCCTTCAATCCGCCGTTGCAACCTGCAATCCGCAAATTCGCGCTCCTTTTCTGCGCGAGTCTTCTTTTCCACGTCGCCGGCAGCGGGTCGCTGCCGTTGATCGATCGCGACGAGCCGCGCTTCGCCGAGGCCTCGCGCGAGATGATCGAGCGCGCGGATTACGTCGTCCCGTTTTTTAATAATCGTTACCGTTTCGACAAGCCTCCCCTCACCTACTGGGCACAGATCGCGAGCTACCGCGTTTTCGGCGAAAATGATTTCGCGGCGCGTTTTCCATCCGCGATCGCCGCGGCGCTGACCGCGGTGCTGCTTTTCGCCTGGGGCCGTCGGATCGGCCCGGAGCGGATG
Source organism: Chthoniobacterales bacterium (assembly GCA_051005695.1). Lineage (GTDB taxonomy): Bacteria > Verrucomicrobiota > Verrucomicrobiia > Chthoniobacterales > UBA10450 > JACCTI01. Next base: position 108,057 of record JBPCJC010000026.1, on the reverse strand, counting down.
GCCTGGTGGGCGGCGATCATTTTCACGCTCTGTTTTCAAACGTTCGTGCACGCGAAAGCCGCGGTCGCGGACATGTGGCTGGTTCTTTTTGTGACCGCCGCGCACTGGGCCGGCTACGAACTTCTGCGCGATCGTTTGCCCGGCCTAACGAGTACAGAAAGCGCAGGTGCGAAACCGGAACGCCGCTGGTGGTGGATTTTTTATCTCGCGCTCGCCCTCGCCTTTTTGGCCAAGGGGCCGATCGGCTGGACGCCCTTACTGGCGATCGCGGCGACGAAATTTTTCCTGTCGGAAACGAAACTGAACGCGCGCTTTCTTTTCTTCACCGGGATCGCGCTCGTGCTTTCGATCGTCGCGCTCTGGGGGGTCCCCGCGCTCATTCGCACCAATGGAGATTTTCTACGCGTCGGCATCGGGCACCACGTTCTCACGCGCTCATTCGGCGTGCTCGAAGGCCACGGCACACGTTCGGTTTGGACTTATCTGGCGATGCTGCCGTTTTATTTCGTCGTCATCTTCCTGACATTTTTTCCGTGGGCTTTCAGCCTCCCGTGGCTGGCGCGGAAGCTCTGGCGAAAACGCGATCCGCTCGATAATTATCTCATCGTCGGCGCGGCGGTCATCTTCCTCGTCTTCACTCTGGTGAAAACGAAGCTGCCGCATTACACGCTTCCGGCCTTCCCGCTCCTCGCCCTTCTGCTCGCGAAAGCGCTCCTCGATTTTCCGGGCGCCGAACGATTCGTTAGGCGACGCGCGCTGCTCACGCTCGCGCTCGCCGGCGCCGCCGTTTTGGCGACGCCGTTGGTCGCGCGCTTGACCGCTTCGCGCGCGCTCGAACGAGAAGCCGGCGCCGACGTGACCCCCGAGATGGAATGGGGCGCCGGCCTTTACCGCGAGCCGAGCCTCGTCTGGTATTTTCGCAAACACACCAAACGCTGGCTGGCGTATCTGCGTGATTACGAGATCAAACCCTTTATGGAAATGCCCGGCCCGCGCTTCGTCGTCGTGACGGCCGACGTCGCGCACCGGGACTTCCCGCAGCCGCCGCCAGATTGGAAAATCTACCGCGCGCACGGCGTCAGCATGACGGAAGGCGGCCGCGTCGACGTCGTCCTTTTACTCAAACCAAAGTAGCGCGCGCGCCGCGGTTGCGGATTACAACTGCTCTGTTACCCGTCTCCGAAGATGATCACTTTTCTCGCCGGCAAGCTCGTGACCGCGTTGCCGACGCAGGCCATCGTGGAGGTGAACGGCGTTGGCTACGAAGTGCTCATTCCGCTTTCGAGTTACGATCGTTTGCCGGCGGTCGGGCAGCCGCTGCAAATCCTGACCCACCTGCATGTGCGCGAAGATGCGCACATTCTTTACGGCTTCATGAGCGCGGCGGAGCGCGACCTTTTTCGTTTGCTGGTCAACCACGTCAGCGGCATCGGGCCGAAGCTCGCGCTCGCAGTTCTGAGCGGCATGAGCGTGAGCAATTTCAAAAGCGCGGTAGTAAACAACGACGTCGCTTCGCTCTCGAAAATCAGCGGGCTCGGGAAGAAAACCGCCGAGCGGATCGTGCTCGAATTGAAGGATAAACTCGGAGTCGCGGCCGCCTGGGAAGCGGCCAGTGCGACGCACGCGCCGAGCGCCGAGCAAAGCCAGGCGAACGAAGCCGTGCTCGCTTTGATCGCGCTCGGTTACAAGCAGGTGGACGCGCACAAAGCGGTGCGCGATTTGCAGGAAAAACAGCCGGAAATCCAGAGCGCCGAAGAGCTGGTCAAGCTGGCCTTGAAGCGGATCGCCGCCGGGCGGTAAACGCTGGCCAGCGTTCGTTAGGCGAGATTTCGTTTGGGGGGATTTCGTCAGGCGACAGCCCTCACACGGGAGTTCGTTAGGCAAAGGCCATTGCGCATGTTTCTGTCATCCCGAGCTGCGAAGACAGCGAGGGATCTCACACAGGGCCCGGCGTTACGAATCGACGGGAAGACAATCCCACCCCCATTGCGAGATCCCTCGCCGTCTTCGCGGCTCGGGATGACATGCGCGCGTGTATGTCCCTTCCGCGAATGTTGAACATAATTGGACGTAGCAACGAGAACACTGAACCTTAGCCGCTCCATTTCGCCCGATGCTTTCCGACGCCGAAAAACTTCCCGCAATCCGCGCCGCCTTTCCCGCAGAAGGACTCTTCGCGGAAAAGGATTGGTTGCTTTCGCCCGACGCGTTTCCGATCGAACCGAGCTTCGCGAAAAATCTCGAGCGCCTCGGCCATCAACTCTTCGTTTTCCAGCGCGCGTGTAACCAACTTTATTTCCAGAGCGTCAAAGGCAAACAACCGGCCTGGGTCGCGCAGTATCTCGATGCCGGCAAACCCGCGGAGCTGATCGAGTTCGCACGCAGCAAACAGTTCCGCGAAGAATTACCGCTCGTGATCCGGCCAGATTTGGTCCTGACCGAGGACGGTTTCATCATCGCGGAAATTGATTCCGTTCCCGGTGGCATCGGCCTGACCGCGTGGCTTAACCAAACGTATGTCTCGTTAGGCGAAGAAGTCGTCGGCGGCGCGGAGGGGATGCTCGAGGGCTTCAGGATCGTCCTGCCGGATGGAGGCGACATCGTGGTCTCGGAAGAATCCGCGACCTATCGGCCGGAGATGGTTTGGCTGGCGGCGCAGCTCAACGCGCGTTATCCGGAAAACAATTGGCAGGTCGTTTCCGCGGAAAATTACCAGCCAACACCCGGCCGAAACGCTTATCGGTTTTTCGAGAACTTCGATCTGCCGAATCTCGCAGGGATCGACAAATTAATGGAGGCCGCGGCCGGCGGAACGGCGCGGGTGACGCCGCCGTTCAAACCATTCCTCGAAGAGAAAATGTGGTTCGCGCTTTTTTGGTTACAGCCGCTGCGCGAATTCTGGCGGCGCGAATTGGGCGACAAATATTTTCAACAGCTGCAGACGGTCATTCCCTACACCTGGTTGCTTGATCCCACGCCGCTCCCGCAACACGCAGTCATTCCGCGGCTGGAAATTCACGATTGGCGCGAAGCCGGAAAACTGAGCCAGAAAGAACGTGAGCTCCTGCTGAAAGTCAGCGGATTCTCACCGCTCGGCTGGGGCAGCCGCGGGGTTTCCGTCGGGCAGGATTTGCCGGCGACCGAGTGGCAGCAACTGATCGAAGAGGCACTGCAAAATTTCGCGACCGGGCCGAAAATCATGCAGCGTTTTCATCGCGCGCGTTTGCTCGAGCATCGTTACTGGAAGCAGCAGTCTAACGAGTTGGAAACGATGCGCGGACGGGTCCGGCTGTGTCCGTATTATTTTGTCGAAGGCAGCAAAGTGACGATGCGCGGCGCGCTCGCGACGATTGTGCCGGCGGACAAAAAACTCCTGCACGGCATGCGCGACGCGATTCTCACGCCGATGAAAATCACTCCGGCCTAACGAAGCGTTTCCGCAAACCAGGCGCGCACTGCCGGCCATTCCTGCGCAATGATGCTGAAGCAGGCGGAATCGCGCAGCCGTCCGTCGGGCATGATCATGTGGTTGCGCAAAATGCCTTCCGGTTTCGCGTCGATGCGGGCGAGCGCCGCGCGCGAACGCTCATTCAAAACATCGGTGACGAATTCGACGCGCACGCAGCCCAGCGTTTCGAATGCGTGCTGCAAAAGCAGAAACTTCATCTCGGTGTTGGCCGCGGTGCGCTGGAAACTTTTCGCGAGCCAGGTATAACCGATTTCGCGTTTTCGATTCGCGATATCGATGTTCGTGAAACGCGTGCTGCCGATGACGTGGTCGCGCGTGCGATCAATGATGACAAACGGCATTTCCCGTCCCTGGCTCTGGCGCTCAAGCGTCGTCTCGATGTAGGCCGACATCGTTTCCGCCGAAGGGACGATCGTGTAGGGCAAACGCCAGAGTTCGCCGTCGCTGGTGGCGGCGATCAACTGGTCGTGATGCGCTGATTGCAGCGGTTCGAGGCGAACGATCCGCCCGTTTAAAATCGGGGGCGTCTCGTTCACGTGCGCGAATCAAGGCGCGGGCGAAGCGCTCGGAGAGATCGATGGCGAAACCGTCGGCGTCGGTGAAGCACTGACCGTCAACGGCAAACGGAGCGCATTAAAGTCCGGATTGTTGAGAACAAAAACGCCCTCGCGACCTTCCACGCGCGCGAACCACATCCCTGCGCCCGACGGCCCGCCGACGATGAGTTTATGCGTCGCTTTGTCATCCGGCGAAGTGGTGAAAGTAATGGTGATTTCCGGTTTCTCGAAAGCGGTCGGCGGCGTTTCCGCCACCCAGCGAACGGCGCGCAGATTCGTCAGCGTATTCAGCAACGATTGCACGTGCACCTGATTCGCGGGCGGGCCAGCTGGCGCGGCGATCCATTCATTTTTCGGCCCACGCACTAGGGACGCTTCGCCCACGCCTTCCGCGTTAACGGTCAGGCGATGCACTTCCTCGGGCGTAAACTTGAAGACCGCGAGCTCCTGCCATTGCACCGGATCGGCGAAAATTTCGCCGAGGATTTTGTGCGGGACCGCAACGATGAATGGCTCCTCCCCAACGCGCGCGTAAACTTCTTCGCCCTCAATTTTCCCGAACGCGATCGCGGCAAAGGGATGCTCGCCGGCGTTTGATTCCGCGGTGTTCTCGGAGGCGAAAGAGCTAAAGGTGAGCTGGAGCTGCGGATGATCGAGTCCGTACTTCGGCAAATCGGAGGCGACATCGTCGACGAATCTGCTGACCTGCTCGTTTTTCAAAACCTCGAGCAAACGCGTGACCTCCGCAGAATTTGCCGGTTGATTATTTTTGTTCGCGATCAACCAATTCTGATCTTTCCGCGCGAGTACAGTTTTGGTTTTGCCGGGCGCATCAATCGTTAGGCGATCGAGATTGTTGGTATCGAGCCGGAGCAAATGGCGATCGCGCAGATCCGCCGGTTTCGTCTGGAGCACCTCCTCGATTTTCTTCGGCAAGGTGTAAACAAAACTGCGTGCGGAGAAGCGGACGTAAACTTGTTCCTTCGCTTTTTCCGGGCCCGCGCCGATCTGCAAGACCTGGCCTTGCTTATCCGCGGTTTTGAAAAGCGTGATCGAGCCGCGCGGCTCGGCCAGTCCGTACGGTTGCAGGTCGCCCTGATCGCCCGCGACAAATTGTTCGATCCGCGCGCCGGTGACCTGCGCGATCAAGTCGTTGATTTTTTGCGAATCGCCGCGGGCGCGGAGCGGCTTGACGATATCCCAGCCATCGCCCTGTTTTTGCATTTCGATTTCGCCGGCTGGGGTTTTCAAAATCACCCGCGCAACCTGAGCGGCGCTGAGCTCGGTGAGCTTGCGATCGCGAAACTCTTCCGGTTTTTTCGCGATGTCGTTCCGGACCGTTTGCCTAACGAGATAAGTCTCCTTCGAGTTTTCGAAGCGCGCATACATTTTGCCCTCGAGCGCGGCGTCTTTGCCAAAAAGAATTTCCGGCGGCACGTCTTTGCCGAGCAGCTTCAGGCGCAGCTTCGGCTTGAGGACGTCATATTCCGCCAGGCGATTTTTGTCCGCCTCCATTTCCTTCGCCGGGAAGGTTTCGTCCTTCTCCCAACTGTCGAGATCGGAGATCAAATTATCGATCGCCGCGCGGTCGGCCTGGTCTTTGATCGGCGCTTCCAGCCGCCATTTGTTGTCGACTTTGCGGAGCTCGATTTTGTCGTCGCCATTCTGGATCTGCAGACCGGCGAGCTGGTCGCGCTCGAAATGCAAAACCCGCTCGGCCCGCCGCTTCGCTTCCTCGGTATTAGGCCCTTTGGTTTCGAAAAATTTCACCCAAAGCGAGAGCGCCACGGCGATCGCCAGGAGGATCAGGGTGGTCTTGATTTTCATCGTTTCAGCACTCGTTAGGCGCGCCGTTGCCACCAGACGGCCACGCCCAGGACCGCGGGAATTAACGGCAAGAGAACAAGGATGAGCCAGCGCAGATTACTCAGCGCGCGGTCATCGAGACTGAAGGTGAGCGTCGTCGGAACTTTCGGCGCGATCCCGATGAGCTGCTCGCGATTGAGCAGCCAGTTGACGCTCCCGGAAATGAAATCGAGCCCCTGCTGATCCTGGGTGAGCGCGGCGTCCTGCGCGAAGGCCGCGTTCGCCACCAGCACCAGCCGGGAAGAATTTGCCTGCACCCGCTCGTCGCCGCTGCCGCCCTTTTCGATCGCGGCCGCGAAATACAAGGGCGCATCGTGATCGCGGCCCTCGGTAAACTGAAGGAGGTTGTCGTCCGTGGAATTGTAATCCATCTCGCCCCAGTAACCTTTCTCGGCCTGCGCGAGCGGCTGGATTTTGACATTGGCGGCGGCGGTCTGGGCAGCCGGCGCGAGGGTTAACGAGGCGGTCGCGCCGAGGAAAGGCGCGCGCACCTCCGCGAGGCGTTTAGTGATTGGGCTGCCCTCGACAAAACGCCCAACGACGTCGCGCACCCGGGCCACTTCCTGGATGCCGGTTTTGACGTTCGCCATCAAGCGGTCGTCGTTCACCTTGACGCCGAGATCATTCAAAAACGCGTAAAGCTTCGGCGTTTTCGCGGTCGGGTCTAACAAGAGCAAAATCCGGCCGCCCTTGTCCCAAAACTCGCGCAGCAGTTTCATTTCTCGATCGGAGAAATCGTACTGCGGCCCGAAAATCATGATCGTCTTCAAAGTCGCCGGAATCGCCGGGACATCGAAAAGATTGAGCTCTTCGAACTTGATGTTTTCGTTCTCGATGAAGGTCTTGAGCACGGAGATGGGACTGCGCTCGCCCGCTTGTGGCGCCATCGGACTAACCATCTGCGGCGGCGCGGTGCTCAGCGCCGGTTCCTTGTGACCGAGGACGTAGCCGAGGATGTTTTTCTTCCCTTCCACCAAGTCGATCATTGCGCTGGTCAGCGCCTGTTCGCCCTTGAATGCCGCGACTTTCGGCGATTCGCCAAACATCTGATTGCCGGGATCGATCTCCGCCATGTCGGAGGCTTTGACGGTCTTGTTGCGACCGTCGTAATCGACGATGATCAGGCTCTCGTCACTGATCACTTTATACTTGTCGAAAATCTCTTTGGCCCGCGAAAGACTGCGCTCGGGATCGACATTCTCCACATCGATTTTTCCTCTGGCCGCGTACTGATATTCGGTCAGCAAATTCTGCACGTCCTGCGCGATCGGATTGTTCCCGCCGAAGAAAACGGTCAGGCGAATCTTGCCTTTGACGCTCTCGAGAAAACGCTTCGTCTTGTCGGAGAGCGCATACTTTTTGTCGCGCGAAAAATCCCAGCGCTGGTAATGCTCGAAGCCGAGGTAGTTCACCATCAGGGCGAGAAAAAGGATGATCGCGACCTGCGCGATCACGTTCAGGCCAATCCGCACCCGGTGAATTTTTTTCGGCGCGCGCGCGGGTTTTTCCAATGTCTCGTTAGGCATGTCTTACAGCCTCCACTTGCGGGATTGGAAGGCCTGGTGGGTGAGCGCGAGCATGACCATGGTCATGCTGACGTAGAGGACGATCGGGCGGGTATCGAGCTCGCCGCGCGAGAGTGAGCCCATTTGGTCAATCGCCGAAAAATAACCGAGCATTTGACGGGTGACCGAGCTGACGTCCTGGACAATGAAAGAAATCAGCCCCGAGAAAAAATGCAGGGTGATGGCACAGAAGGAAATGATCGCGGCGATGATCTGGTTTTTGGTTAAGACCGAAGCCAAACAGCCGACGGAAATGTAAAACATCCCGAGAAGTAGAAGCATGAGATACGCGCCGCAGTATGCGCCTAACGAATTTGCGGCCGGCTGATGCGTGACCAGTTGGAAGATGACGAAGTAGAGGAGCGTCGGAATCCAGAGGACGAGATAGAAGACGAGCGCGCCGCAGAATTTTGAGAGCACCACCTGCCAGTCGCGCACCGGCGCGGTCATCAACGGTTCGATCGTCCCGAGTTTAAATTCCTCGGAGAACAAACGCATCGTGATCAGGGGAAAAATCAGGACGAAGGCGAACCAGAAAAAGACGGAGTTAAAAAACGCTTCCTCGACCGCATAGGGCACCGGGCGGCCGTTCATAAAGGAAATCTGGAAGTAAAAATCGACGCCGCTGAGGAGCAGGAAAAAAACCAGGACCACGTAGGCGATCGGCGAGTAAAAGTAACTGCGCACTTCGCGGCCGAGGAGAGTGAAGAATTTCTTCATGGGCGCGCACCTCCGCGCGGGATTTCGCCGAGGGTTGGCCATGTCATCCCGAGTTGCGCAGACGACGAGAGACCTCGCATTGGGTGATGGTTTACGCTCAGCGACAAAGCGTGGCCGAAGCTCCGTGGGTGAGGTCCCTCGCCGTCTTCGCGGCTCGGGATGACATGCGTTGGAGTTAGGGACATTTGAGAAAACTCAAACATCATCGGCGTGGGTGATTTCGACGAAGACGTCTTCGAGGGTGGCTTTGCGCTGCGTCAGTTCGCGCACCGACCAGCGCCGGCTCATCGCCATCTGAAAAACCTGTTCGCGCACATCCGCTCCGGCTTCGACCCGGAGCGAAAAAGTCTGCCAATCGCCCTCGGTGGCGGCGCTGACATCGCGCACGCCGGTGATCTGTTTCAACTGCTCGACGCCGTTGTCGCTGCCCACTTTCGCTTCGAGCGTGACCCCGCTGGCGGTGCGAATTCCGCCTAACAAGTTCTCAGGCGTATCGCAGGCCTGGATTTGTCCCTTGTTAATAATGATCACGCGGCTGCAGGTCATCTCCACTTCCGGGAGGATGTGGGTCGAAAGCAAAATCGTGTGTTGCTTGCCGAGGTTCTTGATCAGGTCGCGCACCTGCCGGATTTGATTTGGATCCAGCCCGCTGGTCGGCTCATCGAGGATGAGCAAATCCGGTTCGTGCACCAGCGCATCCGCCAGACCCACCCGTTGACGAAAACCTTTCGAGAGACTGCTGATCAGTTTTCGCTCGACCTCTTTCAGCCCGCAAAGCTCTTTCACATCACCGACGCGTTCGGCGATCCGGCGATGCGGCACGGCCTTAAGCGCCGCGCGATAATTCAAATATTCCGTGACCCGCATGTCGCCGTAGAGCGGGACGTTTTCCGGCATGTAACCGAGATGCGCGCGGGCCTGGAGCGATTGCTCGAAGACATCGAAACCGGCGATGCTCGCGCGGCCCGCGGTCGCCGGCATGAAGCTCGAGAGGATCCGCATGGTCGTGCTTTTACCCGCGCCATTCGGCCCGAGGAAGCCCATGATCTCCCCTTTGCCGACTTCGAAACTGAGATCCTGGATCGCAGTGTGACCGGCGTAACGTTTCGTTAGGTTCTCGACCTTGATCATGGGCAATAGTTTCTTGAGACAACCGAACCGCCGGTGTGTTGCAGATTTTTTTCCGACGCCGCCGATCAGCGCGCCGTCAAAGTGACTTGCTCAACTCGGGACGATCCGCCGCTTCTCACCAGACCGACAGTGAAATCGACAGGAGCGCCGCTGCTCGCCCGCGCGAGGAGCTTTTCCACCTGCGCCACCGAGCGCACGTCGTAGCGGCCGACCCGATAAATTACCAGCCCGCGTTCGACCCCGGCGGTCGCCGCTGGACTGTCCGGCGTGACTGCACTCACGAGGACCCCTTTGCCAGGGGCGAGCCCGAGCGCATCGGTCAGGTCGGGCGTGAGATCCTGAAGTTGCAAACCGAAAAGGCGATCGGCATTGGGCGCGGGCGTTGCTTCCTCGGTCGGCGTCTGCGGAGTTGGCTGATGGTCGGCAACTTTTTTGAACTCGGCCACGCTGTCGCGCACGACATCGCCGGGAATCGCAAAGCCCAACCCTTGGGTCGGGATTCCCTGCGGCGTGAAAGCCATTTTAGCGGAGCTGATTCCGACCAGCTTGCCGGAAATATCAATCAACGGGCCGCCGCTATTTCCTGGATTAATCGCCGCGTCGGTTTGCAGGAGATTCTTGTAGTCGTACTCGCCCACAGTGATGTCGCGCTTCAATCCACTGAGCACGCCGCGGCTGATCGAGCTGCTGTAACCGAGCGCGTTCCCGAGCACGATGACGGTTTGGCCGAGCAAATTCGGCGAGAGATTATTTAGGTCGACGAAAGGCAGCGGCTCCTTCGCGTCGATCTTAATGAAGGCGAGATCCTTCTTTTCATCGCCGGTGATGTAACGCGCGCTGACCGTTTTCCCATCGCTCAAGGTTACTTCAATTTTCAAATCTGCGGCGCGTTCGACCACGTGTTGATTGGTAACGATGTAACCGGCGGGATCGACGATGAAGCCGGTGCCGAGGCTCTGCAGGGTCTGACGAATCTCACGCCCGCGCGAGCGATAGTTCCCGAAATACTGCGCGGCAAAATCTTCAAACGGATCGCGCACTCGCCGCCTAACGACACGTTCGGTGTTAATATTGACCACCGCGGGCAGAGTTTTCGCGACCGCCAAAACCGAAGGCTCGGAAGCCGGATCGGCCTGGCCGAAAACCGAAACAACCGACGCGAAGAAAAGAAGGGCGCTCTTAAGCTTCATCATTCTCCGCTAGCTGCGCAGCGATCTCCGACGGCATCTCGGCGCGGAGCTCGGGAAACGCTTCCCCGAGTCGGATCAAATCCAGCTCGTCCTTTTTCCGTTTGCTCAGGCGACGTTTCTTATCACTCCAAGCCCACAATTTCCCCCGAACCAGATCGGCCAACTTCGCCACTGGAACGCGTTGTCCCAACACTTCTGCGGGCGCCGCCCGGAGGACGAAATCCTGGTAACGCGGATCAGTGGTGAATTGAATATTCAACTTCCCGCGACCGCGACGGGCGTTCATCGAGTACGGGAATTCCTCGATGGAAAATTTTTCGGCGAGGAGGCGCGCTTTGATCGCGGCCAGGTGTTTCGTAAAGACCACGATGTCGGCAGCCAAAGTATAAACCGGCTCGACGTAACAGTTGATCGCGAGCCCGCCGATCAGGCACCAAGGCGGATTTTTTTCGAGGATCGCGACGGCGGCGGCAAAGTCGTTCGCGCCTCCATTCGTCACTGAATCATAGGCTTCCGTGGCCGTCATTTCTGCGGAGCAAGTAACGACCCGCCTCCGCACTGTCAACTTGCCGTCCCTCGCAAAAACAGGAGATTGCGGCTCGCATGCGCCCATCGTTCGCCACTCATTTGAACCTCGATGTGCTCGAGGAAAATTATCGTCGCTGGCAGGAGAATCCGGCTGCGGTGGATTCCGGGTGGTCGGCTTTTTTTGAAGGGTTCGAGCTCGGCAATTTAGAGAAGCGTAACGGCGCGGCCACGGCCGACGCGAGCGCGCGCACCGAGGTCCCGGAAAACCCGCTGCAAACCCGAATCGACGGTTTGGTCTACGCCTACCGCACGCTCGGCCACACGATCGCGGAGCTGAATCCGCTGGCGGACAAGCGCCCGGAAAATCCACTCCTCAGCCTGCGCGAGCTCGGGTTTAGCGAGAAGGATCTTGGCCTGCAGGTTTCCTCGAAATTTTTCCTCGATAACAAACGGATGACGCTGCGCGAAATGATCGCCGCGCTGCAATCGATCTACGCGGACACGATCGGGCCGGAGTTCATGCACATCCAGAATACGCGCATCCGCAATTGGGTGCGGCATCGCCTGGAGTCGCGTCCGCCGAAACACGGCGCCTCGCGCGCGGTCCAGCTCGCGCTTCTGCGTTCGCTTTCCGAGTCGGAATTATTCGAGACGTTTTTGCATACGCGCTACGTCGGGCAGAAACGCTTTTCGCTCCAGGGCGCGGAGTCGCTCATCGTCATCCTCGATACCATCTTGCACAAATGTCCGGCCGTCGGCGTGGAGGAGATTTGCATGGGGATGGCGCACCGCGGGCGGCTTAACGTGCTCGCGAATTTCATGCGAAAATCCTTTAAGGTGATCTTCAACGAGTTCACCGAAAACTACCTGCCGAACCTGGTCGAAGGCGATGGCGACGTGAAATATCACCTCGGTTATCGCACCGTGCGCACGCTCGCGAACGGCGCGGAGGTGGAGATTCGCCTCTCGGCAAACCCGAGCCATCTCGAGGCGGTCGATCCGGTCGTCGAAGGAACCGCGCGCGCGCGGCAACGCCGGCGCGGCGACATCGAGCATCGGCGCAAAGTTTTGCCGTTGCTGATTCATGGCGACGCGGCGTTCGCCGGCCAGGGAATTGTTTACGAGACGCTGAACATGTCGCAGCTCCCCGGTTACTCGACCGGCGGGACGGTGCACGTGGTGGTGAACAATCAGATCGGTTTCACCACGCTCCCGGAAGACGCGCGTTCTTCGATGTATGCGACGGATGTCGCGAAAGCGATCGAGGTCCCGATTTTTCACGTTAACGGAGACGACCCGCTCGCGGTCATGTTCGTGACTGAGCTCTCGTTAGACTTTCGCCAGGAATTCGGGCGCGACGTCGTCATCGACATGTATTGCTACCGGCGCTACGGGCACAACGAAGGCGACGAGCCCTCGTTCACCCAGCCGGATCTTTACGCGAAAATCGATCGGCGTCCGTCGATCCGGAAACTCTACAAGAAGGAACTGATCGAGGCCGGGCGCCTAAGCGAAGAAGAGGCCGCCAAGCTCGAGACGGATTTCGAGGCGGAACTGCAAGCCGCGCTCGATGACGTCAAAAAACACGCGACCGACCCGGCCGATCGCAAGGAACGCTTTAACGAATCGACCGCGGTTTTTCAGCCGGATTTTACCTGGAGTTCGCCGACGACGGCGATCACCGCGGAGACGATGCGCACGATCGTCGATGGCCTAACGAGAGTTCCGGAAGGTTTTAATATTCTTCCAAAAGTGAAACGCATGCTGGTCGATCGCCGGCGCGAAATTTTCGCGGCCGGCGGACCGTACGACTGGGGTTTCGCGGAAGCGCTCGCTTTCGGCGCGCTCTTGCTGGAAGGCACGCCGATCCGTTTGTCCGGCCAGGATAGCCGCCGCGGAACTTTCAGTCATCGGCACGCGGTCATCTACGATGCGAAAACCGGCGAGCCGCATATTCCGTTGCGGCATCTGGCGCCGGAGCAGGCGCGAATCTGCATTTATAACAGCCTCCTTTCCGAAGCCGCGGTTCTCGGTTTTGATTACGGTTACTCGTTAGACTTTTCCGAGATGCTTTGCATTTGGGAAGCGCAGTTCGGCGATTTCGCGAACGGCGCGCAGACGATCATCGATCAATTCATCGTCTCCGCGGAATCGAAATGGCAACGACCGAGCGGGATCGTCATGCTCCTGCCGCACGGCTACGAAGGCCAGGGCCCAGAACATTCCAGCGGCCGACTCGAACGCTTCCTGCAAGCCTGCGCGGAAGACAACATCCAGGTCTGCAACCTGACCACGCCGGCGCAGTATTTTCACGTGCTCCGGCGGCAGACGAAACGCGATTTTCTCAAACCGTTGATCATCATGACGCCGAAGAGTCTGCTGCGCGCAGAGCACGCCACTTCGCGCGCGGAAGATTTTACCAGCGGCGTCTTCGAGGAAATCCTGCCGACGCCGGATCTGGCGCTGCCTAACGAGATCAAACGCGTGGTTTTCTGTTCCGGTAAAGTTTACTACGACCTCCTGAAATATCGCGAGACCCAGAAGGTCACCGAAGCCGCCCTCATCCGGGTCGAGCAGCTCTACCCGTTATGCGAGGAGAAATTGAGCGCGCTCGTGGGCCGTTATCCGAAAGAAGCGAAACTCATCTGGTGCCAGGAGGAATCGCAAAACATGGGCGGCTGGACTTTCATTGAGCCGCGGTTGCGCGCGCTCTTCGGCCGCGAGATTTCCTATGCCGGACGCAATGCCAGCGCCAGCCCCGCAGTCGGCGCGCTCACTCTGCACAAGCGCGAGCAGGCGGAGTTAATCTGGGAAGCGCTGAGTTTGTAGCGGCCGGCTGGTCGCTGCGTGAAAATGAAAACGACGCCGGGGCTTTTTAGCACCCGGCGTCTTGCGATCAACAAACCTTTTCGAAGCCTTTAGTTGTAAGGCGACCAGAAACCGGGATCGACCACGTCGGACAACCCGGTCTTGGTGGTGTCCGGAACTTTCGGGACTGAGTCGACGGTGAAAGGCCCGTAGGCGTTCCCGAAAAGATCCTTGCCGGTGACGTAGAGATTGGTGCCCGCTTTCACATAGGACTTCAGGTCGCTGAAGACGGGATGCGCGCCGCTGACTTTGTTATTTTCGATCGCGTATTGATCGACCGCGCCGTCGAGCAGACGGAGATCATTGATCACGCGGCTGGCCTGCGAGCGTTTACGCGCACGCAGGAAACCGGGGACGGCGATGGAGGCAAGCAAAGCGATGATCGCGACGACAATCATGATTTCCACGAGAGTGAAGCCGCGCTGACTGTGAATGGTTTTTTTCATTTGGATTTTTTTTAATGCAGTTGCGTTCGTTAAAAGCAGGCGCGGAGCCGCTTTCGCACGACAGGCCACAGTCTTTTCGTGTGGTGGTTTCCGCTACCACCCCTAGGTCAGCGACCTAGGCTGCCACGGACGCGGTTTCGCCGCGCTCCAGCAACCAGCGGCTGGCTTCCGCGTGCAGACGCGCCGCATTCTCCAGCTGGAGCTTGTCCTTGATCCGCGCGCGGTAGGTATCGACGGTCGTCAGGCCCACGCGCAAACGCATCCCAATCTCCCGCGTCGTCCGGCCTTCGCCGATCAATTGGAAAACTTCCAGCTCGCGATCTGTCAGGCGATCGATCGGCGATTTCGCACCGGAGTTGCCGACTGCTTTGTCGAGCATCCGGCGCATGACGCGCGCATCGAGATAAATATCGCCGCGCAAAACTTCCCGGATCGCGGTCATCACTTTGGCGGAAGCTTCCTGCTTGGTGATGGAACCCCGCGCGCCCGCGCGCAAGGCCCGCTCAGCGTAAAGCGATTCGTCGTGCATCGAAAGAATCAGCACCGGCAATTCGATTTCCTGCGCACGCAAGTCTTTCAGCAAATCCAATCCGCCGGATCCGCGCAAAGTGATATCGACGATCGCCAGGTGCGGTTTCGTTTCCCGGATGACGCGCAAACCGTCAGCCGCGTTGTCCGCTTCTCCACAAACCGAAAGGTCCTCCTCCTTGTCGATCAACAGCCGGAGCTGTTCGCGGAACATCGGGTGATCTTCCACGATCACTACCCGCCGGGTTGGTGTCTTAAGCGGCGCGCTCATCCAACTCCTCCTCCAGGTTTCCGGCCGAGAGGATGCACGAAACCGTAGTCCCGCCTTCCGGTGGTTCTTCGATTTGCAACTGACCGCCGGCGATCTTCGCGCGGTAGCTCATGATGTTTAGCCCCATCCCGCCGCTCCCGGTCGACGTCTTCGACAAGCCCGCGCCGTCATCGCGTATGCAAAGAATGTTCCCCGTGCCATTCTCCAGTAGGCTCACCTCGATATTTTGCGCGTGCCCGTGGCGGGTGGCGTTGTTGATCGCTTCCTGCGCGATCCGGTAAAGATGCGTCGCGGCGCCATTCTGGATCACCGGCGGGCTGCCCAGCATTTCGAAACGGCATTGCACCGAGTGCAAATCCGAGACCGAGCGCGCCAGTTCCTCCAAGGCCGAAGGTAATCCGGCGTCTTCCATTTGCACCGGCACGAGACCACGCGCGAGATCGCGCGTTTGCCCGATCGCTTCCTGTAAACGCTGGGCCAACTCGCCCGCCCGTTTCGCTTCGTTAGGCAATTCTTTGGCCAGCAAATCCGTCTGCAACGAAACTGCCGCACAGGCCAGCGCCGCCTGGTATTGGCAAAGCCCGTCATGCAAATCGCGGCCGATGCGGCGTTGCTCGCGTTCGCTGATTTCGATGATCTCGTTTTCCAGCCGCTGCGAATGCTCGAGCAACGCAATCCGCGCCTCGGCGGCGTCGCGTTCTCTTTTTAAGGAAGCGGCGCCGATCGCGATGAAAATGAAGAACGCGATTCGGACGCAAGTTTCCCAAACTTCCATCCAGTTGTTCAGGTATGGTTGCCCGCCTTCGACGCTGGCCCACCACCAGACGATCCCGGAAATGAGGGCGACCAAAATTCCCGAATCTTTATCGATGCACCAGGCAACAAGGAAAATCGGAATGCCGTAAAGAATTGAAAGACTGACTTCGTAGCCGGTCGCGAGATCGAAAAATCCGATGATCAGGACCAGCGCCAGAGCCTCGCAAAAAATGAAGAACGGCCGTTGCCGTTGTAAGGACGCAATGAAATTCATCGGGAGAGGTAACCTTCAGGAGTAGCAACTTTCTCGCCATCGCGGGCGCGGCGCTAAACTTGTCGACCGGGCGATGGTCATACGCTTAGTTACCGGCGCATGAGCATCGAGGTGAAGATCCCGGCGGTCGGCGAATCAATTTCCAGCGGCATCGTTTCCGTCTGGCACAAAAAGTCCGGCGAAAAAGTGAACGCGGGCGACCCGCTCTTCACGCTCGAAACCGACAAAGTTTCGACCGAGATCGTGGCGGAATCGGGCGGCGTCCTCGAGACTCTCGCGGCCGAAGGTCAGGAAGTGAAAATCGGCGAAGTCGTGGCCACGATTGATGAAAACGCCAGCGCGTCCGCGAGCGTCGCTGCGCCCGTCGCGGTGAAGGAAAAACCGGACCCGAACCGCGCGCAGGCGCCGGTTAGCGGGGAAAAGAAATCGTCGAACGCGGAAGTGCTTTCCCCCGCCGTGCGCCGCATCGTCGAAGAAGAAAAACTGCAAACGGCTAACCTCACCGGCACTGGCAAAGGCGGTCGCCTAACGAAAGCTGATGTCTTGGCTGCGGCGGAAAAGCAGCCAGCCGCGCCGGCCGCTGCGGAAGAAAAAATCGAGACGCCCGCACCCGCTCAAGCGAGCGACGGCCGCGCCACGCGCAAGAGAATGTCGCCGCTGCGGCGCAAGATCGCGCAGCAGTTAGTCATGGCGCAGCACACCGCCGCCATCCTCACCACCTTTAATGAGTGCGATATGACCGCGGTCTCGGAGTTGCGCAAAAAATCGCAGGATGCCTTCACCAAGAAGAACGGTTTCAAGCTTGGCTTCATGTCCTTTTTCATCAAAGCGGCGGTCGAAGGACTGAAGGCGATCCCGTCGATCAACTCGCGGATCGAGGGCGACGATTTCATCCAGAATCATTTCTATGACATCGGGGTCGCGGTCGGGACCGAGCGCGGCCTGGTCGTGCCGGTGGTGCGCGACGCCGACAAAAAATCATTCGCCGACCTCGAGCGCGACATTGCCGGGTTCGCCGGCAAAGCGCGCGAAGGAAAAATCAAAATCGAAGACTTGCAGGGCGGCACCTTCACCATTTCCAACGGCGGTGTTTACGGCTCCCTCTTGAGCACGCCGATTCTCAATCCCCCGCAAAGCGGGATTCTCGGGATGCACTCGATCCAGCAACGGCCGATGGCGGTCGACGGCAAAGTAGTCGTTAGGCCGATGATGAATCTCGCGCTCAGTTACGATCACCGCGCAGTCGACGGCAAGGAAGCGGTCACCTTCCTGATCAAGGTCAAGGAATGCATCGAAGACCCGACGAAGTTGCCGCTCGATTTTTGAGGCGCACGCCCGCCTAACGACAAGTTTATGGAATCATTTGACGTCATCATTATCGGCTCCGGACCCGGCGGCTACGTGGCTGCGATCCGCTCCGCGCAACTCGGTTTGCGCACCGCTATTGTTGAGAAGGACAAGGAACTTGGTGGCACCTGTTTGAATATCGGCTGCATCCCGAGCAAGGCGCTGCTTTCCTCCAGCGATCACTTTGCGTTCGCGAAAAAAGAAGCCGCAAAACACGGGATCAAGATCGACAAAATCGAGCTCGATCTCGGAGTCATGCTCGCGCGCAAGGACAAGGTCGTGAAGCAACTCACCAGCGGCGTCCGCGGGCTAATGAAGCTGAACAAGGTCAGCACCTTTCAAGGCACCGGCACGATCACCGCGCCGGGAAAAGTTTCCGCCCAGCCTAACGAAGGCGCGGCGCAGGCACTGGAAGCGAAACACATCGTCATCGCCACCGGCAGCGTGCCGGTCGAGCTGCCAAACATGAAGTTCGACGGCAAGGTCGTGGTCAGCAGCACCGAAGCGCTCGCCTTCGATAAAGTGCCCGAAAAATTGCTCGTCATCGGCGGCGGCGCGATCGGTTTGGAAATGGGTTCGGTTTGGAGTCGGCTTGGTTCCGACGTCACCGTCCTCGAATTTCTGCCGCGAATCGCGCTCGGTTTTGATCTCGAACTCGCGAACGCGTTGCAAAAAATTTTGACCGCGCAGGGAATGAAATTCCATCTCGGAACGAAGGTGACCGAAGTGAAAGTGGAAAACGGCCGCGCGATCGCGAAGGCCACGAAGGGCGAAGAGGAACTGAGCTTCGACGCCGATCGCGTCCTCGTTTCCATTGGCCGCCGCGCTTTTGCGGATGGCGTCGGCGCGCAAAAACTCGGCGTTGAATTTGACGATCGCAAACGCATCAAAGTAGACGCTCATTTCCGCACCAATATCGAAGGCATCTACGCGATCGGCGACGTCATCGCCGGCCCGATGCTGGCGCACAAAGCCGAGGAAGAAGGCGTCGCCTGCATGGAGCTGATCGCGGGCAAATCCGGGCACGTGAATTACGACGTCATCCCCGGAATCATCTACACCAATCCGGAGGCTGCGGGCGTCGGGATCACGGAAGATTTCGCGAAAGAAAAAGGCCTGGAAGTGCGCATCGGAAAATTTCCCTTCGCGGCGAACGGTCGCGCACTCGCCGCAGATGACGCGGTCGGTTTTGTGAAGTTCGTTGCGGACGCGAAGACCGATCGAATTATCGGCGCGCATATTCTTTCGCATGTCGCCTCGGATTTAATGGCGGAATGCGTCGCGGTCATGGAGTTCGGCGGGAGCGCGGAAGACTTGGGCCGCACCGTGCATTCGCATCCGACGCACAGCGAAGCAGTCAAGGAAGCCGCGCTCGCGGTCAACAAAAGCGCGATCCACATCGGCAATCGTTAGGCGGCTGTCGGCGATTCCGGGGAGCGCAGGCTGCCAGCCTGCAGTTTCCGGCAGCCTGCCGGAAACACTCGCGGGCGTGAATAACTTGCGACGTTTAGCTTACCCGCGGTGCGTCTCGGCGGGCTGCCGAGACGGGTAGGCTGGCAGCCTGCGCTCCCCGGAAATCTCGCGGACACCGCGTCGTGCTAACCGACCGCCTCGCGTCTTCGAATTACCAACAGCGCGACCAGGCCCGCGATCGCACAAATGACCGCGCCGAAGGCGAGCGCGAACGGCGCGCCTAACCAATCCGCGAGCGATCCCGCTTCCAGACTGCCGAGCGGAATCATCGCGCCGAAAACCAAACCCCAAACGCCGAGCACGCGCCCGCGCATTTCGTCGGGCACGATCGTTTGCATGACCGTGTTGGAAGTGGAGAAAAACAGGAGCATGCCGAATCCGCCGAGCATCATGAAGGCGAGGGCGACGTAGAAATTACGCGTCAATGAAAAGGCGAACAACGCGCCGGAGAAAATCCAGACACCGGTGAGCGCGACGCTGCGCGTGGGAAAAACGTGGCCCGCAGTCGCCACGGTCAAGGCGCCGATGAGCGCGCCGATTCCGCTCGCCGACATCAGGATTCCATAGCCATCCGCGCCGCGTCCGAAAACATCGCGCGCAAAAGCCGGCAACAAAACCGCGTAGGACCAGCCGAAAATTCCGACCACGCCGAGCAGGGCGAGAATGGTGCGCACCCGCGTATGCCGCCAGACGTAAACCAGCCCGCTGCGCGCACTCGGCCGATCGGACGCGCTGGTTTTCGGCGGCACATAATCTTCCAGCCGCATCATGCGCAGACCGACGATGACGGCGATGAAACTGAAACCGTTAACCAAAAAACAGACCGGCGTCCCGAAGGCGCCGATGATCAAACCGGCAAGCGACGGGCCGATGACGCGCGCGCCGTTGAAGATGGAACTGTTGAGCGAAATCGCGTTCAACAAATCCTCGCGGCTGGTCATTTCCAAAGTGAAGGCCTGGCGCGCCGGCATATCGAAAGCCATCGCGGTGCCGGTGATGACCGCGCAGGCGACGATGATCCAGGTGTTGGCCAGATGTCGCCAGACGAGAAACGCGAGGATAAACGCAGGAATCATCTGCGTCAGCTGCGTGCAAGTGATGATCCGGCGTTTCGGATAACGATCAGCAATCGCGCCGCCGTAGAGCGAAAAAATCATCATCGGCGCGGATCCCGCCGCCGCCACCGCGCCGAGGAGAAACTTCGAGCCAGTGAGTTGATAAACCAGCCAGCTCATGGCGGTTTGATCCATCCAGGTGCCGATAAGCGAAACCAACTGCCCGTAAAAAAAGAGCCGGTAATTCCGGTGCCGGAGCGCGCGAAACGTTTGCCGAAAACTGATCTTGCCGACGGGCGTGCGCCGCTGCCGCCCGGTCATCTCCTCCGGGATTTGCGCGGTCTTGGTCGTTTCGCTCATGCGGGAAGCTGGATAGGTAGAAGTGATCGATCCCCTCCGCAATTGATGGCGCCGAAAAACCAAACCGCGATCTGCGCGCGCGTGTCATCTGAGCCGCGAAGACGGCGAAGGAGTCCGCATCAAGACAGTGAATGTCCTGCAATCGCTCGCTCACTTCGGGCGATCGCGCCTCAAACTGCAATCGCAGCTAGGGAATGGGAGAGGTCCCTCCCCGTCTTCGCGGTTCGGGATGACACTTACGCATGCGATGGGCAGTTGGCGGGAACGCCTCGTTAGTCGAGAATCGCGAGGAAACGAATGGAAAGCACGACCGCGATCCTTTTGCGGAAACGCAAATTGAGCGACACCAGCCTGATCATTTCCTGGTGCACGGACTCGTTAGGCTGCATCCAGACCGTGGCCAAAGGCGCGCGCCGCGCGAAGAGCCCGTTTGCCGGCAAGCTGGATCTTTTTTTCGAAGCGGAAATCCAAATCGCGCGCAGCCGCAAATCCAATCTGCACACCCTCCGGGAAGTTGCCCTAACGAATCCTTTCGCGGGCATCCGCGAAACCTACCTGCGCATGCAGGTGGCTTCGTATTTCGTCGAGCTGATCGAGCTTTGCACGGAGTCGGATCATCACGATGCGGAAATGTTCGCGCTTCTGCGACGCGCCTTTGGCTACCTCACGAGCAAGGATCCGACCTTGCGTGTCCTGGCTCATTTTGAAACCGAGCTCGCACGGATCGCGGGCGTGCATGACAACAAAGGCCGCACACCGGCCTCGACTCTCGGCGGCCTTTTCGGTCGCCTGCCCGTGTCGCGCGCCGGGTTGATGGCGGCGCTCAAAACTGCGGCATCGCCAGCCGCGGAGGAGTCGCGCTAAACTGTGCGCATGAGGCCGTCGACCATTGGCGGGAAATTTCTTGCGCTCGCGCTCCCGCTGATTTTCACCGCGAGCGCGGTTTCGGCTAACGAGACCTTCCGGATCGATCCGGCGCATTCCAAGATCACCTTTAAAGTTCGCCACCTGCTCGGCACGGCCGAAGGAAAATTCGGCAACTTTTCCGGGACGATCGCACTCGACCGGGAGCATCCGGAAAATTCGAACGTGCGCGCGGTGATCAAGGTCCGAAGCATCGACACCGGGATCGCGAAACGCGACGCGCACATGTGCGGGCCGGATTTTTTCGATGTCGGAAAATTTCCGGAGATCATTTTCCAAAGCCGACAGACGCGACCGATTGGCAAAGAAAAAGCGGAAGTGAGCGGCGACTTCACGATGCACGGCGTCACGCGCACGATTCCGTTGCGCGTGGAGTTGCGCGGTTTTTCGCCGGACGGAAAAACCAGCCGCTGGCATGTCACGACCGAGCCGATCAAGCGGAGCGATTACGGATTGCTCTGGGGTGAGACCACCGAACGCATCTCGATGATCAGTCAGCAGGTCCTAGTTGATCTCGAAATCGAAGCACGCGCGGAACGCTAAAGCGCCTCGTGCGTTTGAAAGCTCGGCGCGGCGGGCTTAACGTAAGCCTGCGTTTCGTTCAACCCCACAAAACCTATGGACACAACTATTGCTGCCGCGCCGAAAAATCGCCATCTCGCGAAAGAAGAAGATTTCCTGCCGCTCCAAGGCACCGATTACGTCGAGTTCTACGTCGGCAATGCCAAGCAGGCGGCGCATTATTATAAGACGGCGTTTGGTTTTCAGAGCCTAGCGTATTGCGGTCCGGAAACCGGGACGAAAGACCGCGCGAGTTACGTCATTCGGCAGAACAAGCTGACCTTCATGTTGACCACGCCGCTACGGCCGGACAGCGCGATCGCCGATCACATTTATAAACACGGCGACGGGGTGAAGATCCTCGCGCTCAAAGTCGAAGATGCGACTTCCGCCTGGAACGAAACCACGAAGCGCGGCGGCAAGAGTTTTATGGAGCCGACCATCTTACAGGACGACCAAGGGCGCCTGGTCATGAGCGGGATTCACACTTACGGCGACACTGTCCATCTTTTCATCGAGCGCGGTGATTACAACGGCGCCTTCATGCCCGGCTTCCGCAAATGGGAAGCCAACTACAACCCGCCCGAGACCGGCCTGCTCTACGTCGATCATTGCGTCGGCAATGTCGGCTGGAACCAGATGAATCCGTGGGTCCAGTTCTACGAAGACGTCATGGGTTTCCGCAACATCCTGACCTTCGATGACAACGACATCTCGACCGAATACTCCGCGCTCATGAGCAAAGTGATGAGCAACGGGAACGGCTTCGTGAAGTTCCCGATTAACGAGCCCGCCGAAGGCAAAAAGAAATCGCAGGTGGAAGAGTATCTCGACTTCTACGGGGGCGAAGGCGTGCAGCATTGCGCGCTCGCGACGAACGACATCGTCAAGACGGTGACCGATCTGCAAAGCCGCGGGGGCGAGTTCCTGAAAATCCCCGCCAGCTACTATGAGACCGTGCTCGATCGCGTGGGCAAAATCGATGAGGACTTAAAACCATTGCAGGACCTCGGCATCCTGATCGACCGCGATGAGGAAGGTTACTTGCTGCAGATTTTCTCCAAACCAGTGGAAGATCGGCCGACGTTGTTCTTCGAGATCATCCAGCGCAAAGGCGCGAAGAGTTTCGGCAAAGGAAATTTCAAAGCGCTCTTCGAAGCGCTGGAAAAGGAACAGGACGCGCGCGGGAATCTCTAGCCTAACGAGGAGTTAATCAACATGCCGCAATATCAAAAGCTCGGGGAAATTCCACGGAAGCATCACATCTGGTTTGGCCGCAACGGCGCCGGCCCGGGTTATAAGAACGAAGGCATCTACTACGAGCACGTCATCACCACCGAAGGGTTCAACGAAAGCTATTCGATCATGTATCACCTGCGGCCGCCGACCCGCGTGCGCAGTGTGGAGTTGATCAAGTGTGAAGAGCTAAAAAAAATCACCGACGCGCCTCTGCGGCATCATCATCTGAAAGCGGCCAACGTTCCGCGGAAAGGCGACCTCTACACCGGCCGCATCCCCATGCTCTTTAACGAGGACATGGTCGCGTATCGCTTGAAGCCGGAGAAAACCTACGGGGAATACGAATACTATCGAAATGGCGGGGCCGACGAAATTATTTTCGTCTTTCACGGCGGCGGCACGCTCGAGAGTCCTTTCGGGAAGCTGCGTTATCGCGCGGAGGATTACATCGTCATTCCGCGCGGCATCACTTACCGACTCGTGCCGGATAACGTGCAAGAAGAAGATTATCTCATCCTCGAATCGACCGGGCCGGTGCGCATTCCGCGGCGTTATCTCAATACCGAAGGCCAGATTCGCATGGGCTCGCCTTATTCAGAACGCGATTTCCACGGACCGACCGAAACCCTGGTCATCGATAAAGACGAAGACGTCACCGTGCTCGTCAAAGATGGCCCACGCTGGACGCGGGTGGTGCACGCACATCATCCGTTCGACGTCGTCGGCTGGGATGGTTACGTCTATCCGTTCACTTTCAACGCGCAGGATTTCGAGCCGATCACGGGAACGGTGCATCAGCCGCCGCCGATCCATCAGACCTTCGAAATCAAAGGCTACGTCGTCTGCACCTTCGCGCCGCGAATGCTCGATACCCATCCGGAAGCGGTCAAGATTCCGTGGGTGCATGACAACGTTGAAGCCGACGAAGTCTTGTTTTACGTCCGCGGCAATTTCGGTTCGCGTAAAGGAATCGAGGCCGGCTCGATGACCTTGCATCCGCGCGGCATCCCGCACGGTCCGCATCCCGGAACGATCATGGCCAGTAAAGACGCCACCCGCACCGAAGAGCTCGCGGTTATGTTCGACACGCAGCACACGCTCGAATTGACCGAGCAAGCCGTCGCCCTCGACGACCCGAAATACCCGCTGAGCTGGCTGGACTAACGAGTCGTTCCGTTTTGAAGCACGACGGCGATTCCGAGTTCGAAGTCAGCGAGCGTTTGACCCGACAAGTTAATCGCCTCGACGGCTCGGGGCTGTCGGCTCTCGGCTCGGCCTTCCGCGAAATCCTGAAAGCAGTCGGCGAAGATCCGCAGCGGCAGGGTTTGCTGAAAACGCCGGAGCGGGCCGCGCGCTCCTTCGAGTTCCTCACGCAAGGCTACCGCCAAAGCGTCGAGGAAGTGGTCAACGACGCGCTCTTCGATTCCGACGCGAGCGAGATCGTGCTTGTCAAAGACATTGAACTTTATTCGATGTGCGAGCATCATCTCCTGCCCTTCATCGGCAAGGCGCACGTCGCGTATATTCCGAACGGCAAAGTCATCGGGCTCTCGAAAGTCGCACGCATCGTCGACGTCTTTGCGCGCCGGTTGCAAATCCAGGAACAACTGACGGTGCAGATCGCCGATGCCTTGATGGACACACTTCATCCAAACGGCGTCGCGGTGGTCATCGAAGCGAAACATCTCTGCATGATGATGCGGGGCGTGGAAAAACAGAATTCGATCATGACCACTTCCTGCCTGCTCGGTTCCTTCAAGGAAGACGCGCGCACCCGCTCCGAGTTTCTCTCCTTGCTCAAGCAATAGCGCGGCCGGCGTCATGTTCCTGACGGTCAGCAAACGCCTCGAGTTTTCCGCTTCCCGCCGGCTCTTCGAGCCCGCCTGGTCTAACGAGCAGAACCAACAGGCGTTTGGCGACGAAAGCAGCGCGCGCTACGGCGCGGGCCGCAATTTTGTCGCCTGGTTTGTCTTCACCGGCACAGTCGATCCAGCGACCGGCATGCTGATGAACATCAGCGAGATCAAGCAGCGCGCCGGCGCCGTGATCGACGATCGCTACGACCACCGATTCTTGAATGAAGACAACGCCGATTTCGCCGGCGTCGTCCCCACGGCGGAAAATGTCGCGCACCAATTGCTCATGGATGTCGCGCCGCTGTTTCGCGGATCAGGTGCGGAACTCAGCGCGGTTTACCTCGAGGAAACGCCGCAGCGGAGCGCGACTGCTTATGCTCGCGGAACGGTCGAAGGCAATTATGATTTCCGCTTCTCGGCTGCGCGGCAAACGATCTCGCCGCATCTGTCGCGCGCAGAAAACGAACAACTTTTCGGGAGCGCGGCCTCGCCCTACGGGCACGGACACGACTACCGCGCGCGTCTGACAATTCATTCGGAAAATTCCAGCGGACCACTCGTTAGGCAAATCGAAGTGGCGCGTGCCCTGGCCGCGCTCACCGCTGAGCTCGATCACCGCAATCTCAATCTCGAGGTCGCGGGCCTGAAGGAACTCCCGATGACCACAGAAATCCTGGCGCGTTATCTTTTCCAACGCGGACAGGAATTTCTCCCGCTCGCACGCGTGCGGCTGCATGAGCGCGCGGATTTTTTTGCCGAGTATGACGCGTCGGGAAAACACTTGTTAGGCTTGCAGGCGCCCTTCAGCGCAGTCCATCGGCTGCAAAGTTACGAGCATTCCCCGGCGGAAAACACCGCCATGTACGGCAAGTGCAACAATCCGCGCGGACACGGTCACCTGTACCTGAGCGAAGCCACGATCGGCGGATTTTTGGACGAACGCAGCGGCACCCTTGGCGATTTCGTGGCCTTGCAAAATGCGCTGCGCGATTCCGTGGCTGATTGGGATAACAAACATCTCGACTTGGAGACGGAAGAATTCCGCCAGCGGCCCTCGACCGGCGAAAATATCGTCAAAGCACTCTGGGAAAAAGCGGATCCGCGCCTGGCGCATCGGCTCGAACGCCTGCGACTTTGGGAAACCGCAAACAATCGTTTCACCCTGCGGCGAGACTTCGCCTAACGAGCAAAATTTGCTCACGAGAGGAGTCGAACCTCCACGGGTTTCCCCATACGGTCCTGAGCCGTACGCGTCTGCCATTCCGCCACGTGAGCGCGGGTTGCTAAGTTGCCCGAGGCCGATGGCGGCGCAAGCGCAAAGGGCAGGCGCGGCCCTCAGGCGCGGCGGCGTTTGCGGGCGCGACTTTCCAGCTGGTTCGCCTGGCGCGCTTTGCCTAACGAACGCAGGAGATCGGCATAATTCGAGGCCACGATCTCGTAATCGGCCGGCGGCTTTTCCGGCGAACGTTCCCAGCTTTCGAGGGAGGCGCGGTAGAGATCGCCGGCCCGCGGGTAATCGCCTTGCGAATGATAGACCACCGCGAGGTTGCACTTCGATTGCGCGATATCCGAATGATCGGGCGCATGGATTTTTTGACGAATGGCCAGAGCGCGCAGATGAGTCCGTTCGGCTTCGGCGAAACGTTTTTCGTTGGTGTAAAAGACCGCGAGGTTATTGAGCACGGAAGCGACATCGGCGTGCTCCGGTCCGGCCTCGCGCTCGTAAAGCTCGAGCGCTTGCAGATAATACGGTTCCGCGGCCGATTGCTCGCCGGATTTCCGATACATCAGGGCGATGTTGTTCAGCATCGTCCCGAGCTCGGAATGGGGCAGGCCCGGAAGCTGCAAACCGGCGGCGATCGCTTCCTTGTAAAACGAAATCGCTTCCTCGGTTTGTCCGAGATGATCGCAAAGAAAAGCCAGCCGGCCGCCGGAACGGTAGACGGAAACCTGATCGCGCGGGAGCGCTTTGCGCAGAAGATCGTGCGCTTCGATCAGCGAAGTTTTCGCAGCGATCTTGTCGCCCGCCTGGTCGTGTAACTGGCCGAGTTTTTCGAGGCTGATTCCGTAGGATGGATCCTCCTCTGGAAAAGCGCGCCGGGCGAGATCGACCGCAGTTTCGGCGACGCGGATCGCTTGCGGGAGCTGGCCCATGCTCCGCAGCATGTCGAGTTTATCGTTGAGAATTTCCCAGAGCTTGGCGTCGCCCTTCACGCGTTTACCAGCCTTCGCTTAGCTGGCTGGCGAGATGGATCGCGAGATCTTCGGCGGCTAGCGGGAGCGCCTGGCGTTGATCCGAAGCGACGTCGGTGCCAACGAAGAAGCTGGTCCCGCCGCCGACATCGGTCGGCCCGGCGATGATGTGGCCATCGCGACCAACTAAAGTATAACGAACGGTCAGCCCGAGATTGAATTCCGTGGTCGCGAGGACGTTGCCGCTGAGGGCGCGGACCGGATTGCGCGCGACGGCGCGGACTTCGCCCTTCAGGATCGCGTCCGCTTTATCGCCGCTCGTGATCGTGTAAGTGCCATCCTGTTGCAGTTGCTTGATCACGGTGTTCGTGACCAACTCTTCGATTCGCGGGAGAAAACTCGACGGGCTGGTGAAGGTGTTTACCGCGATGCTGTGGACCGATTTGAGATAAGCCGGTTTTACTTCACCGATGCGATAACCGGCGCAGCCGCCGAGTCCGGCCGCGAAGAAGAGAACGAGCGCGAATTTTTTCACGGCTCCGGCGAGGCCGTTGCTTCTGGGGTTGGTGAAGCAGACGGCGTCGGCGGAGCATCCGGGGGCGCGGTCGTTTTATCCGGAGTTAACGAAGCCGGCGGCGGCAGCGATTCATCCGCTTCCGGTGGCGGCAACGGCGCCACATCCGAGGGCGAAGTGTGCATCATCGAGGGCGCGCCGCTGGAGCCGCGGCCAGCGCTGCTGCCCGTCCCGCCGTTAGCGGCAGTCTCGGTATTCTTCTTCGATTTCTTCGCGGTCGCCGCGGTCAGTTCCGCGGGTTGCAGCGCGGCGTCACCGACCTTTGCGCGCAATTGCGCCACCCGCCGTTTGGCGCGTTCGCCGGCGGTCGAGCCCGGCTCCTGGCGGATGACGTCGTTATAATAAATGACCGCTGCGCGATAATTCTTTTGCTTGTCGTAGAACTTCGCGATCTCAAAGGCGCTGCTGGTTTGTTTCTGATCGAGGAGGCGCAGGTTCTCGCGGGCTTGCGCGGCTTTTTCGCTCTTCGGATACTTAAAGAGAAAATCCTGGAAACCGACCTTGGCATTCGACGCCGCCTTCGAGTCTTGCACGCCGGAGCGCGCGGCTTTGAACCAGAGATAACCGATTTGATATTGCGCGTCGGCCGCGATCGGATCGTCCGGATATTTCTCCACGACCGCCTGATAAGCCGCGACCGCGAGATCCGGTGCGCCTTCTTTTTCTGTGGCTAAACCAATATCGAATTGGGCGCGCGCCGTGTACTTCCCGTAGGGCGCGGTGCGGACGATGGCGGCGAAAATTTGCGTCGCGCGATCGCGCGAAACCTTCAATGGGATCCCGAGGAATCTCACTTTCTCGCCACCGAGATACATCTCGCCGATACGAAATTGCGATTCGATCGCGTCGTTGAAGTGCGGAGTCTTCGGATATCTCTCCACCACCACTCGATAGGACTCCGCAGCCTTTAAGTAGTCGTGCAATTTCTCCTGCAATACCGCCATCTGAAACGCCGCCCCGGCCGCCAGCGTGTCCCGCGGAAATTTGCGTATCAGCGTGCGATAAGCCTTGATCGCGCGTTTCGGAGCGCCGCGGTTCTCCTCCTCCTGCGCGCGCTGGAAAAGCTGCTGAGCGTTGCCGTTAATTTCTTCATCCCCGGGGGTGACATACTTCGCTTTTTCTCCGGGGCGAAAGACAACGGCGGCTTGCGTTTGCCTCGGTAAAACGAAGGCAAACACGAGCAGGAAGGCGAGGATGAATACGCGGGAGGACATCGAAGTTTTCAGGGTAGGTAGCCTTGGCGGTCGCGTCAAGTTGACCGCCCAAGGTAAAACGCTCGCGCCGAGCGACGATTACGAGGGCGCGACCAGCGCGAGACATCTTCCCACGAGCGCGTTTCCGAACTAGGAGAGAGTCCACACTTTGAATCTCAGCGATCAACAAAAAATCCGCCTCGGCGCGTGTGCCTGGAGTTTCGAGGAGTGGCGCGGAGTTTTCTATCCGGCGGATCTGCCCGCCGAACGCTGGCTGGAGTTTTACTCGCACTATTTTCCGGCCGTGGAAGTCGACTCGACTTTTTACAGCGCGCCTCCCGAAAATACCGTGCGCCGTTGGCTCGAGAGCACGCCGGCGTCGTTTCGTTTTGCCTGCAAACTTCCGCGCGCCATCACCCACGCCTGTCGGCTGCGCGATTGCTCCGCCGAGTTGACGGAATTTCTCCGCGGCATCGAATTGCTCGCGCCGAAGTTGCAGGTGATCCTGATTCAACTGCCGCCGTCATTCGCGCCCAAGGAAGGACGACCAATCCTGCGCGGTTTTCTCGAACAACTACCGCGCGATTTCCGGTTCGCGATCGAGTTCCGCCATCCCGGCTGGCATCGGCCGCAAGTCGCGCGCCTGCTCGAGAAACATCGCGTCTGCTGGGTTTGGGCCGACGTCAGCCCGCTGAACGAACGCAATCTTGCGCCCTTCGAGCTCTGGCCGAACACGGCCGATTTCATCTACGTGCGCTTGTTAGGCGATTACGAAACGAAGTACGACGACGACGGCAAACATCTCCATCGCTACGGAAAGTTGCTCTGGAAACGCGAAGCCGCGCTCGAAAGTTGGGCGCTGAAAATCGAGCGCCACCTCGGCGAATCGCGCAACGTCTGGGCCTTCGTGAACAATCACTTCGAAGGCTATGCGCCCGAGACCAGCCAGCGCCTGGCCCACCGTCTCGGCTACGAATTGCCGTTACCGTCGCAACTCGAAACCGCGTCCCCCGATCCAGGTCAGCTCGATCTCTTCCGCACGGAGGAGTAACGCGCGACCCTTTGCCGCCCCTCACCCTGGGGAATTGCTGTCCGCAGATTTTTTTCGCAGCCAACCTGAATCTCGAAAGATTACGCTCCGGCTGGCCTGTAAATCAGCGTCTCGTGCTGCGGGTTTAAAGTAATTATACAAGCGGGAGCGAACTGAACGCGCTGGGACTGGCCGGAGAAAAGCTTGTCCTGAGATATGAGCGGGAACGCCTGGCACGCATCGGCCAAGCGAGACTCGCTGGAAAAATCGTCCATACCTCCGCGACGGAAAGCGATAGCCTCGGCTTCGATATTCTTTCTTTCGAGGCCGACGGACGCGAACGTCTGATAGAAATGAAGACCACGCGCTTCGGTTCCTTCACGACGTTTTTTGCCTCGCGGAATGAAGTCGAAGTATCCGCGCAACGACAGGGACGATTACCAACTCTATCGGCTCTACAAATTCTCAGAACAGCCGAAGCTGTTCGTCTTGCCGGGCTCCTTGCGTCGCTCGTGTCATCTCGATCCCGTCACCTACTCGGCCCGCGTCGCCTAACGAAACATAATTGAGAGAATGATTGGCCCCCTAGCCCAGCGAGAATTTACGAAAAACGGAATAGCGGGGTCAGCTTCAGAAGCTCGCTCCAACAACCACCGTAACGCCAGCTGAAAACAGCGATATTATGAAGCTGACCCTAGTTCGTCTCTATTCCGGGTCGAAGTCGATGCCTCTCTCAATTATTGTCAGTCGATGGCCGACACATTGTCATCTAACGAGCGCTCCGCGGTTATGTCCGCGGTTCGTTCGCGTCGGAACAAGAGCACCGAAGAACGGCTTATTAGAATTCTGAGACTGCACGGTGTTAGTGGATGGCGAAGAGGCGCGCGATTCTTCGGAAATCCTGACTTCGTCTTTCGAAAGGAACGCGTCGCCCTATTCGTCGATGGGTGCTTCTGGCACGGTTGCCCGCAGCATTGCAGGATGCCAAGCACGAACCGCGTCTATTGGGAAAGGAAGATCCACCGCAACCGGGTCCGGGATCGTCTCGTGGATCGGACCTTGCGCGCTAACGGATAGCGAAGGCAGGAAGATCGGCAGCGCGAAGCACGGAGTTTACCTTTTTTACGATTATGACGGGGAACCGATTTACGTTGGAAAGACGGTTGAGAAATTAAGCGGGCGAGTAAGTCGCCACTTAACTAATCGACGAACGGACGCGGTCGCCATGAATGTTCTCGATCCGGTGGAAGTCGCAGAGATTGAAGTGTGGCCGCTCGACGGATTAGTCGTGGGCAAGGCAGAAGAGGAGCGCAAGAAAATCGTCAATGACATTGAGGCGACAGTGTTCCATCACGCGATTGCGGCGTCCCGCTTCCACGCGATATTAAACGAGAAGAAAATTCCCCCGATCTCGGGAGTAAAATTGCCGCCATCTTACCGCGCCCGGATCATTCCGGATGCCCTCTACCCTGATCGCAAACATCCGGACGTGCGCCTTGCCCGTCGAGCTGCCACGATTGCCGCACTCGCTCGCGTCATCAGCGAGCGAGAGGTCTCGGAGGGGTTACGCCGCACCTTACTCACCCAAGCGCAACGATTGGAGTTGCTGTCCCGGGAACGCCTGCGGGAGTTAGGGATAGACTTTCCAAATCGATTGTCCGAATGAGTTAGAGCGAGCATTGACGTTTGTGTCGATAGTTAGCGCTGACCCCACGTAAACCTTCGCAACCGTGAACAATGATATCCGCCTGCGCTTTGTACGGGCGCATCGATCTATCCGATCTCTACCTAATTCAGACTTGCCGTCATTGACGATTCTCACGGGGATTAATGGCTCAGGTAAGACACATTTGCTTGAAGCTATCGAGCAAGGCACCGTCGCAGTAGAGGGATTGCCGCACGAGCCCGCTATCCGACGTTTCGATTGGACGAGTTTTGCTCCTCAGGTGGACGACGCAGCCAGCCCCGCGACTCTGCGGCAGCAACGTGAGGCGGTATTACAGAGTATTCTCAACAATTTCGAGAACCTCCGCGTCCAGCTAAGCTCATACTTCACCAATCAACGGATACACGGGGATCCATTGCTGTCGGATCCACAGTGGTTGTCGGAAGCTGCAGAACGGGAGTTGCTCGCAGCAGCGAGCCGATCAACGAGTCCGCCCGGCGGCTTCCCCATAGAAGAACTCGTGCGTCGATTTCTTCAGCAGCGGGCAGGTCTTGAGAACAACTTCCGCCAGCAGACACAGCAATACGGCGACTTTGCTCGCGCGGTTCAAGAGCGAAGTGCCTCTCTCGGCAAGCCGCTTTTCGCGCTCACGCGCAATGAGATTCGCGAATCGCTTCCGTTGACGTGGACGGGCAGTGAAGTCTTGCAATTGCAGATCGCGAACTGGTTCGCGATATGGCACACAGCTTGGCAATACAACCGGATGAATCGGTTCTTTCGTGAGCACGAGAACGACATGTCAGCCGAGTATCTCAACGACGAAAGGTTCCGGGAACTTTACGGCCCTGAGCCTTGGGAACTGACGAACGAAGTTCTGAAGCAAGCCGGAGTTCGATACCAGTTTAATCATCCAGTTGCGGGTGCCCAGAGCATCGAGCAGACATTTGAGTTGCGTCTTCTGGATCCCGATGACAACACCGAGATTCAGGTGAGGGACATTTCATCAGGAGAGAAGGTGTTGCTCGCAATTATCCTTCTACTTTTTCAGACCCGCGGCGCAATGGGGCTCGCACGGCTGCCGCAGTTGTTGCTCCTGGACGAGGTAGACGCACCGCTGCACCCGTCGTTTACAAAGCTGCTCCTGGACATCATAGAGACACAGCTAGTCGAGAAGTGCGGATTACGAGTCATCCTCACTACGCACGCTCCAAGTACCGTCGCGTTAGCTCCCGCCGGATGCGTTTTCGAGCTGACTCGAGCGCCGCGCGGCCTTCGCGAAGTCAGTCCCAGCCAAGCGACGCAGATACTGTCTTCGGGTTATGTCTCCGTTACCGCTAGCGACATCATTGTAGTCACCGAATCGGGAGAGGACGTCGACTACTATCAGGCGGTGCATACGAGGCTGGCGAGCGCAGGGCTCGTTACGGATCACCCGCCCTTGAAGTTTATCGCAGCTTCGAAGAACAAGAAGGGACAGACCGGCGGCGGACGCGAGCAGGTGCGCAACTGGGCTCCAAAACTCGCGGGTCTCGGGTTGGAGCGCTTCCGCGGACTCATCGACCGGGATGATAACAACTCGGAAGATGCCGTGATAAAGGTTATCGGCCGATACAGTGTCGAGAACTACATCTATGATCCGTTGACCGTCGCTGCGTTCGTAATACACCACGGAATTACCCACTTTGTATCGAGCATCGCTTTGCCGAAGCACAACGTCAGCGAGTTGTTGCGCCTTCCGCCAACGGACATTCAAAGGGCAACCGAGGAGTTCTGCGCGTGGTTGGCAAAAGCCTGCAACAACCCGAAGATTGCTGACGCACCCACGGTAGATGCCAGGTATGCGGGCGGTTTATCCCTAAAGTTACCGACATGGTGGATAGACGTACGAGGTCACGACTTAGAGAGCACGCTCATGGTGCACATCAATCCACTCGCGGTTAAGCTTGGCAGCGGCGCGATTTTGAAAGCAGATCGACGCGCCATCATTACGTTCCAGACGCGCTCGTTTCCCGATCTAGTCCCTGCCGACTTCGTCGACGTACTGAAGCGATTACAGCACTAGGAGTAGCCAACCCGGTGCTAGGCTTCTGTTGCTATGCTAACGTCGCCTCGGCGTCGCGCTTCACCCACCGGCGGAGACGATCCGGCTGCGGGACGATCGCCTGGGGAAGCTCAATACCGTCAACTTGCCTCAAAAAACGCTTCGGCTCTAGCCCGCGATATTTTTGCACCGCTAGAGTAGTCGAGGCACTTCCATCTTTCCCGTCCACGCGGCGAATGCCGGCGTCGGACCGCGCGAGCGGGGAAGGGAGGACAGGGGTCAGAGCTCAATATCGACAACTGCCGGCGTAAAGAAATGGTAGTTAGACTTTCAGATCCGTCGGCCAGAGGAAATACGGCCCTTTGTTGAAACGATATTCTCCGCCCACGTCTTTGCCTTTCGCGGTGAGTCGCTTCTTCCCCTCGCAGACTTCGAGGTAGCCGCTTCCAATTAGCTTGTCGTAAAGCCGCGCGGATTGGAGGCCGAGTTTGGCAGCTAGTTTGCCTGTCGGAAGTTTCGTATAGGTAGCCGCAGCCTCGGTGCCTCGCGAAATCGCCGCTGTTTGCAGAACCAAATTCTCACGGTCGATGTGCGTCGGTTCGCTGATTCGGAGCAAGCGGTCGACCTCCGCTGGCAGCATCCGCGTAGAGCTGGTGATCGGTCGCGCGTTTAATCATCACGCCCATCTCGTTGTTATTTTGCTGGCTGAAGAGGTGGAGATTCAGACTGGTGAGGATGCAAAGGCTCTCGTTCAGGTAGCATTTCGCATGGAGATTCTGGCAGAAGCGGGTCCGAATGTGAGGGACCCCGGCCAGCCACTGTTTTTCCGGCGCTTCCAGCTCTTTCTTGCCGTAGACAATCTGGATATCCACGTCGGGCCGGTAGCCGTCGGAGAGCAGTTCCTTGATGCGGGTGTTGAGCTTTAGATACGGGCTCACGAGAACGACCCGTTCCCTGGCGGACTTGATGACTTCTTCGACAAGGTAGTTGATCCCGCTGGTGGTGAGAAATTTCGCCATACCAGCTTAGTGAGAGCACGCTTCAGACCAGCGAAAGCCGCCACTCTCCGGCCGTCGCCAGGCATCCGCAATTCTGGGGATGTTCATCCCCGACCTTGTTCTCTTATCATGGTGCCGTCTATGCGTGCCAGCACGGATTTACGACGAGCGGCGGTCCGGGTTGGAATCGCGGAATGAAAAGACGCTATTACAGTCCGCAGCTCGATCGCGACCTCGTCTCGGCCCTCTATCACACGGCAAAGGCGCGCGGTATTCCGATGACGAAGCTGGCCAATCGGTTGCTGCGCGCGGCCCTGCGCGATGAAGGAGTCGAGCGCGCGGCGGAGGCCGGAAAGAGTTTTGGGGTTGGGTGCGGTTCCGCTAAGCCCAGGCATCCTTGCGGCTGAAGGTTCCGGATCTGACATCGGTAGAGTTCCGCCGATATCTCCTCCCTGGCGAAACCGTTTCGCTGGTTCGAGGCGCCCTCAAGCTCCCTGGCGAACAACCTGCGCCAACCAAGGAAGGCCTTGCGCGAGCCGGCGACGACTTTCCGTCAACTCGCGGACAGATTCTGCCAACTGGCGGAATCCTGGCGCACGGTGAAAGGGAGTGTTTGCTAACTGGCGGAGACTTCCCGCTAGCTAGCGAATGATCGCCGTTAAGGGGCGATGGCCTTCCGCGGGTGGGCGGGAAGCCCGTGCTAATGGGCGAAGGAAGTTTTGCTCACCGGGAATAAGGTGTGACGCGCCGGTTTCTTCATTTTTTTTCGAAACTTCGCCGGGCAAAATCCGTATGAGCCTGTGGAGGTGTTCTACGCCGGAGGAAGAATCTCGCCTGCATCTGCTGACCCCGTCGGAAATGGCTGTGCTGCATTGGGTGGCCGAGGCCAAGACCAACGCCAGCATCGCCATTATCATGGGGCGGAGTGAAGGCACCATCCGTACCCATGTGCAGAATATCCTGCATAAGCTGCAAGTAGAGAACCGGGTGGCGGCCGTGATCCATTACCTGCACTTCACCGGACGCCTACGCAATTATGCGTAGGGCGCTTGGCGGCATGGCTGCTTTAAGGGAACGCATGTTAAACGCCTCACAATCGATCCGCTGCCCTGGCGGCGAATCGGTCACTAACCAGCCAGGGAGGGACACTTAAATTATGGGATTAATCAGAACCAAACGCGGCTTCGAGAAATTCTCCGATCTCGATGTGAGCAAACTCGCCGGCAAGACTATTGTTGGCTTCACCGGGAACCCGGACCTGGCCGACCCGCCAGTCACGGTCCTGGTCATGACTGAGCAAAAGGACTTGTATGATGAGTTCATCATCAAGGCGGATAAAGGCGGCAATCTGGCCACGGCCCGAAAGTACGGGCAACGCGCAGTCGTGATCGATTCGCTGAACAAGAACGCCAGCTACGTGGACATTAAGTGCAATGACGACATGGCCATCCTCCTTAGCTCCGGCTATGAGGCCGTGAGCACGAACCGCGCACAAAGCGTGCTCGACGCTCCGGTGGTGATCGATGTGGACAATACCATGAGCGGCGTGCTCAAGCCGCGGGTCAAGGTGGCTCCTAACACCAAGAGTCTGCTCGGCCGGATCAAGGAAGCGAATGGCTCGGAGTTTGGGCCGACCATCTCCTTCAAGAACTCGCGCTCGATCCTCTTTACCGGATTGAGCAAGGGCGTGACCTACGTTTACCAGCTCTGTGCGGTCGGTGGGAGCAACGGCCAGAGTAACTGGAGCGACCCTTCTTCCGGGATGTCGCAGTAGAGTCGAGTTGGTTCCATCCGGCGCTCGGCCGGGCCGATATTACGGAAGCCGCGAGAGATCTTGGATCGCTCGCGGCTTTTTGTTTACTCCGATAACTTAGCGAATCTCGGCTGCGCCGAAATGGCCGTGGAGCGCGGAGGGCAAGCGGACCGAGCCGTCCGGCTGTTGGCCGCTCTCGATGAGCGCCGCGAAGAGCCGCGGAAGCGCCAGGCCGGAGCCATTGAGGGTATGGCAGAAACGATTTTTTCCTTCGGCATCCTTGAAGCGCAGGTTCATCCGGCGGGCCTGGTATTCTTCGAAATTCGAGCAGCTTGAAACTTCCAGGTAACTGTTCTGCCCCGGCGACCAGACTTCGAGGTCGTAAGTCTTGGCGGAACCAAAGCCGAGGTCGCCGGTGCACAATTCAATCACCCGATAGTGCAGGCCTAACGACTGCAAAATCCGCTCCGCATTACCGGTCAAGGCGTCGTGCTCGGCGTAGGAAGTTTCCGGCGTAGTGATTTTCACCAACTCCACTTTATCGAACTGATGCACCCGGATAATCCCGCGCGTCTCCCGCCCGGCCGAGCCGGCTTCGCGCCGGAAGCAGGGCGTGTAGGCGACATATTTTTTCGGCAATTCGCTCGCGCTCAGAATTTCTTCGCGATGAAAATTGGTCACCGGCACTTCCGCGGTCGGGGCGAGAAACATCTCGTTGCTCTCGAACCCGTACATGTCTTCCTCGAATTTCGGGAGCTGCGTCGTCCCGATCATGCAATCGCGCCTAACGAGAAATGGCGGACTCATCTCGGTGTAACCGTGCTCACGCGTATGCAGGTCGAGCATGTAATTGATCAGCGACCGCTCCAGCCGCGCACCCGCGCCGGTGAAACAAATGAAACCGCTCCCGCTCAACTTGGCCGCGCGCTCGGGATCGAACAATTTTAGCCGCGTGCCGATGGCGACGTGATCCTGCGGCGTCCCCGCAATCACCGGTTTTTCGCCCCACGTCCGGATCACGGGATTGTCGGCCGCCGTCTTGCCGATGGGCGCGGCGGCGTGCGGGAGATTCGGAATTTGCAGGAGAAGATTGCGCTGCTCGTCGTTGGCGGCGGCGGCTTGATCGTTCAAGAGCGCGATCTGCTCGCCGATTTCGCGCACGCGATTTTCCAACTCTTCCGACGATTCGCCGCGGCTTCGTTTCCCGCCGATCTCTTTGCTCAGGCGTTTACGATCTGCGTTCAACTGTTGCAGCGCGGTCTCGGCTTTCCGGCGTTCGCCATCGACTCGCAAAACGTCATCGACCCTGGCCGCGTCCTCGCCGCCACGTGTCGTTAGGCGCGTTTTTACAAAGTCCGGCTGTTCGCGCAGGAGTCGGATATCGAGCATGGCGCGGAGTGTAGCATCGACCGAAAGAGATGACAGGAATCTCGTGGGCAAAACCGCGTGACAACGCCCGGCGGCATTTCATATTTCCGTCGTGGAACAGCTCAATCTCCTCGGGGTTGCCCTCGGTCTCGCGGCGCTCGCGGGGATCAATCTATACCTGACCGTTTTCGTCACCGGCCTGGCGGTGAACCAGCATTGGATCACGCTCGCGCCGCAGTATCACTCCCTCGAAGTCCTCGGCCATCCGGCGATCGTGATCACCGCCGGCGTTCTTTATTTTCTGGAATTTTTCGCCGACAAAATCCCGTGGATCGACTCCGCGTGGGACGCCGTCCACACCGTCATTCGGCCGATCGGCGGCGCGCTCCTCGCCATTCAAGTGCTCGGGCGTTCGAGCCCGGTCTTCGACGTCGTCGTTCTCCTGCTGGCCGGCGGCACCAGCCTGGTCACGCATACCGCAAAAGCTTCGACGCGCCTGGTTGCGAACACTTCGCCGGAGCCGTTTTCCAACATCGGCTTGAGCCTCGCGGAAGACGCCGCGGTCTTCGGCGGCCTCGCTTTAATTCATTACAACCCGATCGCCGCGCTCGTTGTTTTCGTCCTCGCGCTGGCCACGTTCTTTTACTTCGCGCCGAAGATTCTGCGCGCGATGAAAGCTAAAATCTGGCTCATTTTCAAAAAGCTCAACGGCCCCGCGGATTCCAATTCCCCCGCGACTTTGCCGATCGCCTTGCCCTCGAAATACGCGGGAATTTTCAGCCGGCAGAATGTCCTCAGCGAAACCATCGCCTGGGCTGTGCCCTGTCTGAGCGGGCGCGGACGACGGATCGCGCCCAATCTATTCGGCGCGCTCGTGGCCACGAACGAAGAGCCGCGCAAACTGGTTTTCGTCGGCCGAAAAGGCGGGCGCGGATTGGCGGAAACGATCGACCTCGAGAACCTGGAGATCGCGCGAGAGCCGAAATTTCTCTCGGAAAATTTGGTCATCTTTCCGACTGCCGGGAAGGGACCGAGATACCTTTTCACTTTCCCGCGCTCCAGCGGACCGCTGGTCGAAGAGATGGTCGAATATTTGCGCGCGCGTCTCGCGGCGCCGCCGCCAACGCCGCCGGTGGAAGCGCCCGCGGCCGCGCCGGAGCCCGCGCTTTCGGCCTAACGAGTCATCGCGTGCTGGCTTCCTCCTCCAGCGCAGAACGCTACGCCGAGCTGCGGGCGCGCGGCCGCCTGAAGGAACGCGCGCTCTTTCCCGCGGCGCGCGATCCGACCGAACTCGAGCTGCAGGCGCGCTGGTTCGCGGGAGATTTTGGGAGGCGCTTTCGCGCAACTTGCGACACCGAAATCGAGCTCGTCCAATTCGGAACGTGGAACCGCGAGGCCGGCCCTGATTTTCAGGGCGCCGCCATCCGGCTCGATGACGGAAAAATTCTCAGCGGCAGCATCGAATTCGATCTAACCGATCGGAGTTGGGAAGCGCATGGGCACGCGATCAATCCAGCGTTTGAAGACACCATCCTGCACGTCTTCGTGCAGGCGGGCGAGAGCGCGTTTTTCACTCGCACACGATTGAACCGCAACGTCCTGCAAGTGCGCGTGGATCCGGCGACCTTGCCGGAAGTCTTTGCCAGCAATGTTCCCCTCGCCCGTCCCGGGCGCTGTCAGGCGCCGTTGAAAGATTTGCCGGAAGAACGCGTGCTCAGTGTCATCGAGGCGGCCTCAAAGTTTCGGCAACAACGCAAAGCCGCTCGCCTGAGCGGGTTGATCGAAAACCATGGGCGCGAGGAAGCGCTCTTTCAAGAGCTGGCCGCGGCGCTCGGTTACAAACAAAACAAGCTGACGTTCACCCTCCTCGCCCAGCGTCTGCCGCTGGCCTTTCTGCGCGAAGATCCGCAGCTCGCGGAGGCTTTGCTTTTCGGTCTCGCTGGTTTTCTGGCCGCGCCCGATCTCTCGATTTATGAAAACGAAACCCGCGCTTATGTGCGCGCGCTTTGGGATCAATGGTGGCCGCAGCGTGACGCCATGCAGCGCTTGATTTTGCCGGCGGAACTTTGGCGCTGGAGCGGCGCGCGTCCGCTGAATCATCCGCAGCGGCGTCTGGGCGCGCTGGCCGCGATTGTGCGGGGCTGGCCGGCGTTTCGGGACTCGTTAGGCGAGAGCGCTCCGGTGGCCGCGGCGGCGGAGTTTTTGCGCTCGTTAGGCAATCCATTTTGGAACCACCACTACACCCTCACCGCCGAGGCGGCGACGGGGGAAATGGCGCTCGTCGGCGAATCACGGATCGCGGAGATTCTGGCCAACGTCATCATTCCTTTCCTCAGCGCGGAAGGCGCGGATCTCGCCGCTGAATATGCCCGGCTGCCCGCTCGCCTAACGAATCGTCGCCTGGAAACTGCGGTGACCAGATTGTTCGGCGAGGATCCGCGGCGAGCGCGCTTCGTCAAGACCGTCGCCGGGCAACAGGGGCTCCTGCAGATTTACGAAGATTTCTGTCTGCAGGATAATTCGGATTGCGCTCACTGCCCTTTTCCTGAGCAAATGCAGGGATGGTAATGAAGTTTTGCTGCGCGCAGAAATGAGGACGAAACCGACGGACGGTTTCACTTTGATCGAGCTCCTGGTGGTGATCTCGATCATCGCGGTGCTCATTGGGCTGGCGTTCCCGGCATTTCAATCGGTGCAAAATTCCGCGAAGAAGACGCAAGCGAAAAACGATCTCGTGCAAATCGTCACCGCGGTGAACGCCTTCTACACCGAGTACGGCCGCTATCCGACGACGGCGACGACCGACGCGAGTGCCATCTTCGGCGGCACCGGGAGTTCGAATAAGGCGCTCTTCGACGAGCTGCGCGGAGTCGCGATCACGACCCTGAATCCGAAGCAGATCGTCTTCATCAATCCGCCGGACGCGAAGGACCAAACGACGCCGCGCGGCGGAATCAAAACCTCGGATAACCAATGGTATGACCCGTGGGGCAAGCCGTACTGGATTGGGCTGGATGCGGATTACGATAACCAGGTGACCAATCCCTACACGGCTGACAGCGGCGCCGGCGGGGCGAACATTCGCCAGGGGGTAATCGCGTACTCGTTAGGCAAAGACATGGCCGGCGGCAACGGCAGCAAGAGCACAGGTCCAGGCCGGGACGACGTGATCTCCTGGCAGTAAGGCTTCCGCGCTTGCAATCCAAAATCCGCCGTCGAAAATCCGGGATCGATTCGCGGGTGTAGTTCAATGGTAGAACGCCAGCTTCCCAAGCTGGACACGAGGGTTCGATTCCCTTCACCCGCTCATCCCCCGAGCGCCGTTGAATTCATGAAAAAATATTGCCTGGTCTTGCTCGTGGTCGGAGCCGTCCTCGCCGGCGACGTTAGTTGTTCCGCACAAAAATCACCCGGGAAACCGAAGGGGTCCCCAGCCACGAAAACCAAGCCCGCGCGCGAGCAGAGCGAAAAGAAACACAAAGCCGAGCCGGCGGAGATCATGACCCGCGGAGGGTTTCGCTAGCCGGTTGACTTCGCCCGGGGCCGACGGATATTTCTGGCGGTTC
Organism: Chthoniobacterales bacterium; assembly: GCA_051005695.1. Classification (GTDB taxonomy): domain Bacteria; phylum Verrucomicrobiota; class Verrucomicrobiia; order Chthoniobacterales; family UBA10450; genus JACCTI01. The sequence continues at coordinate 66,691 of JBPCJC010000026.1, read as the reverse complement.
AGCTGGTTGGGCTTGTGTTAGTGAGCGCTACGCTTCCACGTGAAGGGCGCTGATTATTCAGTCTCAATAGCTATCGACCTTCTGGTCGGCCCGGAGCCCTTCGAGGGGTTCCGAAGACATATAGCTGGCTGCTGGTGTAACAACCGCGGCCGACGTTTACGCAGGGCTCGAACTCTGCGCGTTAGAGACATATGAAACCTACATTTCAGACAGATCGCCCGAGTTCTCGCGGCGATTCGCAGCATTCGTTTGGTCATGCCCTGCCGAAATCGCCGGGCACTGACTGCAACTTCCAAACCCCGGCACCGCAATTGCGCGGGAGCGGGAATTGTGTCCGGCGTGAAAGCGGCTTGCCCCCGCTCACTCCACGTTTCCGTGCCTTAAGCGAAGGCTTCTTTTCCAGTGAAGCTCGCCGCGAATGGGTGCTCGAAGGAGCGCTCTTTGTGATCATCGCCGCGCTCGCGGCGTGGCCTATCGTGCTCGCAGCGCAGGCTGCGGCCGCGCTCGTGAAGTAAGGCGCGAAAGATTTTTGTCGTCTCCGCGTTCGCGAGAATTGCGAGCGCGGAGGCTGACAAGATATTTGCGAAACTTTCGTTTTTAATCGTCGTTCTCCCGGTTTAAAGAAAACGGGGAGCATGGAGGACCACAAGGGCGCATCAGAATCCGGATCGCCGGCAGGCAATGCCGGTGAACTCGACGAGCTTCTCATTTTCGGCAGTCCCGCCACGCGGCGGAAGTTCTTGAAACAAGTGGCTGGCACCAGCGCCGCGCTCGCAATCGGGCCGCGACTCGTCGGCGCGGCGACGCGCGTGAATGCCGCCGTCCCCGCCGCCAACCAGGCTGCACTTGGCGTGGATGTGACGCTCAAGATTAACGGAAAAGATTATTCGTTACCGCAACTCGATCAGCGCACCACGCTGCTGGACGCGCTCCGCGAAAAACTTCATCTCACCGGCTCGAAGAAAGGCTGCGACCACGGCCAATGTGGCGCCTGCACGGTGCTCGTGAATGGCCGGCGGGTGAACTCCTGCCTGGCGCTCGCGGTCGCGGTCGAAGGAGACCAGATTACGACGATCGAAGGCCTCGCGCAGGGCGACCAATTGCACCCCGTGCAGGCGGCGTTCCTGGAACATGATGGTTTCCAGTGCGGCTATTGCACGCCCGGCCAGATTTGCTCCGCGGTCGCCTGCATTGCAGAAGGCCACACCGGGAGCGATGCGGAAATTCGCGAGTGGATGAGCGGCAATCTCTGCCGTTGCGGCGCCTATCCGAACATTCTCGACGCGGTCAAACAAGCGGCTGCGAAAAAAGGCGCATGAACCCGTTCACCTATTCGCGCGCGTCCGATCCGCAGCAGGCGATCGACGCGCTCGCGGCCAATCCGCACGCGAAGTTTCTAGGCGGCGGCACCAATCTCGTCGACCTGATGAAGATGGGCGTGGAGTTACCGACGGCCCTCGTCGACATCAATCGACTGCCGTTATCGCAAGTGGAAGAATTGCCCGGCGGCGCGGGTGTCCGCATCGGCGCGCTCGCGCGCAATTCCGATGTCGCCGAGCATCCGTTGATCACTTCGCGTTATCCGGTGTTGAGCCAGGCCTTGCTCGCCGGCGCCAGCCCGCAACTGCGCAACCTCGCCACCACCGGCGGCAATCTTCTCCAGCGCACGCGCTGTTATTATTTCTACGATCCGGCGTTTCCGTCCTGCAACAAACGCAACCCCGGCAGCGGCTGCGGTGCGATCGACGGCTTCAACCGCATCCACGCCATTCTCGGCCAGAGCGAGCAATGCATCGCGACCAATCCGAGCGACCAGAATGTCGCGCTCGCCGCGCTTGAAGCAGTCGTGAGGGTGCAGGGGCCGAAAGGCGAGCGCACGATTCCGATCGGCGATTTCCATCGACTTCCCGGCGCCACGCCCAACATCGAAACCACTCTCAGCGTCGATGAATTAATCACGGCGGTCGATCTGCCGGCGCTGCCATTTTCGAATCGCTCGACTTATTTGAAAGTGCGCGACCGCGCGAGTTACGCGTTTGCACTCGTTAGCGTGGCCGCGCTTTTGGAGCTGGAGGGAAACACGATCAAAAGCGTGCGGTTAGCTCTAGGCGGAGTGGCGCACAAACCCTGGCGGGCACAGAAAGCCGAGCAGGTCTTGTTAGGCAAAAGTGTCGACGAACAAATTTTCCGCGCCGCCGCTGAAGCCGAACTCGCGGACGCGAAGGCTTACGCGCATAACAAATTCAAGATCGAGCTCGCGAAGCGCAGCCTCGTTCGCGCGCTGCAAACCACCGCGGCTCTAACCATATGAGCGCCGCGACCATCGGACCTGCCAGAAACCGCGTCGACGGTCATTTGAAAGTGACCGGCGCGGCGAAGTACGCGGTCGAATTCGAAGTTCCAAAATGCGCCACCGCGTGGCCGGTGGAGAGTAACATTTCCAAGGGCAAGATCACCGCGATCGATACCAAGGCGGCGCAAGCCGCGCCCGGCGTGCTGACGATTCTAACTCATCAAAACGTGCCCAAAACGGCCGAGGCCAAGGGCGGGATGATGAAGGGAATCCGCAGTGAAGAGCGCAATCCCGTGAGCGATGACGAGGTGCATTACGCCGGGCAATACGTGGCCTTGGTCGTCGCGCAGACGCTCGAGCAGGCGCGCTACGCGGCCTCGTTAGTCCGGGTCAGCTATGCGCCGGAAGAGCCGTTGTTAACCATGGAAGCCGCCGAGCACAAGGCGACCAAGCCGAAGAAAAACAACGACGAGCATGTGCAACTCAAGAAGGGCGACGTCGATTCAGCGCTGGCCAATCAAGAACTCGTTAGGCTGGAAGAGACTTACCTCACGCCCACCGAAACCCACAACCCGATCGAGATTTCGGGCACGATCGCGCAGTGGGACGGCGACAAAAAATTGACGGTTTGGGACGCGACCCAGTTCGTCAAAGGCGTGCAAAATTTGCTCGCGGAAAGTTTCAGTCTGGCGGTCGAAAATGTCCGCGTCATTTGTCCGTTCGTCGGCGGCGCCTTCGGCTGCAAAGGCGCGCTCTGGCCGCACGTTCTCTTGGCGGCGATGGCCGCGAAAGCCACCGGTGTGCCGGTAAAATTTCACATCCCGCGCAAGTCCATGTTCACCGGCACCGGGCATCGCACCCCTACGCGCCAGACGCTGTCGCTCGCGGCCACGCGGGACGGCAAGCTGCAGGCGATTCGCCACGTCTCCGACACGCTTACTTCCACGGTTGGCGAGTTCACCGAATCATGCGGCGCGCGTTCCACCGGTTTGATGTACGAAAGCCCGGCGATTCGCGTTGAAGAAACCGTCTTCCCGGTCAACGTCGCCACGCCCACATTCATGCGCGCCCCCGGCGAATGCCCCGGCACCTACGCGCTCGAGTGCGCGCTCGACGAGTTATCCTACCTCTTGAAAATGGATCCGGTGGCCCTCCGCCTAACGAATCATGCGGACAATCATCCGACCAAGAATGTCCCCTTCAGCGCCAAGCATCTGAAGGAAGCCTATCAAGTCGGCGCCGAAAAATTCGGCTGGTCGAAACGCGATCCCCTTCCTGGTAAAATGCGCGACGGCGATCTCCTCGTCGGCTGGGGCATGGCGACCGCCACCTATCCCGCGCACAAAATGGCCGCGGCCGCGAAGGCCACCTTGCGCGCAGATGGCAGCGCCGTCGTTCAGTGCGCCACCCACGATCTCGGCACTGGCGCTTACACCGCCTTCACCCAGATTTCTTCGGAGCAACTCGGGGTTCCTTTTGAGAAGGTCACCTTCGAGCTCGGCAATTCCGATTTTCCGTTCGGCCCGGTCGCGGGCGGCTCGAATTCCACCGGCACCGTCGGGACCGCGATTCACGAAGTCGCGCTTCTTCTTCATCAGGCGCTTGCTGACCTCGCGATCGCCGACGCCAAATCGCCGTTGCACCAAGCGAAGAAAGAGGACATCGCGATGGTCGCTCCCGGTCGCATCGGACTCAAGAACGACAACGCAAAATCCGATGGCTTCGTCGAGATCATGCAGCGCGCCGGGAAGGATGCACTCGCGGTCGAGAGCAAATTGCACGAGCCCGAAGAGAACAAAAAATTAGCCTTCCAATCTTGGGGCGCGCAATTCTGCGAAGTGAAAATCGATCCGCTTATTCCGCGGGTGCAGGTCACGCGTTTCGTCAGCGTGATCAACTGTGGTCGGGTGGTAACTGCGAAAACGGCGCGCAGCCAGATCCTCGGCGCCGTGGTCATGGGCATCGGCATGGCCCTGAGCGAGGAAACTTCCTACGATCCGCGCACCGGGCTGCCGGTGATCCGCAATCTCGCCGACTACCACGTCCCGACGAACGCCGACATTCCGATGATCGAGGTCGAATTCGTCGGCGAACCAGACTTCGCCTTCAATCCAATCGGCGCCCGCGGCATTGGGGAAATTGGAATCACCGGGACGGCCGCAGCGGTGGCGAATGCGGTTTACCACGCCACCGGCAAACGCGTCCGCGACCTCCCGATTACGCCGGACAAATTAATCTGACGCGCGCATCTTCGAGAACGTGAAAGACGTTCACGACATCATCCGCGAATGTGAGCGGCGCCCTAACGAACAGTTCGCGCTGGCGACATTAGTGCGCGCGCGCGGTTCCAGTTATCGCCGGCCGGGTGCGCGGATGTTGATCGCTCGTGACGGGCGCACGATCGGATCACTCAGCGGCGGTTGTTTGGAAGAAGAAGTGGCCGTGCTCGCACAGGAAGTCTTGCGCAGCGGGAGGGCCGGCCTAACGAGTTTCGATACGCGCCAACGCTTCGGCTGTAACGGCGCGATCGATATTTTCATCGAGCCGCTCCAGAAAATTTTTGTGGCCGAACTTTCCGCTAATTTGAGCGCGCGGCAAAGCTGCCGGGTGGAAACGGTTTTCGAAAAGCAGGCGCACGCTGGCGGCACTCGTGTCGTCGCTTTCGGCGAATCGGAAAACGAGCACGGCTTTCAACAAACCATCCATCCGCAACCGCGCCTGATCATCTTCGGCGACGGCCCCGATAGCGATCCGCTGCGCGCGCTCTGCGCGATTCTCGGCTGGCAAACGATCGAAGCCGCGCAGGCTTCCGAGCTCCCGCGCGAAGCCGATCAGTGGACCGCGGCGATCATCAAGTCGCACAACTACGGCCGCGATTTTTCCGCGCTGCAAACCTTGCTTCCCATGTCCCTGCGTTACCTCGGTTTGATCGGCCCGCGGCGCCGGCGCGATCAGTTGATGGCGGACGTTCTCGACAGCGGCACTTCTGCGAACGCCGAACTTTTCGCGCCCACCGGTCTCGATCTCGGCTCCGAAACACCGGCGGAAATTGCCCTCGCGATCGTCGCCGAAGTGCAGCGCGCCTTCGCTGGCGGAACCGGCGCGTCGCTCCGCGAAGTGAAGACGCCGATTCATCAAGCCGAGCCGTGGCGCGCGGCCGTATTTTGATCACGGAACGCTCGAAAATTGGCGCTGTCATTTTGGCCGCGGGCGCCTCCACCCGTTTCGGAAAACCGAAACAACTGGCGAAGTTTCGCGGTGAAACTTTGCTGGCGCACGCCGTCTCGGCGGCAACGTCGGCCGGCTGCGCGCCCGTCGTTGTCGTCGCCGGCGAACATGCGGATGACCTGAAAGCGGCGTTGACTTCAGAGGCTTGTGAATTCGTCCTCAACCACGAGTGGCGCGAAGGAATCGCGGCCTCCATCCGCACCGGGCTGCAGCATCTGGTCACGACTGACCACGATCTGGAAGCGATTCTGTTTCTCGCTTGCGATCAACCACTCGTTAGCGCGGATAATCTGCGCGAGCTGATCCGCCGGCAGGAAACCAGCGGGAAGTCGATCGTCGCTTCGGCCTACGCGAAAACGCTGGGCATTCCCACACTCTTTGCGCGCGTCCGTTTTCCAGAGCTCTTAACTCTAAACGGCGACCGCGGCGCGAAGGAACTGATCTTTGCCCATCGTGATGATGTCGCGGCCTTCGATCTTCCCGCCGCCGCCACCGATATTGATACCGCCGCCGATTACGAGCGCCTCTGCCAGCTATCATCGTGAGGCGCCCCGACAGTGAAGCACCTCGCACATTGGCCTAACGATACTGTCTCCTTTGGTGCGAGGTCCCTCGTCGTCTTCGCGACTCGGGATGACATGTGGAAAGTGCTTTCGCGCTACGGTGGCGCGGCGGCCATTGAATAACCAATCGGCCCGCGCTAGTGAACGCCGTGAAAAAATCCAAGGCCAACCGCCTGACCTTGCTCGGCCGGAGCGAGACGCGCCTGCCCGCTTCGCCTAACGAGGCCAAACTCGAAACCTTTCCCAGCCCGGCGAAGCGCGCTTACACCATTCGTTTCGAGACCGCGGATTTCACTTCGCTTTGTCCGGTCACGGGGCAGATGGATTTCGCGCAGATCGTGATCGAGTACGTGCCTAACGAGTTATGCGTCGAGAGCAAATCGCTCAAATTCTATCTCGCCTCTTTTCGCAATGAGCGCGCGTTTAACGAAGCGGTCACCAACCGAATTCTGGATGATTTTGTGGCCGCTTGTTCGCCCCGGCACGCCGTGGTCACCGCGGAGTTTTCCGCGCGCGGCGGCATCGCCCTGACTGTGCGCGCGGAACATCGGGCGCGCTAATTTGTCGAGGGACATGCACATCGTCGGCGAGGGCCGCATCGCCCTTCGCTCGATTGACTTGATTGCGTTTGATTTTAGGCTGCCCAACCCGCGCGAGCCCGCGGTCGCCCATCGTGAAAAGCGTCCTTTTTGTCTGCACCGGAAACATTTGCCGGAGCCCGATCGCCGAGGGTTATTTCCGTCATCTGCTCGGCAATCGCCGTGACATCGAAGTCGCTTCCGCGGGCGTGCATGCGGTTCGCGGACAACCACCGAGCACCTTCGCGGTGCAGGTGCTGCGCGATGAAGGTGTCGATATTTCGCGCATTCGCAGTCAGCCGTTGACCCCTGCCCTGGTGGAACGCGCGACGCATATTTTTGCTCTTACCGGCGCGCATCTCGAGACGATTCATTTGCTCTTTCCGCAAGGCACCGAGAAGACGTTTCTGCTGCGCGAATTTGAGGAACCGGGGACGACGGTTTGGCGCGATGTGCCCGACCCGATCGGTTGCAACCGCGACGTCTATCTAAGCTGCGCGGCTACGATTAAAAACGCTTTACCGAGTGTGCTCGCGTTCGTAGAACAAGGCGAACTGGCGCTGCCGGCGATATCACGGACCGGCGGAACTTCTTCCTACCCTATGGCTGAATTGTCTCCTCATTCCGCGAGCCCCTCGGTCCCTGCTAATTCCGGCGCGTCCGGCGGCGGACTGCGCAAGGTTGATCCCGAGATCTTCGACGTCATTCAGGCCGAAGAGAAACGGCAACGCGGAGGCATCGAGCTCATCGCCTCGGAGAACTTCACCAGCCGCGCGGTTATGGAAGCGCAAGGCAGTTGCCTAACGAACAAATACGCCGAGGGCTATCCGGGTAAACGCTGGTATGGCGGCTGCGAAAACGTCGACGTCGCCGAGCAGCTCGCGATCGACCGCGCCAAGCGCCTCTTCGCTTGCGAACACGTCAACGTCCAGCCCCACAGCGGCGCGCAGGCGAACATGGCCGTCTACTTCTCCGTCCTGAAACCTGGCGACAAAATCCTCGCCATGAACCTCGCCCACGGCGGCCATCTCACCCACGGGCATCCCGCGAATTTCTCCGGCAAATTCTACGAAGTCGCCGCCTACGGCGTCAGCGCCGAGACCGAACAGATCGATTACGACGCCCTTGCGAAACAAGCCGAAGAAACCAGGCCCGCCATGATCACTGCCGGCGCTTCCGCCTACCCGCGTATCATCGACTTCCCGCGCCTCCGCCAGATCGCCGATAGCGTCGGCGCGCTCCTCTTCATCGACATGGCCCACATCGCCGGCCTCGTCGCCGGCGGCCAGCATCCCAGCCCCATCCTGCACGCGCATTTCGTCACCACCACCACCCACAAAAGCCTGCGCGGCCCGCGTGGAGGCATCGTCATGTGCCAGGAAAAATTTGCCAAAGGAATCGACGGCACCGTCTTCCCCGGCATCCAGGGTGGCCCCCTCATGCACGTCATCGCCGCCAAAGCCGTCTGCTTCCACGAAGCCCTCCAGCCCGGCTTCCGCGACTACCAGCGCCAGGTCGTCCTCAACGCCAAAGCCCTCGCCGCCGGCCTCACCAAGCACGGCTACCGCCTCACCTCCGGCGGCACCGACAACCACCTCATGCTCGTCGACCTCCGCCCGAAAAACCTCAACGGCAAAATCGCGCAAGAAGTCCTCGATAAAGCCGGCATCACCGTGAACAAAAACGGCATCCCCTTCGACACCCTGCCCATCTTCAAACCCGGCGGCATCCGCGTCGGCACGCCCGCCGTGACCACACGCCGGATGAAAGAAGAAGAGATGCTCGACATCGCCGACCTCCTCAACGAAGCCCTCGAAAAACGCGAAGACGCGGGAGCGTTGGAAGCCGTCCACAACAAAGTCCGCGAGATGACGCGCAACTTCCCGCTGCCGTCCTGATTCTTGATGACCAAAAAATCTGAGGCTGCGCAAGCCAATCCACTGCGCGACGGCATCGTCGCCCGCAGCGTGCCGGAAGCGTGCACCATCGTCATCTTCGGCGCGACCGGCGACCTGACACATCGGAAGCTGATTCCCGCGATTTACAACATCGCCGCTGACGGCGAACTCCCGCCGGAAGTGACCGTTATCGGGATGGCGCGCAGGCCAAAGACCGATGACGAATTCCGCGCCGAGCTCGGGGAAGCGACCGGCAAGTTTTCCCGGCAAACGGTGCGCGACGATTTGTGGAAAAGTTTTGCGCGCTCGCTCTTTTATCATCAAAGCGAATTCTCCGATGCGGATGGTTACAAGCGGCTCGGCGAGCGTTTGCAAGAAATCGAGAAAGCCCGCGGCACGAGCAATCGGTTGTTTTATCTCGCGGTCGCGCCGGACCAGTTCGAACCGATCATCAAACATCTGAAGTCGGCCGGCTTGAACAAGCCGTCTGGCGGCTGGGCGCGGGTGATCGTGGAGAAACCGTTTGGGACCGATCTCGCTTCGGCGCGCGAGTTGAATCAAATCGTGCGCAACGCTTTTCCGGAACAGGACACCTACCGGATCGATCACTTCCTCGGGAAAGAAACCGCGCAAAATATTTTGGTGCTGCGTTTCGCGAACGCGATTTTCGAGCCGCTCTGGAACACGCGTTACATCGATCACGTGCAGATCACCGCCGCGGAAACGCTCGGGGTCGAAGGCCGCGCCGGTTACTACGAAGGCGCCGGCGCGCTACGCGACATGGTGCAAAACCATCTTCTGCAATTGCTCTGCCTGGTGGCGATGGAACCGCCGACCGATCTGCGCGCGGACAGCATTCGCGATGAGAAAGTGAAAGTCGTGCGCTCGCTCCGGCGGATGGCGGCGAGCGCGGTGGCGACTGATGTCGTGCGCGGCCAATACGCCGACGGCGCGATCAGCGGTAAACCGGTTCCGGGTTATCGCGCGGAGAAAAACGTCGATCCGAAATCACAAACCGAAACCTTTGTCGCCCTGCGCCTGCTGATCGATAACTGGCGCTGGGCGGACGTGCCGATTTACATGCGGGTCGGGAAGCGGTTGCCGAAATCCGGGACGGAAATTTCGATTCATTTCAAGAAAGCGCCCTCGGTTTTATTCAACAAGGAATCGCCGGCGCTCGATCACAACGTCCTCGTGATTCGGATTCAACCGGACGAAGGCATGTCGCTTCGGATGCAGGCGAAAATGCCGGGAACGAGCTTCCGCATCGAGCCGGTGAAAATGGATTTTCATTACGGCACTTCCTTCGGCAAACCGAGCCCGGAAGCCTACGAACGCCTGTTGCTCGATGCGATGAGCGGCGACGCTACCCTCTTCGCGCGCCGCGATGAAGTGGAGCAAGCCTGGGAATTCATCGATAAAATCGAAGATGCCTGGCACGGGAAAGAAGCGCCGCCGTTGTTCGAACATCCAGCCGGCTCCTGGGGTCCAGACGAAGCGGACGAACTCCTGGCGCGTGACGGCCGCACCTGGCGACGGCTATGATTGCCTAACGAGTGATGGACACTCCCGCCGCGACTTTCGGAACCGGCATGCCGGTGGAAATCGGCAAGATCGAGCGCGAGCTGAAGAAACTTTGGGAACAAGGCGGCGACGGTCGCTCGCGCGCGTCGCTGATCAATCTCGCGGTTTACAGCGAAGCGCCGGACTCGTTAGCCGCGAACACCCAGCTGGTCGCGCAGATCACCGAAGATCACGCTTGCCGCGCGATCGTGATCGCGGCCAATCCGCGGGCCAGTGCCGACCAGGTGGAAGCATGGATCAGCGCGCACTGTCACGTCAGTCGCGCGGGCAGCACGCAGGTTTGTTCGGAGCAAATTTCTTTCGCGCTCGCGGGCAGTTTCGCAAAACTCCTGCCGAATATTGTCTTTTCCCACCTCGATTCCGACCTGCCGTTTTATTTTTGGTGGCAGGGCGAGTTTCACGATCCGATGGACCCCCAACTTTGGACCTGGGTCGATCGCCTGATTTTCGATAGCCAAAAATGGAGCGACTTCGATGCGCAAATGCGTTTGATCGAAACCGCGGAGACGGAAGCGAAACAACGGATCGTCCTCTGCGATTTGAACTGGACCCGGCTGGTGCAGTTTCGCCTCGCGATCGCGCAATTTTTCGATCCGCCAGCGGCGCGCCGCAAGCTCGATCAGATCGCGCGCGTGGAAATTGATTTCGCCCCGGAATTTCGGAACACGGCCGTCCTTCTTCTCGGCTGGATGGCGGCACAACTTGGCTGGAAAGCGGGAACTGATGCCACTCGCGACGCGCTTGGTTTCGTTAGGCCGGACGGCAAAACTGTCGCGACCACGCTCCGAGAGACGGCCGGTGCCTCGATCGGGCGCTGCAGCATTTTCTCGGGCACGACCGAGTTTCGGGTCACTCACGACGCGGACGTAGATCTTCTCGAATTGTCGGTGCACTGCGAGGGCGTCGAGCGGATGCACCAGTTGATGCCGGCCAGCGGCAACGACCCAGTGCAACTGATGAGCGATGAACTGATGCGCGGCGATCCGCATCACGTTTATCTGCGGGCGACCGGAGCGGTCCGCGCGCTGTTGTAGTCGCCCCGCTACAATGTTGCCGGTGCGCCCGATGGCTCTGCGGGCGCGTAGACCTGCGGTTGTTGCAAGAGCTCCGGATCCTGCAAACGCGCGTCGTAAACTTCGCTCCACGTTTGCTGATTCATCGAACACATCGGGACGGCTTCCCATTGGCCGTTGCGTTTGACCGCGCCTTTGAAGACGCAGGAATCCAGGCGCGCCTTGGTCACCGGATCGCTGTCTGCTTGTGCGACCTGTTTGGCGTCCATGAAATTGTGCATCCCGACCCCAATGGTGTGAACTTTTCCCCTAACGAGTGATCGAAGAATTTCCGGCGGCGCTTTCCGCGAACCGATGTAGCGCCACATCTGGAAAATTACCCGCAACATCAGCCGCGGATTCTGCCAGAGAATCCCCGCGAGCCGAAAAGCGGGCGTCCCGGCGTCGTCGTTGACTAACGAGAGCCCGCCGACTTTGGCCAGAACTTCGCCGAAGAGTGCGTCGAATTTTTTGTCATCCGGCAGGAGCGGAAAATATTTTCCCGACGGACGTGCGATCAGGAGTGACGCCCAGCTGTTGCAATCGGGATGGCCGAAAATGGAGACATCGCGCCGCAACGCCAGCCCGGTGCCCTCGCAGATTTTTTGCCAGACATCGGCGGAGGTGATCGGCTTCTGCGAGAAAATTGTCCGGCCGGTATCGGCTTCGGGTTGGAAGCTGAGCATCCGCCAGATGTGGCTGCGCTGCGGATCGGCCAGGTACCAACGGATTACTTCCGGCACTTCGTCGATGTTCCGGCGCGTGACCGTGAAGCTGAGCGCGTATTCGAGAATGCAGCCGGTCTTTGCGCGAATGCGCAGCGCCAGATCGGTGAACGCCTGCCGCACCGGATGCAGGTCGGCTTCCGATTTGATCCGCCCGATCGGAAAACCGTGACGACCTGCTTGGGTCATATCGACGTGCACGGAAATCTGCCGGAGACCGCTTTCAACCACCAGCCGTTCGAGAAATTCCGGATGCTCGATCAAGGTTTGCCCGTGCGTCATCAGCATCGGGATCGAGCCGACCGAATACGCATAACGAACGATCTCGACCAACTCGTCGGCGCGTCCGGATTTCCAATAAGCATCCGCGACATCGCCGCCGGTGATTTGCAGACCGCCGCCCGGGCCCTGCAAACGGCGATTGGCGTCGATCTGTTCCTTCACCTGCGCGAGCGACGGGATCGGAATCTCGTTCGCGTTTTTCGGCAGATAACAATGAGTGCAATGAAAGGAGCAATAGCTCGCGCCCAAAGTGAAACCGCAGTGGGTCAGGTGTCGTCCGGAAATCTGGTTGTTCGTTTGCAGCTCGGGCGGGAGCGAATCCCAGCGTTCCCGGAGCACGCGCGCTTTCTCTTCCACGATCGGCCGTCGAAAAGCTTGCCAGCGTTGCCGCCACACCGACGGCTTTTCGATCGAGTCGTTAGGCGCGAGAGCAACCATGCGCGTTACTTGGCTTCGTTCAGCGACCAGTTGTAATCCTGGTAAGTAATCTTGGCATCTTTCGGGATCGGATTCGCGCGGCGCTGATTGATGAACGCGAGCGGCCCGCCGTTCTTAAAGTCATCCTTATACCAATCGAAAATCTTCGAGAGCTCGGCAGTTTTCTTGTCCGTCGAAAGACGCACGCCCTTCTCCGAGTTCACAAACGCCTTCGCCAGTTTCTCCATCTGCGCGTCCACCGTGCCACCTTCGAAGGCCGCGGGATTGAGCGGCGGACAACTTTGGCTGGCGCAGTTGAGCGCGAAGTGCACGTGCGGATCGGCAAACTTCGAGCGGATGGTTTCCTTTTCGAGCGCGTTGAAACTGGTTTGCTCGCCGGCCACTTTGATCCGCTTGCCGGTGAAGAAGGTGAAGAGCAAATCCTTCACGCTCTTGGTCGGATATTTCTCCAGCGCCTCGTGCAGGATCCAGGCGTTATAAGCGTTGAGGTAAAAGGCCAACTGCTCTTTTTTGCCTAACGAGGAAATTTTTTCCTGCGCGATCGCGTCGACCACTTTTTGCAAGGTCTGCATGTCGGCCGCGTTCTTTTTCCACTCTCCGTATTTTACTCCGCTGGGGGTGACGTATTTGCCGAGGAGATGATTGTAATCCGCAGTCCATCCGGCGGTTTCCGCGGAGAGCGGCGCGACCGCGGCGACGGCGAGCGCGCCAGTTAAAACCCAGCGAGTGAGTGCGTTCATATGAGTCATTCCAGACCGGCGGGTGCCCTTGAGCAAGAATGAATTAATTCGCCCGGTCACGAGTTTATCCGTTTCCGCGCGAGAGATAGATTCACCGAGTCGCGAGAATCTTCGCCAGATTCGTGATATTTTTCGAGACGGAAAACTTCTCCTCCGCGACTGCGCGCCCGCTGGCGCCGTAGCTTCGCGCCAGCGCCGGCTCGGAGAGGATCCGCGCGACCGCGCCGGCGAGCGCTTCCGGATCGTGCGGTCTCACCAGGAGCCCCGTCGCCTCCGGCAGTACCATCTCCGGGATGCCCGCGAGATTAGTCGAGACCACCGGCAGCCCCGCCGCCATCGCCTCCATGATCACCGTCGGGAGATTGTCCATGTCGCCCTTCTCGTCGCGCACGCAGGGCAGCACGAAAACCGTCGCCGCCGCCAGGCGTTCGACGATTTGCGTTTGCGTCCGCGGGCCGGCCAGCTGCACGCGATCCTGCAACCCGAGCGCTGCGGTCTGCACGCGCAGCGTTTCTTCCAGCGGACCTTCGCCAATAATCTCGCAGCGGAAGTTTACGCCACGACTCGTTAGGCTGGCGCAGGCTTGAATGAGATTGCCGAAGCCTTTCTTCTCAATCAGGCGACCGATCGACAGAATCAGCGGAACCTCGCTCGCGAAATCAGCCGCGCGAAAACGCGCCGGTTCGATCCCGTTATAAACCCGGTGAAACTTCGCCGCCTCCCGCGGGAATTGCGCTCTCAACTGCGCGACCGCGAAATCGCTCACCGTCACCACTGCACCCGCCGCCGCGCACAATTTTTCCAGACTAACGACGAATGGCCGCGGCGCGAAAATGTCGTTCGCGTGCGCGGTGAAACTGAACTCGATCCCGAAAACTTTCCAAATCCAAAAAGCCGTCCGCGCCGCTATCCCGGCAAAATGCGCATGCACCCGCCCGATCCCTGCCGCCTGCAAGCGCGCGCCGATGAACGCCGCCTGGTAAAGCCGCAAAAAATCCGGTTGCCGGTCCCACTCCCGGATGCCATCGATCGCCGGTTTCGGAAGTTCGCCGGCCCGCGCCGCCCGCTCCACTTCCCGCACCAGTTCCGCTTCCTCCGGCAGATAAGTCACGCGCCGGGTCACATCTTCATCCCAATCTTGCGCCAGCTCGCCCTTCGGCCGCCGGATGGAAAAGATCTCCACCTCCGCCCCTTGCCGCAGCAGTTCCGCGACCTCCCGATAACAAAACGTCTGCCCGAAAGAAGGAAACCGTTCGAACACGTAAGCCACCCGAAGCATCGGTGGCACGATAGCTGGCCAGGCCGAGCGCGCATGCCGCTTCTGCCGAACATCCGAAAAACCCCCATGTCATCCCGAGCCGCGCAGACGGCGAAGGACCTCGCTCACGAAGTGCACGTCACGCCGCCGGAAGAGATCCGCGACGCAGCGATCGCTTCCGAATGCTCGACGCGCCGGCTGCGACGGAGAGATCCTTCGTCGTCTCCGCGACTCAGGATGACAGGCGTTCCATCTTGGGCCATTGACCGGTCTGGCGCTCCACTACGCAAAGCATCTTGAGAATCTCGTTCATTTCGCGATCGGTTAGCTTTTATGGGTTACGTCTGGAAGAGCGCCATTCTGGAGCTGACCCCTCATCCCCTTCTTTAACCTCCCCCATTGTCACTATTCTTTCGTGGCTTTCCCGTCGTCCAAGTATGATCGACGAGAGCTGTTGCCAAGAAGAGAGCAAGCGAGGCCCAGCCTCCATAATTCGCCAGAGTCAGATTTCGCCTTTCCGGGAAAGTTAAATAAACCGGGCTATCGCCGGTTATAATAACGGGTATCGTTCTGCCCTCTTTCGGTTCCGGGCTCCGGGGTCGTTCAGTCGCGTAAGTTTCGCCGAAATAGAACATCCGCGCCATTAAGATAACACAAACGCATGCGACAACGAATTTCCATGCTTTCCACCATGTAAAGGATTGAATGCTTAACCCAAGCTGCGACCTGACAGTGTTGCTTTGCATAAGAGGACGTTTGCCGAATAGCCTTATGGTTCTCGCGAGGCTATCATGGTATCAAGAACCCTGCGCTGACCCCAATACCTCCGCCCCCCCCTGCTGCTCGACTCGCGTCGATGTAGGTGAGGGCGCTAGTTGATGGAAAACCGCCGATTTCTCCGTCAAGCGGGTTCAGTCGGCTCAGGATTACTTCGCTGATTCGTCCGCCGCCTCCGGGAGCAAAGTCGAAGGTGCCGCCGCCGCCAAATCCTGCTGTGCTCGCGAACGTAAGCGGTGCGCCAACAACCGTTATGCGTTCGGTTTCTGCGCAGTTTGGATCCCCTCCGCAACCAGAGTCGTAAGTGCTTCCCCCGGGTGGCGGGTTATTGCTTGGAGGATGAGAAAACAAGGGAGTAATGTAAGTGTAAGATCGCCCCAGCGAGCCTCCGCCCCCTAAACCAACTCCGAACGTAGCTCCTAATCCTCCGATAAGCTGGCCTGTGCGTGTCGACCTGCCGGAAAACCCGTCGCCAGAGGCCCCCCCGCCGGCGTAGCCCCCGACGCTCACGTTCGTGAAATACTCCCTAAGATCTACGATTTGGTCGGCGTTCGAGGATTCCACACTTATACCTGCCGAAGCTCTCCCACCGGCGCCTGCTCCAAGCAACGAAGTATTGTAGACTCCAAAATTACCGTGACTATCTATGACAAATCCGGAATTGAAGTTAACGGTGACGGGTCCGATCTGACCCGTGAAAGACAAACCGAGTTGAAAAGTAGAAAGACCCGACGGATCAACAAAGTTAACTGGATCATTCCCGCAATAGCGGAAGAGATTAGTATCTCCGCCTCCAAAACCGATCGGGTCCTCACTCATGAATCTTCCTAGCGCCGGATTGTAAGCCCGAGCCCGGTATTCGTAGAAATCGTAGCGCTGGACCCACTCCCGACCGGTGAAGAGATAGCGATTATTGACCAGTGTGCCCGTGTTGCTCACCGTTCCCAGCGGATTCCCCCCGGCCGGGCCAGTGCGCACTTCGGGGGCCCCGAAGGCGTCGTAGCGGTATTGCTCGACCACTGCGCCGGTCAGGTCGTCCAGGACTGCGCTGGTGCTTCCGAGCCGATCCTGTTGTAGGAAGCGCGGATGATCGAAGCTATTGCGCATGATGATCTCGTCGATTCCGAGCCCGTAAACATTCCGGGTCGGGCTCGAGCCGTCGCCGGGGTTATATTCCACGATCGCCCGGCTTCCGTCATAGATGTAATAAATCGTCTGCCCTTTGGTCCGGCTCCGCACGCAACGTCCCAGGGCGTCGTAGCCCAATTCATACTTATCGCTGCTGCTCCGACTGGCCGATGCCAGCTGGGTATCGCCAAGATAATGGTAGTTTACGTAATAAGCGGAAGCGATCTCATGCTGGCTCCCGTTAGTCGTTTCCAAATACTGGTTGAGTGAATTGGGCGTGAAACCGGCCGTACCGTAAACGCTATCGGTGACCAGGGTGCGGTTGCCCGCGTCGTCCAGACCATAGGTTACCGTGCGGGCCCCGTTCCCGTAGCTTGCGCCGGTCGATTCCCCCGCGTAATTGTAGCCAAAAGTATCCTCTGTCGTGCTCATGGCTGAACGAGAGCGAAATTATGAAGCTGACCCCTATTTTCCCCGGAAACTCCACCTAGGCCTTGCGCGCCATGGAGATGATTCTCCAGCCCTCATCCGCTCGCGTCCAGCCATTTGCCGAGATTATGAGACCGGCCCCTTATTTCCTCGCCCGGCACCCCTTAGAGCGAACTCCAGAAGCCCTTTCCGCAAGTTTCGCTTTTGCCTTCCGGGCAACCGCCCTCTGCCGTAGCGCGGCAGCTCCGATCAAAACGAGAACTGCGCCAAAGCCCTCGCAGTGCACTAACACCCAGGTTCTTTTCTCGTCTGGGGTTACATAGACGGTTGTGGTGTTAACAGCCACAATCGGTATTGTTCGATTCGACGAGGGCTCCGGATGTCGGGGCATCCGGGTGTTGTAGGTGTCGTGGATGTTAATCATTCGGAGTACAAGGATCACAAATGGCAGAACCGGTCAACGTTTCCCACACGAGCCGGTATTTTGACCAACTACGCACGTGAGCAATCGTCATCACGGGGAACTTCTTTATCTTGGATTTCACGTGGGCCACTCCAACTTAGGTATAACTCTTCTCAAGGTATCAAGAACCCCGCGACCCGTCGCGCCTTATCAAGATGGTCAACGGTCCCAAATAAGAAGTGCCAGACCGGCCAAAATGTGAATGACTCCTACACCTCGCACGTATCTAGTATAGCTATTAGGCGCCATCACTCGCTGGGCGATGTCGGTTGTTTTCCAGATACCCGTTCGAAATATGTTTGGCCTAAGGATAAACAAAATTCCTGCCAATATAAGAAACGAAGCTCCAAAATCCATTGATTTAGTTGTAATCTACCTGGTGCTGTTCTAGAGGGTGTGAAAGTTTGTAGGCATCAGCTCCGGCCTGCGACAAATCAACGTTTGGAAACCCGAAAAACGACTTGAATAACGAATTGCCCTGGCTATCGGTAATCCCTAGAAGGTCGATATCCAAGTTTCCGCTACGCCCTAATCCACCAGTGTTACCACCTTCCCCGCTCATCGCAGCCCGCGGCGGCGGCGGTCCCGCCGGGATCGGTTGTGGCAATCGGTCATCGACCGGCCTCTTGGATCGTAAAAGGGGTCAGCTTCATAATCTCGCTCCTCGCGGTTGCGTGCTTTACGAGCCATTTAGCATCATTAACATTTTTCCAACTCTTCCCGAGAGCGAAATTATGAAGCTGACCCCTATTTTCCCTCCCGGCGGCCGAGATTCTAGAACTACCCTATTCTGTCTGACTTTGTCCTATTCTGCATTGATCCCTGATCGCTTGTTCCCATTCCCAAAAATTCGCCTAACTTCGCCCCTTTTAAATTACGAACTCCTCCAAAGAAAATAGACCGGAAGCGAAGATACTATACCGAAAATAACCATGCCAGATCCAAGTAACCAAAGATTCGAACGCACCTTAACTGCAGTCTTTATCAGACTCGGAGGGAGATCAGGTTGAACCCGAGCTGCAAGATTCAAGATTTCGGCTAAAACTAACACCACGGCGATAAATTCAGCAGCATCCTCCAACAAGAGCGTTGCGAGGAAGGCCCGCTGGACGATTATCGGAGCCGCAGCGAGCGAGAGGTTGTCCTGCAACGGTAAAACCCGATGCATCATCCAGGAGGTGAGGCTTCCTACGGCAAATGCCAATGCGTAGTGGATACCCAGCCAAGGAATGCTTCGTAAGTGCATAAAGCGGAAAAGCACTAAGCCTACAAGAAGAGCTAGCACGAACGGCACATTATGTAGGAAAAAACTAAAGAAATAAAGGCTTTTGGTCATAAAAAAACAGCGTAGTAAATGGCTTCCAATTTTGTTTGGGGCGAGTCCTATTCTTTGTCTCAGTCATTTAAATTCAAAACGGAAGCTACTGGGGACAGTCTCGCAGGCATAAGTTTTCAATGTGTGTAGTGTTCTTCGATCCAATGACTAATCCGCCCTCCACCACCTGGAGCGAAGCTATAATCACCGCCGCCACCAAATCCGGCTGTTGTTGCCCATTCATAGTCGCGGCTACCGCCGCTATTCAACGATCTTCCGGCAGATGTGTTGAGCGACAAGAGATACGCCATTTCCGTGCCAGGAGGAGCATTCTCTAGATTTATACTTTGATCGTTTAAGGGAGAATCGTCCGCCGGTAAGTTATCGAACCAAGGAATACCATATCCGTTATCATCATAGTAGCCACCATCTGGCCCGAGGGCGGCACCCTGATCAGGATTTCGCCCGTCATAACGAATAGATTGCGTCTCTCTCACGGCATCTCGGATTGCATTGTCGAAATTCCCTTGTCTATATTCGCGATAACCGGAGTCCCAAAAAGCATCCAAAATAGGGCCAGGGTCGGTATGCCCGTTGGGAATTCCATACGACCCAGCTCCTCCTAGCGTAGGATTGGTGTAATGTTTTCGCAAAAGGACCGTGTTCACAGCGCTACCCACCCCAGCTTGTATTGCACCTTGAACACCATCGAGAAAATCAAACCCGTCGGGAAAAGGCCATAAGCCATAAGCATCGGATAAATTCACCGGGTCATTCCCGCAATAGCGGAAGAGATTAGTATCTCTGCCGCCAAATCCGAGCGGATCCTCACTCATGAAGCGTCCAAGATTCGGGTTGTAAGCCCGGGCCCGGTATTCGTAGAAACCGTAGCGCTGGACCCACTCCCGACCGGTGAAGAGATAGCGATTATTGACCAGTGTGCCCGTGTTGCTCACCGTTCCCAGTGGATTTCCATTGACCGGGCCAGTCCGCACTTCCGGCGCCCCGAAGGCGTCGTAGCGGTATTGCTCGACCACTGCGCCGGTCAGGTCGTCCAGGACTGCGCTGGTGCTTCCGAGCCGATCCTGTTGCAGGAAGCGCGGATGATCGAAGCTATTGCGCAGGATGATCTCGTCGATTCCGAGCCCGTAAACATTCCGGGTCGGGCTCGAGCCGTCGCCGGGGTTATATTCCACGATCGCCCGGCTTCCGTCATAGATGTAGTAAATCGTCTGCCCGTTGGTCCGGCGCCGGACACAACGTCCCAGGGCGTCGTAGCCCAATTCATACTTATCGCTGCTGCTCCGACTGGCCGAGGCCAGCTGGGTATCGCCAAGATAATGGTAGTTTACGTAATAAGCGGAAGCGATCTCATGCTGGCTCCCGTTAGTCGTTTCCAAATACTGGTTGAGTGAATTGGGCGTGAAACCGGCCGTCCCGTAAATATTATCCTCGACGAGCGTGCGGTTCCCGGCGTCATCCAGGGTATAGCTCACCGTGTGCCCACCATTCCCATAGCTCGCGCCGGTTAGTTCCCCCGCGTAATTGTAGCCAAAAGTATCCTCTTTCACATCAAGAGTCCCATCGGGTGCGCGCAGGGTCCGGTCGGTCGCGCTCAGCCGGCTCATCTTGTCGTAGCTATAGCTTTCCACCGAGAAATCATAGTCGTGCCGCCCATTGGGATAAGCGTCATACCAGGCCGCCTGGATGGTCCGTTGTTTGATCCGGTTAAGCTCGTCGGGGACAAAACTCTGGGACGTCCCATTGAGAAAGGTTCTCCGGTTAAGCACGTTCGAGGCGGCGTCGTAGGTGTACTGATAGTGCGGATTGGGATCATTGCTATCGAAGATTTTTTCCAGCCGTCCCATCCCATCATAGCTGTAGAGGTAACTGTAGCCTCCGTTCACTTCCGGCACGTAAAGATGGTTCACCCGGCCGTCGCCATCATGTCCATAGGAAACCGTCACCGTGTAACCGGGGGCGAAGGGGACGGTGGCCCCCGAACTGCGCTTAACCACGGTGATATCCCCGCCGCTGATTACTCCGTCCACATTCAGATCCGCCCTGAAAGTGGAACTACTGGGATAAGAGCCACTTTGCGATTTCACATAGTTGACGTCCCCAATATTCACCACGCCATCGCCGTTCACATCGCCGACGATGACATTCATCGGCACGGTAACCTGGCCAGTGGTCGCGCCGATCCTAATCCCATACACGTTTACCGTCAGTCGTTGGCTGTCACTCACCCCGGTCAGGTTCACCGTCACGTCGGTGCCCGTGGCGCTGACGCTGCCGACAGTGGCGAAACCCGACCCGACGCTGGCTCCGCCAACCGCAGCCACTGGGCCACTGAAGCTCAAAACCATGGTGTAATCCTGGGTGAGGCCGCCACTGCGGCACTCGACTCCCGCTGCTCCGGTGAGCGGCAGGTTGATATCGAAAGCGCCTACGCCGGGATGCACTTTACGCGAGACCACCGAAAGCGGCGTAATCGTATTCGGCAAGGTGTTCAACAGCGGCGCGAGCGCCTGCTGATCCAAAATTAACCGGCCAGCCACATCGTAGCCGCGGGTGACCGTGGAATAGGGATTCGCCGCGGACTGAAGTCGGCTGGCGTCATCATAAATGAAGTCGCTCCAATCGATCGCATTGTCCCAACGCATATGGGTCGGCCGATTGCGCTCGTCATAGGTAAAGAGCTGCTTCGGCCCGCCAACGGTCGGGCGCTGGGTCAGGTTGCCCGCCTTATCGTAGAGCCAGCCTTGGACGATGGAGCTGTCGGGATAGGTCACCTTCGTCTTCAGGTCGCGTTCGTCGTACTCAAATTGCGTCAGCTGGTGCTTGGGATCGAGCAAGCTCTTGAGCATACCGGAAGGAAAATACTCGTAATTGGTCGTTCGAGTGTGGCCGGGGCTGACCGGCCGCGTGTCGGTCCCGAGCCGGTTTAGTGCATCGTAGGTTTTCGTCTGTTCCTGGTTATCCGGTTGGATAATTTTACGGACGTTGCCCGCCGGGTCATAAAGCATTTGCGTCACCAAGGCGACCTTACCCGGAACGCCTGCGACATCCGTCGGCGCGCTGGTCACCGTCTGCGGCCGATTACGCGGGTCGAAACCGGTGGTGGTCTGGTGATTATCCGGGTCGATCATCCAGTCCTGATTTCCAGCGGGGTCGTAATGGTATTGAGTGAGCGCGGCGACCGTATTCGGATCCCGGGTGCTGTTCAAGAGGCGCAGGTTGTCATCGTAAACGTTCAGCGTGATCACATTCATCGCCGTCGTTATCGTGGTCGCCGCCCGGGCGGTCAGCGAGAGCGGTCCGCCTGTGGCGGGCGTGTAATTGTAGATCGTCGTGTCCCACGGAGTACCCGTGTCCTGGATTGCGGGGTTGTCAGCGTTGGGATGAGCAACCTTCAGCTGGAGGAGGCGGCTGTACTCGTCATAAACGTATTCGGTCGGCTGGCGCAGCTCATTTTCTTCGTGCGTAAGATTACCCGAAGAGTCGTAGACGTAGCTTCGATACTTGTTGCCAGGAAAAATGACCTTGGAAACCTGCCCTCTTCCGCCCACGTGGAGACCACCAGAGGACTCATATTCGTAGGTCGTGACATTGGTCCGTGGGTCGGTAATCGACTTCACTCGATCCTGCCACGCATCGCCCACTGGATAGTAGGAAATGGTCGTTTTCGGTTCGGGACCGGCGGGATCTGGAGCCGTCGGAATACCGACCAGCGGATTCCAACGAACCGTCAGGAGGCCCCGAGAATCATAAGCGAAATGCTCGTAGGCACCATTTCTGCGCTGATGGGTAATCAACTGCCCCAGGGAATTGTAGAGCGTGAATTGTTCCTGCGCTCCATCCGGATAATTAATCCGGGCAACTCGGTGATTGGGGTCGCGATGATAAGTGATGGAGTTAGTCCGTTCGTCTGTCGCACTGTA
This sequence comes from Chthoniobacterales bacterium, assembly GCA_051005695.1. Lineage (GTDB taxonomy): Bacteria > Verrucomicrobiota > Verrucomicrobiia > Chthoniobacterales > UBA10450 > JACCTI01. The sequence continues at coordinate 43,996 of JBPCJC010000026.1, read as the reverse complement.
GAGAAAGTACGGCTTTGCCGGATCGCAGTTATTTGGGTCTTCGCTGCAGGTCGGCGCGAAATAGGCGCGAGTCGCAATAGCCTGTTGGGTATCCGACGGCGTCAGAGGATAGGTTACACTCTCGACCCGGCCGGTCAGGGAGTTACGCCCGAAGGCGGTCTGATGCGTGTTCCCATCGGTGCTCGACTGGATGAAACCATTGCCGTCGTACGTCTGCGACGAGCCCACTTCCTTAAAATCGGTCCAGCCAATCAGTTTACCGCCCGAATAAGTAAAGGTTCGGTGCGGGCCGTCCCCCCGGGTTTCGATACGCCCGTTCGCGTTGAGCGGGTCGATGGCGAGGGAGGAAACGACCGTGCCATTGATATTTTTCTCGTTGAGCAGGAAACCGAAATCGCCCCCGGGTTTGAAATCGTAGGCGATGTGGCGCATCGGGCCGGCATACATCGGGTCGTCACAGGTGGCGACCAGGGGCGCCGATACTGGATTATTGTCGTTATGGACCTGGTAAGTGTATCTGGCGGGGAGCGTGGAATCGCCAGGGTAGTCCACATGGTCGAGCGCGGTGACGCCGAGAGCTGGGGCGTAGTTATAGGTGACGGTTCTGCCCGCAGGCGCGCCCGCGTAAGCCCGCTCGGTGACAGACTGGAGGAGCACGTTGTCGCCAGAGCCGGTGTAGATCAGATCGAGCACGCGTCCGGCAGGTTCGGCAATTTGCGAGACCCGGAAGTCGCCTGTGGGAGTTAGCCCGCCGGAGATGGCAGTGAGTTGGCCGTAGGGGTCGATGATGCCAATCAGAACATAGTCGAAGGTCAGAGTGGGTTGCGGCGGCGGGGTGGGTCTCGGGTCACCCGGAGCGGCCAGTGGGTCCGGAGGCTCAGACGGAGTAATCTCCGCGCGGAACCAAACCTTGCCTCCATCGGGTAAGAGAAGATAGCAATTGCTATCCGGGTCATTACGATCCATGGGCTGAAAGCGCTCCGCAATACCGGCAACATCGGCGCGCACTGGAGTCGGGCCTCCCGAGGGGTTGGTAAAAGTTACCCTGCGCCCTTCTGGATAGAAAACCACGTAGCTCGTCGGTCTGGCGGTCACGTCGCTCGTCTGCAGAACCGCCTTGTTAATTCCCCATTGGTAGGAATGACGCCAACCCCCGGCTTTGCCAAATTCGTAGGCGCCCTGGCCCGGGACATGGCCGGTGCCATCGCGGCTATTCATCGTGCGGGTAAAGGCGAGCGGGTAGGCGCCCACCGCGCCGGCGACCGCGATGTCGGTGATCGAGCGGGTAGCATTGCCGGTGTAAGGATCATAGGAGCACCCGGTAGTGACATTGCCGTTAAACTGGCCGGTTATACCGGTGGGATTATCGGAGCCTACCTGGGCACGAACAAAGGTCCCGGTAGCGACCAGGATGATAGCCACGATAAGATGCTTGCGGAGGTTCGATTTAGTCATAAGCGAAGCTAAAAGTGTTCTTTTTAGCTGCTCTAAGACCCCTGCCGAAGACGAGCTCCGAAAGAAATGTAACTGCGCGCGGCTGGTGCGTTGCTCAGTCGCAGGAGGCTCCTCCCGGCCGCCTTTGGCAAGAACAAAATTACGTGAATCTAATTTTTTTCCGGTGGGACGGGTGAGAAGAAAAATTAAGCTTTTTTCTTTGGAAACGACGATATGGCCCGCTTGCTGCTTAAATCTCATCCATAGTTTCAGTTTAATCGAACTCAAATAAGAAGGAAAAATCCCTATGGCTCAACAAAACCTGGTTTCAGGAACCTTAACTACAGCTAACAAGCAAGCGGTGCTCGATGCCATCGCAACTATCCGGCAGAAGCTTCCTTTCCTCGCTAGCTTAAGCGGCGACGACCGCCGTTCGTTGCCGAAGATGGGGGACAAGAGCACGGCCTTTGTGCAAAGGGCCTATGACTTTGCCGCCCAGAATACGGATAAGCTAGGGGCGGATTTCGGGATGGATGATTATACCGAGGACCGCGACCTGGAGGCGCAACTGCGCGAAGTCGAGACCGCGATGCTGCAGATCGGCGAAGAGTTCAGCGACACCATGCTGGCGTTGCGGAGCGACCTGATGGTGCGGAGCAATTTTGTTTATGCCTTCATGAAGGTGCTCGGGAAGGTCAGCGGTAGTTTTGATGATATGCGCCGCGAGATGGGCCAGCGGTTTAAGGGGCAGGGTCGCAAGAAAAATCCGCCCGCGGCGAGCGGTGGGAACCAGCCGGCGGCTTAGGGTTAGTGGGTTGGTTGCCGGGCTGGAGGGGCCCGGCCCGCAGGGCCGTGGCTACACGCGTTCGGCATAAGTCGCTAATTGTGAATAGCTTATTCGAAGGTTAGTTCGGTTTTTAGGCGAGTTGGGTGAGCTATTTGCTGAATTAATTCGGCGATTTTCCCGGTGACTTGAGCTTTTCGCTCGCTGCGATGAGCAAATAGGCGAGTCCGCCTCGCTCGGCGCTCAGAGGCCGGGGTGATTTGCTGGCCGCACCCGGTTTTGCGCTCGGTGCGCGCGGCACGTTGCTCTTTCACCCGCGCGATTCGCTGAAAGCGGGGCTGGCGGATGAAAGTGCGCGGAAGTCACTAACCCGACCTGTTACCCGCACAACTTGGACTTTCGCGGAACTAAGGGCCGAGCGCGCATGCCGTTGCCGAACACTCGAAGACCCCCTTGTCATCCTGAGCCGCGCAGACGGCGAAGGACCTCCCTCGCGTAGTGCACGTCACGCCGTCCGAAGGTGATCCGCGGCGCAGCGAACGCTTCCGAAGGGTCGTTGCGCCAGCTGCGTCGGAGAGATCCTTCGTCGTCTCCGCGACTCAGGATGACAGACAGGCGGTCTTCCGCGCTCATGCGGCCGGCGACAAATCAAAACCCTGCGGGCCCCGTTATCCCGCACAACTCCTGCTATGAGGAGAGCCGATGCCCGGCCCGGATTTTTTTGCTTTTTGCACTTCGCTCCAGCCGATCGAGCTGCGGGCGATGGGGGCGCTCTCGCAGGTGCGTCATATCCCGGAGGGGGAGACGATTTATTCGCCGGGAGATGCGGGCGACACGCTTTATATCATCAATCGCGGGCTCCTCGAGATGGTACTGGCGAACGCGAAGGCGCGCGTGGCCGGCACTTATCTTTCGCGCGGCGATGTTTTCGGCGACCTGGAGGTGTTGACCGGGATTCCGCGGAAGCAATCGGTGCACACCCGCGAGCCGGTGAGCCTGCAATGTTTCGATCGGAAGGATTTTCCGGAACTCGTCCGACGGGTGCCGGCGTTCTTCCGTTACCTGGCGGAACAACTCGCGGGCCGTTTGCTCCTGGCGCACGATGCCGGGCTGGCGCAGAGCCATTGCCTGGAGCTGAGTGGGAATCTGGCCAACTTCGACCTGGTGACGGTTTACCAGACGATCGTGAACTCGGCCCAGACCGGCGAGCTCTCGATTTGCAATGAGGAGGGCGAGCTGATCTCGGCTTTCTTTTTCGAGGCCGGGCATCCGCGCTCGGGGCAATTCCAACATCTCTCGGGCGAGGAAGCGTTCTGGCAGCTTTTCCTGACCGAAGCTTTGCGCGGGACGTTTTCGTTTTCCTCCGGCCGGCAAAAATCGAGCAAGCTGATCCAGGACGAAGGGATCATTCGCAGCCCGGAGCATTTGCTGATCAATGCGATCCAGTCGCGCGACGAGCTGGACGCGATCCGGAGCGAAATCCCGGGGGCAGATTCGCTCCTCACCCGCGCGAACCGCGATCTGCAGGTGAGCGAGATCGAGCCGCCCAGCCTGCGCCCGGTGGCGGAAGAAGTCTGGCGACGGCTCTTCGCGCGCCCGATGTCGCTCCCGCAGCTTTACCAACATCTCTCGGTCTCGGAGTTAAAAATCTACCAGGTGGCGAGCCTCCTCCTGCGCTCCGGCCATCTCGAAATTTCCACCTCCGCGGTCGCGGAAAATGCCGGTGCCTAATGAATGCAAAATATGACCAAGCTCCTCTCCCTTCTCCTCACTCTCAGCCTCACGCTGACCAGTTGCTCGATGTTAACCAAAAGCGGACGGCAACAGCACGCCTACGAAAAATATGTGCGGCGCTCGAGCGTGGCCCGGGTGAAGCAGCGCTCGATTTTCCACGGCAACAAACCCTCGATGCCGACATCGCCGATGCCAACCGAACCGATGCCAACGGAATCGAGCGGGCCGATTCCGAACGCGGAAAGCGGACCGCAGGCGGTGCCGGCAGAAAGCTGAGCGCCGCGCGACGCGCCTAGCGTTGCACCGGAATCGGTTTCCCGGCCTCATCGACCGCGACGTATATGAAAACGCCGCGGGTAACGCGTTCCATTCGTCCGCCCATGTAACGCCGCACCCAGACTTCGACCGGGATGGTCATGGAGGTGCGCCCGATTTTTTCGACCCGCGCGAAACAGGCGACGGTATCGCCCACGCGCACCGGCTGCAGAAACGACATCCCTTCCATGGCCACGGTGACAACGCGAGCCTGCGCGGTTTTCGCGGCGAGAATACCGCTTCCGAGATCCATCTGCGACATCAACCAGCCGCCGAAGATATCGCCGTTCGGATTCGTGTCCGAAGGCATGGCGATGGTTTGGATAACGAGCTCGCCTTTAGGTTGGTCGGGAGAATCCATCGCGCGACCTTAGCACAGCGGCGCAGTTACAAAATGAGCATGCAATCGCCGTAGCTGTAGAAGCGGTAGCGTTCGCGAATCGCTTCCGCGTAAGCCGCGAGAATAAATTCCCGGCTGGCAAACGCGCTCACCAGCATCAGAAGCGTCGAGCGCGGCAGATGGAAGTTCGTCAGCAACAAATCGACGTGGCGAATCTGTTGCGGCGGATAAACGAAGAGCCGCGTGGTTCCTTCCTGCGCCATAATTTTTCCATCCGCGCGCGTGGCTGATTCCAGCACTCGCACGGTGGTCGTGCCGATGGCAATGACGCGGCCGGCGTGATTGATCGCCTTGGCCGCTTCCGCGGAAACCGAAAAACGCTCCGCATGCATTTTATGTTCGCGAACGTCATCGGTTTTCACCGGCGCAAACGTCCCCGCGCCGACATGCAGGGTAACGAACGCATGCGGAAAGCTTGCCAGAATTTGCGGAGTGAAATGCAATCCTGCGGTCGGCGCCGCGACCGCGCCGGGCACTTCTGCGAAGACGGTTTGGTAACGCTCGCGATCCTCAGCATCGGCCGCGCGCCGCATGTACGGCGGCAGCGGGACGACGCCGCCTTCCTGCAAATTTAATTCTTCATCGAACGCGATCAACCGGCTGCCGTCGTCCTCGATCGCTTCCACCTGCGCACGTGTGCCGTTTAGATGCGTAACGGCGCCGATCCGCATCTTCCGTCCCGGCCTAACGAGACATCGCCAACGGCGCGGCCCGAGTTGTTCGAGGAGGAAAACTTCGATCGCACCGTCATCGGAAAACCGCCGCGCCTCAATCACACGGGTGTTGTTCAGAACCAAAAGGTCGCGCGCTTGCAAAAAATCTCCGAGCTCGGCAAACGCGCGATGCTCGATCTTTTGCGTGGCGCGATACAGCACCATCATGCGCGCATCTTCGCGCCGCGGTAGCGGACGTTGCGCGATCAAATTTTCGGGCAAGGCGTAATCGTAATCGGAAAGGCGCGCGCTCACCGCTGCACGATCAAAGGCATTGCCGCCTCGCGCAAAAGCTCAGATTATCTCGCGATGTCGCAGTTCCAATCAGCGCTCGAAAACGTCCTCGGCACGCTCGAGCAAATCCGCGGGCAAGGCGGGCGCTGGCCGAAAGCATCGCGCGCGACCCTGGAAAATTTTCAGCGGCCGATGGCGAGCAAGCGCGAGCGCCTCGAGCAAGTGCGCGCGCGCGTGGCGGTTTGCGAATTGTGTCCGCATCTCGCGAGCTCGCGCAGCCAGATCGTCTTTGGCGTGGGCAATCCGGATGCGGAGCTGATGTTCATCGGCGAAGCGCCGGGCGCGGATGAGGATCGACAGGGCGAGCCGTTCGTCGGTCGCGCGGGTCAGTTGCTCACGAAAATCATCGAGACGATGGGCTTCGCGCGGAGCGAGGTCTACATCGCGAACGTTTTGAAATCGCGCCCGGACATGCCCGCGGGCGCACCCGGCAATCGCCCGCCGACGCCGGAGGAAATGCAAAATTGCCTGCCCTTTCTGCTCGAGCAGATCGACATCATCCAACCGAAAGTGTTGGTCGCGCTCGGGGCGACGGCGGTGGAAGGATTGCTCGGAACGCGCGGGACGATGCGCGAGCTCCGCGGCCAGTGGCATTCATTTCACGAAACGCCACTGATGATCACCTATCATCCGTCGTATCTCTTGCGAAACCAGGCACCGACGGAGAAACGGAAAGTCTGGGAAGACATGCTCATGGTGCTGGAGCGCCTCGGGCGGCCGATCACGCCGAAGCAGCAGAATTACTTTCGTTAGGCGCGATGGCGGCGAGCGCATGGATCGAATCGCACGTGCCCGCGCGGCTCGATCGTTTGCCCTGGAGCCGGTGGCATTGGCTGATTGTTTCGGCGCTCGGTGCGACCTGGATTCTTGACGGCTTGGAAGTGACGCTCGCCGGTTCGTTAGGCGGAATCCTCACCCGTCGCGAGGCGCTGGGCCTAACGGATGCGGAAGTCGGCGCGAGCGCGACCTTTTATCTGGCGGGCGCAGTTTTGGGCGCACTGATTTTTGGTTACGGGACCGATCGGTTAGGCCGGAAGAAATTATTCTTCGTCACCGTCTCGATTTATTTGGTGGCGACGGCGTTGAGTGCGTTCTCGTGGAATTTCGCGAGCTACGCGGTCTTCCGTGCCATCACTGGCGCGGGCATCGGCGGCGAATACGCGGCGATCAATTCCGCGATCGACGAATTGATTCCCGCGCGGGTCCGCGGACGCGTGGCCTTGATGATTAACGGCTCCTACTGGATCGGCGCGGCGCTTGGTTCGCTGGCCACATTGGTCCTGCTCAATCCTCGCTGGTTCCCAGTCTGGCTCGGCTGGCGTTGTGCGTTCGGCATCGGCGCGGTTCTCGGGCTGATCGTGATTTTCTTTCGCCGCTGGATTCCGGAAAGCCCGCGCTGGTTGATGATTCACGGCCGGAACGCGGAAGCGGAAGAAATCGTCAGCGATGTGGAATGGCGGATCGCGCCGGAACTCGCGCGTCTTCCGCCTAACGAATCGTTGCCGACTCGGATTCGCCCGCGCACGCACACGCCTTGGAGCGAAATCTGGCAGACGATCGTGCACGAGCATCGGCGACGCGCCGTTCTCGGTTTCGTCCTCATGCTGACCCAGGCGTTTTTTTACAACGCGATTTTCTTTACCTACAGCCTGGTGCTGATGCGCTTTTACGGCGTGCCCGCGGAACGCGTGGGGATTTATCTCCTGCCCTTCGCGCTCGGAAATGTTCTCGGCCCTTTGCTCATCGGCCACCTCTTCGACACCATCGGCCGCAAACAAATGATCGCCGCGACGTACGCGCTCTCGGGAATTCTGCTCGCGCTGACCGGCTGGCTTTTTCAGGCCGGAATCCTGACCGCGCAGACGCAAACGATCGCCTGGAGCGTGATTTTTTTCGTCGCCTCCGCGGCCGCGAGCTCGGCCTATCTGACCGTCAGCGAAATTTTTCCGCTGGAATTGCGCGCGATGGCGATCGCGATTTTCTACAGCATCGGCACGCTCGCGGGCGGCGTGGGCGCGCCGCTTTTGTTTGGTTGGATGATCGGCACCGGCTCGCGCACGACCTTGCTCATCGGCTATCTGGTCGGCGCGGGTTTGATGGTTGCGGGCGCGATCGTGGAGCTTTTTCTCGGCGTGAAAGCGGAACGGCAATCGCTCGAAAGCATCGCGATGCCGCTCTCGAGCCGTTGATTATTTGGCGGCCGGCGCGGGTAATTTTTCGAGCGCCGATTTCCACGAGCGGCAAAGCGCGGCGAGCTGCGGCTCCTTCCACATGGAATGGTGATCGCCGGGGACGCTAATGATTTCGGTTCCCCCTTTGAAGAGCCGCGACCAGCCAAGCGTGCCGTCGTAGTTTTGGCTCGGGTCGTACCATGTCTCGTGGGCCCAGAGTAAAATTCCGCGGCTGGCGGCGCGGCGCGGGCGATATCGTTTAAGCGCGTGTCGCCAGATGCGATCGATCGCTTCCCAACGTGCTTCCGCGGTCGCGAGATTATTTTCCGGTGCTTGCACGGTGTTCGCGCGAGCGACCGACCTTACTTCCCGTCGTCTACGCGCGGTGCGGAAAACATACGCGGATCCCTGTTGCCACAGATTCGCAAAATGAAAACGCGCACGGCGTTTGCGCCGCTCCCAATCGGGGATGCGCATCTCCGCATCGAAAAGCAGGACGGCGTCGACCGCGATCCCGGCGCGCCGAAGTTGATGCGAAACTTCGAACGCGAGCACGGCGCCGTAGGAATAACCGGCGAGCACGCAGGCACTCGTTAGGCAGCGCCGGATCATTTCCGAATGCACCGCCGCCATCTGCGCGACGGTGGGAAATTCGCTCGAGTCGAGCCGCGCGGAGGCGCGCAACAGTTCCGGCGACCACGGCCCATGGGTCGCGTAAACCGGGCGATCGTCGATCTGCCGCGCGAGGCTGTTGAAATCGAATGGAGGATTCAAAAAGAAAACCGGCGCGCGCGTTCCGCCGTGACGGAGCTGGACGAGTTTCGGTTCGAGCGTTTCCGGATTTTCGCGTTGCAAGGCTTCCGAGATGGTTTCAACCGTCGGATGCTCGAGGAGTGTGACCGCATCGAGATCGGATTCGAAAGCGTGGTTCATCTGCGTAACCAAACGGACCGCGAGCAAGGAGTGCCCGCCCATTTCGAAAAAGCTGTCGTGCAAACCAATCGCAGGAAGTTGAAACATCTGCGCCCAAATCTCCGCGACCCGGCGCTCGGTTTCGGTGCGCGGCGCGACGTACGGTTGCTGGATCGCGTCTTCCATCGCAACCAAAGCGGGGCGATCGATCTTGCCGTTGTCGGTGAGCGGGAATTTCGTCAGGGCGACGAAGACCGACGGAATCATGTACTCGGGGAGCGAGTGCTGGAGATGTTTTCGTAAAGCCGAGGGCGAAGGCGCGTCGCCTTCGTCGTCATGGACGAAATACGCGACCAATTGCTGGTCGCCCTGCGCGGTGGAGCGGGCCAGCACGGCGACGCCGCTGATCGCCGGATGGGTGAGGAGCGCGGCCTCGATTTCCACCGGCTCAACTCGGAAACCGCGGAGTTTAATCTGATCGTCGAGACGTCCGAGATATTCGAGATTGCCATCGGCGCGATAGCGCACCAGGTCGCCGCTGCGAAACATCATGGTCGACGCGCGCGGATCTTCGGAGACGAATGGATTCGGCAAAAACTTTGCCGCGGTTAGCTCCGGAAGATTGAGATAACCGCGCGCGACTCCGTCGCCGGCGATGTATAATCCTCCCGGTTCGCCGATGGCCACCGGTTCGAGATTCGGATCGAGCACATAAAGCTGGGTGTTGGCAATCGGTCGGCCGATCGGAACCGGCCCTTCCAGATCGCGCTTCTGCGGAACGAAGTAAGCGCAGCAGCCGACAACAGTTTCAGTCGGGCCGTATTCGTTGACCAAAATCGCCTGCGGCGCGCATTTTTCCCAGAAGCCGAGGCTCCGGCCAAAAAGCGCTTCGCCGCCGACGACGAACAGGCGAGTCGCGGCCGCAGCGTCATCATCCGCTAATTGCGCGCAGAGCATCTGTAAGTGCGCGGGCGTTATTTTCACCAAACTGAAATGTTCCGGGCGCCGGAGAACATCAGCAAGCGCGCTCAGATTCGACTGCGCGGGAATCATGTGCACGCGCTGACCCGCAAGCAGCGGCAGGAACAGGCCAGTGATCGTGAGATCGAAGGCGAGCGATGAATGCACCGGCGCGCCGGTTCCTTGTTGCACTTGATAGGCGTCGCGCGCCCAGACGAGGTAGTTAACGAGACCTCGATGGGGCACCATGACGCCTTTCGGCCGACCGGTGGAACCGGAGGTGTAGATGACGTAGGCGAGATTATGCGAGCGCGCCCCGCTCGCGAGATTGCTGATCGTGTCCGCGGAACTCGCTTGCGGCTGATCGATGCACAACGTGTGCGCGCTGCCCTTCGCCAACCTCGGTTCGAGCTGCGAGTGCGTGATCAGCACGCGCATCCGCGAATCGCGCATCATGAAGCCGAGGCGTTCGCGCGGATACGCCGGGTCGAGCGGGACAAATGCGCCGCCAGCCTTGAGCACGGCGAGGAGCGTGACGAGCGCATCCACGGAAGTTTCCAGGCAAACGCCGACGAGTATTTCCGGACCGACACCCAGGGTTTGCAAGTGATGGGCGAGCACATTCGCGCGCAGGTTTAACTGCGCGTAGCTCAGGCGCGCGTTTGTATCTTCGACTGCGACCGCGTCCGGTGTGCGCTCGGCCTGCGCTTGAAAAAGCTGATGGAAACAAGCTTCGCGCGGATACTCTGAGTGAGTCTGGTTCCACTGAATGATCACGCGCCGCCGCTCGACCGCAGTACATGAGGAAGACGTCGCGGCTTGTGGGCACGCGGGTTCTTCAGAGGAATCAGCTGTCAGGGGGGAAGACAACGCGCCCCGTTTTCACACATCAGGGAACGGCGCGTCAATGCTTCCGTCACCCGATCACCGCGCAAACGTTTCGGGGATTTGCTTGAACCACGAGAAAGCGGTCGCTATCAAAGCGAGCGATCCTGCCGCACGATGACACCTGCCCAAGCCACTCTCCCGCGTCCACCCGCGTTCGGACAAACGATGCGGATCGACGCCTGGTGGCGGCAACCGCTGCTGATGTTTCTCGGTTTCGCCGCATTCATCATTTACTCAACGTGGGCCGCGTTTCAGGGCGCGCATTATCATTTCGGGCCGTATCTCTCGCCGTTTTATTCGCCGGAGATTTTTGGCGATTCACCGCACAGTTGGTTCGGGCCGAAACCGCTGTGGTGGCCGGGTTGGCTGCTCTTTTCACCGGCGCTTTTGATTCTGTGGGCGCCGGGTGGTTTGCGTTTGACCTGTTATTATTACCGGGGCGCTTATTACAAAGCGATGTGGGCTGATCCGCCGGCGTGCACCGTTGGCGAACCGCGGAAGCATTATCGCGGCGAGCGTTCGTTCCCGTTGATCATGCAAAACGTGCATCGCTATTTTCTTTATCTCGCGGTCGTATTTATCGGCATCCTCAGCTTCGATGTTTGGAAATCATTTTGGTTTGCGGATGGTTTCGGCATCGGAATCGGCACCCTCGTGCTCGCGATCAATGTGGTCTTGTTAGGCGCGTTCACTTTTGGTTGTCACGCGTTGCGTCATCTCATTGGCGGCTTCCGGAATGCGCTTTCCAGTTCGCCTACTTTTCCGGCTTATCGCTGCGTCTCCTGTTTGAACCAGCGCCACATGCTCTGGGCCTGGCTGAGTTTATTTTGGGTCGGCTTCTCCGATCTTTATGTGCGGATGTGCGCGATGGGAATCTGGCACGACTTCCGTCTGCTCTAGCGCTGACTGATGACAGAATATCAAACAATCGAGCACGACGTGCTGATCATCGGTGCGGGCGGGGCGGGCTTGCGCGCGGCGATCGAAGCTTCGGCCGCCGGTGTTTCCGTGGGGATCGTTTGCAAATCACTTCTCGGCAAAGCGCACACCGTCATGGCCGAAGGCGGAATCGCGGCCGCGCTCGCGAATGTCGACGATCGCGATAATTGGCGAGTGCATTTCGCGGACACAATGCGCGGCGGGCAGTACGTGAACAATTGGCGGATGGCCGAGCTGCACGCGCAGGAAGCGCCCGACCGCGTGCGCGAGTTGGAAAAATGGGGCGCAGTTTTCGACAGGACGAAAGATGGCCGCATCCTCCAGCGGAATTTCGGCGGCCACAAATATCCGCGGCTGGCGCACGTCGGCGACCGCACCGGTTTGGAAATGATCCGCACACTCCAGGATCACGGCGTGCACCAGGGCATCGACGTCCACATGGAGCAGACCGTGCTCACGCTTTTGAAGGAAGGCGAGCGCGTGGTCGGCGCGTTTGCCTACGATCGCGAGCGCGGTCGTTTCAAAATCTTTCGCGCGAAAGCGATCGTCCTCGCGACCGGCGGGATCGGGCGCGCCTTCAAGATCACCAGCAACAGCTGGGAATATACCGGCGACGGCCACTCGTTAGGCTACCATGCCGGCGCGGAATTGATCGACATGGAGTTCGTGCAATTCCATCCGACCGGGATGGTCTGGCCGCCGAGCGTGCGCGGGATTTTGGTGACCGAAGGGGTGCGCGGTGAAGGCGGCATCCTGACGAACAAGGACGGCCAGCGTTTCATGTTCGATGAAATCCCGGCGAACTACAAAGAGCAGACCGCCGACAGCGAAGAGGAAGGTTGGCGTTATTGCCAGGGCGATAAAAATGCGCGCCGTCCGCCGGAGTTGCTCACCCGCGATCATGTCGCGCGTTGCATCGTGCGCGAAATTAAGGAAGGCCGCGGCAGTCCGCATGGCGGAGTTTTTCTCGATATCGCCTGGATCAAGGCGCGGGTGGCGAACGGAGAGGATTACATCAAGCGCAAGCTGCCGAGCATGTATCACCAGTTCAAACAACTAGCCGATATCGACATCACCAAAGAGCCGATGGAGGTCGGACCGACGACCCATTACGTCATGGGCGGAGTGCACGTCGACGCCGACAGCCAGATGTCGCGGGTGCCGGGTTTGTTTGCCGCGGGCGAATGCGCCGCGGGAATTAACGGCGCGAATCGACTCGGCGGAAATTCGCTTTCGGATCTGTTGGTTTTCGGAAAGCGCGCGGGCGAATACGCAGCCAGCTTCGCGAAGGAGCATTCGTTAGGTGAAGTCAACCTCGGCCAGATCGAAGACGCGGCGCGCGCAGCTCTGCGACCTTTTGAAGACGAGCGCGCCGAGAATCCTTATCTCGTCCAAAGAGATTTGCAGGATTTGATGCAGGACAATGTCGGGATCGTGCGCAAGGAAGCGGAGATGCAGTTCGCGCTCGCGGAGTTGCAAAAACTAAAGGCCCGCGCTGAGCGCGCGGGCGTGACCGGCCATCGGGAATTCAATCCCGGCTGGCACACCGCGCTCGATCTAGGAAATCTGCTTACCGTCTCGGAAGCGGTAACTCGCGCGGCGCTGGCGCGGAAGGAAAGCCGCGGCGCGCAATTCCGCGAAGATTATCCGGAAAAGTCTAACGAGTTCTCAAAAGTGAACACGATGATCTCGCAGGCGGACGACGGCTCGATGCAGATAAAGTTGCAACCGTTGAAGGAGATGCCGGATCATCTCCAACAGGTGATCGAGGAAATGAAATGAGCGCATTCTCCCGGTGGACCACCTGTCATCGTGAGGCGGCGAAGAGCGCTGAAGGACCTCGCCTATTCATGGAAAACTTTCCCAGTTACCCTCCGCACCAATTACACCGTGGACCTGGCGGCAGTCTTCGCTCTGGCGGTGCGAGGTCTCTCGCCGTCTGCGCGGCTCGGGATGACATGCCTAACGAGAGGATGAAGTGAGCGAGCAAACGGTTGCATTCAAAATCTGGCGCGGCGATGCGCAGGGCGGCGCTTTTCGGGATTACACCGCGGAATGCTCCGAAGGGATGGTGGTGCTCGATGCGGTGCACGATATCCAGGCCTCGCAGGCGAACGACCTCGCTTGCCGCTGGAATTGTAAAGCGGGCAAGTGCGGCTCGTGTTCCGCGGAAATCAACGGCATCCCGCGATTGATGTGCATGACGCGGATGAGTGATCTGCCGTTAGACCGGCCGATCACGGTCGAGCCGATGAAAGCGTTCCCGCTGCTGAAAGATTTGATCACCGATGTCTCCTGGAATTACCGGGTTAAAAAGCGGATCAAGAAATTTAAACCGCGCCCGCCGGATGCACCCGACGGCACCTGGCGGATGCAGCAGGCGGACATCGATCGCGTGCAGGAATTCCGCAAATGCATCGAGTGTTTTCTCTGCCAGGACGTCTGTCACGTGCTGCGCGATCATCACAAGCACGACCAGTTCATCGGCCCGCGTTTTCTCACTTACGTCGCCGCGCTGGAGATGCATCCGCTCGACACCGAGAACCGCGTGCCGGAATTGCGCGAAGCCCACGGCGTTGGTTTTTGCAACATCACGAAGTGCTGCACCAACGTCTGCCCGGAAAACATCAAGATCACCGACAACGCGATCATCCCGTTGAAGGAACGGGTGGTGGATCAATTCTTCGATCCGATTGCGATCTTGCTGCGCCGGCTGCGCTCAGGCAAAAAGAAGGAACACGCGAGCGACTGAATCATGTTCGAACTGAAAACTCTTTCGAAGGACGCAATCCCGGCGGCGCTGGAAAAAGCGGAGCGCTACCGGTTTCTGAATGAGCCCGCGGAAGCGGAAAGCATCTGCCTCGATATCCTGAAAGTGGCGCCGGAAAATCAGGAAGCGCTGGTGATGTTGTTGCTGGCACTGACCGACCGTTTCTCGAAAGGCTACGGGGTGAGCGATACCCAGGCGAAGGAGTTGTTAGGCAGATTGAAAGGCGAATACGATCGCGCCTACTACGGCGGCTTGATCGCGGAACGGCGGGCGAAAGCGCGCCTCGCACAGGGCGGCCATTCGAGCGCTTGGGCTTACGATCTTTTGCGCGAGGCGATGGATTTCTACGAAAAAGCCGAAGCCCTCCGGCCCGCCGGCAACGATGACTCCGTCCTGCGCTGGAACACGTGCGCGCGGCTGATTGAGAAAAACAAACTCGTCCCCCGCGAGGAAGAAAAAACCGAGCCGGTCTTCGACTGAGTTTCAAGCTGCGCGAACTTCGAGTTCGTTCGGGTAGATCGAGCCGCGCACGGCTTCCGAGACCGGCGATCGGAAGAAAGAACGGCGAAAACCGAATCTCACCCAATCGTTGGCAGAGCGCGTCTCCTTCGGTCGGAACGGCGTTTCCGAGAAAGCTCAACGTCAGATGCTCCTCCGGCCGTAGCCAGCGAAGCCGCGCAAACGTGATTAAGCCTAACGAGTAGTTCCGTGGCACTCGCCGGGAGTGCGATCGCGACGAAGAGACGTTTACCGATCAAAGATTGGTCCCGTTATTCTGGGCGCTCGCGGAATCGGCCAGGAGCGTTAGCCTCGCCGAGAGGGAGCGCGCAGGTTTCATCGTGAAATCAAATCGTCGATCCGACCGGAATCGTTTCCGGCGCCTGATCCGCGATGGGTTTCTTTAAGCAAAATGCGAGCGCGGCACCGATCGCGCAGAGAAGCGCGGCGGCCAAAAATGGCGTCTCGCCGTAGTGCGAAAGCGGCTTCGATAAATCGAGCATGAGGAGGGCGCCGCCGGCGAGCGGCCCGAGCAAGCGCGCGGTGCTCCCGGCCGATTGCATGATCCCGAGCGCACGGCCTTGCCAGCTGCGATCGATCATTTGCGAAGCGAGGCCGTTGAGCGGAGGGCTGGACAATCCGCTGCCGGCGGAGAGCCCGACACAAGCGAGGAGGAGCCAGCCGAGATTTCCGCAAAAAGGAGTGAGCGCGAGCGAGCCGGCGGTGATGAGCAAACCGACGCGGGCGAGAGTGGTTTCGCCGAACATTTTTACCAAGCACCCGATGAGTCCGCCTTGAACGATGACGGTGAGAATACCGATGAAGCCGAAGAGATAACCATTGGCGCGCGCGTCGTATCCGAGGCGCTTCTCGGTGAAGAGAGCGAAGAGCGTGGTCATGATGCTAAAGCCGGCGATGAGGAAAAAATAAGTCGCGACCACGATGGCGAACATCCAGCCGTTGCCGTGGCGGAAGACTTCGATGAGCGAAGCATCTTCGTGCGGTTTCACGCGATGCTCTTTGGGCAAACTTTCCGGCAGGATGAAGTAGAGCAGGACGACGTTGGCGGTCGCGAGCGCGGCCGCGAAGTAGAAGGGCGCGCTATAAGAAATGCGGCTCATGAGTCCGCCGATCATCGGACCAAAAGTGAAACCGAGACCGAAGGCGGCGCCGATCATACCCATCCATTTCGAACGCGTTTCCGGCGTGGTCACGTCCGCGATATAGGCTTGCGGGATGGAGATATTACCGCCGGTGATTCCGGCGATGATGCGCGCGACGAAGAGAAGCGTGAGCGTGTGCGCCAGCCCCATGAGCGCGAAGCCGAGCGCGGTGCCGGCGAGGCTGACCATCAAGACCGGGCGACGTCCGAGTTGATCTGAAAGCCGACCGAGCAGCGGCGTGAAAATGATCTGCATCCCGGAATAAATTCCGGTGAGCCAGCCGATCGCTATGGGCGTCGCGTGGTAGCGCTCGGCATAAAGCGGCAACACCGGAATGATGATGCCGAAGCCCACCATGTCGATGAAGACGGTGAGAAAAAGGATGAAGAGCGGGGAGCGTTTGCCGGCCATGATGCGAAAGGTAGCACGCTCAATTATGGCGGCGATTGAAGCGCGCGACTTCGCGTTCGGTCTCCCGATCGGTCGCGCGTTTTTTCAAATCCGCGCGTTTATCGTGGGCCACTTTTCCCTGGGCGACGCCGATTTCGGCCTTCAGTTTTCCGCTCTTCCAATAGATTTTCAGGACGACCAAGGTGCGCCCCGCGATGGCGGTTTCGTCGTAGAGTTTATCGATCTCCTGGCGATGCAAAAGCAAACGGCGCACGCGTTTGGCGGGCGGGATTTCGTGGCTGGCGCGCTCGTAAGGTTGAATGTCGGCGTTGTGCAAAAACGCCTGGCCTTTTTCGATCCTGGCAAAGGCGTCGCTGATGTTTGCTTTGCCGGCGCGGATGGATTTTACCTCGCTCCCCTTTAACTCCAGACCCGCTTCGTAGCGTTCCAGAATATGAAAATCCCGGAGCGCTTTGCGGTTGAGGATGGAATCACTCGACATGGCGCAGAGTAGCACAGGCTGCCCGCAAACGGCATCGCCAAGGCACAGCGGGCGCGCGGAGAAACCGGACGGCCCGAATTACAAAAAACGGAAAACGAACCTACGCGCCGTCAGCCGGTTTAATTTCCGGCGTCAGCTCGTAGGTTAATTTGCCGCCGATGATTTCGCGCAGCGCGATATCAGTCAGCGACGAACGCGGGGTGGCTTCGACTAAGGGACGGTGACCGAGCCCGAGCTGCCGCACACGCCGGGAAACAACGTTGATCAAGAGTTGCTGGTTCGGGATCACTTGGGCTGCATCCTGCAGGAGTTGGGCGGTCATATGGCGTAGAGAACGGACGGCGCGGGCCGTCTCCGTAGGGAACTGAAGGATCGTCGACGAAGCACTCGCAATGACGGGTGGAATGATCTTGGAGGCGAGCATCGGCGGCGAAACAGAATTCGGACATTCCCGGCGAGCGCACGTGCTGTCAAACGTTTTGTTGGCAGATTATTGCGCGCCGGTTTTCCCCAGATTCACGTCAACTTCCGCGCGCGAACTTCTTGCCAGCGGCGAAGAGATGAGTGAAATAGAGGCCGGCGCCGAAGTTGACCACGACTGCGGCGGACGAAAATTCGGGCTGTGGCTCAGCTTGGTAGAGCGCCTGTCTCGGGTGCAGGAGGTCCAGGGTTCAAATCCCTGCAGCCCGACTCCTCTGACGCGTGACGACTACGAGCAGATGACGGGGGGCCGCGCGAAGAGATGAACAACACTGTCCTGACCACGATCGCGCTGACCGGATTCAGCGTCGCGTTTTTTCATGCGGCCATCCCGACGCACTGGTTGCCGTTCGTCCTCGCCTCGCGAGCGCAACATTGGAGCCATCCAAAAACTCTCGCGATCACCGCGCTCGCGGGCACCGGTCATGTCTTGGTGACGGCGTTGCTTGGGTTGCTGATCGCGTGGTTCGGGATTGTCCTGAACGAACAGATTGGTTCCTGGTTCCCGCTGATTGCCGGCGCCGTCCTTCTCGGCCTCGGGCTTTTTTATATCTACCGCCAACTCACCGGCAAAGGGCACGCGCACCATCATTTATTTTGCGGGCACGAGCACACGCACGCCGGCGAACTTGAGCATGAACACGATCACGCCGCGCCGCCGCTGGATACGCGCGCGGTGGCTGTGTCCGACCGCGTCGCGATCACCAGCCTGCTCGCGCTGCTGACGTTTTCGCCCTGCGAAGCGTTCCTGCCGATCTATGCCTCGGGAGTGCAATACGGGTGGAGCGGCTACGCGCTCCTGACTGCCATCCTCTCGTTAGGCGCGGTGGCCGGGATGGTCCTCTTCACCTGGTTGACGCTCGCGGGAGTTCGCAAAATCAATCTCACCCTCCTGGAAAAATATGAGAGCGGGTTGATCGGCGCGCTCCTGTGCGCGGTCGGCGTCTTGATAATTTTCTTCGAGAAATGATCTTGCCCGATGTCTTCTGAACTTAACGTGGACGATCGCGCGCCGGATTTTCGCGCATCGGCGGTCGGCGGAAAATATGACGGACGCGAACTGACGCTGGCCGATTTTCGCGGCCAGAATCTCGTCCTGTATTTTTATCCGAAAGACGACACGCCCGGCTGCACCACGCAGGCCTGCGGTTTGCGTGACGCCTGGCCGGATCTCGAAGGGCGCGCGGAAATTTTCGGAGTCAGCATCGATCCGGTGAAGAGCCACGAAAAGTTTATCAGCAAATTCGAGCTGCCGTTTGCGCTCCTTTCCGATCCGGAAAAAAAAATCGTCGAGGCATACGGTGTCTGGGTTGAGAAAAGCATGTACGGCAAAAAATACAGGGGCACCGAGCGCAGCACCTTTGTCATCGGTCCAGACGGCCGGGTCGCCGCCATCTTCCGGAAAGTATCACCGGGCGAGCACGTCGATTTGTTAAAGAAAGCGCTCCCAGCCTAAGCGCGCGCGAAGAACTCAGTTGCAGTAGCTGCCAAACGCTGCTTGCATTGCGCTCCGCAAAAGCGGATTTGCTGACACACCTCTATGGGATCACTGAAGAAGCGCCGGAAGGCGAAAATCTCCAAGCACAAGCGCCGCAAGCGCATGAAGGAGAATCGCCACAAGAAGCGCCTGCGCTACAAGTCGTAAGCGCTCCCGGTTTTCCGGTGCCGTCACGCCAGGGTCTTCGGTCGTCGCCAAGCCGCGCTGCCATTGCGCCGGCAGAGGCTATCCGTTAGACTCGGACGCATGAGGTTCGAGAGAAATTCGCTCGCGTGCGCGCGGCATTTTTTCCTCTTCGCGCTTCTCGGAATCGCGACCGCGCAGGGATTTGCGCGCACGCGCACCGCACCGCGTCCGACCGCTGCGCCAGCGGCGCGCGCGCTGCCGGTGAAACACTCGGGCGCACTCGATGATTCTACCCGCGTGGTCGCCTTGCCGGATCTGCAGCTCGATCGTTCGGCACAACGCAAAGCCGAAGCCCTGGCGAATTTTGTCGAGGGCGCGCGCCTCGAAGAAAGCGGCGAACTCGACGCCGCGCTCGAAGTTTACCAAAAAGTGCTGACGGTTGATCCAGGCGAAATCGAGCTCGCTTCGCGCGTCGCCTCTCTGCTGACACGGCAGGAAGATTTTCCGCGCGCGATCGACATTTTGAAGGACGCGATCAAAGCCAACCCAAAAGAAACTGGACCGTATTTACAACTCGCTTTCATCTACTCGAAATATCTCCAAAAACCGGAACAGGCGTTGAAGTATGCTAACCAGGCGATCGCGCTCGAGCCGGAAAACACCGATGCCTACCAGCGCATTTACGAGATCGAGCTTAGCGGCGGCGATTCGCACAAAGCGCTCGGCGCACTTGATCGCGCGGCGAAAATCGATAGCCACGATCCGGTCTTTTGGACGCGGCTCGGAAAACTCTACGCCGCCATTTTGCTCGAACCCGAAATCGAAGCGAAACCGGAGGATCTCCAGCGGGTAAACGCGATTTTTAAACGCGCCGCCGAGAACGCCAAGGACGACGCGGCCACGCTCAAAGAAGTCGCCGATTACTACGCCGCCACACAGCAAACGCAGGATGCGATCCCGCTTTATCTCAAAGTCCTCGAGCTCCAGCCGGACGATGCCAACGTGCGCGAAAAACTGGCCACCGGTTTCGCCGAAACCAACCAGCGCGCCAAAGCGATCGAAATGCTCGAGACGCTGATCAAGCGGCGCCCGGAAAAATATCAACCTTACGAATTGCTCGCGCAGTTACATGACGATGAAGGCCGTGCGCTCCAGCGTGCAAATCAACTCGAGCCCGCGAAAGCGGAGTTCGCGAAAGCCGCGGCAAACTACGACCAGTGTTTGCTGATTAATCCCACGCGCGGGCAGATTTATTTGCGCCTGGCGGAGCTCCTTCTCGGGCCGCTCCGGCAAAATGAGCGCGCGGAAAAATTGCTCGATGAAGCGCACCAGCGTTTCCCGCAGGCGCCGCAGTTCACTTACTTTCTGGCGATTGCGCGCCGCGAAGCCAAACACGCGCAACAAGCCGTGATCACCTTCGAAGAAGCGCTGCAGGAAGCGGAAAATTCCGCGCCCGACCTGATCAACGCGCGTTTTCTTTTTGATTACGGTGCGGCCGCCGATCAAGCCGGCCTTTACGACAAGGCAGCCGATCTTTTCCGGCGCTCGATCGCGCTCGACCCGACGCACTCCGCCGACGCATGTAACTACCTGGGTTACATGTGGGCCGAGCACAACATGCACCTCGATGAAGCCGAGGAGATGGTGAAAAAAGCGCTCGAGCTCGATCCCGATAACGGCGCTTATCTCGACAGCCTCGGCTGGGTTAATTTCCGCAAAGGAAAATTTGAGCAAGCCTTGCGCGATCTCCTCCGTGCCGCCCAAACCATCAATCGAGATGATCCCGCGGTCTTTGAGCATCTCGGCGACACTTACGCGAAACTGAACCGCATTCCGCAGGCTTTGGATTTCTGGCAAAAAGCGATCGCGCTCGCCCCGGAAAACAAAGCACTCGCGGACAAGATCGAAAGCACCCGGACGAAAATGAGCAAAGGCGAACCACCGAAAGCGCTCCCGCGCCAATAGCAAAAAGAGCCGTCGCGCTCGCCGCAATTTTCGCCTAACGAATAGCTGTGACGCACAAAAGATATCCCACCGCCTGGCAACGCAAGACAATGTGGGCCGCGCTTTCCGCGATCTTCGTCGTCCTGCTCGTCGGGATCGTCGGCACGGTCATTTGGCTCGCGGGCAAGGTGGTCGGCTTTCTCCAGCCCATCCTGATCCCGATCGCGATCGCCGCCATCCTTGCCTATTTGCTCGATCCACTGGTGACCCATTTAAGCCTGCGGCGATTCACGCGCACGAAGGCGGTCGTGTTGATTTTCGCGGTCGCCTTTCTCGCCATCGCCGCGCTCTTCACCTGGTTGGTGCCGACGATTTCGGTGCAAAGTGCGAACTTCGCGCGCGAGCTGCCGGGTTACACTGTGCGCGCGCGCGATCAGGTGGTCGACCTGATCTATCGCTACAACCAGCGCTTCGGTTTGCCGGCGGGCAAAGGCAGTTCCGCCGCCGACAGTCTGGTCAACTGGCTCCTCCCCGCCCCTGCCGCCAGCCCCGCGAAACCGGCCGAGCCGACTCTCCCCGCGACCGAGGCGAGCCCTCAGCCTAACGAGACCACACATGGCGCCAAGTTCAGCTCCGCGGAGCGGCAACGCATTCAGGATTGGGTCGAGAAAATCCTGCCTAACCTCCAGAGCCAGTTGCCCACTCTGGCCACGAAATTCTGGAACCTGCTCAAGAGCAGCATTGGTGGCTTTCTCGGCCTCACCGGTTTTCTCCTTAGCCTGATCATGGTGCCGATTTATCTTTTCTTCCTGCTCAAGGAACGCCCCGCCATCGAGCGCCGTTGGAAGGAATATTTGCCGCTGCGGAATTCGCCGTTGAAGGATGAAGTCGCCACCGTCCTCACCCAGATCAACGCCTACATCACCGCTTATTTCCGCGGGCAACTGCTCGTTTGCCTGATCGACGGCACTCTCATCGGCGTGGCCTTGTTAATTCTCGGAGTAAACTTTGCGCCGCTCATCGGTTTGCTCGTCGTCGTCCTGACCATGATCCCGTATCTCGGCATCGTCATGTGCTGGGTGCCGGCGGTCTTGATCGCGACCGCGCAATGGGGCGACTGGACCCATCCGCTCATCGTGACCGCGATCTTTTTCAGCATTCAAAATCTCGAGGCCATCTTTGTCGCCCCGAAGATCGTCGGCGACTCCGTCGGCCTTCATCCGATGACGGTGATCATCTCGATTTTCGTTTGGGGATTGCTCATCGGCGGATTGCTCGGACCCATCCTGGCCGTGCCGCTGACCGCGACCGTGAAAGTCTTGCTCGCGCGTTACGTCTGGGGACGGCGCCTGCGCGAACGGGTCGAGGATCAACTCGAAGAACTCCCGACGCTCGAGCCGGCTGAAGAAGAAGCGATCGCCTGACGATCGCGCCTAACGAGTCCAAATTTCCGCGCACGCTTCCTCCGCCTCAGCGACCGAGCACGCGCCTCACCGGTTGCAAACTCGCACGCCCGCAAGGATAGGAGAGCGGGTAAATGTCAAAGCAGGTCAGACGTGTTCGGCGCAAACGACGACGCGATCGCCCAAGCCCGAGGGCGAGAGGGCGCCTCCTGATCTACGCCGCCGCACTCATCATCGGCTTCGGTTTCGGCACGCTTTGCCTCACCTATGCGCCGCGCGCTTACAGCAGTTGGCGGGAAACGCGTCTGCTCAAGCGCGCCACCGCCAGTTTGGAAAAAAAAGATTTCACCGGCGCACGCGACACCGCGCAACAAATGCTGCGCATTCGTCCTGACTCCCTCGCCGCCTTTCAGATCCTCGCCGAAGCCACCGAAAAAGAGAGCCGTCCGGAAACGGTCGCCTGGCGCGCGCAGATCGCGCGCTTGCTCCCGCGTGATCTCGACGCGGAATTGAATCTCGCCTCCGCCGCCCTGCGTTTCGGTCAACTCGATGTCGCTCGGCGCGCGCTCGAAAAAATTCCTGAACAGGATCGTGACAAAGCTGCTTACCACGTCGTCGCCGGCTGGCTTGCGCGCGCCCAGGGCAACGACGCCGATGTTGAAGCGCATTTCGCCGCCGCGGTGAAACAGGAACCGGCGAACGATCTTTACCAATTCAATTTCGCCGTTCTCCAAATCCGTTCGGCCGATTCGGAAAAAAATTCCGCGGCGCGCGCAACTCTCGAGCGCCTGAGCAAGATGACCGACTACCGCGCCGGTTCGTTGCGCGCGCTCCTCACCGATGCCGTCCAGCGCAACGATCTCGAACGCGCCGATCACCTCGCGCAGGACCTGCAGATGAGCCAGCAGGCCACCTTTGGCGACTTCCTCCTTTGCCTCGATTTTTATCGCAAGCTCGACCAGAAAAAAATCAACGCCGTTCTCGGCAAAGTAAAACCAGTGGCCGCGCGCGATCCGCGCGATGTCGCCGCGCTCATGGAATGGATGAACCGCAACGGCCTCGCCACCGAAGTCCTGAAGTGGAACGAGAAGTTGCCCTCGGACATGACCAGCGCGCCGCCGGCCGCGGTCCCGATCGCGGAAGCTTTCGCGGAAGTGAAAAACTGGTCGCGTCTGAAACGTTGGACGCGCGGAACCGAATGGGGCGACTCCGAATATTTGCGTCTCGCTTATCAGGCCTATTCCGCGCGCCAGGGAAGGCAATCATCCGCCGCCAACGCCGAGTTCGATTCGCTCTGGCAATCAGCCGACCGTGCCACCGCCGATCATCCCGATCGCGAAGCAATCCTGGCCCGCCTCGTGACTAAATGGAATCTGCCGGGCGAAGCGAAAGCGCTTTGGAAACGCGTCGCCAAAAATGCGCCGATGCGCCGCGAAGCACTCGATGCGGAATTTAAAATCGCGCGCGCGTCGAACGACCTTCCCGAGTTGCTCGAGATTTCAAAACAACTGCACGAAAGTTCGCCGCGCGAAAGTCCGTTGACCGCGAACTATGCGCGCCTTGCGCTCCTCCTCGCGCCGACCACCGAGGAAGCGCAGCAGCTGGCCAAGGAAGCCTACGATACTACGCCTAACGAGTTGAACACCGCGGTCACCTACGCCTTCGCGCTCTACAACAAGGGCCGCACTTCCGAAGGCCTGGAAATTCTCCGCAAACTCCCGCCAGACGAGCTCACGGATCCGCACGCCGCCGCCTATACCGCGGTCCTTTTGCTCGATGAAAATCAATCCGAGGCGGCCAGGGAATTCGTGGAAGCCGCGCAGAAAGGCCCGCTCTACGGCGAAGAAAAAAAACTGCTGACCGAAGCCCTCGCCAAAGCCGCGGCCGCAACTCCGACCCCTGCGCCGAGCGAGCCGCCGACACCGCCGCCCGCGGTCCCGCCGTCGCCTAACGACTAGTGTCCGCCAGGGCGCGCTCGAGCAACCGCGCCGCCAGCGGCTCGGTGGCTTTATCGAGTGCCGCGCTCGTGTCCTTCAGACGCGGACCTGAACCCGACAGCAGCGCCGCGCGCACCTCCGCGAGCAAGGTCTCCAGCGGTTGTTTTTCAGCCGCAGCAATCTCGTCGCCCAAAATTGCAAATGCATTCTCAACCGCCGCGATCAACTCTTCCGCTTTCAATTTCGCTTCCGTCCAAACTCTTTCCGACATGTCCTCAAATGCGTGCTCAAGCGATTCCGAAATCATCGCCTCGACCGCTTCATCCGAGACATCGACCGCACTCTGCAGCTCGACGATTTTCTCCCGCCCCGTTTTGGTATCGCGCGCGAGCACGTGCAGGATCCCGTTCGCATCGATTTCAAACTGCACACCGATTCGCGGCATGCCTTTCGGCGCGCGCTCAAACTCGAGTTCGAATTCGCCTAACGACCAGTTGTCTCGCGCCATCTCGCGTTCGCCCTGGAGAATTTTGATCCGCATCGAGCGCTGATGATTTACCGCGGTGGTAAACATTTCCCCGGCCTTCAGCGGAATCGTCGAGTTGCGCGGAATGATCACGTTCATCAGGCCGCCGAAAGTCTCGATGCCTAACGAGAGCGGCGTCACATCCAGGAGCACGACATCGCGGATCGCGCCGGAAAGAATACCCGCCTGAATGGTCGCCCCGAGCGCGACCGCTTCGTCGGGATTCTGCGAAACATTCGGCGGGCGCCCGAAAATCTCTTCCACGGTTCGTTGCACCAGCGGCATCCGCGTCACGCCGCCGACAAGAATGACTTCGTCGAGTTCGTGCGCGGAAATTTTCGCGTCCGAAATTGCGCGCAAACAATGCAACCGCGTCCGCTCAATCACCGGCCGTGCGAACGTTTCCAGTTCATCCCGGGTCAGGCGATAAACATGATTTTTTCCATCGACAAACGGCAACTCCAGCGCAACCGACCCCTCCGTCGAAAGCCGATGTTTCGCTTCGATGACCAGCTCGCGCTTTTGCCAGTCGGCGATCGGCAATTGGCAATCCGCCATTAACTGCGCATCGATATCGTCGCCACCGAGCTGCGTGTTCCCATTGGTCGAAAGCACCTCGAAGACACCGTTGTTCAATTCCAAAATGGAAACGTCGAAGGTCCCGCCGCCGAAATCGTAGACCGCGATGCGCGCGCGGGTTTTCAGTTTGTCGAGGCCGTAGGCCAGCGCGGCTGCGGTCGGTTCGTTGACGATTCGTTCGACCGTAAGACCGGCCAACTCGCCCGCGTGTTTGGTCGCGTTGCGTTGCGCGTCGTTGAAATAAGCCGGCACGGTGATGACGGCGCGTGAAACCTTCCGGCCCAAGGCGGCTTCCGCATCCGCCTTCAGTTTGCGCAGGACAAATGCAGAAATTTCTTCGGGCAAATAATCCCGCCCCGCCGCGTGCAACTTTTTCCCGCGGACCCCAATCAATCTTTTGACCGATGAAAACGTGTTCGCCGGATCGAGTGCGCGCATGCGTTGCGCCGGCCGGCCGACGAGTGCGTCGCCGGTCGGAGAAATATGCACCACCGACGGCGTCAGGCGTTGACCATCCGCATCGGCGAGCAAAAGCGGAAAGCCCGCTTCCAAAATCCCGATGAGAGAATTGGTCGTGCCCAGATCGATGCCGACGATGTCGCTCATTCCGCAGTGTCGGTCGGGCGAAGGTTGCTCTCAAGCTGCGACCGTGCGCCACGCTTCCACGTCCGCGCGGCTGCTGATCGATGCCGGATGCGAGATCACTTTGCAGCCGTGGAAAGTCACGCTCGCCAAAGGAAAATGAAGGCTCCGGGCGAGTGATTCTTTTTCGCGCAGCGGCAATTCCGCGTAAAGCAAGCTCAGGTGCGGATCGAATTCCTCAACACTCATTAGGCCAAGAAAATCGGCCAACATCGCGCGCAGTCGCTCCAGTTCCGGCGAAGAACGGAAGCGGACAAAGAGGGTCTTGGTAAATTTTTCGGCGAAAGAAATTCCCTCGACCTCCACGACGTATTTGGCGCCGAGAGGCAGCTACTGCAACGCCGCGCCGGCTCGTTCGCGTTCCAACTTCGCACTCAGCAAGGTGAGATGCGGTTCGAATCGAGGCGCATGAAAACGTCCGGCAAGCTGGTCGATAATCTGCGCAAAAATCTCGCGCTCAGGCGGCGCCGGCACGAGCCAAAACGCCAGCGGCTCTCGCACTTTAGACATCGCTTCTGAATCGAACGTCGCCGTGATTTTGCTCGCCGCCCGCAATGCTATAGTGCGCCATGCCCACTAACGTCCTCGGCACGGAATTGAAATGCTGTTGCCGCGATCCGATGACCGGATTTTTTCGCGACGGTTACTGCCGCACCGCGCCGGAGGATCTTGGGCTACACACCGTTTGCGTGGTGGTCGACCGCGACTTCCTGGACTTCTCCGTGCTCGATGGTAACGACCTGCTCACGCCGCATCCGCAGTATGGTTTTCCGGGATTGCAACCAGGCGATCGCTGGTGCGTTTGCGTCACTCGTTGGGCGGCGGCGCTGAAACGCGGCCTGCCCGGAAAGGTCGATCTCGAAGCGACCCATTCCTCCGTGCTCGAGTTCGTTTCGTTGGAAGAATTAAAAGCTCACGCGATCGACGCCTAACGAGACTTTGCCCGGGGCCGCGGCCGGTGCCGCGCTCGACTTCGCGCTGGCATCGCGCCGGTTTCTCGCGACCTTACCGCCGATTTTGAAACTGCCGTTCAGCCTCTTTCTCGCGCTCCGCTATCTCAAGCCGAAGCGCACCTTCGTTTCGATCATCACTCTGATCTCGGTCCTCGGCGTGACTCTCGGCGTGACCGTGCTCATCCTTGTCATCTCGGTCATGACCGGCTTCGACCGCGAGCTACGCCAGAAGGTGATCGACTTCGACGCGCACATTTTCGTTTCCAGCCAGGATGTGCTTCATGACTGGCGCGATCTCACGGTCAAAATCCGCAACACCCCGGGGGTGGTCGCGACCGCGCCCTATGTGCAAGGGCCGGTGATCGTCGAATTCAACGATCAACGTCTGGCTCCTTTCATCCGCGGGATCGATCCGGAAGAAGAAGAAAAGGTCATCCCCCTGCAGAAATTTATCGTCAAAGGCAAACTCGACCTCGAGGGCGACTCGGCGATTTTGGGAATCGAACTCGCGCGCAAACTTGGGATCACTGTCGGCGACAAGCTGACCGTTTATTCGCCGGGAAATCTGGGCGCGATCATGGATAGCCTGAAAAAATTAGAGAACAAAGGCGCGGACGAAAAAGCGGCGCTCGATCAACTGCGCGAAGTCGTGCTCCCGAAGGAATTGACCGTCACCGGTATTTTCGAAACCGGCCATTACCTGCACGATTCCGAGTTCCTCCTCGTGCCGATTTATGTCGGTCAGGAATTGTATAATCTGGGCGACGCGTTGCATGGATTATCCGTGAAGACGGTTGATCCATACGCGGCCGGCCGGGTGAAAGCAGCGATCGATAAATTTCTGACCCCACCGGAATACGCGCAGACCTGGATCGAGATGAACAATCAATATTTCGAAGCGGTCCGGCTGGAACGAACGGTGATGTTTTTCCTCCTCTTTTTCATCGTGGTGGTGGCCGCCTTCGGAATCATGAACACGCTCATTACCGTGACCGTGCAAAAGACGCGCGAGATCGGAATTATGAAAGCGATCGGCGCCAACATCTGGCAAATCGTCTGGGTTTTTCTGGCGCAGGGAATGGTCGTCGGAATGTTCGGCACGCTCTCCGGGCTTGGTCTCGGAATGTTGCTGATTCGTTACCGGAATGAATTCAGCCAATGGCTTTCCGGCACCTTCGGAATCGAAGTTTTTCCCCGGCAGGTTTATCAGTTCTCGCAAATTCCGGCGGAAATCGTCCGCGGCGATGTCGCGATCATTTGCGTGGCCGCGTTCATCATCTGCTCGTTCGCCGCGCTCATCCCGGCTTACTTCGCGGCCCGGCTCGATCCGGTAAAAGCGCTCCGGTTTGAATAGCGGGCGAGAGTGATAAACTCCGGGATGCGCCTCATCCTTCTCCCGGTTTTTTGTCTCGCTTTCACGAGCATCGTTGATGCGCAAATCGACCGAATCACCGGCGCGCCTTTCGCCACCCGCTCGGAAGTATTAGGGCGACACGGAATGGTTTGCACGAGCGTGCCAGCCGCGACGCAAGTCGGGCTCGATGTTTTGAAACGCGGCGGCAACGCGATCGATGCCGCGATCGCCGCGAACGCCACCCTCGGTTTGATGGAGCCGGTTTCGAACGGCGTCGGCGGCGATCTTTTCGCGATCGTTTACAGCGCGAAGGAGAACACACTTTACGGCTTGAACGCCAGCGGTCGTTCGCCGATCGGGCTCAGTTTCGAGCGAATGAAAAACGAGCTCGCGAAACTGAAACGCCCGGACATTCCGCCGATCGGGATGCTGCCGATCAGCGTTCCCGGTTGCGTGGATGGTTGGGCGCAGTTGCACGACAAATTCGGCAAGCTCTCGTTAGGCGACGATCTTTCCGGCGCGATTCATTACGCGGAGGAAGGCTTCCCCGTGACCGAGCTGATCTCGTTCTACTGGGGCCGAAACCTGGCCTATTTCAAAGGCTTGCCGGGTGGTTTTCTGGCGACTTACACCCTTGATGGCAAAGGCCGCGCGCCGGAAAAAGGCGAGATTTTCAAGAACCCGGATCTCGCAAATACTCTGCGTTTGATCGGCGAGAACGGGCGCGATGTTTATTACAAAGGCGAGATTGCCGATAAGATCGACGCCTTCATGCGCGCGAACGGCGGTTATCTCCGCAAAGAAGATTTCGCAAAACACACGAGCACCTGGGTCGAGCCGGTTTCGACTAATTACCGTGGCTACGATGTCTTTGAGTTACCGCCAAATGGCCAAGGCATCGCCACCCTGCAAATCCTAAATTTGCTCGAGGGCTTCGACTTGAAAGCGATGGGCCGGAATACGCCCGACACCTTGCACACGATGGTGGAAGCGAAGAAAATTGCCTGGGCCGATCGCGCGAAATTCTACGCCGATCCTGATTTCGCAAAGGCGCCGGTCGCACAGTTGATCTCGAAGGAATACGCGGCCGAGCGGCGCAAATTAATCGATCCGAAACACGCCGCGAAGACTGTCCTCGCCGGCAATCCCGCGCTCGGTCACGGCGACACGATTTACATGTGCACCGCGGATGACGAGGGCAACATGGTTTCGTTAATCCAAAGTAATTATCGCGGGATGGGCAGCGGCATCGTCGTCCCCGGGCTCGGGTTTATGTTTCAGGATCGCGGCCAACTTTTTTCCATGCAGTCGGGACACGCGAATGTTTATGCGCCGGGGAAGCGCCCGTTTCATACCATCATTCCCGGCTTCGTGATGAAGGACGGGAAACCGTGGGAAGCCTTCGGCGTCATGGGCGGCGGGATGCAACCGCAGGGGCACGTGCAAGTCCTAACGAATCAAATCGACTTCGGGATGAACGTGCAGGAAGCCGGCGACGCCGCGCGCTGGCAACACGAAGGCGATAACGAACCGACCGACGAAAAAATGAAGGACGGCGGCTACGTGGAAGTGGAGAGCGGCATTCCGTACGAGACGGTGCGCGAGTTAAAAAAACGCGGACACGATGTGCGTTTCGATGTCGGCGGCTACGGCGGCTATCAGGCGATCAAAGTCGAGATGCATGATGGCGAACGCGTTTACGTCGGCGCGAGTGAAAGCCGCAAGGACGGACAGGCGGCCGGATATTAGACAGGATTGAAGAATTTCATCCTGTCTTAAAAAAATGAAGATCGCCGCCGCCCAAATCTCCTGCGCTGTCGGTGAGATCGAGACGAACCTGCGGAAAATTCGCGAATTCGCAGAATGCGCAAAGCGACAAGCCGTCGATTGGATCGTGTTTCCCGAAATGTCGGATACCGGCTACGTCATGTCGGTTATCCGCGAGCGCGCGTCGCGTTGGAATGACGGCGCGGTTCCGCAACTGCGAGCGCTCGCGCGCGAGTTCTCGTTAGGTATCCTCTGCGGCGTCTCCGAGCGGACAGACGATTGCATCTTCAACAGTCAGGCAGTGATCGACTCGACCGGCGTGCTGATCGGGAAATATCGGAAAGCGCACCTCTTTGCGCCGGCGCCGATTGAGGAACACAAATGCTTCGCTGCCGGTGGCGAGGCCGTCACCGTGCCGATCGACCGGTTCCGCTTCGGCCTAACGATTTGTTACGACCTGCGTTTTCCGGAAATTTATCGCACGCTCGCGGTCGATCAGGACGCGGATGTTTTCGTCATCTCGTCTGCGTGGCCCTTTCCGCGGGTCGAACATTTACGCACGCTCGCGACTGCGCGCGCGATCGAAAACCAGAGCTACGTCATCCTCGCCAATCGCGTCGGCACCGATGATGGCGTCACCTTTTGCGGAAGCTCGGCGATCATCGATCCCTACGGCGTGGTCGTCGCCGCGGCTTCGAGCGATCGTGAGGAGCTTGTGGTTGCGGATCTCTCCGAGGAAACGCTGCGAACAGTTCGCGACCACATGCCGGTGATGCGGCACCGCCGCCCGGAAGTTTACCAGCGGACGAAACCTGCATAATCATCCCGCGCGTAATCGCGTGTCATCCCGAGCCGCGCAGACGGCGAGGGACCTCGCACAGGGCGTCGGTTTTCGCGCCCGGGAACCATCGTGTCATCAGGAGCGCGTGGGTGAGGTCCCTCGGCGCGTTGCGCCAGCCTCAGGATGACATGCGAGGACGGTGGGTTTGCGCGGAGATTGTTAATCCAGCTCCCATTTTTTCGGCAGCTTCTGCTTAAGCGTTTCCACCTGGGCGAAAAGATCACCCATCTTCTGGACGCGCTGCAAAACTTGATCGGAGTTGAACGCGAGCAAGCCCGCCTTCTTCTTTTTCAAACACGTCTCGACCTCATCCCAAGAAACCGGAGTAGAAACCGTCGGCTGCTCTTTCGCGCGCAGCGAGTAGACGTTGATCGTCGTCTTGTGCTCGTCGTTCTGGCTCCAATCGACCAGCACTTTTCCTTTGCGGAGCGACTTGAGCATTTTGTGCACGACCAAATTCGGATGTGTGCGTTCCAAATGTTCGGCGAGTGCGCGGGCGAGCGCTTTCGTCTGATCGAAAGTGATCGCGGTATTCAGCGGGACGTAAACTTGCAGGCCTTTCGAGCCGCTGGTTTTGGCCCAGCTTTGCAATTTCATTTCGCCTAACAAGTCGCGCAGCCAGAGCCCGACCTGGCAGCATTGCACCATGTCCGCCGGCGGACCGGGATCGAGATCGAAGACCATCATCGTCGGCTTGCTCACGTCTTTCTTCCGCGCGAGCGAAGTGTGCAATTCGAGGTCAGCGAGGTTCGCCGCCCAGACAAGCGTCGGCAAATCCTGCGCAAGGCAATAATGCATATCGCGCTGGTTACCTTCGCTCCAAACCTTTGCGGTCTTGACCCATTTCGGCCGATGCGACGGGCAATTCTTTTCGTAGAAGAACATCCCGTCGACGCCGTTCGGGTAACGCTTCATCGTCAGCGCGCGGTCCTTCAAATGCGGCAACAACACCGGCGCGATCCGGATGTAATAATCGATCACCTGCCCTTTGGTGAATCCGGTCTGCGGATAGAGCACCTTGTTCAGGTTCGAAACCGGAAGCTTCTTTCCTTCCACGATCAGTTCCGTTTTGTCGGCCATTTCTAAGAAAAGAATCGCGCGGGCGAGAGCATTGGTTGTGGCTGACAGATACGCGCGACGCAGTGTTCCCAGCTTTCGTGGCCGCTGAGGATTTCGATTTCCACCCGGAGAAAACAAATCGGCACTTCCGGGTTCATCAGGCGTGGAAACCGGACCGCGTCTTTCTCCGTGGTTACGACCATCGCGAGATCACGGCGCAGACAGCGGTTGATGAAATTCTGCAGCTCGGCCTCGGTGTAACGGTGGTGATCGGTGTAATGTTTCGAAAGCTCTATGCGCGCGCCGAGTTTGCGCAGTCCGTCATCGAAACTCTCCGGCTGCGCGATCCCGCAAAGTGAGCCGATGAATTCACCCCGCAGTTTTTCCAGCGGCAGTTGTTCGCCGGTGAAGACGTTCTGGAGATGCAGCGGCTGGTGCGCGCATTCGATGATCTCGGCGGTCCGATTGTATTCCCGGATTCGCGCGATCAAATCGTCGTTAGGCTCGCCGGTGCATTTGGTGATGAAGATGTAACTGGCTCGGCGCAAATTCTTCGGCGGCTCGCGCAAGGTTCCGCGCGGGAGCAGATATTCATTTCCGAAGGGCGCCTGGCGATCGATCAGGACGATATCGAGCCGGTGTTTCAGATGGAGATATTGCAAGCCGTCATCAAGCAAAAGCGTGTCGGCTTTGAGTTCTTTTATCGCGAAGAGTCCGCTCTTCACTCGATCCTTATCGACCAAGACGATCACGTCTTTCAGGTTTTGCGCGAGCATGTAGGGCTCGTCACCTGCGGTTAACGAATCGAGCAAAAGCGATTTGCCATCGGAGACGATCCGCGGCGGCTGTTCGGCGTTCTGCGCGTTTTTCTTCGAAACAGATTGCGGGACGCTTTTGTAGCCGCGGCTGAGAATCGCCACCCGCCGTCCGCCGGCGCGAAGGGCGCGCGCGAATTTTTCGACGATCGGCGTCTTGCCAGTGCCGCCGACGGTCAGGTTGCCAATGCTGATCACGAGGCAGCCGAGAGTGCGCTCGCGAAAAATGCGATGGCGATACAGGAACAAACGCAGTTGCACGATCCGCTCGTAAACGAAGGAGAGCGCGTAGAGCAGGCCGCGGAGCATCGTCGCGCGGATGCCGTGGCGGCGCTCGAGGATGACGTCGATCGCGAATTGCTCGAGCGTTTCGGAGCGCTGGCTCATGGCAAAATTTGCGCGCCGCGATTGTCGGCGGTGGTAACGAGGATGCGTGCGGTCTTCGGCGCGGTCGCGCCCATCGCGGCGGCGATTTTGGCTGGATTCGTTAGGCTAACTGCTGCAATGGTCGAGCCGGAGCCGCTGATGAAGCCGCCGAGCGCGCCGGCGTTTTCCGCCGCCGCCACCACGTCATCGAAAAATGGCAGCAATTTTTTCCGGTAAGGCTGGTGGAGATAATCATGAAACGCGCCGCGCAGGTTCTGATATTTTCCGGAGGCGAAAGCGGCGGTAATCGCGCAGGCATTCGCGCAACTTTCCACCGACTCGTGGCGCGCGATGCGGTCCGGCAGCAGCGCACGCGCTTCCGCGGTGCGAACTTCGAAGTCGGGGATGACGAGAATAAACTTGAGCGCAGCGGCGACGGGAAAACGCTGCCGGCGCTGAGCGCGAATGACGTTAAAGCCACCGAACTCTGCGGGCGCGGCGTTGTCCGGATGGCCCTCGAGCTTCGCGCACAACCGGAAAATTTCTTCGCGCATCAGCGGTTTGTTCGCCAGCCCGTTCAAGCCATCGAGCAAACCCAAACGCACCGCGGCGCTGCTGCCGAGTCCGCGGGATTGCGGAACCTCGCCGGAAATCTCGCAAGCAAATCGAAACGGCCGCAAGCGGGCGCGTTCGAAAAAAAGATCGGCGGCTTCGCGCAGCATCGGACTGGTTCGCTGACGACTGTCGCGCCGCACCGTCACGCGATTGTAGATGCGCAAAGCAACGCCGAGACAATCGAAACCGGGGCCGAGATTTGAGGTGCTCGCCGGGACGCGGACGGTGATTTCTTGCATGAGAAAACCATCCGTTAGGCGACGGATGGGAGCGCGGCGCAAAGGTATCGCGCTCGTTTCGCGCGGCAAGAGATCGCTCGCGGCGCGATGGGCAAGGCACGCAGATACCGGTTGCAGGCCGATTCTCCAACGACGGTCGCGGTCGGCGTTGCATGAGGACTTCGGAATGGATAGAGCCCAGCCTGGCGAAGGCTTTCGACGAGGAACAAACCGACGCTTATCGCCTTTGCACCGACGACGACGGCTGGGTCGAACGCTACGGAAACGACGTTCTCGTTTCTTACAAAAATGACGTCGCGCAAGAGCGCCTAACGAATGAATTTTTTCTGTGGGCGCTTTCGGTGGAGTTCAAATTCGCGCGCGTTTTCGGCCGTTTTTTGCCGAGGCAAAACGCCGAGCGCGCGACCCCGAAACTGATCCAGGGCGACGCCACGCTCAATCTCCAAAGCGTCGCGACCGAGCGTGCGCTGCGTTATGGGATCGATTTCGAGGCGGGCTATTCGGTCGGCCTTTTCGTCGATCAACGGCACAACCGCAGTTTCGTGCGCACGCTGCGGCCGAAGAGTTTGCTGAATTGTTTTGCCTACACTTGTTCGTTCTCGGTCGCGGGGGCGACCGTCGGCGCGCAGACGGTGAGCGTCGATCTTTCGAAAAAATCGCTCACGCGCGGGCGCGAAAATTTCGGAATAAATTCGCTCCCGATCGCCGACCACAAATTCGTCGCCGATGATGTCATGGAACTTCTTCCCCGGCTCGGGCGCCGGGGCGAGAAATTCGACCTCATCGTCCTCGATCCCCCGACGTTTTCGCGCTCTTACAGCGGGAAAGGTTTCCAAGTGGAACGCGATTTCGAGACCCTCCTGGGGGCCGCGTTGGAAGTGGCGGAGCGCGACGGGCGCATTCTGCTTTCGACAAATTGCAGTACCGTGAAAGAGCGCGCGCTCGAGGTGATGGCGCGTTTTTGCCTCAAGGCCAGCCGGCGCGCGGGCAGTCTGCACAGCGAGGCGCCGTTGCCCGATTTTCCCGCGGGCGAAGGTTCGCGCACCGTCTGGTTAACGCTCCGCTAGTGGAATTTGAACACGCAATCGGGCCTCAGGATGCGAAGGGTAAGTGATGGACGAACAATTTGCCGACACATCTGAAGACGTTGCCGAGCGCGGGCTGCGTTACACCAAAGAACAATTCGGGCAGATCCTGGAACAGACTGAGGATTTCGTGCGCGAAAATCCGACCCGCGCGGTGGCCTACGCCGTCGTCGCCGGGCTGGTGCTCGATCGCCTGCCCGTTTTCCGGATTCTCGGTGGCCTGACCCGTCTCTCGCTCCTCGCGCTCAAGCCTGCGGTCCTCATTTACGGCGCGACCAAGCTGTATAAGGCCGCGCAGCAGGACGAAGTCTAACGACTCGTCCTCCGGCACTCGTTAGTCGAGGGTGAAGCCGACAAGCACGGTCACCTGCCAGTGTTGAATCCGGCCTTCGTCGATCTGGCCACGGGTTTCGGTCACTTCGAACCAACGCATGTTGCGGATGGTTTTACCGGCGCGCTCGATCGCATTTTTGACCGCATCTTCAATGCTGGTTGCGGAGGAGCCGACGAGTTCGATTTTTTTGTAAACGTGATCGCTCATGGCCCAGCCTCGCTGCCGTCACGGAAGCGGACAAATACAAAAAACACCCGCACCTTTGCCGCGCTTTTGCATTGAACAGCCGTCAGCGGCCTGCGCTAGTTGGTGGCGGTCATGGAAACCAATATCGAGTCGCACCTGATCGAGAAACGCGTCTTCAAACCCACGCGCGCTTTTTCCAAACAAGCCCGCGTCGGGAGTTTGGAAGATTATCGGCGGTTGTATCGCGAATCGATCAAGTCACCCGATAAATTCTGGGCGCGCGAAGCGCGCGAGCTCGTCTGGCAGAAGCCGTGGAAAAAGGTGCTCGAGTGGAAGGCGCCTTTTGCAAAATGGTTCCTCGGCGGCCAGCTGAATGTTTCCGAGAACTGTCTCGACCGGCACCTGGGCGGGCCAAACAAGAACAAGGCGGCGATCCTTTGGGAAGGCGAGCCGGGCGAAAAGCGCACGCTCACCTATCAGCAACTGCATCGCGACGTTTGCCGGTTCGCAAACGTACTCAAGCGGAACAAAATCAAAAAAGGCGATCGCGTGATCATCTACATGCCGGCGATTCCGGAAGCAGCGATCGCGATGCTTGCCTGCGCGCGGATCGGCGCGGTGCACTCGGTAATCTTCGGCGGGTTTAGTGCGGATAGTATTCGCGACCGGATTGCGGATTGCGGCGCAGTCGCGGTGATCACGGCGGATGGTGGTTACCGGCGCGGGGCGATTGTTCCTTTGAAGAAAAATGTCGACGACGCGCTTACCGGCGAGACCTCCATCAAGTGCGTGATTGTTTTTCGTCGCGCCGGAAATGACGTCCACGTCGAGGAGGGCCGCGATATCTGGTGGCATCGGGAATTGGAATATGTGGACGCCAATTGCCCGCCGACGCCGGTCGATAGCGAGCATCCGCTTTTCATTCTCTACACCAGCGGCTCGACCGGAAAACCGAAGGGTATTTTGCACACCACCGGCGGTTATTTGGTCGGGATTTATGCGACGACCAAATACGTCTTCGATCTGCGCGACGACGATGTTTATTGGTGCACGGCCGACATCGGCTGGGTCACCGGGCACAGCTATGTAGTCTACGGACCGCTGGCCAACGGCGCGACCACGCTGATGTATGAAGGCGCGCCGAACTGGCCGGAGCCGGATCGCTTTTGGCGGATCATCGAGGAATACAGCGTCAACATTCTCTACACCGCGCCGACCGCGATCCGCGCCTTCATTCGCTGGGGGGACAAGTGGATCAAGGAGCACGATCTCTCGTCGTTGCGTTTGTTAGGCAGCGTGGGCGAGCCGATCAATCCGGAAGCGTGGATGTGGTATCACGAGAAGATCGGTGGCGGCCGCTGCCCGATCGTCGACACCTGGTGGCAAACCGAAACCGGCGGGATCATGATCACGCCCTTGCCGGGGGCGACGCCGACGAAACCGGGCAGCGCGACCTTGCCGTTCTTCGGGGTGGACGCCGCGATCGTTGACGAAGCGGGGAAGGAAGTGGGGCCGAACGTCGGCGGGAAACTGATCGTTAGGCAACCGTGGCCGTCGATGCTGCGGACGATCTACGGCGACAAGGAGCGCTACAAGAAAACTTACTGGAGCGAGTTCAAAGGAAGTTATCTGACCGGCGACGGCGCGCGCCGCGATAAGGATGGATATTTCTGGATCGTGGGGCGCATCGACGATGTCCTCAACGTTGCCGGCCATCGCCTCGGAACGTCCGAGATCGAAAGTGCACTCGTTAGCCATCCGAAAGTTGCCGAAGCGGCGGTGGTTGGTCGGCCGGATGAATTGAAGGGCCAGGGCGTGGTCGCGTTTGTCACCGTGAAGACCGGAGTGGACGCGACGCCGGCGTTGAAGCACGAGCTGCGCAACCATGTCGGCAAACAGATCGGCGCGATCGCGAAACCGGATGAAGTGCGCTTTGCGGAAGCGTTACCGAAAACGCGCAGCGGAAAAATTATGCGGCGGTTGTTGAAGGAGATTGCGAGCGGCAAGACCGTGACCGGTGATACGACAACGCTGGAGGATTTTAGCGTGCTCGCAAAGTTAAGCGCGGACGAGTGACGCGTAACACAGGCTTCCAGCCTGTTCGGTCAAGCGGGGCATCCGCCTGGCGCCTCTGCGACTCGACAGGCTGGAAGCCCGTCCGACGAAACAGGCAGGATGCCTGTGTTACACCGCGCCGTAACGGCGTTGGCGCTGGCCGAATTCCGCGACCGCTGCGAACAGATCTTCCTTGGTAAAATCCGGCCAGAGTTTCGGGGTGACGTACATCTCGGTGTAGGAGAGTTGCCAGAGCAGGAAATTCGAGAGGCGCAATTCACCGCTCGTGCGAATGAGCAGATCGGGGTCGGGATAGTAGCGGGTGTAGAGGTGTTTGCTGAACATCTCGGTGTCGATCATTGCGCTGTCGATGTGGCCGGCCTCGACCTGGCGGAGCAGGCTCTTGATACCGTCGATGATCTCCAGCCGGCCGCCGTAGCTGAGGGCGAGGATCAAGGTGAGACCATTGTTGCTGGAGGTTTTCTCGATCGATTTGTGCAGCTGCCGCTGACAGGCCGCGGGCAAATCCGTCAGGCGTCCGATCGCCTGCAACCGAACATTTTTCTCCAGGAGCTCGGGCGTTTTCTCTTTCAAAAATCTCTCGAGCAAATGCATGAGCGCGAAAACTTCCGTCTTGGGGCGCTGCCAGTTTTCCGCGGAGAAGGCGTAGAGGGTGAGGAACTCGATCTTCAAATCGCCACAGCCTTCGACGCATTCGCGCACGGCTTCGGCGCCTTGCTCGTGGCCTTTGATCCGAGGGAGACCGCGGCTTTTCGCCCAACGCCCGTTGCCATCCATGATGATCGCCACGTGGCGAGGAACGGCTGAGGCAGCGGAGGCCATGGCGTTAAAGAATGATGGTCTGCCCGCGCTCGGGCCCGACGCTGACGATGGCCAACTTTGCGCCGGTCAACTCCGCCAGACGTTGCACATAA
The DNA here is from genome assembly GCA_051005695.1 of Chthoniobacterales bacterium. GTDB lineage: Bacteria > Verrucomicrobiota > Verrucomicrobiia > Chthoniobacterales > UBA10450 > JACCTI01. The sequence continues at coordinate 5,390 of JBPCJC010000026.1, read as the reverse complement.
GTGCGCGCGGCTTTCGGCAAATCGGAAAACTTCTTCGCGGTGTGCGTGGATTTCTTCCAGCCCGCGATCTCTTCGTAAACCGGCTCGCACTTTTCGAGCTGGTCGGCGTCGCAGGGCGGAACGTCGAGGCGTTTGCCATTCAATCGGTAAGCCACGCAAATGCGAATCGGATCGACGGTGTCGAGTCCGTCGAGATTGGTGATCGCGAGCTCGTCGATCCCGTTAATCATGGTCGCGTAGCGCGCGGCGACGGCGTCGTACCAACCGCAGCGACGCGGACGCCCGGTAGTGGCGCCGAATTCGCGACCCATCTTGTGGAGCATATCCGCGACACCTTCGTCTTCCGTCGGCAACGCGCCTTCGCCCACGCGGGTGGTGTACGCTTTGACCACACCGAGCACGACGTCCATTCGATGCGGCGGCACGCCCGAACCAGTGCAGGCGCCGCCGGCGGTAGTGTTGGAAGAAGTGACGTAGGGATAAGTGCCGTGATCGATGTCGAGAAAGGTTCCCTGCGCGCCTTCGAACAAGATCCCCTTCCCTTTCTGCAACGCCTGATGCAGCCAGACGACGGTGTTGCCGACAAAGGGGCGCAGTTTTTTGCCCGCTTCGAGATATTTTTCATTCACCGAGCGGAAGCTGATCGGCTTCGCACCCAGCGCCTGGAGAATGCTGTTGTTCTCGCGAATTTTCGCCGCCAGTTTTTTCGAAAATAATTCCGGCTGCATCAGGTCGGAGATGCGCAGACCGGTGCGCGCAGCTTTGTCTCCGTAGGCCGGGCCAATGCCGCGCTTGGTGGTGCCGATTTTCGCGCGGCCTTTCAAAAGTTCGCGCTGTTCATCGAGCATGCGGTGATACGGCAAAACCAAATGCGCGCAGTCGCTGATCCGCAAATTCTTGCCGACCGCGATCCCCATTTTTTGCAAGCCGTCGATCTCGGCGACGAGCGCGAGCGGGTCGATGACCACGCCATTGCCGATGACGCAAACTTTCCCGCGGCGCAAAATTCCCGAGGGAATCAGATGCAGGACATACTTCGTTCCGCGATGAATCACGGTGTGCCCGGCGTTGTTCCCGCCCTGGCTGCGCACGACTACATCCGACTGCGCGGTCAGGACGTCGATGATCTTCCCCTTGCCTTCGTCGCCCCACTGCGCGCCGACCAGGATTGTGTTCGCCATGGAATGAAAAAACCGACAATAAACTGTCCCGACGCATCCGGGGAGCGGACACATTCGGGACTTGGTGGGACGATAGAATCATGCGCCGGTGCTGCAAGGATTTTCCCTCGCGGAAGAATTCCGCGGGCGCGGAAAAAAGGATTGTCAGCGGTCTAACGAGCCTTCTAATCTGCGCCCATGCGCACAATCCTCCTCGTTATCCTGGTCCTTTTACTCATCGGCGCCCTGCCCACTTGGCCCTATAGCTCCGGATGGGGTTACTTCCCCGGCGGCGGACTGATCCTTCTGATTATCCTGGTGCTAGTACTAATGAAGGCCTGAGGCGGCACCTCCATCACCGCCGCTAGATTATTCCGCGGCTGATCAGGACCAGCAGAGCAATTCCGATAAGGATGCGGTAAATCGCGAAAGGCGCGAAGCCGCGCACGCGCACCCAGCGCATGAACCAGAAAACGACGGCGAGCGCGACGATGAAGGAAATGACGAAGCCAATCGCGACCACGATCCAGTTGTGGGCCGTCATGACCAGGGGCGCGAGTTCCGCATCGGCGGCGGTGTGGTGCGGCTTGATCGTTTTCAATAAATCGTAGCCGGTCGCCACGATCATCGTCGGCATCGAAAGGAAGAAAGAAAATTCCAGCGCCGTGGAACGCGTCAGGCCGGCCACTTGACCGGCCGCGATGGTGCACATCGAGCGCGAAGTCCCGGGAAAAACGGCGGAGAGAATTTGCACTGCACCGATCCAGATGGCGCGCGGAAGATTCATCAACTCCAGGCGATCGATATGCGGATGCCGGCAAAACGCGTCGACCACCCACATGATCACGCCGCCGATCAGAAGCGCCCAAGCCATAACCGAAAGGCTCTCCAGATTCTGTCCGATTTGTTTTTTAAGGAGGAACGCCGGGATCGCGGTGACCACGAACGCGATCATGGTTAACCCAAGCGGATGGGTGAAGACGTTCCGGTCACCCCGCTCGCCTTTCGGAAAAGTGCCGATGAACTTTAGGATCCGGTTCCAAAAATAAACGGGCAGCGCGAGGATCGCCCCCAGTTGAATGACGATGCTGTACATCTTCCAAAAACTGTCGTGTAGATCGAGGTGCAGCAGCGCCTCCGTGATCCGCAAATGCGCGGTCGAACTAACCGGCAAAAATTCGGTCAGGCCTTCAATCAGGCCGAGCAGGATCGAGATAAGGTAATCGTTCATGCGAATTGGCGGCCACAGTAGAAGCCGCGCCTAAAAGAGCAAGCCATCACGCGGCCCTGGTAAATTGCGGAACTTTTCCTACCGGCTGGCCACGTCTTTGCTAGCTTTCCAAGCTGTCGGCCGCGAACCCTGCGGGCGAAAAATTTATGTACGACTACCTGATCGTTGGCGCCGGCTACGCTGGCAGCGTACTCGCGGAGCGGCTGGCGCGCGATGCCGGCAAGAAAGTCTTACTGGTCGACAAGCGTCCGCATGTGGCAGGCAACGCTTACGATCATCCGGACGCCGCCGGGGTCCTGGTTCACAAATATGGCCCGCACATCTTCCACACAAACTCCCAGGAGATTTTCGATTACCTTTCTCAGTTCACGGAGTGGCGAGCTTACGAACATCGGGTGCGCGCATTCGTCGATAGCCAGCTCTTGCCGATCCCAATCAATCTCGACACGATCAATCGGCTCTACGGATTGAATCTGGATTCCGCCGGGTTGGAGGAGTTCTTCGCCGCGCGGCGCGAGAAGGTGGAGAAAATCCAAACCTCCGAAGACGTGGTCGTGAGCACCGTCGGGCGCGAGCTCTACGAGAAATTTTTCCGCGGTTACACGCGCAAGCAATGGGGCCTCGATCCTTCCGAGCTGAGCGCGCAAGTGACGGCGCGCATTCCCACCCGGAACAATCGCGACGACCGCTATTTTGGCGACGCTCACCAGCAAATGCCACTCCACGGGTACACGAAAATGTTCGAGAACATGCTCGATCACGATAACATCACGCTGCAGCTCGGGACCGATTACCGCGAGATCAAGGACTCGGTCCCGTACCGGGAAATGATCTACACCGGACCGATTGACGAGTTCTTCGATTTCCGTTTCGGGCAACTGCCTTATCGCTCGTTAGACTTTCGCCATGAAACTCACGAGCGCGAAGTTTTTCAGGAAGCACCGGTGGTAAATTATCCGGATGAAAATGTTCCGCACACGCGCGTGACCGAGTTCAAATATCTCACCGGCCAGAAGCATCCGAAGACGAGCGTGGTTTATGAGTATCCGCAGGCCGAGGGCGATCCCTATTATCCAATCCCGCGGCCGCAGAACGCGGAGATTAACGCCAGGTATCAGGCGTTGGTTAACGATACGCCCGGGCTCCACTTCGTCGGCCGGCTGGCCTCTTACAAGTATTACAACATGGACCAGGTGGTCGGGCAGGCGCTTACCCTCTACGCGCGCTTAACTAAACAAAAGCGGGCCGCGGCTGCTCTTTCCGGTCGTTAGGCCAAGCGCGCCAGCGGAGAATTCTATTTTGCGCGGCTGGGAAAGCTGGAATAATAAAACTCATGCCCGGCTACGACCACGAGCCCGACAAAGCTTGGGATGAGTACGCGTGGGAGCGTTTTCTCCAGCAGCAGGACCATAAGACGGAGAAGTATATGGAGCTGCTCGAGAAGTATCTCGATCATCCGCAACGCGACCAGATCATCGCCCGGGAGATGGGTTGGACACATCTTTTCAACAGCGAAGACTGGAGCGAAGAAGTCGACGCCATGCTCGGGGAAGACGCGGAGCCCCTCGATGAAGTCGAATCCGGGGCCGCGCAGATTGCCGTCCCGGCGGCCGACAGTTTCGAAGATCACAGCCTTTATCGCGCCGCCTTTGCCCTCACGGTTTGGATCGATCAACTGTTCGACGAATGCCCTGCGCTGCAAAACGAACCGTCCGCGGTCAAGCTCGCGACCCATTCCGCTCTCGCCAGCGCCAAGCTGGCCGCGGCCTTAAGCGATGACGACGTCGACGAAATCGGGATGACCATCGCTTATTTAAAACGCGCGCTGAAGGCGATCACGGTTTCGATGGAAGGCGCGGCCCAGTTACTCGCCGAACGCCTGATTTCGCCGCGCCAGCACGCCATCCTCACCCAGCGCCTCTTCCAAGTGCGCGACGGCATCATCACGCTCATGGGTGAATACCGCGGCGAGTGGCTGCGACGCTTCGGCAGCCTTTAACGGCGGTCGTTGAATGAATTAGCCTCGCTCCCGTCCAAGAATGCATACGGAAGTGTCCACGGCGCAGGCCGAAGTTTCGGATCAGGACCTGGTCAAGGCATGCCAGGCTGGCGAGACCGAAGCGTTCGACCAGCTCGTGGGCCGCTACCGCACGCGAGTTTTTGGAATGGTTTACAACATGGTACATAGCGAACAGGACGCCTGGGATCTGGCCCAGGACAGTTTCCTAAAGGCGTGGAAATCGATCGGCCGCTTTCGCGGGCAATCGTCTTTCTACACCTGGATTTATCGCATCGTCATGAACGTGACCATCGATTGGCTGCGCAAGAAGCAGGTCAAAGGCAGCGGCGCGGAATTCGATGATGCCATTCAGCTGAAAGAGATCGATCCCGCCTCGCGCACCGTGCCGAAAGCGGACGCGCTCCCGCACGAGCGCATGCAGCATGGCGAAATTCGCGGCCGAATCGACGCCGCGATCGCGCAACTTTCGCCGGAACATCGCGCGGTCATTTTGATGAAAGAAATCGAGGACATGCAATACCACGAAATCGCAGAGTCGTTAGGCTGCTCCATCGGCACAGTGATGTCGCGCCTCTTTTACGCGCGCAAGAAATTGCAGAACATGTTGAGAGACCTATATGAAAACGTTTGAGGAAAAGTGGACCGCATGGCTCGACGGCGAGCTTAGCGGCAAAGAACTGGCTGAGTTCGAAGCATCGTTGCCGGATAAGACCGCGGCGGAAGTGGAGAAACAGGACGCGCTGAAACTCGGCTCGTTTCTGCGCGAACAATTGCAGCGACCGGCGATGGCCAACGCAGAGTTTTTCAATCACCAACTGCTGCAGCAAATCGAAAGCGAAATCGCTCCGGCCAGCCGAGCTGTGCCGACGCGGACTCGTCAAAGCTGGTGGTCAATCAGCCGGCTCCTTTGGACCGGTGCGACCTCGCTCGCCATCTTTTTTGTCTGCGCCTTCTTCGTCATGCGCGAACGTCCGAGCCC
>JBPCJC010000025.1:0-32812 GCA_051005695.1 Chthoniobacterales bacterium | reverse complement strand
ACGCGTTTGTCATTCAGGAGCTTTCCGTTCAATCCTGAAAGCAGGTCGCGATTCCACGTCACAACATCCGGCATCAGTTCCGCTACATGCACGACGCCGCCCTTGCCGATCAGTTCGCGGACGCGCTTCAGACTGAATCCCAAGCCGCGTCCTCAGATTAAGACGCGTCGGTTCGGGCGCTCCGGCAGGTGCAGGCAGGCTTTGTCGGCCAGCAAAATCTCCGACGTCGTCGAAGTGCTGCTCATGAGCTGACGGCTGTTGAGCTTCATGAAATATTCGCCGTCGTGCTCGTGCAGGCTGAGGCGCGAGCCGTCGGGCGTATGCGCTTCTGCGAGGTTGCGGAATGGCTTCACTCGTTAGACCAAACGCGCGAGGTCCCGCGGCAGCGGTGACTCGAAGGTCATCTCCTTTTGCGTGACCGGATGGAGGAACTTCAGGCCGCACGCATGAAGTCCGAGGCGATGGGCCGGATTTGTTTTCGATCCGTATTTTTCATCGCCGACGATCGGGCATCCGATGTCGGCGAGATGGACGCGGATTTGATGCCGGCGCCCAGTTTCTAAAATGAGTTCGACCAGCGTTCGTTTCTGGCCGCGTGCGAGGACGCGGAAATGCGTGACCGCGTGGCGCGTCTCGGGGCTTTGCGGAGCGCTATACACGCGAAACGGATTCGTTTCGTTCAGATGCGACTCGAAAGTCCCCTGCTCTTTGGGAAGTTTTCCTTCGACGACCGCTTCGTATTTTTTCACGACCTGATCCCATCCAGTTTGAAGTGAGTGTTTCGCTTCCTCGGTTTTCGCGAAAACCATTAGCCCCGAAGTTTCGCGATCGAGCCGATGGACAATCCAAATGCGATCGCGCGCATGCGCGGCACCGCGGCGCACATAATCAGTCAGCTGGAAATACGCGGTCTTCTCCTGCTCCGCGACGCTGGCTACGCTGAGAAGATTCTCCGGTTTATCGATCACGATGAGAGTGGCGTCTTCGAAGAAAACTTTCATTCCCGAGGCGAGGACGGTCTTCGGAATTGCGAAGCGATCGCTTCGGATGGCCACGGTATCGCCCGCGACTAACGAGTGGTTGAATTGTGAAATCGGGCGGCCATTGACCGTGACCGCCTGGTGTTTCAGCCAAGTCCGGACCTGTTTCTTTTTGACCTCGGGCCAGTGCTCGAAAAGATATGGGAGCAACTCGGCCGGCTCGGCTACGATCGACGACTTCGGCATGGTCAAGACGAAAGCTTACGGCGCCCAGATCGGCGCGCGCTTCTCGAGGAACGCCGCCACGCCTTCCTTCCTTTCGTCGGAGTCGCGCGCTTGCATGTGATGCGCGAGCGAGTGCTCGATGTCTTCTTTGACCGACGTCGACCAAAGCTGTTCGAGCAATCGCTTGGAACTGGCGAGCGCGCCCGGCGCATTTTGCAAAATAGACACGACGAGTTTCTGCACCTCGACCTCTAACTCGTTAGGCGCAACCACGCGGTTGATCAGCCCCATCTCCAGCGCGCGTTCGGCGCCGATCAATTCGGAGGTGAGCAGCAGTTCACGAATATCCCGCTCGCGCAGTTGTCGCCGCAAGAATGTCATGACCAACCCGGCGACAAGACCGCGCTTCGCTTCCAGATAACCGAATTTCGTATGTCGTGCCGCGATCGCAAAATCGCAGGCCGACATGATTCCCGCGCCGCCGGCAATCGCTGCACCGTGCACCACGGCGATTGTCACCAAGCGAGTCTGACTGAGAGCGAGCAAAGTCTTCGCGACGGCGCCCGCAGATTCATGCGCCTTCTCCGGTTCGTTCACTTCATTCAAGTCGAGCCCCGCACAAAAGGCCTGTCCCGCGCCGCGCAAAATCAAAATGCGCTGTGTCTCATCCGCGCTCGCCGCATCGACTGCTGCGGTCAGCTCGGTCATCAGTTCGATGGTCAAAGCGTTCCGCCGCTCGGGACGATTGAGAGTGACAACAGTGGTGTGCGCGGATTGTTTTTCGACGAGAACGACTGGCATGGAAGAGGATTGTGCAACCAGCGCGTGTTGTCATCCTGAACTGCGGAGACCGTGAAGGATCTCGCGTAGGGTGTCTGATTAGTTCGGCGAGATCGTGTATCCAAACCGCCCTTTGCGGGGTCCTTCGTCGTATTATCGACTCAGGATGACAGCGGTGGGAGAACGCGCGATTAATCGGACGGAATGGAATCCGTCAAGCTCATCGAATGTCCGCGCGACGCCTGGCAGGGATTGCCGCGCCAGATTCCGACGGAGCGGAAGGTTGAATATCTGCGCGCTTTGATCGACGCCGGTTTCCGTCACATCGACGCGGTTAGCTTCGTTTCGCCGAAAGCGGTGCCGCAGATGGCCGACAGCGAAGAAGTGCTCGCGCAACTCGGACGCCACGAGGGCGTGGAAATTATCGGCATCGTCGTGAACGAAAAAGGCGCGGAGCGCGCCATCGCCACCGGAACCGTGACCACACTCGGTTTCCCCTACTCCATTTCGGAAACGTTCCTGCGTCGAAATCAAAACCAATCGCCGGAAGAAAACCTGGCGATCTTGCGGCGCATCGCCGAGCGGGCCGAGCAAGCCGGTTTGGGAATGGTCGTGTATATCTCGATGGCGTTCGGCAATCCCTACAGCGATCCGTGGAGCGAAACGCGCGTAGCGGAAGCAGCCAAGCGGATCACCGACCTTGGTATCTGTTCCATTTCGCTCGCGGACACGGTCGGCGCAGCCGGGACGGAATTGATTAGTCGAATCGTTTCCGCGGTGAAGTGCGACTGCGCGCGCTGCGATGTGGGCGTGCACCTTCATAGCAGGCAAGCGGAAGCGATCGACAAAATCCTCGCGGCCTACGACGCCGGTTGCCGGCGTATTGACAGCGCCATGGGTGGCCTGGGCGGTTGTCCTTTCGCGCAGGACGATCTGGTTGGGAATATCCCGACCGAAGAAGTTCTGCGCGCGCTCGCGCAACGCGGAGTTGACCTCTCGTTAGGCGAAGCGCTGGCCAAAGTCGCGCCGCTCAACCGCGCGATCGCGGACGAGTTCTCCGCTCTTTAGACCTGCGCGCGAAACAAGCTTTATCCGCTGCCGTGGGTCGTGAAGTTGCAGTCGCAATAAAATCGTTATGAGCCAACTTATGCGGTTCCCAAATTCGACCCGGCGAGATCCCGCTATTGCGGTCTGAATGCATGAGCACTCGGGCGAATTGGGAGCGATCGCACAGCGTTGGTTTGAGGTCATGCGCAGCTGCGGAGACGATGTGCGAGAGTTATTGCACGATGGCCATCCAACCGCGTGCATAGGTGATGCGGCCTTCGGCTACGTCAACACCTTCCGCGCTCACGTGAATGTCGGTTTCTTTCGTGGCGCTGAGATTGCCGATCCCAACCGCCTCCTGGAAGGAACCGGCAAGTTCATGCGCCATGTGAAAGTCAGACCTGAAGAGAGGTCGATGCGACAGCTTTAAGGAGGCTAATCGAAACGGCCTACACTGATATGAGGAGGCGCGTAAAGATGGAGTAGCCACGCAGGTTGCCGCCTGACCAAGCGATGCTGACAACGACTCTACCCAGTGCCGAGATTTTAAGACTGACCCTTCGTCATCCCTCGTGTCGTTAGTAAAGTCTGACCCTGACCCCAGCTTCCCTCGCGAGCGGTTAGTCATGCGGGCAGTCCTCTAAGGGTTCGATATCGAGAGCGAGCATCCGTTTGGCCCGCGTTAGGACATGGTCGTATGTCATTACCTGCAGATTGTGAAAGCCCGCATTCAGGATCCGGTATGCTTCGGCCTGCTCTTTGTTCCAGTCGTTCGATCTTCCGAAGATCAACGTGCACCGAGGTTTCACCGTGCGAACCCCGTCAACTCGCTCTAGGAACTTAAGGCTGTTAGCTCGCGTTCGATCTCAAATATATATCTATTCGATTGGCTTATCGCTTTCGTCAGGTCTGATGATGGGAAGTAATTTCCGTGGTCGATCGATGACGCCCAGAATTTTAAATCACCTTCCGGCCGTTTGATTTCAACGACGTCCAGAAAACCATCATAGGCCTCCATCAAGAAGTCCGAGATGTTGTGGGGGTCGATGCTTCGCTCATCCAACACGCGCACGAATTCGCTTCCCAATACCCAACTATTGTCTTCCAGCCATGTTTGCCAATCTTGTTCTCTTTGATCCTCCTCTAACATCTGCGCGAAAGTTATGACCGCGCGCCCGCGGCGGGCCTGTTCGAGGAGCACCGAAAGTTCCTTGGGGATGATGTCATTGGAAGCGATGAATTCGACGAGTTTTTGTTTGTCGGGAAGCGAGAACAACGCTCGAATCTGCGATGCATTCTCCTTTTCGTAGGGTGAATCGAGAGGGATGAAAGCCTTTGTTCCCTGACGGAAAGGTTCGTAGCGCTCCTTCACAAACTCGATCAAGGCCTTGAGCTCGCTATCAGTCAGGGTGAGCTCGCTTCTCGGCTCTTCGATGTCGGGCGACTCGCGACCGAACATCTTCTTGGGTTTTTTATAGCGACCGATCTTTAGCGCGATGTCTTCCCGTCCCGAATCGTGGGGAATGCTCCAGAAGACGGCGCGTGTGATCACTGTTGGCTTATCCAGTAATACGGTGGCGAGCTTGTCCTTGATGTGTGCCGTCATGTGCCATCGGTACGCCAGTTTGACGTTGTTGCGAGTTCTCCAAATGCGGACCTCGTCATACAAACGGAAGATCGCCTAACGAGTCGTAAAGTTAGCGACGAATCGGAACCGCAGGCCATTGGTCGGTACCAACATTGGAACTACCGGTTGTTATCGGTAGAAATACCGGGTAGTATTTCGACATGAGAGTTCGACGTTCCGCTTCGCTTCCGGCGAACGCTGCTGCGCTGGCCGCTCTGCCTCCGCTGGCTCAGATCGAGATCATTCGCCAGGGCGTGGCGACGCAGGTCTTCGAACAAATCGCGATCGCCATCGGCGTGGGTAAGGAGACTTTGGCGGCCAAGCTGAACATCAACGCGCAGACGCTGCGGAAACGAAAATCGCGCATGCTCTCGGCGGACGAAGCGGAGAAGAGTTTGCGGGTGGCGCGGATCTTCGCCTTCGCTACGGACGTCCTGGGCGGCGAAGCTGACGCACGCTCTTGGCTGAATCAACAGATCCCCGCGCTTGGTGGCAAACGCCCGCTCGATTTGCTCGATACGGATGTCGGTGCGCATGAGGTCACCAATCTCCTCGGATGCATTAAGTGGGGAATATATGCGTGATCTTCTACCGTCTCGAAGCACTCACTCGCCCGAAACCCGCGCAGGCGTTTAGCGGAGAAGGCGGTCTGCACTACGCGGGCCGTTGGAATTCGCGCGGCACGCGTCTCGTCTACGCATCGAGTTCCGCCGCGCTCGCATGTCTCGAAACGCTTGTGCACCTGCAGATGCTGGCCAAGTCGGAGGAGCGATGGCTGTTCACAATTGATGTCCCGGACCGGTGCGTGGAAGAGCTGCGTCAACTACCAAGCGATTGGGATGCAGAACCGGCAACGGCCGCAAGCCGGGCAGTCGGCGATCGATGGATTACGTCAGCGCGCAGCGTCGCGTTAGTGGTGCCGAGCGTCGTCGTGCCGGTGGAAAACAATGCGCTCGTGAATCCGCGGCACCCGCAGTTTCGACTCGAGTGGGTCAAAAAGCCGGTACGCTTTCGTTACGATCCGCGGCTGAAATAGCGGGTCGTTAGACCTGCACCACGCCCATGTGGAAGCGCGCTTTCGGCATAGGTCGCGAGACGTAACCGAGCAAGCGGATGAGAACGTCGCGCGTTTCGTGCGGTTGAATGATGGCATCGACCCAGCCGCGGGCCGCGCCGTAGCGGATGTCGGTTTGCTCTTCGTAGTTCGCCTTTACCTCCGCGCGTAATTCTTCCAGTTCTCCCGGCGTAGATTTTTTGTCGCCGCGATCGCGTGCTCGCGCGAGCACGCTGAAGACGGTGTCGCTGGCCTGGGCCGCGCCCATGACGGCGTAACGCGAATTCGGCCATGCTAGAATGAAACGCGGATCGTAGGCCTTGCCGCAGAGCGCGTAGTTACCGGCGCCGAAAGAGCCGCCGACGACGATAGTGATTTTCGGGACGGTGGAATTGCTGACCGCGTTGACCAGTTTCGCGCCGCTGCGGATGATGCCGCTTTGCTCGGCCGCTCCGCCGACCATGAAGCCAGTGACATCCTGGAAGAAAATGATCGGCAACCCAGTTTGGTTGCAGTCCATGATGAAGCGCGCGGCTTTGTCGGCGCTGTCGTGATAGATCACGCCGCCCATCTGGATGCCTTCCTTTTTTGTGCGCGCCTGTTGGCGTTGACTGGCGACGATGCCGACGGGCCGGCCAGCGATCCGCGCATAGGTCGTGATCAGCGTCTTGCCGTAATCGGCTTTGTATTCGTCTAACGAGTCCTGATCGATGATCGAAGCGAGAAGGTCACGCGCGTCGTAGGGCTTTTGACCATCTAAGCTAATGAGGTCGTAAACCGCATCAGGAGATTTTGCGGCTTTGTAGGTCTGGGGTTTGGGCGCGCGTTTCGCCGCTTCTGCTTCCGGGAGAAGCGAGACTAACGAGCGCAAGCGTTTGAGACACGACGGATCGTCCTTCTCATTGAAATCAATCGTGCCGCTGATTTCAGCATGCATCGTCGCTCCGCCCAAATCCTCGGCCTCGATGATTTCACCGATGGCGGCTTTGACTAACGACGGACCAGCGAGATAAAGCCCGCTGCCTTCGGTCATGAGAATTTTGTCGCACAGAACCGGCAGATACGCGCCGCCCGCGACGCAGTTTCCCATGATCGCGGCGAACTGCGGAATGCCCGCGGCGGAGATGACGGAGTTGTTGCGGAAGATGCGGCCGAAATCATCTTCATCGGGAAAAATCTCATCCTGCATCGGCAGAAACACGCCAGCGGAATCGACCAGATAAATAATTGGCAGATTATTTTCGAAGCCCATGCGTTGTGCGCGAATGAGCTTCTTCGCCGTCTGCGGAAAGAACGCGCCCGCCTTCACCGTCGCGTCGTTGGCGATGATCATGCATGGAACGCCGGCCACGTTGCCAATGCCCGCGATTGATCCGGCGGCGGGAATCTTCCCCCACTGCTCATACATTTTGTAGGCAGCCCAAAGTCCGACTTCGAAGAACTCTGCATCTTTATCGAGTAACTGCGCGATGCGTTCGCGCGCGAAAAGCCGACCGAGTTTGTGTTGCCGATCCTGGCCGGCTTTGCCGCCGCCCTCGCGCAACATCGCTTCCTCTTCCGCGATCGCCGCGCAGCGTTCGCGCAAGGGATCGGCGGTGGCGGCTTTGCGGGACATGAAGGAAAGACCGGTAAGCCGCGGGCGCGATTGAAGCAAGCCTGCGCGCCGCGAACGTGCCGACGCCTTAGTAAACGTCGTCTTCGGAAGGATAACCGGAATCGTCGCGAATCGAACGCAAACGCGCGCGACTCCCGCGTTCGGATTCCGGCCGATTGATCCGCTCGAGCGCCACTTTCACGATCAACGGCACGGCCGCGAGCGCGCCCACAGACATGAGCGCGATGGCCGCAGCATGCCGCACCGGTCGACGAATTCTATCCGCCACGAGCATCCCGATTCCCAAACCAAAAGCGGTGCGGGTGAGAACGAGCAAGCCATCGAGCGGAAGCTGCTCGTTAGTTTTCGGAATGGATATCGAGAGGGACACGGCATACCTTTATACGGCGCGAAGCCGAAAAAGAAATGGCAAATCACGGGAGCGGCGCGGACATTTTTGCGCATCGGTTTTCACCTTCATGTCGTCATCGATTTACGCGCTGATTCTCGCCGGCGGCAGCGGTGAACGCTTCTGGCCTTTGAGCCGCCGTTCGCGACCGAAGCAACTCTTGCGGCTGATTTCCGAGAAAACGCTCCTCGAGGAAACGGTCGCGCGTCTCGATGGTTTGGTCCCGCAGGAGCGGATTTTGATATTAACCAACGTCGAACAGGAAGCGGCGGTGCGCGCGCTCCTGCCAGATTTTCCGGCGAAAAACATCGTGGCCGAACCGGCGAAACGCGACACCGCGGCGGCCGTTGCGCTCGGTGTTGGTTGGGTGGCGGCGCGCGATCACATGGCCACGATGGTGGTCCTGCCGGCCGATCACGTGATCAAGGATACGGCGGCGTTTCAAAGCACGATCACGACCGCCGCGGCGGCCGCGCACGAGACTGGCGCGCTGGTCACGATCGGCTTGAAGCCAACCTGGGCGTGCCCTGGTTTTGGGTACATCGAGCTCGGCAAAACGTTGCGCTTGAAAAACAGCGACAATGACGGCGCGGTCATTCATCGCGTCCTGCGTTTCCGCGAAAAACCGAACGCGGAACTCGCGGAAGTATTCGTTAGGGCGGGCAACTTCCGCTGGAATGCGGGCATGTTCGTCTGGGCGGTGCCGACGGTTTTGAGCGAGTTCAACCGGCACGCGCCGGAGCTGGCGAATTTTATTTCGCAGGTCTCGGTGCCGCAGAGTTTCGATAAGGCACTGGCCGAACGCTTCCCGGAGTTGCCGAAGATTTCCTTCGATTACGCGATCATGGAAAAAGCCGATCGCGTGCTCGTGGTCGAGGCCGGTTTCGATTGGGACGATGTCGGGGGCTGGCAGGCGGTGGCGAATTATTTCACGAGCGATGCGGAAGCGAATGCCGCAAACTGCGAGATCACTGCGGTCGATTCCACGAACAATATTATCTTCGACGAAAACGGAACCAAGATCGCCTTGTTAGGCGTGCATAATTTGATCGTCGTCCGCACCGGTGACGCGCTTCTGGTTTGCCATCGGCATCAGGCCGAGAAAATCAAAAGCCTGATCGGCAAACTTCCGGCGGAATTGCAATGAGCGCGCCAGGTCTCGTTAGGCGAATGCTCGGGGTCGACTTTGGGCAGGCGCGCATCGGAGTCGCGATCTCGGATGAACTGGGAATGCTGGCGCACCCGCTGGAGACGATTCCAGGAAAGAAAATCGAGGCCGCGGCAAAACGTGTCGCTGAGCTGGCACGCGAAAAAAATGTCGAGCGCGTGATTCTCGGACTCCCGCGGCACATGAACGGCGAGATGGGCGCGGCGGCCGCGGAAGTGAATGCGTTCGCGGCAAAATTACGACCGCTGCTCGAGTGCGAAATTGTCTTCTGGGATGAGCGCCTAACGACTACTGCGGCGAATCGCGCCCTGCGTGATTCCGGTCAGAAAACCCGGAACACCCGCAGCGTGGTCGATCAGGTCGCGGCCCAAATGATTCTGCAGGGATATCTCGATCGCTTGCAGCAAACGATCCCGTTCGAGTCGCGGGAGTAGATGCCGCATCGGTTCAAATTCATCGTCGCCTACGACGGCGCGACGTTCGCCGGTTGGCAAAGTCAGGCCAACGGCAACACCATTCAGGATTGGCTCGAAACCGCGTTCGCCACGATCGCGCGCCGGCCGACACGAGTGCACGGGGCCGGCCGCACTGACGCCGGCGTGCACGCGCTTGCGCAATGCGCGCATGCCGATCTCGCTTCGGCCGAGATCCCGGCATGGCAATGGATCGAAGCGCTGAATGGTGCGTTGCCGCCGACGATTCGCGTGATGCGATGCGCCTATGTTTCGGAAAAATTTCACGCGCGCTTTTCCGCCAAAGGGAAAATTTATCGCTACCGCATTTGGAACGCGTCGGTGCTGCCGCCGCTCGAATCTGGGCGCGCCTGGCAGGTGCACGCGCCGCTGGATTTCGAAGCGATGCGCGCGGGCGCGAAACTGTTTCGCGGTCGTCATGATTTCGCGGGCTTCGCGGCCAATCGCGGACAACGGGAACGCGAGACCATGCGGACGATTGAAGCGGTGCGCCTGAATCGGCGCGGTGCTTGCCTAACGATCGAATTCTCCGGCAACGGTTTCCTTTATAAGATGGTGCGGTTGCTGGTGGGCGCGCTAGTTCGAGAAGGGCGCGGGCAGGCAGGGCCCGGCGAAATTACGGAGCGACTGACGCATCCGGAAAAATTTCGCGCGCGCAGCCGGCTGGTCGCGCCGGCCGCGGGGCTATATCTGGTCCGCGTGCGGTATTGAGCCTGCTATCCAAAAGCGACTCCGGGCCCATTGGCAGGAGACCTGCTTGTGGAAATTATAATGACACCGCCCGACGTGCCATCAGCGCCCTCTCATCCCCGTCGTGGGGCGATCGTCGATCGCGGCCTGGCCTGGCTCTTTAGCCAAAAACATTTTCACGTGAAGCTGCTTTCCGGGACCGCGGCCGGCGTGATCGTGATAATTTTTCTCGCGGGCGTTTTCCTTTTGGTCACCTACCAGAACCACATGAAGGAAGCACTGCGCACGCACACGATCGACGTCATGCGCTTGAGCAGCGTGATCGAAAATGACATCGCCGCGCTTGAAACCGGCCATCGCGGTTATCTGCTCACGGGAAATCCTGATTACCTCAAGAGTTTCGAGCGCCGGCGCGACATCATTAAACAGCGGATCGATGACCTGACCGGATTAATCCTGAAAAGCCCGCAGCAACGCAAGCGGGTGATGAGGGTGCAGGAGATCGTCCAGAACTGGACCGCGACCGTGGCGCTGCCGGAGATCACTGCGCGGAAGACAAACACCGAAGCCGTCTCGATCGAGCCCGGCACTACTTTTGCCGGACTCGGCACTTCCTTGTTAGACCAGGCGCGCGAGCTCTTGCAGTCGTTACAAAACGAAGAGCAGATCGTGCTCAACGAACGGATGCGCGACCAGGAATGGGCCGCGCAATCAACCCAGATTCTTGATCTCCTGCCGAAGCTGGAACGCTCGGTGGTAGAAATGGAAAAGGAAAAGCGCGGTTACCTGCTCACGGCCGAAAACAGTTTCGTCGAGGCCTACAATCGCGCGGCGACCGCTTTCGGTAGCTATCATGGTTACCTTTCCATCCTGGTCGCGAACCACCCCGAGCAGGCCGCGCTCCTCAATGAAATCCGCACCGATCTCGATCAGTGGGCCGGAACCTCCGCGGTCCCGCAGATGAATGCCCGCCGCGCCGGCCGCGATCTCTCGAGCTTGGTCAAATCGGAGAACGGCGAAGCCTTAATGGCGCTAATCCGCCAGAAGATTTCGACCTTCGAACGGAATGAAGCGAACGTGTACGAACTACGCGCCGCCGCTGCCGGCCATCAACGCGTGCTCAAGACCGCCGCGCTCGGCATCCTCTGTTTCCTCGCGGTTTCGCTCCTGGTGGTTTCGAACAGCTACAGCTGCGTCCTCGTGCGCCGGCAGCTTTGCAAGCTCGACGGCGTGGAGACGCGAATCAATTCCATCATCGATAACATTCTCGACGGCATGATCACGGTCGACGCCGAGGGCGTGATTCGTTCGATGAATCCGGCCGCGGAAAAAATGTTCGGCTGCATCGACAAGGAAATGATCGGGCACAAGTTCATCAAACTGGTGCCGAAGTGTTACCCGGAGGAACTCGAGTCCGAGCCACAAATCTGCGCCTGGCCCGACCTCGCCCGCCACACCGGCCGGACGACGATTGCGCTCGGCCGCACCCGCCGCCACGCCACTTTCCCGATCGAAATTTCGTTGAGCGAAATGACGGTCGACAACCAGCAACTTTACGTCGCGATGGTGCGTGATGTCACGGAACGGAAGCGATTCGAGCAAGAGATCGACGCTGAAAAAGAAAACCTCGCGGTTACCCTGCGATCGATTGGCGACGGCGTGATTACCACCGATGTCCAGGGCAAGATCATCATGATCAACAAGGCCGGTGAAAACCTGACCGGCTGGGAATCCAAAGAAGCGATCGGGCAACCGTTGAAGACCGTCTTCAACGTCGAGATCGATCTCGCGGCGCAGGCGCGCGCGCAAAAGAGCGGCTCGCGCAACGAAGCGCAATCATTGCTCCTGAGCTTGCCGGAGAATGCGACTTTGGTTTCGCGCGAAGGCGCCGAATACATTGTCGAGCAGGTCGCCTCGCCGATTCGCGACAGCAAAAACGAAGTCGTCGGTGTCGTCCTCGTCTTCCGCGATATCACCGAACGGCAGCGCAATGAAGCCGAGCGCCGTAAAGCGGAAACGCTCGAGCAACTCGGTCTCCTCGCCGGCGGGATCGCGCACGATT
The DNA here is from genome assembly GCA_051005695.1 of Chthoniobacterales bacterium. Classification (GTDB taxonomy): domain Bacteria; phylum Verrucomicrobiota; class Verrucomicrobiia; order Chthoniobacterales; family UBA10450; genus JACCTI01. The sequence goes on along the minus strand of JBPCJC010000025.1, from coordinate 20,703 downwards.
TCAATAATTTGCTGACGGCGATCATCGGCAATATCTCGCTCGCTTCGCTGGTTCTTCCGCCTAACGACGAGATGGGCACGCGCTTGAATGACGCCAAAAACGCGTCCCTGCGCGCGCGCGATCTCGCGCAACAGCTCCTCACGTTTGCCCGGGGCGGCGCGCCGATTAAGAAGACTGCATCGATCGGCAAACTCATTCAGGACACGGTCAGCTTCTCACTCCGCGGCACGCATAGCCGGAGCGAATTCAACTTCGGTTCCAGCCTCTGGCCGGCGGACATCGATTCCGGCCAGATCAGCCAGGTGATCGCTAATCTGGTGGTCAACGCCGACCAGGCGATGCCGAACGGCGGCACCCTTCACGTGAACTGTGACAATTTCAGTTACACCCCAGATTCGACACCGCAGATTGTTGATCTCCTCCCAGGCGAATACATCCGGATCAGCATCCGCGATGAAGGCAGCGGCATTCCGGAAGATTATCTCAAGCGCATCTTCGATCCGTATTTCACCACCAAGGCGAAAGGCAACGGCCTCGGCCTGGCCACGACTTACTCGATCATGAAGAATCACAACGGTCTCATTACCGTGGATTCGCAGGTGCACTTCGGCTCGACTTTCACCCTCTACCTGCCGGCGTCGAGCGAGCAGGAAATCCCGATGGAAGCGCCGCGCACGGTCAATCCAGTCATGACCGGCACCGGTCGGGTCCTGATTGTTGATGACGAAGAAGCGATCCGCGCGCTTGTGGAGTTTACTCTCGAACGCCTCGGCTACGAAGTCGCCGGCGCCGAAACCGCTCTCGAGGGCGTGAATCTCTATCGGGAAAAAATGGAAGCGGGCGAACGCTTCGACCTCGTCATTCTCGACCTCACCCTCCCCGGCGGAATGGGCGGTAAAGAAGCGCTCAAGCGCCTGATCGATATTGATCCGACGGTCAATGCGATCGTCTCCAGCGGTTACGCGATGGATTCGACCATGAGCCGTTATCAGGATTTTGGTTTCCGCGGCGTGATCGCAAAACCGTATGAAGCCTCCGAGCTCGGCCGGACAGTTTATGAAGTGATCGAGGCCGGCCGGGTCAATCTTTCGACCGACGATTACGACGGCGGCCGGCTCGCGATCCGCGTCGCCTAACGAGTCGGTGATTGCTCACGCAACCGCGGAAGCAGTTGCTCGAGAATCGCGCCGACTGCTTCTTCCACGGTTTGCTCGTCGGTGCGGACATTGATCTCCGCATCTTCCGGCGCTTCGTAGGGCGCATCGATCCCGGTGAAGTCGCGAATTTCTCCGGCGCGCGCTTTTTTGTAGAGATTTTTCGGGTCGCGTTCTTCGCAAACCGCCAGCGGCGCATCGACGAAGACCTCGATGAATTCTACCCGGCCTTCGAGCGCAATCTCGCGTGCACGCCGGCGATCCAATCGATAAGGGGAAATGAATGCGGTGATAGCGACCGCTCCTGCGTCCGCGAGAAGGCGCGCGACTTCGCCGACGCGGCGAATGTTTTCCACTCGATCTTCCGGCGAGAAACCGAGATTCGAATTCAAGCCGTGGCGCACGTTATCGCCATCGAGCACATAGGTGTGCATTCCGCGCGTGAAGAGTTCAGCTTCAAGCGCGCGCGCGATGGTCGACTTGCCGGCACCGGACAAACCCGTCAGCCAGACGACCGCACCGCGATGGCCGTTCTGCACCGCGCGCGCCTGCGCGGTGATCCCGCTTTCGCTCCAGAAAATATTTTTGCTCTTGGTCTCGCTGCGAGTGGTGTAGGCGCCGCCAAAAATAATTCCGCCCCCACAAATTCGTCCCCCTTCCACGACCACGAAACGCCCGAGACTCGGGACGCGTTCATGATTATCCATCACCAGCGGCGCACGCGTTTGCAGAGTGACGCGGCCGACTTCATTGCGCGCGACCTGTTCGATCGCCTCGCCGGAAATCGCCAGCGTCGAGGAATCCATCACCTGCTCGATCGCCACCACCTGCGCTTTCAATTCCTGGGTTGCGAGCCGCACACTGTAGGCCGCGCCGAGGCGCAGCGGCGCTTCCGCCATCCAGAAAATATCCGCGCGAAACCGGTTCGCTTCGATCGGCGTGCTCTCCTGGTGCGAGGCCACGTACCCGCGCTCGACAAAAATTTGTTCCCGCAAAGTAATCCCGACGGAGTCGCCGGCGATCGCCTCGTTAGGCGGAGCGGCGTTCCAAGTTTCAATCGAGGCGACGGTGGAAGTTTTGTTCGCGGGCGAAAAAACCAGTTGGTCCCCCACCCTTAGCGCGCCGCTCTCGATCCGGCCGGCGATGATCCGGCGCTCGTCAAAACGATAAACATCCTGCACACAAAACCGCAGCGGTTGCCCGAGCGGCGCGGTCACGCTGGCAACTTCATCAAGTGCTTCGAGTAACGTCGGCCCGGCATCCCAGCCGAGTTCATTTCCGCGCGTCGCCACGCCTTCGCCCGCCTTCGCCGAAGCCGGAATGAACGACCGCGGCTCGAGCCCGAGCGTTCCCAAAAACTCGCGATACTCCCGCTCGATTTCGCGGAAACCCGTCTCTGCGTAATCGGCGAGATCCATTTTGTTCACCACCACGATGACCTGGCGAATTCCCAGCATGCTCAGCAAATACGCATGTCGCCGGCTTTGCTCGCGCACCCCTTCGTTCGCCGCAATCACGAGCACCGCGGCGTCAGCGCTGGCTGCACCGGTGATCATGTTTTTGAGGAATTCCTTGTGACCCGGTGCGTCGATGATGACGTAACGGCGACGCGCGGTCCGGAAAGGAATTTGCGTGGTGTCGATGGTGATGTTTTGCGCCTGCTCTTCGAGAAACGCGTCGAGTAAAAACGCGAATTCGAACTCCATCTTTTCCGCCACGCAAGCTTGCCGGATGGCCTCAACTTTTCCTTGCGGGAGTGAATCGGTGTCGTGCAAAATCCGACCGATGAGCGTCGACTTCCCGTGATCGACGTGGCCGACGAAAACGATTTTCAAGCGGGGCGCTTCCGCGGTCACATGAACCCTTTCGCGCGCAGTTTCTGCATGGCGTTGCGCTCGTGATGATCCTGCGCGCGGCCGGCGCGCTCGCTCGTTTTGGTCGCGTCGAGCTCGGCGATAATCTCCTCGATCGTGCTCGCATTGCTCGTGACCGGCTGCGTGATCGGCATGCAGCCTAACGAGCGGTAACGTTTCCCGTCCCTGGCGAAATACATCTCCGGGATGGGAATCTTTTCGCGCTCGATGTAGCGCCAGATATCGGCCTCCGTCCAATCGAGCAACGGCTGCACCCGCACGTGTTCGCCTTCTCCAGCAGTGGTCGCAAACTGTCCCCAGAATTCCGGCGGCTGATCCTTGTAGGACCATTCGAACTGCGCATTGCGCGGCGAAAAATAACGCTCCTTCGCGCGCGTCGCATCTTCGTCGCGGCGAATCCCGGTGATCAGCGCATCCCATTTGTATTGCGTCAGCGCCTGCTGCAACGCGACCGTTTTCAGCTCGTGCGTCACGGTCACCGGATCGTGCGTTTCATAGCCAATCCCACGCGCGCGCGCCTCGTCGTTAATCTTCACGATCAGGTTGAGCTTGTAGTGCGCCGTCGCCCAATCGCGGAACTCGAGCATCTCCGGAAATTCGTAGGTGGTGTCAATGTGCAAAAGCGGATACGGGATTTTTCCGAAAAACGATTTTAACGAAAGCCAGATGAGGACGTTCGAGTCCTTCCCCATCGACCACGGCATGGCGACGTTTTTGAAGGAGCGATAGGCTTCGCGAATAATGTAGACGCTCTGGCTTTCGAGCTGATCGAGATGGCTGCGACTCATCGGGCCTCCACTTAAGGCGGAAATCGGAAAACTTAAAGCCCGCGGCTTGCACGCTGATGGAGGAACTTTAGTGTTCGCTCATGACGGAAACTCGCCCCGCGGCCTACGATTCGAAAATCGAAGGCAACGTCATCATCACCCGGGTGGATGCGGCGATGAACTGGATGCGGAAGAATTCGCTTTGGCCGATGCCGATGGGCCTGGCCTGTTGCGCGATTGAATTAATGGCGACGGCGTCGTCGCGTTTCGACATCTCGCGTTTCGGCGCGGAGGTGATGCGTTTTTCGCCGCGGCAATGCGATGTCATGATCGTCGCCGGCACCGTCACGTACAAAATGGCGCTGGCGGTGAAACGCATTTACGACCAGATGCCGGAACCAAAATGGGTCATCGCTATGGGCGCCTGCGCCTCGACCGGCGGGATGTATCGATCCTACGCGGTCCTGCAGGGGATCGATCAACTTCTGCCCGTCGATGTTTACGTTTCTGGTTGTCCGCCGCGGCCGGAAGCGCTTCTCGAAGGGCTGATGAAATTGCAGGAAAAGATTACCGGCGAGCATTCGTTTCTCGATCAAAAACGCGAACTCTTTCGCGACCGCGAAGAAGTGTTGGCATGACCGGCTCGGAGTTGCTGGCCTCGTTAGGCAAACTTTTCGGCGACAAAATTCGCGCGAAAACGCAGTTCCGCGGCGAAACCACTTTCCTCATTCTGCGCGACGATCTTCGCGAGCTCGGGCGTTTTTGCCGCGACGAGCTTTCCTTCGATTACCTGCTCGATATTTCGAGCGTCGATAACTTCGGCGAAGACCCGCGCTTCGCCGTCGTCTACGAACTTTACTCGATGACGCTGGCGGTTCATCTGCGGCTGAAATTGGTGGTCTCGGAAGACGATCCCACGGTCGATACAGTCTCGGATATTTGGCCGACCGCCAATTGGCATGAGCGGGAAATTTTCGACATGATGGGGTTGCGCTTCAACAACCATCCCGACCTGCGCCGGATCCTGATGTGGGACGGCTATCCGTACTTTCCGCTGCGCAAGGAATTCCCGCTCGAAGGTCTGCCGAGCGACATGCCCGATGTTGCTTTTACTGCTTCCGCGCCCCTCCAAGGCGGTCCGTTTGTCACTCGCCCAAGTCTCGGGACGACAAAAGACCGCGAGCCGCGGGCACGCCGCCCGCCTAACGAGTAGTTTGTTCTCAGAGCGCGGCCGCCAGCAGGCGCGCAAAGTCGTCCGCGGCCGCTTTTCCGGCGCTAAGAACGTCGATGTGATTCAACTGTGCGTTCCCGGTGGCCGCGGCCCAATTCGTCAGGCAGGAAAATCCCGCCACTTCCAGGCCAAGCGCGCGAGCCTGGATCGCCTCCAGGACTGTCGACATCCCGACCGCGTCCGCGCCTAACGAGCGGAGCATGCGCACTTCTGCCGGTGTTTCGTATTGCGGGCCGAGGACACCGGCATAGACGCCTTCATGAAGCGCCATTCCGAGGTCGGTCGCGACCCGGCAAAATGCTTCCCGCCACTTCCGCGAATAGAGGTCGGTCATATCGACAAATTGCGGGCCGCCTAACAAAGGCGTCGTTCCGGTGAGATTGAGATGATCGCAAATCATCATCCACGAGCCCGGGGGAAATTCCGAGTTGGTGGTGCCCGCGGCATTGGTCAAAATCACTCGCTTGATTCCGCAATCGCCGAGCAAACGGATGACCGCCGTGACTGCGTTCGCGGAATTTCCTTCGTAAAGATGCGTTCGGCCCTGCGCGTAAATCACCGAGCTCTTGCCTGCGCGGCCGAGAACGAAACGGCCGTTGTGTCCGGGAACGCGCGGATGCGGCAGATGCGGAAAATCCGCGTAGGGAACGCTAGCCTTCTCGTCCGCGGGCGCGACTAACGAGTCCAAACCCGAGCCGAGCACGATCGCCGTTTCCGCGCCCCAATCTTGCAAGCGTGCGCGCGCGGGATCGTTCACAAATCACGCCGCCGACATCGGCGGGGCTGAAGCCGGTTTCTTGGTCGACGCCATGACGTCAGGTCGCAAGCCGTCGTCGACTAATGAGGAAGTTTTCGTCTCCGCCTTCGGATAAGCAATCCGCGTATGGAGCATAGTCATGAGGGTAAAACGGAAGCGTTCGGCGATGATCCGCAATTCCGCCAGGGTCAGGTCGCATTCATCCAACTGGCGATCGGCAATTCGTTGCGCGATCAAGTCGGTGACCAATTGCTCGATCTTTTGCGGCGTTGGTTTTTCGAGACTGCGCGAGGCGCTTTCGACCATGTCCGCGAGACTGATGATCGCGTTCTCTTTTGTTTGCGGTTTCGGGCCGCCATAACGAAAATTTTCCTGGCTCACATCGGCGACGTCGCCTTCGCGCATGTTCATGATTTTGCCGCCGGCCTTGGCGTCTTCCTGCTGCTGCAGGGCGCGCTTGTAAAAATAATAGACTAACGAAGTCCCGTGATGTTGCTGGATGACGTCGATGATCTGGCGGTTGAGATCGTGTTTGAGCGCCAGGTCGACGCCTTCTTTCACGTGCGCCATGATGATCAACGCGCTCATCGTCGGCGCGAGATCGTCGTGCGGGTTGCGCTCGAAATTCATGTTCTCGGTGAAGTATTCCGGCTTCACCAATTTACCGACATCGTGAAAATACGCACAGACGCGGCAGAGAGTCGCGTTCGCGCCGATTCCCTCCGCGGCGGCTTCGGCGAGATTTGCCACCACCAAACTGTGGTGATACGTGCCCGGTGCTTCGATCGTCATCCGGCGGAGCAACGGATGGTTCAAGTCGGACGCTTCCAGCCACGAGATGTCGGTGGTGATGCGGAAGAGATGTTCGAGGATCGGCAGGACGCCGCCGACGATCGTGGCCGTGACGATGCCGTTCCCGATCGCGAGCGCGCTTTGGAATCCGAGCATCTGCCAGTTGTTCGCGCTTGGGGTAAAGAGATCGATCGGCCCGATGACGCCGAAGGCGAGCGAGCACAACCAGATCGCGACGCCGACTCCGAGCCCGGCGCGAATCAAACGGCTGCGCTTGCGCACTTGCAGCGTCAAATAAACTGCGGTGAACCCGCTGATCACTGCGGAAGCAAGCAACGGCGCATCGAAACTTCCGAAGAGCAGTCGCGTCCACAGACTCACGAAAACCGCCGCGTATAAACCGTGGTTACGGCCGAGAAGAACGCTCAGTACGAGCGGAGCAAACGCATAAGGCGCGATCAGGGCGGCGGTCTCCGGCGTGAGGAGCGCGAAGGTTCCGCTGTGGCAAAAAATTAGGACCAGCTTGGTCGCAGCTAACTGAATCAGGATGATTCCGAGAACCAGCAGGAGCCGCGAGCTGTGCATGAAAGTCTTCGGCTGGTTGATCCAAAGCTGAATCACGGCGGCGCCAAAAAACAAAAGCCCGACGACAAAATTCTTTGTTGGCTCCGGTTGCTGGCCGCTGAAGATGAGCAGGGCGACGCCAGCGACAAAGCCCGCGCAGATCGCGCCCTTGACGTAAGGAGAAAACTCGAGCGCCTCGAGCAACTCGTTAGACCCGCGCCGTCGGCGCGTTTTGCCGGAGGCCAGCCCGCGCTTGACCAGTTGGTTTCGTTTCAGGAAATCGAACATGACGCTACTTACGCGGCCCGGCACCGGCGCTGATCGCAGGCGAGCGGTGTTGTTGATACGCGTTTATGATCGCACGGACAAGCTCGTGCCGGACGACATCGCGTTCGTTGAAATAATGGGTCGCGATCCCCGGAACATTCTTCAAAGCCTGCAGCGCTTCGACCAATCCGGAGCGCTTGTTCGAAGGCAAATCGATCTGGGTGACGTCGCCGGTCACGACCAATTTTGAATTTTGCCCGATCCGGGTCAGGAGCATGAACATCTGCTCGGTGGTGGTGTTTTGCGCTTCATCCAAAATCACAAACGCATTGCTCAAGGTGCGTCCGCGCATGTATGCGAGCGGCGCGACTTCGATCGTTTGCCGCGCGATCCAACGCTCGGTTTCTTCCGGGTCCAGCATGTCGCGGAGCGCATCGTAAAGCGGCCGGAGATAAGGCGTAATTTTTTCCTGGAGATCGCCTGGTAAAAACCCCAGCGCTTCGCCGGCTTCCACCGCCGGACGCGTGAGCACAATTCGGCTGACCTGTTCTTTCTTCAAAGCCGCAACCGCCATTGCCACCGCCAAATAAGTCTTGCCGGTGCCCGCGGGTCCGATCCCAAAAACGATGTCGTGTTTCTGGATCGCCTCGACGTAATTTCGCTGGCCGAGGGTCCGGGTAACGATCGGCGGTTTGCGCGCGGAGGTGACGATCTTGACGTCGACCGCGTCGCTCAAACTCTCGGGTCGTTCTTCGTGCACGGAATTGAGCGCGTAGTTGAATTCATGTTTGTGAATGTCGACGCCCTTGAGGCGCGTGCGTTCTAATTCTTCGAAGACGCGTTGCGCGCGATCGAGCTGCACTGGCTCGCCTTCTAGTTTCACCCAGCCTTCGCGGGTCGTCACCCGCACGCCGAGAGCATCTTCGAGAGACTTGAGTAGTTTCAGGTCGTTCGCGTAAAGCGATTGCAGAGAGCGCGCGCTCTCAAATTGCAGGGTGCGGGATTCAGTCATCGGCGGCCGGGTTTCGGCCTAACGAGTGCTAGCGGAAACCGTAAACCAGCGCCCAGTGGGTGCGTTCTTCGGGTGATTGCTCGATGCTGACGATCACAAAAAAACTTCCAGTGCTTTGCGGAACGATATGGGCGGCGGCGAAATGTCCTTTTTGCCAACTGTCCGGTTGCTCCACCAGCTTCCCGTCCGCGTCGTAAATGTGCACCGAGATGGTCGCCTTCTCCACTTCCGTGCCCATCCAAAACCAATACTCGTTCCCTTTGAATAATTGCTGGCGCACCGCCTTTTTCTCGCCGCTCCCGAGATCGCCGCCCCAGTAGTCTTCGCGCACTTGGAAACCTTCCTTCACGTACGGCTCGGCCGCCTGGAGCGCGAAAGATTGCGCATCATCGACTGAGGCCGAAACGACTGTCACCGCACCGAGGAAAATGGCGCAACCGAGCGCGACTCGCATGATTCGTCTAACGAGTAAGGCGACCATTACGATTTAGCGGCTCCGGGTGACAATCGCGGTATCAAGTTTGGTGGTAATCTCGTTGATACGTTTAACGGAGGCCGCGGAGATGGGGTCAACCTCGATCAACGGCCGAACCTCCCCGAGCGCACTTTGGATATCCTGGAGCAGCTTCAAATTAAATTCCGGCATCGCCTTCAACCGCTCTTCGAAATAGCTGAGTAAATCCGGTTGATGCAATAGCTCAGCGCCGTCGGCCGAGAAGCGGCGGTTGACCACCGCGGTCAATATTTCCGTGCCGCGCAGCCAACCGCCGAGACTAACAAGATGGGAAAGTTTCTCATCGTGCACTTCGTTCATCGCCTGCTGCACACTGTTCTGAGTGCGGTCCAATTCTTGGCGCACGCCGATCCAGTTACGCTTGTCGGCCGCTTCCGTGATCGCCTTCGCATGCGGCGTGATCGAGCTGCCGACGCCGATCCCCTTGGCCAAACCGAGAACGCGCTGGCCGATGTCTTTGACGGCCGGCGCGTCTTCCGCCTGGACTGCGATAAAACCATCCGCGATGACCGTTCCGAGAAGAAGCGCAATCCGCGGGCGCTCGGTGAAGTTGTTGCCCTTGTCGTTGCGGACGTATTCCTTCCAGTTCACGCCGCCGAGTTTATTGAGCGCGCCGAAGACCTCGTTAGGTAAGGGAACAACGACGTCATCTACTCGCTTGAAAGGTTTCAGGTCAATGTGCTTCGGCGCTTCCGCCGCCCGGGTGGAAGTAAGCGCGACCGCCGCGACAACGCTGAGTTTGCAAAAATTAACGAAAGATATCATCCGTGGTTTCGACTGTTGATTTCGACTTCTATTCAGGATTAGTGCAGTAGTCTAAAGAGAAGTGCGGAGCGCACAAATCGCGTCGACTTAAGATTTTGACTCTCCTGAATCGTATCGAATTCCGGCGCTGGCGGCATCGGGCGCGACTTCTTTTCATAGCCGACAAATTTCTCGCATGACTCCCGCACGTCTCGACGAAATTCTCGACCGTGCCGCGAGCAAGCGCATTCTGGTCATCGGCGATTTGATGCTCGACGAATTTGTCTGGGGCAAAGTCGGCCGCATCTCGCCGGAAGCGCCGGTGCCGGTGGTGGAAGTGACGCGCGAAACTTCCTATCCCGGCGGCGCGGCTAACGTCGCGCGCAATCTCCAGGAGTTTGTCCAACAAACTTCCGTCATCGGCTTGATTGGAACCGATCGCGGTGGACGCGAGTTGCGCGAGCTTTTAACCAAAGGAAAAATCGAAACCCGCGATTTGATCGAAGACGCGAATTTCCCGACGATCGTGAAAACGCGAATCATCGCGCGGCAACAGCAAGTGGTGCGGGTCGATCGCGAAGAAGTGCGCGCGCCCAACGCCGGCCAGATTGCGCGTGTCAGCGAAAACGTTCGGCAACATCTGGTCGATTACGACGCGGTCGTCTTCGAGGATTACGGCAAAGGATTTCTCTCGCCGGAACTCGTGCAAAGCGTTGCCGATTTCGCGCGTGCCGCCGGCAAAATTGTCACCGCCGATCCCAACCCGCGACATCCGATTCCGTGGCAAAATTTGACCGCGATCAAACCGAACCGCAGCGAAGCCTTCCTCGCCGCCGCAATTCCCTTGCGCGATCCGATCGAGCCGGCGAGCGAGGATCAAGCACTCGCCGAAGTCGGCCGCATCCTAATGGAAAAATGGGAGACGAAATGTTTGCTCATCACCCTCGGCGAACAAGGCATGATGCTCTTCGAAAACGACGACGCCTGGCACATTCCGACGAAGGCTCGCCAGGTCTTCGACGTCTCCGGCGCCGGGGACACTGCAATCGCGCTCTTCACGTTGGCACTATCTTGTGACGCGAGCGCGCGTGAAGCCGCCGAGATTGCGAATCATGCCAGCGCCGTCGTGGTCGGAAAGCTCGGCACGGCCACAGTCACGCGCGCGGAATTATCGGCCAGTTTTCATGACGACAGCGGCGCCTAACGAGACCTGGCCGGCAGTCTTTCTCGATCGCGACGGCACCATCATGCGGGACGTGAACTACTGCGCCGATCCGGCCAAGGTGGAAATTTTTCCCGGCGTCACTCAGGCCCTGCAGCAACTGAAATCGGCCGGCTTCAAAATCATCGTCATCACCAACCAAAGCGGCCTCGGGCGCGGCTATTTCAGCGACGCGGATTACCGCGCCGTCGAGGCGGAAGTGGCGCGGAAAGTCGGTCCTGGCCTCATCGACGCGACTTACTTTTGCCCCGATCATCCGGAGGCAAAATCGCACCGACGCAAACCCGAACCGAAGATGGTTTTTGAAGCGGAACGCGAGCATCGACTCGATCGCGCACGCTCCTTTTTCGTCGGCGACAAAGCGATCGACGCCGCGTGCGGACGCAACGCCGGGGTCCGCACCATCCTGGTGCAAAACGGCGCCGAGCGTCACCACAACCACTCGTTAGCCGACTGGATCGTCAACGATTTTGCCGCAGCCGCGGAGGTCATTTTGCGTCATGCGATTTAAAGCGCTCGGCATCATTCCGGCGCGCTGGGGCTCGACCCGGTTTCCCGGCAAACCGCTTCATCCGATCGCTGGCAAGCCTTTGCTGCGTCACGTTTGGGAACGCGCGCGGCGGGCGAAAAATTTGGATTCAGTGATCATCGCAACCGATGACATGCGCATCTCCGAAGCCGCGTTTTCCTGGGGCGCGGAGATCGCGCTCACCTCCGCGAAACATCCCAGCGGCACCGATCGCGCAGCCGAAGTCGCTGCGCTCGCGGAGAAGTTCACGCACGTGATCAACATTCAAGGCGACGAGCCGTTGACCGACCCGAAACTAATCGATCGACTCGCGCGCGAACTCCGCGACGACCGCACGCTGCGCATGATTACCGCGGCGCATCCATTCGTGAATTCCGCCGACGCGCAATCGCCGCATCAGGTCAAAGTGGTCCTCGATGCGCAAAAAAACGCGCTCTACTTTTCGCGCAGCGCGATCCCGTTCATTCGCGAAAACATGCCCCGCGTTCGGCCGTTGCGTCACCAGGGAATTTACGGCTACACCCGCGAGTTGCTCCTGCAATTTGTCCGCTGGAAACCTTCGCCACTGGAGCACGCGGAGTCACTCGAGCAATTGCGCGCGCTGGAGAATGGAGTAAGAATTCACGTGGTCGTGACCGGCGGCGGCTGGCCCGGAGTGGACACTCCGGAGGATGTGGAAACGGTGGAACGCCAGCTGAGTTTGGCAGTGCGCGCGCGGAGGCGCCGGAGATCGACCGCCACTCGATGAAATACATTTTTGTTACCGGCGGAGTTGTGAGTTCGTTAGGCAAAGGCCTGGCCGCGGCCTCGCTCGGCACCTTGCTCGAGCTGCGCGGATTGCGCGTCGTTTTTCAAAAATTCGATCCGTATCTGAACGTTGATCCGGGGACGATGAATCCATTTCAACACGGCGAAGTTTACGTGCTCAACGATGGCGCCGAAACCGACCTCGACCTCGGCCATTACGAGCGCTTCACTAACTGCGTCCTCTCGCGGCACAACAATCTCACCAGCGGCCAGGTTTACGAAATGGTGATCATGAAAGAGCGTCGCGGCGATTATCTCGGCAAGACCGTGCAGGTGATTCCGCACGTCACTGATGAGATTAAAAATCGCATCCGCGAAGTGGCCACGGAAAGCAAAGCGGACGTCCTGATCACCGAAATCGGCGGCACCACCGGCGACATTGAGGGGCTACCATTCCTCGAAGCGATCCGGCAATTCATCCTCGAAGTTGGGCCGCAAAACGTGATCGTTTTGCACGTCACCCTCGTCCCGTACATCAAGGCGGCGGGCGAATTGAAAACCAAACCGACGCAGCAAAGCATCGCCAAATTGCGCGAGATCGGTTTGCAACCGCAGGTCTTGATGTGCCGCACGGAACTGCCGCTCGACTCGGAGACGCGGCAAAAGCTTTCGATGTTTGGCAACGTCGCTCCGCAGGCGGTGATCGAGGCGCGCGACGTGCAGCATACCATTTACGAAGTGCCGCTGATGTTGAATGAAGAAGGCCTCGACGATTTGGTCTGCAAACTTTTGCAGCTCGAATGTCCGCCGCCCGATCTGACTAACTGGCGAAAATTCGTCCAACGTATCGTTAGTCCGAAGAAGCAGGTGCGGATCGCGGTCGTCGGCAAATACATCGATTTGCAGGACGCGTACAAGAGCATTTACGAATCGCTCACTCACGCGGCCGCCAGCCAGGATTGCGGGATTGAGTTGAAATTAATCGACGCCGAAACCTTGCAGGACGGCGTCGACGGCCAGCTCAAGGATGTCGCCGGAGTTTTGATTCCGGGTGGATTCGGCGAGCGCGGCGTCGAAGGAAAAATCAAGGCCACGCGTTTCGCCCGCGAGCACAAACTGCCGTTCCTCGGCCTGTGTCTGGGGATGCAGGTGGCGACGATCGAGTTCGCGCGCAACGTCTGCGGAATCGAAGACGCCAACAGCACCGAGTTCGACGAGAACGCGGCCGATCCGGTGATCTGCCTGCTCGATGAACAAAAGGATGTGCGCAACAAAGGCGCGAGCATGCGCCTGGGCACTTGGCCGACGAAAATTTCCGGCGGCACGCTCGCGGAAAAAATTTACGGCCATCGCGAAGTGCTCGAGCGCCATCGGCATCGCTACGAGTTCAACATGAAGTATCGCGAGCGCATGGACGAAAAAGGCTTCACCATCTCCGGGACTTCGCCGGACGGTTCCCTCGCGGAGCTGATCGAGCTGCGCGATCACCCTTACTTCCTCGCCTGCCAGTATCATCCGGAATTTCAGAGCAAGCCGAACAAGCCGCACCCATTGTTCAAAGGGTTTATCCAGGCCTGCCTGGCACATCAGGAATAATTCGCCTAACGAGTGCTGGCGCGGCGAAGTCGATCCATGATCGCGACGCCGAGACCTTCCTTGGGAATTTCTTCGGCGACGATCAAGTCGAGTTTCGCTTCGTCCAATTCGCGTAGGCAACGGAAGAGATTCGCCGCGGCTTCGCGTAAGTCCCCGGACGTGCTCAGCGCGCGCGTTTCCGTAAAATCTTGCCGCTCGTTAGGCCGCAAACTTAGAGCTCCGATGCGCCCGGCGGGCGCGGAAAAAGACGCGAGCTCATCGACCAGAATCAATTTCGTCCGCGGCGCGTAATGCGAACGCAGTTGACCCGGCGCTTCCAGCAAATCGCGCGCGGACGCGACCCGAACGTCTCCGAATTCTCGCAGTATTTCTTCGGTTACCGGCCCGTGTCGCAAAATTTCCATCCCGCGATTTCGGACCGCGACGATCGTCGATTCGAGCCCGTGCGTGGTCGGGCCGCCGTCAATAATCAGCGGAATCCGACCTCCCAATTCCGAGAAAACGTGCGCCGCCGCCGTCGGGCTGATGCGGCCAAAACGATTGGCGCTCGGTGCGGCGAGCGGCCCTCCGAAGGCCGCGATAGTTTCGCGGAATAATGGATGCGCGCTCATCCGCAACGCGACGGTTTCCAATCCAGCCGTGACCACATCCGGAACCAACAATTTCCGCGGCAACACCATCGTCAGCGGACCCGGCCAGAATTTTTCCGTCAGGTGCGCGAGCAGTTTTTCGTCGGCGCTTGGCACACTCGTTAGGCGTTCAAGCCATTCGAGGTCCGGCAAGTGAACAATCAACGGATCGAAGCGCGGCCGCTCTTTCGCTTCGAATATTTTCAACGCCGCGCTCGGCTCGAGGGCATTCGCCGCTAATCCGTAAACCGTCTCGGTCGGCAACGCGACCACGTCGCCCGCGCGCAAATGTTCGACCGCCACCCCCACTCCCGCGGCGCCGAGGATTTGCGTTTTCACTTCGCCGCCGGTCGAAGCGCAGCGCGGGCTTCCGTGACGCGCGCGATCGCCGTTTCCGCATCGGCCGCGAGCGCGGTCAGGTGTCCCATTTTTCTTCGCGGTCGCGGTTCCTGTTTCCCATACAGATGCAGGTGCACGCCTTCGACTTCGAGCGCTTTCATCCAATGCGGTTCTCCATCCTGCCAAATTTCGCCTAACAAGTTGGCCATCGCCGACGGCTGAATAATTTTGGTCGAGCCGAGCGGTAAACCGCAGACTGCGCGCAGGTGCTGCTCGAATTGACTCGTTAGGCAACCTTCGATCGTCCAATGCCCGGAGTTATGCGGCCGGGGCGCGAGCTCGTTCACCACCAGTTCACCCTTCGTGGTGAGAAACAATTCGACCGCGAGCAAGCCAACCAGTTCCAGTTTTTCGGCGATCGCCGAGGCGAGTTCCGCGGCCTCGCGTTCGACGCCCTGGTCGATGCGTGCGGGCACGACCGTGAGATCGAGGATGTGATTGCGATGGATATTTTCGCACGCCGGGAAGGTCGCGATCGCGCCGTCGGCTCCGCGGGCGACAATAATCGAAAGTTCCTTTTCGAAATCAATCAGACCTTCGAGAATCAATTCATCGGCGGAACTGGCGCTCCAGATTTCCTCGAAATCTTCGCGCGCGTTAATCGTCTGCTGGCCTTTGCCATCATAACCAAACGCCGCGGTTTTCAAAATCGCTGGCCGCCCGATTTGATCGATCGCGAGCGCAAGTTCGTGCGCGCTGCGGACGGCGCGAAACGGCGCCACCGGCACGCCCGCGTCGGCGAGAAAATTTTTCTCGCGCAAACGATTCTGCGCGATGTGCAGGATAGCACCGGCGGGTCGAACCTCCCGCGTACGCGCGCACCATTCCGCGGTCTCGACGGGAATGTTTTCGAACTCGAAGGTGATCACGTCCACGCCTTCGGCGAAACGCTGAACCGCGGTCTCATTCGTGTATTCCGCGATGCGGGTGAGATCGGCGAATTGTCCGGCCGGGCTTTCTTCTTCAGGAGTGAAGATGTGCACCTTGTACCCCATCCGGCGGGCGGCCACGGCAAACATCCGGCCGAGCTGGCCGCCGCCCATCACGCCGATGGTTGCGCCCGGCAGATAGGGCCCGCTCATGCGAGTCGCTGAGCGAGAACGGCGTCGGTCTGCTCTTTCCGAAACGCCTCCACTTGGGCGCGCACTTTATCACTCGTTAGGCCAATAATGCTGGCGGCGAGGAGGGCGGCGTTCTTCGCTCCGGAAACGCCGATCGCGAGCGTGCCGACGGCAACACCGGCCGGCATTTGCGCGATTGAGAGGAGCGAATCGATGCCCTTGAGTGCCTTTGATTCCACCGGAACTCCGAGCACCGGCAGCCAGGTGTGCGCGGCGATCATTCCTGGCAGATGTGCGGCCCCGCCCGCACCGGCAATGATCACCTGCAATCCGCGGCCGGCGGCTTCGCGCGCGAACTCCGCCATCAATTCCGGGGTGCGATGCGCGGAGACGATTCGGTGTTCGTTAGGCACGCCGAAGCGGTCGAGCAGCTCGACGGCGTGGCGCATGGTTTCCCAATCCGACGCGCTGCCCATGACCACCGCGACCTGCGCGGGGCTTGCTGGCGCTTGCTCACTCATCCTGCGTCATGAGTTCGCGGAAGGTGCGGGGTTGTAAAGTGGTTTCTGCGCGGGCCGCATGCGCTACCTTTGAGCATGTCGCAACGAGGCGAAGCCATCGTGCTCATCGGATTCATGGGAAGCGGAAAATCATCCGTTGGGCGGGCCTTATCTGCGCGGACCGGACTGCAGCGTTACGACACGGATGAGATGATCGCGGCGCGTTTCGGTCTGCCAATCGCGGAGATTTTCGCGCAGCACGGCGAGGAGGTTTTCCGCGAGGCGGAAACGGACTCACTCGAACAAATGCCGGCGCGTGCAGCCATCATCGTCACCGGTGGCGGAATCGTTCTTCGTGCGGAAAACGTGCAGCGTCTGCGCGCTTTCGGAAGGGTGATCAACCTGGTCGCGAATGAGGAAATCTTATTCGAGCGCGCGATGCGGCGGAAAACGCGGCCGTTGCTGCGGACGGAAAATCCACGCGCCACTTTGACGGAAATGCTGCGGGTGCGGGCGCCGCTTTATTCCGAAACAGCCGACGTCACGATCGACACTTCCGCGCTCGGGCACGAAGCGGTGACGGATCGGATTCTCGGGGAAATGGCCGCGTTTCGTTCCCATGGAAACTAACCTGCACGAATTGCCGGCCAGCTCGGCGTTGGCGCCGGACGCGCTCAAGCTTGAACTCGTTAGGCGAGCGCGGGCCCTGGGGTTTGCGGCTTGCCGCGTGACCTCCGCGGCGGCGCCGCGACACGCGGCAGAGTTTCGCACTTGGCTGGACGAAGGACGCGCGGGCGAGATGGATTGGTTAGGCCGCGCCGAAGAAAAACGCTGCGATCCGGCACGCGTTCTTGCGGGCGCGCGTTCGGTAATTGTGCTCGCGATGAATTATTGGCAAGGCGAGCGCGCGCCGGAAAGTGCGGGCCGGATCGCACGCTATGCGTGGGGTGATGACTATCACGACGTCATGCTGACGCGTTTGCGCGA
Organism: Chthoniobacterales bacterium; assembly: GCA_051005695.1. Lineage (GTDB taxonomy): Bacteria > Verrucomicrobiota > Verrucomicrobiia > Chthoniobacterales > UBA10450 > JACCTI01. The sequence continues at coordinate 3,357 of JBPCJC010000025.1, read as the reverse complement.
GCTGGATTGTTTTCTGCGAACGCAGGGCGGCGAGCAAAAAATTTATGTCGATACTGGCCCGATTCTCGAGCGCGATTTCGCCGCGGAAGCTGGCATCGGCTGGCACGGGAAGAGTACGATGTTGATCGATCGGGAGCTGGGCACCTGGTTTTTTCTTGGGGAAATTTTGAGCTCACTCGAGCTGCCGGCGGATGCACCACAAAAGGAGCGCTGCGGGAGTTGCACTCGCTGCCTGGATGCGTGCCCGACGGGGGCGATTACGGAATCAAACCGGCTCGATGCGCGCCGCTGCATTTCTTATCTGACGATTGAGCTGAAGGGTTCCATCCCGCTGGAGTTTCGCACGCTGATCGGCGATCGGATTTATGGCTGCGATACCTGCCTCGATGTCTGCCCGTGGAATCGCTTCGCCGCCGCTTCGCGCGAAACTTCGTTCTCGCTGCGGCCGGAAGTTGAAACGATGCAGTTGCGCGATTATCTGGCGCTGACGGAGGAAGAATTCCGCGCGCTGTTCCGCGGTTCGGCCATTAAGCGAGTCAAGCGCCGCGGCTTGCTGCGGAATGTTTGCGTCGCTTTGGGAAATGTGGGAACGCGCGCGGATTTGCCAGCGCTGCAGAGAGCGGCGAACGATCCGGAACCATTAATCGCGGAGCACGCGCTCTGGGCGATCACGGCGATCGAAGAACGGTTGGAAGCCAGGAAGCGGGAATCGCCGGCGGCGGTCGCGCAAGGGCCGGCGCTTAAATGACTGAACGTGATTTGCTTTGCAGCGGTCTAGAGGCACTATTCGTTCCCCATTCCGACGAATCCGGACTTCCCCTAGATGCATCAACCCCTTGATACACCGGCCGCGGCCCCGCCGAAAAAGCGGCGCTCGAAGCGGAAGCGAAATATTATTCTCGGCGTCGTCGCCTTGCTGGTGGTGTGGCTGGTGGTCTCGATGATTCTCGGGAAACGCGAGAAACCGATTCCGGTGACGACGGAAAAGGCGATCAAAACTACGATTATCCAAACGGTATCCGCGACCGGCAAAATCCAGCCGGAGACGGAGGTAAAAATCTCGCCGGAAGTCGCGGGGGAAATCACCGAGCTACCGGTGGAAGATGGAATGCCGATAAAAAAGGGCGACCTGCTGCTCAAGATTAAACCGGATTCCTACAAGGCTCTGGTCGAAGGCCAGGTCGCGGGAATTAGCGCCGCGAAAGCGACCAACCTGCAAATGAAGGCCGCGGCCACGAAGACGGAGGCGGACCTCAAGCGTGCGCAGGATCTCTTCAGTAAGAAGATGATTTCGGAATCGGAATTCACCACCGCGCAAACCGCGAACGATGTCGCTAAGTCGACCTATGAAAGTTCGATGCACGAAATCGAGCGCGCGGAGGCCGGCTCCAGCCAGGCGCGGGATCAACTTTCGAAGACGACAATTTATTCGCCGATGGACGGCACGGTCACGGTCTTAAACAGCAAGCTCGGCGAGCGCGTCGTCGCGACCAATCAATTTGCCGGGACCGAAGTCATGCGCGTGGCGGATCTGTTGCATATGGAGGCGCGCGTCGACGTGAACGAGAACGACGTCGTCAATGTGAAGCTCGGTGATAAAGCTGCGATCACGATCGACGCCTATGGCGATCGGAAATTCCACGGCACAGTAGCGTTGATTGCCAATACCGGAAAAACCACCGGCACTGGCACGCAGGAAGAGGTGACGAATTTCGAAGTGAAGATCGCGCTCGATGATCATGATGTGAACCTGCGGCCGGGCTTGAGTTGCACGGCGGAGATTCAGACCAACATGGTAAAGGATGTGGTCGCGGTGCCGATGCAGAGCGTGACGATTCGCACCGGCGACATGAATTTGAGCCCGGAAGAAATCGAGAAACGCAAAGAGAAACAAACCGCGACTGACAAGGGCGACAACGCCGCGGAAGTGACTAACGAGCGGTTAGAAAAGAAGAATGCGAAGGAAGAACGCGAAACCATGGCCAAGGTGGTTTTCCTGAAAAAGGACAACAAGGCCGAGATGGTTAAGGTCACGACCGGGATCGCAGACGACACCTTCATGGAGATCAAGAGCGGGATTAAGCCGGGCGACGAAGTGATCTCCGGCAGCTACAGCGCGATCAGCCGCAAATTGAAAAACGGCGCGAAGGTGGAGATCGAAAAGGAGGCGAAGAAGTAGCGGAGCCGGCGATTCGCGGTGGCAATTCGCCGGCCGTTCTCGCCGTTTTGTTCTGCGCGCTCCGCAAAATGCACTCCGACGGCATTCGCCCCCACGGCCCCATCGTCATCGACATCGAGAACATCACGAAACACTACGTGATGGGCGAAGAGACCGTACACGCGTTGCGCGGCGTGACTTTGAAGATTCATCGCAACGAATATCTCGCGATCATGGGACCGAGCGGGAGCGGCAAATCGACCCTGATGAACATGCTCGGGTGTCTCGATACGCCGAGCTCCGGACGTTACGAATTCAACGGACGCGACGTCTCCTCGATGAATGGCGATGAACTCGCGGAAATTCGCAACAGGGAGATCGGGTTCGTTTTCCAAACATTTAATCTTCTCCCCCGCTCCACGAGTTTGCGGAACGTGGAACTGCCACTGATCTACGCGGGCATCGATCCCACAGCGCGCGAAGAACGCGCGGCCGGAGCGTTGCGTGCGGTCGGTTTAGGCGACCGCATGGAGCATAAGCCTAACGAGTTGTCGGGCGGACAACGCCAGCGGGTCGCGATCGCGCGCGCCCTGGTCAATAATCCGTCGATCATTCTCGCCGACGAACCCACCGGCAACCTCGACTCGAAGACCGGCGAGGAAATCATGGCCCTGCTGGAGAATCTTTATCAGGCGGGTAACACCGTCATTCTGGTCACCCACGAAGCGGATATCGCGGCGCACGCGCGGCGCAGTGTTCATCTGCGCGATGGCATTGTCGAAAGCGACAACCTCACCGAATCACGAGACGCGACGAGTTCGCTCGCGCGTTCGTCGTAAGAATCGGACGGCATTCTCCGGATTTGGTCGCCAGGAGTAAAATTCTGCAAAAAAGTGCAAAATCTTGTTTGACGGCCCGTTAAGACCCAATATCTTGCACATCCCGCAGCACTGCGGCTTCGGAGTTTCCGAAGTGTTCTTCTCCTCTGGCTCACCCGCGAGCCGATCGGCTTGGAAAAAACCGGCGACAGGTTTGTACGGCAGTGAGAGGGCGAGAACGATTGATCTTTGAGAGTTTGGTTCCGCGATTTCGTTGAGTGACGACAATTTGATAGTGCGAAATCGGGAATGCTTTAAGTCAGCGAAAATTGAATTGTGCGTTATACGTCGAGTTTCTTTGATTAAAAATTTCCCCGTACC
>JBPCJC010000024.1:0-20101 GCA_051005695.1 Chthoniobacterales bacterium | reverse complement strand
CGGGGGGGGGGGAGAAGAAGGGGGGGGGGAAAGGGGGGCGAAGGAAAAACAACCCCCTTCCCCCCCCCCCCCCGCGCGCGCTCGCCATTTCCCCCTGGTCGCAGGCGAGCCGGTGAAAAGCCGTGGGAGCGACCACGATCGGCATCGAGATCGGTTGCCCGAGAACGGTAGTGCGCAGATCTCGCGCGCCGACTCCGGCAAGCACGCGGTAATAAAGTTTCAGGCGCGACCAGCCCTCGGTGTTTTCGCGAAGGGTAATTTCATCAAGCGCACCACCTTCGAAATAATCCAATGATTCCGCGGCGACCTGCGCGCGCGCGGCGCGCGCATAATCGGCAACATTAAGCAACGTCGCGGAATTCATTTTATCGATCGGAAAATTTGGCCATGGATTTCTATCTTCTCTCCGCATCGTGGGGCGATGGCAACTCTGGCGAGGCGTGGGGCAGGGAAGATTTTGCTGGCGCGGCAACGGTTTCGGTTGTGCATTCCTGACATGACCAAACGCGCTCTTGGGATCGCTGCGGGAATGTTCGCGCTCTGCGCGCCGTTGTTTGCGCAGACGTTGGCGGATTTGCAAACGGCGGACTTCGGGCTGATGCAGCCGTCATTGCGCGGCTTTTCCGCGGGCCTGGCGGAATTGCCGTACTCATTTTCACCATCGCCGGAGTTTGGACCGACCGGTCGCTTTTCGCTTTCGAGCGCGTTCCTCGGGATTGGAACGGCGCCGGAAATTTTGCCCTCGTTAGCCGTGGAGTCGGGAATTCCGCGGAGCAGTCGCCTAGAGGCGAAAGACGCGCCGGAATCCGGCGCAGAGATACAAAACATACGTCATCGTTTATTCGATTACGCGGGCGGTGAAGTCGGTTTTTCCTACGGGCGCTCGACCGGAAAATACGGCGGCGAAGTCACGCGGACCTACATCCTCGGCGAAGTGGGCAACGACAAAATCCACATCATCGCCGGCGCCTCCTACGAGGAAGCGAGCGTGCGTTTCCCGAGCCGCGGTCGTTAGGCAAATCTGCGGGCGAGCCGGCGGGCGGCCGGTTTCTACGGATACTTCAACCGATAGAAACGTGTCGTTAGGCCAGCGGGCAACAGGTCATCGTATTGCACCAGTCCGGTCATGTCCGCGGTCGCGCCGCCGATGGAGGAGAAGCTACCCGGAATCGGATCGCTCGCGGCCTCGATCGTATGTTTGCCAGCGGGAACCGCCCGTCGGATCGGCCGCGGAATACTCTAATTCCGGATGGGCTTTTCGCCACCAAACTCGGAGCCATCCAGGGAGGCGTCGTTGGTCGTTTTCCCATCATCGCGGAGGAGCGGGAAATTCTGATTATTACGAACGAGCGCTTCTAATGCGGTGTGTTTTTGGACTTTGCGTCCGAGATATTCCTTGGTCAATTGCTCGCCAAGGCTGGGCCAGTCGGTCTTGCGGTCGGCCGCGCGTTGGGTTTGCGCGAAGGCGCCGAGACTCAGCAAACTCGCCGTGGAAAAGAGCGAAAGAACGATGATTAAACGAGGGACGGAAGTAAGCCGAGTGCTCGGCCGGATTGTTTTTCATCGAAGAGCGACCGCCTGGGGAAGAGCGCGAGCTATGTCACGCACTTTCAGCGACAAAAAGCGCCAAGCTCGTGAGGTTTTTGCGTTCTGAAAACGGTATTCGTGGTGATCGCGCTTGCGAAATTATCCGGTGCGGTAGCGGCTACTTCGCCGGCTCGGATTCCGCCGGGATCTTCGTCGCCTGCCAGCTGACCGCGCGCCATTCACCGTCCCGCTTGAGGAACGTGCCGGTGTTGAAGTAATGGGCCACTTCGGTCGCGCCGGCTTTGGTTGTCGTGCCTACCAAACGGAAGGCCACGATCGCCACGGTTCCGTATTGCTGGATTCGAATGTCTTCGGCGCTATACACGGTCGTGCCCTCTTCGGGCTTCGGCGCGGTTTCACTGCGGACGTCGCGCAGGATATCGGCTTTGCCCACCCGCCGGCCAGACGAGCCTGTGTAAACGAGATCGTCGGCCCAAAAACGATCATGGACCGCGGCGTCATTACGCGACGCGCCCGCCAGGAAATCCTTCAGCAGGTTGGTCAACTCCACACCGTCGGGCGCTGGCGGGACTGGGGGCAAGGTTGGTTGATGTGGGGCTGGCGAGGCTGTCGGGCTCGGCGAGGTTTGTGAGAACGCGGAAAGAGGCGCGAGCGCGCAAAGAAGCAGCAAGGGAAGTCTCATGTGCAGGATTGTAACTCCTTCGGACGGCAGGTCGAGCCGCGACTAGCCGAAGATTTTTTTGATTTAGCTGTCACGCTCCGCGTTTTTCTCCAGATCGCGAAGTTCCACCTTTATAATGATGTTTGGTTTCACTCCGGCCAAGGCCGGTAGGAGGTGGTTCAACACTTGTTCCGCCGTCATCCGGAAGCTTCGCCCGCGCGCGCTCGTTTTTAACCAACCCGTTTCGTCGCGGTAGTAACGCTCAGTAAAGTTTTTGGTGCCGACGAAAATGTCATAGCAATCATTAGTCAGTTTCATAAGCCGGCCTTGGAGGCGACCGGCTTAAAGACAGCGCGAAATGCTTTCAAGGCCGCCGGATGATAAATCGTGGAATGCTGCTCTTCCGGCATTTTCTCGTAGTGCCAGTGAACTCGCGGCGGCGCGTCCTGGCCCAGGATGTCGGCGAATTTCACGGTGTTCTCGATGATGCCTTTCTCGTCGCTACTCGCGAAGTATAAAGTCCGCTCTAGCTGTGGCCAGCGGCGTAGTTTGTCAGGTGCTAGGTCTATCAGTGCGTGATTATTCCACCAAAGGCTCGGATCAAAAGCGAGATAAGTATCGAATAGCTCAGGCTCAAGTAAGAAGGTTTCAACGACGAACAAACCGGCAAGGGATTCGCCAACAATCGCCGTTTCGTTCGTGGTGTGGTAACGGCGGTTAATTTCCCCCATGAGCTCATCGCGGATGAATTTTCGGAAGGCAGCCGAACCGCCTACTTGCGGAGCGATCTTCTTGTCGCTTGCGACCTCGGTGGGTCCAGTCATGTCGCGGCGACGCTGCGTGTTCTCGATTCCAACTAAGAGGAAGGGGCGCATCGTCCCGTCGCCTACCAGCACCTCCACCAGACCGGCGACATGCAGGAAGTCCTCGGCCAGGCCACCATCCGGCATATAAAGAACCGGCAGCGCAGCCTCGGGAACTTTAGGATCGCCGGGCGGGCGGTAAACGTTGATCCGGCGAGTTTCTCCGAGCGCTTTGGATTCCATCGTGAACGTGTCCCCGATGACGAGCGGCGATACGGTGGCAGCTCTCGCGTTCGGGCCGAGCATAGTCAGCCAGCAGCACAAGGAGAGCAGTGAGCTGGCAAGAAGGTTAGGCTTCGTCATCGAATCCGGAAAAAGCTTCTTGGTGGGTTAAGTTAACTAACTGTGACGCCCTTCCAGAAAGCGATGCGGTCTTTGATTTCCGCCGCCGCTTCTTTCGGCCCGGGATAATACCAAGCGGCGTCTTGGTTAGCTTCGTCGCCAACAACAACGTTATAGTAGCTGGCAGTGCCCTTCCACGGACAAACACTCTGCGTCGAACTGGGAGCGAAGTGTTCCTGCCTTAGGGAGTCGGCGGGGAAGTAATGGTTACCTTCGACGATGACGGTGTCGTTACTCTCGGCGAGGGTGGTGTTGTGCCAGGTGGCTTTCATTCAGTTAGTCTTCGAGGCACGTCTCGTTAGGCGCGAAAGAGTTCGGCAAAGGCGGCCCGATAACTCCAGACGAGGAAGGTGGCGGCGACGAAAATGCCAATCGCCATGCCGAGTCCAGTAGGCTCGAGGAAGATGTGGAAGAGCAGGATGTTCACGATAATCGGCCCAAGGATGACCAGCCCGAGCGGCACCCATTTACCAACGACCAGGATGAGTCCGCCGATGACCTGCAAGGCGGCCACGGCCTGAAGATAACCGGTCGCGGCCATGGCCCCGATAAACTCACCCGATGGCCCCTTCATCGGCGGCATCGGGAGGAAATGGAGGAAAGCGTTCGAGCCAAAGACGGCGAAGAGCAGACCAAGGAGGATGCGGACGATGATGGTGAGGATCTTCATGACCGCAGCCTGCGCTGAAACGCCGCCAAATCGCAATCGCGAAAAGCTGAGCGCGCCGCCACGTGGCGACGCCGTTTTCGGCTTGTCGGCGGAATACACTCGCGGCAGGCTCGGGCCGAGCGCCGCGCTTATGCTTCAAAGCATCGATACCCTGATCGCCTTCGTCGTCATCATGACGGTGGCCAGCCTGTTCGTGACCATCACGGTGCAGATGCTTTCGGCGTTGCTCAGCCTGCGCGGGAAAAACCTGGCCAACGCACTCGCGCTGACGTTTCAAACCATCGATCCGTCCATCGGCGACAAGGCGCATCAGTTAGCCGCGAAAATCCTGAGCGATCCGTTGCTCTCCGATTCCACGATGACGAAGAAGGACAAAAAGAAAGCGCCAGCCTGGGTGACGACGCGCAAAGGTCCATGGAATTTTCAAAACATTTGGGGCGCGGCGCATCTCGCGAGCGCGATCCGGCCGGAAGAAGTCTATGCGGTCCTGCGCCGGCTGAAGGAACGCAAGGAGAGCGCGGCGCGATTGGAAACCGAACTGGTGACGGCGAAAGAAAATCTCGCCGGCGCCCGCGGCGGCGAAGAGCGCGAGACGGCGGAAGAACACGTCGCGCGCGCGAAGGCCGCGGTCGGCCCGAAGCTTTCCGCGGACGCGCTCGCTTTGCGCGAGACGGCCGTGAGCATTCTCGCCGCGCTCGAACGGCCGGCGGAGGACGGCGCGTCGATGACGGCCGCGCCGGTGCGCAATCGCGTGCTGGCGGCGCTCGATAACCCGGAAGCGCGCGGAGAAATCGATCCGGCGCGCGCGAAATTCGATGCCTGGTTCACGACGGCGCAGGATCGCGCGCAACAATGGTTTCAACTGCACACCCGCGGCCTAACGATTGGTGCAAGCATCCTGATCGCGCTCCTCCTGCAACTGGATGCGGTGGAAATTTTTCATTTCGTGAGCACGAACGCGGCCGCGCGCAATGCGCTGGTCGCGACCGCGGATTCGGTGATGCGTAACGCCGATGGCGCGCTCGATGAACGCGGCGGCTTGATCGCGCGGATTGCAGCCGCGGCAACCTCGCCCGGGCAGCCGGCGATCGATCTTCGCGGGATCAATCACGTGGGAGAATTGGAAGCGGCGATGGCGAAACGCGACGGTGAGAAGTTCAACCCGGAAGCGTTTGCTGCTCTCGTTAGGCAAACGACCGCGGAATATTATCGCGACCAGCGGGATCGCTTGAGCGAATTAACGCGCGGCGTGAGCGCGACCGGTTTCGAGTTCATCCCGATCGGTTACTGGCGCTGGCCCGCAGGGACGGGCGTGCAGGCAAACCTGGCCCGCATCGGTCCGCATCTTCCGGGCATCGCGCTTTTCGCCGCGCTCCTCACTTTGGGCGCGCCTTACTGGTTCAACGTCCTGAAAAATCTGGCCAGCCTGCGGCCCGCACTGGCCCGCGCCATCGCGCAGGATGAAGACGAGGACGCTGCGAAAAAATAATTCCGGCGCACCGCAAATTTTCTGTTCCGAAAAATCAAAACCGAAAGGACCCCATGGGCGATCTGAAAGTCGTGCCGACAGGCGCGAAGCAATGCAAACCGTTTATCCTCGAAGTCTTCGTGGCCAGTCCGGAGACCGGCTACAAATTCGCGCTCACAGTCGAGAAGATGTGCTCGAGCACGAATGATCCGCTCTGGAAACTGGTCTTCGATCTTTACAAGAAAGATAATGCCGGCGTCTTCCAGCAATTGGTGCACGTCTCCTTTACCCCGACCGAGCCTAACGAGCAGAAGGGCGTGGAAGCGCTCGCGACCGAGCCAGTGAATGTGGAGACCGCGCGCGTCCTCCGGCAGGAAGTGCATCCCGCGGCCAGGGCGGTCGCGGGCACGACCAAACCGAGTGCGGCGCAGAAGAAGAAGTTGCACGACGCGATGAGCAAGGCGGCCCAGACCGCGATCGAGGTCTAACGAGTCCAACCGGCCCGGCTGCTCATGTTTCGCCGCCTTCTCCCCCTGGTGGTGTGGCTGCTCGCTCCGTGGAGCGTGCGGAGCAATCCGGTTTGTCGTGATGACTTGTTAGACGCGGATGGTTACACCATTCGCTCAGTGACGGTGGAAGGTCGCTGGGTCCCGGCGATCGCGCTCGCGCTCAAGCCCGGCGATCGTTTTACCAATGCGAAAGTGCAGGCAGCGATGGAAGCGGTCCAGGCCGCGCTCCGCGGCGATAACCGCGCCGATTTCGAATTGCAAAATCTCGGGGCGATTGGCGTCCTCCACATCACTCGTTGTCTGATGGTGGAAGGCAAGGAAGTGGATGTGATCATTCAGCCGCGCGCGTTGCGGATCGATCTCTTCCGGGTGGGAAACAATGTCCTGCCGATCCCGCGGGCCGGTTTCGCCACCTTTTACGATGCGGTTCCGGCGCCGTTGCGGGCGCTCAATCCGACCCTTGGATTTTCGGAAGACAAACGTTACGGCTTCGCGCCGAATTTTGGCCTAACGACTGATTTGCCGATGCTGCCCGGGGCGGCGGCGAGCGCGAACGCGAGCAAGCTGGAGGTGATCGCGACTGGCCGGAAATCGGTCGAGCATTCTTTTTATAACGCGGAGGTGCATCTCGCCCTAACGAGTCTTCATCCGGGCGAATTTCTCCAGCAGACGTCCCTCGAGCTCGCGTATACCGGGGCGGATGAGCCGCGCGGGGACACGAGCGCCACGCGCCAGGCGGGCGAGATTGGCGGAAGCCTGCGCCTGAAACCGGATCTCGGCCTGATCCAAACGGTGATCGTAGGGGCAAACTATCGCTGGTCGCACAATCGTTTCGGTCCCGGCGGCGTGCTCGCGGACACCGATGAAAGCGCGGGGCAATTGCGCGCGCTCGCGGAAGGGCGCGCAGGCGGAGGATTTTTGCGCGCGGCGTTGTGGGCGGACGGGGGCGCGCCGGATCGCGGCTGGGGCTACGCGCGGATCGCGGGCCTGATTGGTTTCGAAAAAGAATTCCTGGTCGCGCCTAACCAGACCATCGGGGTGGAAGCGATCATCGGCGGCGGGAAAGCGTGGTCCGCGCCGAGCTACGCGCGCTTTTACGGTGGCAACAGCGAGCGTGATTTCCTGTATGAAAATTTGCAGGCGCCGTCGCTGGCGGCGTTCCCGAGTGGGCCGATCATTCGCAGTCTCGGCGAAGGCGAAACGCTCGCGCGTGGAAACAGCCGTGGCGCGAGCGATTACTGGCACGTTAATCTCAACATCACCCCGCCGATCTCACGGCTCTCGATGCCGCTGATTCCAGATGAGGAAGTGCTCCCGGGTCTGAGCTTGAAGCGGCTCTTGAAGAACAAAGCGGGCGACGCGGTTTCGCATCTGGCGGTGGAATTTGAGGAAGAAGGGCTCTCGCCGGAAGCGGCCCTGGCGAAAGCGAAAGCGATCTACGGCGGGGTGCAGCCGGCGGTCGAGTTCGTGGCTGATCGCGCGAACGTTTACGCGCTCAAACCGCTTTTGTTATGCGACGTCGCCGGGCAGGATGGGAATGGCGGCCAGCGCGTAGCCGCGGCGGTCGGAGGCGGACTGCAACTGACGATCGTGACCGCGAAAATGGAAGTGGGCTACATGCAAACGGTCGCCGGGGAACGCAGCGGCACCGGGAATTTTTTTGGTCGAATTGTTTTCGAGAATATTTTCTAACCAGAGCCTAACGATTAATCGACCACGACTATGATTCTACGAATTGGCAGCAATGGCAGTGCGGTCGCGCAACTGCAACTGAACCTCAATCAACTGGCGGAAAACGGAAACTTCACCCTTCCCGAAGGTCCGCTGAAAGGCACCGGCACTTTCGGCGAAAAAACGGAGGAAACGGTGCAAGCCTTTCAGAAGAAATTCGGATTGAAAGCCGACGGCGTCGTCGGACCGGAAACTTTCGCGAAGATGGATTCGCTGAAGGGTTGGTCTGCGGATGCTTCCCCAATCGGGCGAACCAAGGGCCGCAAGGCGCCGAAGAAAGCGAAGACACCGAAGACAAAGAAGGCGGCGCGCGCGGCCAAAGAGGTGACGGATGCGCGCGCGGAGATCACGCAAAAGTTAATCGAGATCGCGCAGCACGAAGTGGGCGTGCGCGAAGTTGGCGGAAACAATTGCGGGGTGCGGGTGCGCGATTATCAGCGGGCGACAGAGTTGCGTCCGCTCGGTCCGTGGCCCTGGTGCGCGGCCTTTACCGACTGGGTGATCCGCGAGTGGATTAATAATTTTCCGGAAGTGCGGCGCGCGCTCGGCTGGCGCAACGAAGAGCTGGAAGCAAAGCGCCCGAAGACCGCGAGCGCGTTTGAATACCTCGATTGGGCGCGGCGCTTCGAGCAGGAAATTCTCCCGCCGACGGCCACGCCCGAGCCGGGGATGATCGCGATCTTCGAGTTCTCGCACATCTGTTTCGTGAAGGCGCCGATCGATGCGCAAACCTTCCAAACCATCGAAGGCAATACGAACGGCCGCGGCGATCGCGATAGCGTGACGGGCGATGGCGTTTGGGAAAAAACGCGCCCGCGCAACCTGTTGCGCAATTTCATCCGCTGGCATTTCGTGACCGCGCCGGGAGCGGGCACTTTCATCAGCGACGCGCAACCGCCGGCGAAGTTGTTGCCGAACACGCAAGGCATCGGCGGCATTCCGCGGGAAGCGATCGAGTTCATCATCGACGAGGAAGGAATGGATCAGCCGTGGAGATTTCCCGGGGGCGATTCCGGGGTCACGCTGGGGCACGGTTACGATCTCGGCGCGGGCACGGAATCGAACGCGGAAATGGTCAATGATTGGAAAGCGTGGTTGAACGGCGCGCAGCTCGATCGGCTCGGAATTGCGATAGGGAAAACCGGCGAGACTGCGGACGCGCTCTGCCCGCAATTTCGCGATATCAATGTCACCGTGGAAGCGGCGGACGACGTTTTCTTTCGGGCGACGGTGCCGAAATATTACAACAAGATGCTCTCGGCTTTTCCGAACGTGAACAAACTTCCGGGGAGTGCGCAGGGCGCGCTTTTAAGTTTGGTGTTCAATCGTGGGACGTCGTTGAAAGGCGATCGCCGCCGCGAGATGAGCGAGATCAAAGACCTGCTCGCGGGCGAGCCGCCGTATGATCTGGCCGCGATCGCGAAAGAATTGCGCGAGATGAAACGGCTGTGGGAAGGGAAAGGCCTGGACGGATTAATCGCGCGCCGCGAACGGGAAGCGCGCCTGGTGGAAAGCTGCATCGTGCCTTGTTAGGGAACTCGCGCCGACTTGCGAGGCGAAGTTTATTTTGGCCTAACGAATCGTTTTTTTAGTGAGTTATAAACGTCGACCGCAGGCGGAATGAGCAGGGCGATGGTGAGAATGACGATGAGGGCGCTCAAGCCGCCGGCGCTGATGATCTCGTTAGGCGCAGTCCCGGGGAACAGCCGACGGCACCTGATCCAGCACCAGCCAGCCCATGGCGAGGACGATGCCGATCCAGCCGGCAAAGCCGAAGATAAACTTCAACGCGGTGCCCAGACATCCGACGAGGACAACGACGGCGAATGGCGGTTTCGGATAGCGGCGAAGATGCGAGAGATGGATTATATCCTCGAGGTAATCGCCGACCGCGTAGGCGAGCGCGATCGCGCCGGCCAATTTCCAGGAAAACGGATCGGGCGAAAACAAATACCACGGACGCGCCAGGGTTCCGTGCCCGAGAAATTGTTGGCCCCAAACCGAAAGCGTGAACCAGCACCCGAAAAAAATGAAACTGGTGTAAGCGGGGATGTATCCGAGCATGTCGCGCCAAAGCGTGTGCGCGATCGGGAGGCGCAATTGCACTTTGTCGCGCGACGCTTTCGCTTTACTCATCCAACTACGCAGACAAGCGAGCACGCGCGCCGGGTTGAAAGCGAACTGCAGCGGTAGGATTTCGCCATAACCCGCGTCCCACATCGGAGTGGCGCACCAAGCCGCGGTGGCGGTGCAGTAGAGGACCATGCAGTTAAAGGCGATCAGCCAAAGAATGTGCCAATCGCGGTCGTGCAGGAAAATCCACGGCCAAATTTTTACCAGCCAATAAGGTATCGTTAGGCCAAGTGCGCTGAGCAGCAGCAAACGCACGAAAAGACAAAAAGAAGTGAGCGCCTTGAAGCGTTCCGCACGGAACCCTTCCGGCACGAGCGCCGCCCGAAAATTGAAAACGCTCTCCGACCAATCGACCAAGATGGCCGCGGCGATCACGCCGGCGATGATCCAGGACGGATGCGCGCTGTGCGTGGCCAACGCAAGCGCGCCGCCGACGAGGCCGAGTCCGAGCAGCCAGCCGAGAAACCAGCGAAGGGCAGAAGCGTCTTCGAGATAGCGGTGTTTTGGCCGCGGGAGATTGGGGAATTTCGCGTGCGCCGCCCGCCACAGGTTCACTGGATTGTAACGCGGCGGCGGTTGCGAATTTTGTTCCAACTCGAGCAAACGCCAGACGGACTCATCGACGATTTCGTTTTCGCTCCGCACGAGAATGCTGTTCTGAAACTCGTCGTTAGGCTGAATCCGGCGATACTCGGGCTTGCTGCGAATCAACCCGCGCCAAATCCCGTGACCGAGCTCGGCAAACGAATCGCGAAGGTGCGGAGATTGATTGGCAATCCCGGGACGATTCGATTTTACCGAAAGAAGTAACGGGAGACAGTCCTGAGCCGGCGGAACGGTGCCGGGGTCGGGATCGTGCGGATGGGCGCGGAAAACCAGGTGCAGATCATCGCGGCAACGTTGGATCATCCAACTGAGCGGATACTGCGCGAGCAGATCGTCTTCGTAGCTTCCACCGATGTTGGAATGCGCGCCCGCAAACCAGCGTTGCTCGATCAGTTGCCGTTGCGGCCCGGTCGTCGTCACCGGTCGGAGCCAGGGGATGTGTTTGAAATTGGCGCGATGCTCATCGATCGCCAGTGCCTGGAAACCGTTCTGAATGATCGAGGAAAGCTGGGTGTCGTGAAACTGCGCGGTCCGCTCGGTTAACCACGGAATCGCGAGCGCATCCACGCCTAACGAGGCCACGGTGTCGCACACCCCGAGGCAGGTAATTTGAATCCGGCGCGACCAGGTGCAGAGCAAACGTTCGGACTCGTTAGGCGGGGGAGAGATCGACTCGTTAGGCGGACGGTCGCCGCCGGGCCAGCCGTCCGCTTTCAACTCAGAAATGCGGCGGAAGGGCGGCCGCTTCGGACCAAGGACGCGCTCCCACCAATACTTCGGCGGCTGACTCGCGGTCGCCGGATTGGGGAAACGCCCGAGCAAGCGATAAGCGTTCCAGAGTTCGCTCGGCGGCATCGGCGCGCCGCGAGAAAGCAAACCGCATTTTGCAATCAAACCGGCGAGCGAGCGCGCGGTGAAAGCGCCGCGGCTGAAGCCGAAGATGTAAACTTCGTCACCGTCGCGATATTTTTCGACCAGCCAATCGTACGCTTCGCGCACATTTTCCGAGAGGCCGATGCCGAAGGCTCCGCCAGTCACGCCATCGAGCACTCCGGTGCCGACGCCCGGATCGTAGTAGACGATCTGGTTCCACTCGCCATCCGCGGCGGGCACGATCCCGTCCTGCACGAGGTTCGCGAGATGGTAAATGTTCGTGCCGGAGTCGCGCGCGTTCCAAGTTCCATCGAGGCAGATGACCAGCCGCCGGCGCATTTCCTGGACGAACTGGAGGGCTTCGATGGAATGCGTGAGGTGATGCGATTTTAGCGATGAGGCGGGCGCGTCGGGCACGCGCAATTTCTAACAAGGGCGCACCCGCGCTGGCAATGCGCGCGAGAAGCGAGTCGCGCGCTCCGCGACTCCCGCTATCGTAACGGCAACGGAAATTATGCCGAAACACTTGGTCATCAGCACAAGCGGAAATACCACCAGCAACAGCCGCAAAATGGGACGTGCGGCGTTTGCGCATCTGCAAAAACGCGAGTTGGAAGTGAGCTGGCTCGATTTGCATGAACTCGATCTGCCACTCTGCGATGCGGACACCTGTTACTCCAAACCGGGCGCTCGCAGTTTGTCGCAAGCGGTCAAGGCGGCCGACGGAATTTTGATCGCGGCGCCGGTTTATAATTACGACGTCAGCGCGGCCGCGAAAAATATGATCGAGCTTACCGGGAGCGCCTGGGAGGACAAGATCGTCGGGTTCCTTTGCGCCGCCGGCGGGATGAGCAGCTACATGTCGGTCATGGCTTACGCGAACAGCCTGATGCTCGATTTCCGCACGGTCATCATCCCGCGGTTTGTGTATGCGACCGGCGACGCTTTTGACGACGATGCGATCACCGACCCGAAGGTGGTGCAACGAGTCGAGCAGGTGGCCGACGAGCTGGTCCGTTTTACTGCGGCCCTGCGCGCCTAACGAATGGAAGCGATCGCGCGAAACCTGGAAGCGGTCCAAACGCAGATCGCGCGGGCGGTGGAGAAGTCGGGCCGCAAACCGGAAGAGGTGCAGTTGATTGCGGTCACGAAAAAACAGGATGCCGAAAAAGTGCGCATGGCCTTCGATGCCGGGCAGGCGATTTTTGGCGAGAGCCGCGTGCAGGAAGCGCGCGCGAAAATTCCGCTGCTGCCTGCGGCGGTGCGCTGGCATTTCATCGGGCACCTGCAAAAAAACAAGATCCGGCACGCTCTCCCGCTCTTCGAGTTGTTCCACAGCATCGACTCGTTAGACCTGGCCGCGGATTTGGACAGAATCGCGGCCGATGAAGGTTTGCGACCGCGAGTTTTACTGGAGGTGAACCTGGCAGGTGAGGGGAGCAAGATCGGTTTCGCGCCGGAGAAATTACGCGCGGAAATCGAGGCCCTCCTGCAATTGCCGCGGCTTAATATTGAGGGCCTGATGACGATACCGCCGCTTGCGGCCGCAGCGGAAGATTCGCGAGGTTACTTTGCGCAGCTGCGCGAATTGCGAGCGCAATTGGAGACAGAATTCGCGGTCCACCTGCCGCAGTTATCCATGGGGATGAGCAACGATTACGCGGTCGCGATTGAAGAAGGAGCGACCCTGGTGCGCGTTGGAACTGCGATTTTCGGCGGGCGTTAAACCATGCCGCTGGCGCCTTCCAATCTTCAATTGATCGGCCAGGAACTGGCGATCCAGTGGGACGACGGGATGGAATCCTACCTCTCGTTAGACCTTTTGCGCCGCGCTTGCCCGTGCGCGGGCTGTGGCGGCGAGCCGGATGTGCTCGGGAATATTTCGCGCCCGCAGGTGACGTATAGCGCGCGGAGTTTTGAGCTGCGCGGTTGGCAACTGGTGGGTGGTTACGCGGTGCAACCCCAATGGGCCGATGGCCACGGCACCGGGATTTATTCCTACCAATATTTACGCCGTCTCGCCGGCGCGGGTTGACGCATCTGCTAGGCTTTCGATTCCGATGAGCGGGCTGGTCAAGATATCGTTGCTGATCTTCTTCTTCGCAATTTGCAGTGCGGCGTTTCTGGTCACTCATCATCTGCGCGCGCGCTTGCAGGTGCCGGCGCCGCGCGAGCTGTTCGCGATCGTGAACCAGCAACTGCTTGCCTTCCGTGCGGATGATTTTCAAGGGGCCTACCGCCAGGCGGCGACGGGCGTGCAGCATAAGTTTACTCTCCCGCAGTTCGAAAAGATGGTCCGCCAGAGTTATCCGGAAATGACGCGCGCTTACCGGGTGGAATTCGGGCTGGTCGAAGTGGAGGGCGGGAGCGCGCTGGTGCAGGTTTTCTTTTTCGCGGAGAACGGCGCGGTCCGGTCGTTCATGTACAGCCTGATCGAAGAGGATGATTCCTGGAAGATCAACGGCGTCGAAGAACTGAAAAATTATCGACGCAACCAGTCGTTAGCCGGCTCGCACGCTTAAGCGGGAATCCCGATTCGCAGGAGCGAGGTGCGCTCCGCCTGTGGGCATAGGACGCGATCGGCAAGCGAGGCCGGAACGAGGAAGAATTCTCCGGCCTTAGCGCAGACGCCGGCACACGCAACCTCTCCGGAAAGGCAGCCGATGATTGCGAAACGTCCGCGGGGCGCGACCTCGCGGGCAGCGGTCAGTTGCCATTTTTCGATTTCGAAGAGTTCGTGCCTAACGAGTGATTCGCCGTCCGCGGGCTGGCTCGTCGGTCGGACGTCATCAAAGGTGATACTGCGCAGCGATTCCTCGATGTGCAGTTTTCTGGGCGTGCCGGAATCGTCGAGCCGGTTCCAATCAAAAACCCGATATGTGGTGTCGCTGTTTTGTTGCACTTCCACGATAAGGTTGCCGCCCCCGACCGCATGCAATCGCCCACTCGGCAGGAGAATGCCTTCGCCTGTCCTCGAGGGAAAACGGTGAACCAGCTCCGCGGCCTGGCCGGCGCGCACCGCCTCGGCAAACTGGTCACGTGTGGTTGGTTTCGTTAGGCCAAGAATAATTTCCGCTTCGGCGGTGGCGTCGGCGATATACCAGAATTCCGTTTTCGGTTCGCCGCCGAGTTCCGCCGCAATCTCAGCAGGCGGATGAACCTGGAGGGAAAGGGTCTCGCGCGCATCGAGCAATTTAACGAAGAGCGGGAAGCGGGGCGCGTCCGGGACTTTTCCGAAGATTTCCGCGCGCCTCGTGGTCCAGAGATGATGGAGCGTGTGCCCTTGCAACGGGCCGCTTATGATCACGCTTTGGGCTTCCGGGCGATCGACAATTTCCCAGGATTCGCCGATGGATCGGTCGGCCGGCAGGGATTTCCCGTAGAGCGTCTCCAGTCTGCGGCCGCCCCAGATTCGCTCCATGAAAAGGGGCGCGAAAACCAGCGGCGATGAGATATCGAGTGCGCCCATGAGCGGGCGCACATTAAGAAAGGCGCGGACTTTTGCAACGGCCACGCGCGCTCCGCGAGAGGTTGTCGGCGCGTGTTCGATCCCTAGACTGCAGTTTCTTTTGAACATGAACCCGCGGTCCTTCGTCTTTTATTGGATGCCTGTCTTGATTTGGATGTTCGTCATTTTCGCCGCCTCGACCGATCTGGGATCAGCGGAGCATACCTCGCGTTTTCTGATTCCGTTTTTGCATTGGATCGATCCGGCGATTTCCTGGGTGGCGATCCGCCGGATTGAATTTCTTATCCGGAAAGCGGCCCATCTGACCGAGTATGCGGTCCTGGCAGTGCTCCTTCTGCGCGCGCTCCGCTCGGGATGGCAACGCGCGTTTGCTCAGCAAGCGTTGCTCGTGCTGGTGATCGCGGGGTTGTACGCGATGTCGGATGAATTTCATCAAACTTTCACGCCCTCAAGAACACCTGCGGTGCGCGATGTGATGATCGATTGCTGCGGAGCCGCGATCGGGCTGGCGGTCTACTGGACGATGCGGCGGATGAGCGAGCGTGCTCCGGCGGCAGCGACGGTTTGAAGTGGGCCTGGCTGGGCTCGAACCAGCGACCCTGCGCTTATCAAGCGCATGCTCTAACCAACTGAGCTACAGGCCCGGATTTTTCCGAAACGCGACGATCCGGAAAATCGGAGAGGAAGAATTAGCACGCATGCTTGCTTCCGCAATTCGGAAATGCATCCGCGGAAGGCAGGTTTTTCGATTCACATGTGAGGGCGTCGCAGTCACGATCGCTTTTCGACAACCGGGAATTTCGCGGGACGGCCGACCCGCACAGCTAAAAATCATGACCGCTCTGGCCGCGAAGGAATCGAAACCAAAGAAACAGTCAGTAGTTAAGTTACCGGACTTGATTCCGCGCACGGACGCGAAGGGCGGCGAGAGGATCGCCTCGAGAGGTCCGGCTCTGCAAATTCCACCCCCGGGATTCATTAGCCCGCCGGAGCAGAGCGGGCCAGTGCGCGATCATTAGCTGCATCCTTTAAGCGCGATCAGTACCGGGAAGTCGGTCGATCGCAGAATTTGGAGGCATGGGGATTCGAACCCCAGACCTATAGCTTGCAAAGCTACCGCTCTACCAACTGAGCTATGCCCCCGTTGAGACTGCGGATTCTAGGTTGAGGCGCGCGGATTGCAAACGAAACGCCGGGGTTCGACCGGGGCCTTGGGGAGCCATGCCGGGACGGCCTTAATTGCCAAAACTGCCGAACGCGTTTCTGCGCTCGGCAGTTTCGATTGCAGGTCAATCTCCGTGGGCGGGCTCGGCTACGAACGCGGTTCTCACACCGGTCACCGGATTGATCGCCCGGCCGGTGATCTCGCCATCTTTGTCGATGTCTTTGGCTTGTTCGAGTCGCGGCGTGTAGCCGCCTTGCTTGACCGTGTTCAGGTCGGTCATGACCCCGTCTTCCCAAACAAACGCGCGGCAGTCGACGAAGTCCGGATCGCAGGAGAGACCGACTACCTGGCCGCGTTTATTGATTCCGTAAGCCTCGCTGTGCACATGGCCGGGTAGCGCCCCCAGCGGCCGGATACCGTCGCGTTTTGTCCAGATAAACGCGTGTAGGTAGTCGCCTTCGGGAAATGCGGGATCGCCGGCGAAACCCACGACGTCGCCGCGTTCATTGATCGCCGTGGGCGTGTTCCACCAGGGGGCCCCGAGATTGCCGATATCGCGCACTTGCCCGTTATCCCAAAAGACGGCGTGCTTCGCTGTATGGCGGCCGATCGCCTGATCGCAAATGCCGGAAATGCCCACGATCTGCCCGTCTTCATTGATCGCGGTGGCCGCACCAGAAGTGTCGCCGGCAAACAGCCGGAGTTCGCTAATGCGATCTCTATGTTTCAGGTCCCAGGTCACGGGACGGAATTGAAGAACTTGCGGCGGCACGCAGGTGGCATCGTGACAAGCATTCTCCGCCCAGCCAACCGCGAGCCCGTGACTGTTCGCGTCGGTGGCGAAGCCGTTATTCCCGCCCAACGTGGGGAGGGGACGCATGCGGCCATTTTCCCAGGCAAAGCCAAGATTAATGAAGCCCACGTTATTCGGTCCGCCGTAAAAGGCAGCGCTGCTCCATGCTTCCCCCAGCGGCTCAGGTATGGAAGTCTGGGAGATGCCGACCAGAGTCCCGTGAGTGTTTTTCACATTCCAGGTGACCGCGCTATTTGGGCCACCTAGCGTTCCCAGGTCCGTTACACTATTACCCCGCCAGAGCGCAGCGTGTCGGCTTTGATTGGTTGGCAAGCTAGAATAACCGGCGATCCAATCCCGGTTGTTAATGCTATTGCCGCGGCTGTTGGTGCCACCGAGCGAGGGGAGATCGGAGACCTGATATTGCTGCGCCGAGGTGCTGTTCTGTGGTTGGCGATCGCCCGCCAAGGCAATGGCCGCCCCGCCGATGACGAGCAGAATCACCAGCACGACCAGCCAGGGACGGTAACCGTCGTCGGCACTGTAGTGAGTGAGCCCCGGCAGCCTGGCGTCAGCGGCGCTTAGGATGACGGGCGTTGGGTGAGAATTGGAAACGGGCCTTGTTGGTATCATAGTTTTCCTCCTGTTGGTTGTTGAGGGAATGCTAGGACGCCGTTCGCATACCCCACAAGACCCACTCCGGCTTCCTGGCCTATCCCGCTTTTGCGGCCGCCGTGTGCCCAGAAGTCCGTTAGGTCAGGCGTGCAGCCTGGCCGCGAGCTTCGCCAAACCCTCGCGGATCTGTGCTTTCGACCAGGCCGCGAAACCAAAGGTAAGCGCGGGCTTAAGTTCAGGTTCTATGAAGCAGGAAGAGAGTGGCGATGGCCGAATGCCGATCTCGGCGCAGGCTTGCGTGATCAAAGGCAGATCGCCCTTTCGTCGCAGCCAGGCGACAAAGTGCAGGCCGGCTTCGGGGATTTGCAGGCGAAAGTACTCGCCTAACGAGTGGTGGAATTGTTCGATGAAGAACTCGCGTCGCTCGGAGTACAATTTTCGCATTCTTCGAATGTGACTGAGGAAGAAACCTTCGGAAATGAAGCGCGCCAGAGTCGCCTGATCGATCGGTGAAGAATGTTGATCGATGACGGCTCGAATCTTGATGATCGAGTCGATCAAACGTTCCGGCGCGAGAAGGAATCCGAGTCGCAAAGAGGGAAAGAGAATTTTACTCATGGTCCCGGCATAGATCACGCGGCCGGAATCATCCAGTCCTTGCAGGCAAGGAAGCGGCGGACCAGTAAAGCGAAATTCGGAGTTGTGATCGTCTTCGAAGATGTAGGCGTCGTGCGTACGCGCGAAGTCGATTAACTCCCTGCGCCGCGCCAGACTCATGGTCATGCCGAGCGGGAATTGATGGGAAGGAGTCACGTAGATGATCTTAGGAAGTAACTTCCGAGAGACCTTGCCGAGCACCAGGCCTTCTCGATCTACTGCTCGCGGAACGACCTTCGCGCCGGCGAAGACAAAGGCCCGTCGCGCCTGGTAGAAGCCGGGATCCTCAATCCATGCGACATCTCCGGGATTGAGCAGAGCCATGGCCGCGATGGTCATGGCTTGTTGTGTTCCCGCGGTGATAACAATCTGATCGGCATGGCACCGCGCGCCACGAAAGTCGCACAGGTAGCCCGCGATGGCTTTGCGCAAATCCGCATCGCCGCGGCTGGTCGCATACTGCAGCAAGTGCGCCCCCTTCTTAGCCAGGACTTGCGCGCGCAAACGCTCCCAGATTTCGATGGGAAATTCATCGAGCGCGGCCAGCGCGGGAACAAAAGACACACCCGGTGCGCCTGCGATGCCGAAGTCGAATTGTTTTCCAGCGCGGTGATCGGGCAGATTTTTGACCCGATCGGCCAGGCGGGGAGGACGTTCCTGCTGTGGCTCCCGCGGAGGCTTGGTTGTTTTAAGAAAAGTTTCCGGGAGCGAATCGGCCAGAAAGGTGCCGGAACCCGTTTTCGCCTTGATGTAGCCTTCGTCCTGCAACTTCTCGAAGGCCAGCTTGACCGTCAGCCGTGCTATTCCCAAATTCGCCGCGAGTGCCCGGGATGAAGGCAGGCGGGAAGTGTTGCCGTTAAAGCTGCCGGAAGTGATCTCATCGCGAATCTGCCGGTAAAGTTGCTGGTGCAACGACTCGCGTGTTGCGCGATCGAGCCGAATCATTTCGAAGGCGATGAGGGAACGCCGGCGCCGCTTCTTCGGGGAAGATGACAAAGTGGGTCGGGTCATCGGCTCGAAGTGGGCCTTGTCGTTCGAGGAGAGAGTTCGACGGTTTTGCAGGAAAGTTCAAAAGCAACTTTCATTCGGCATCGGCCATGAAAGAGTGAATCGGTGCAGCTGTTTGAGCCTTTCTCCGAAGGAAAACGGACAACTAGAGCGGCGATGGCAGGGCTGGTTGAATTCTTCATCACCGTCACGAAATAACTAAATTCATCATGCAAACTCCCTACAGCGATTACAAGGAAACCAAGGGTTTGATCTATTTCGCGCGGATGCTCGACAAGATCCGATTGAAAGCGGACGGGAAGTTACCGGAAGATTATTTCCTGGGCGTCGATGATCCCACTTTCTTTGACGCAAGGTGTACTAGATTCCTGGGAGTGGATTACGACAAGCTGGTTGCCCGCACCTTGGAAGGCGGGTCGGATGACGAAATACTTGAGTGGTGCTTCACGGCAGGGATAACCCCGAGTGGTGAGGAGATCGAAATTTGGAATGCTTTTATCTGCAAACGGGGCTGGCGTGATGCGGGGAGCGCAGATCTGGCTGAAGCCAAGGAGCGACAGGGTTGGTCCGATCGCGAGGATATCCAAACCTGGGTGGACTTGCACGACGTCGAAGAAGGCCGCAGCCCGCGAAGGTAATACCGGGAACGCGCGGCTCTGCTAAGTGGCCTGATCCGGAAAGGCCAGACGCCCGCGGATGGCGGACAACAAAAATGCCGGACCGCGGGGAGGCCGCAGTCCGGCATTCTTATGTGTCAGCAATCAAACAAAAACTGAATTGTGCGCTACCGTTTCGTGTTTCTCTGAGCCTCAACGCGTTTCCTTGTTGAGGGCTTAACGACATGTCTGAAATCCCGAAGGACTTCAGGGTTAGCCGTCGACCTATTCAATCACGCTTTTGAAAGAGCAAGCTCTCTCGCAGGTGATGAATTTCTCCTTAGAAAGGAGGTGATCCAGCCGCAGGTTCCCCTACGGCTACCTTGTTACGACT
>JBPCJC010000023.1:0-22510 GCA_051005695.1 Chthoniobacterales bacterium | reverse complement strand
CCAACGGTCCCGCGCCCGGCCCGGCGCTCGGCGGACGGACGCATCAGCGCACCACGACCGGCGACGGCGCCGCGACTTCCAGCAACGGCGACGGCGCGGAGGTGACTCTCGATCTCGCTCCCGTCCGCCGCGAAATCCCGAAAGTCGGCCGCAACGAACCGTGCCCGTGCGGCAGCGGAAAAAAATTCAAGAACTGCTGCGGTCGCACGGCCTAACGAATGAAGATCGCGCGCGCAGGATGACTTGTTAGGCAAACTGATCGGTTGCTCCCCGTGAACATCCTCTCGCTCGGTTTCCCGCTGCTCTACGATTTCGTTATTCTCGCGCTCTGCACTTTCCTCCTCATTCGCGGGATCACGCATGCCTTCGTCTGTCTTTTTGCGGCTGGCACTTGATCGAGCTGATCCGGAGCGCGGGCTTTTACCTGATGAGCGTCGCGCCCGGCGGTTTCAGTGCGAACCAAAGTTATCTGCCAATTCTAAGCGCGGTCGGATTAATCGGAATGCTGATTTTCCTCGCGGGCTTTTTCGCGTTGACCACGTTCCTCCTCCGGCCGGTCACGCCGGCGGCCTGATTGCGATTCCGCGCCTTCCGGCGTAGCGTGCGCGCCCGTTTCGTCCCAGCGGGGACTGCTCATGCTCACGATTCGCGATCTTCGAAAAACCATTGGCGGGCGCACGCTCTTCGAGCACTCCGCGCTCAATGTGAATTACGGCGAACGGATCGCGCTCGTCGGACCGAATGGCGCGGGCAAGTCGACGCTCTTCAACCTCATCCTGAAAAAGGACACGGCCGACTCGGGCGTCATCGAGCGCGATGAATGGACCATGGTCGGTTATCTTCCGCAGGAGAGCGAACCGGTCGGGGCAGAGACGGTGCTCGATGTCGCGACGGGTCGAGTAGGTGAAGTGGTCGCGCTGGAAAAACAGCTGCACGCGCTCGAAAAAACCGGTGAGGTTAGTGGCCCGGAATATCTGGAGGCGCATGCGAAACACGAAGCGCTGAGCGACCCACAGGTGGAAGCAAAGGCGAAGAAAATGTTGCGCGGACTGGGTTATCGCGAAGCGGATTTCAATCGCAAGGCGGAGGAGATGAGTGGTGGCTGGGTGATGCGTGCGCATCTTGCGCGGCTGCTGGTGATGGAGCCGGATTTGCTCTTGTTAGACGAGCCGACCAATCACCTCGATCTGCTCTCGCTGCTTTGGTTGCAGGATTACCTGAAGAATTATTCCGGCGCGCTCCTGCTCATTTCGCATGACCGGCAATTCATGGATGAAGTGGTCGAGAGCGTTTACGATATCGCCGAGCAGAAGCTCGTGCCTTACACCGGCAACTACTCGGATTTTCTTCGCCAGCGCGAAGCGAACTACGAGCAGCAACTCGCGGCCTACAACAATCAGCAAAAAGAGATCGCGCGGCTCCGGGAGTTTTACGATCGCTTCCGGCAAGTGGCCTCGAAGGCTTCGCAGGCCATGAGCAAGCTGAAGCAGATCGAGCGGATGGAATTAATCGAGAAACCGTTGCCCGCGAAAAAGCCGTTTCGCTTCAACATCCCGCAACCACCGCGCGGCGGGCAGCGCGCGATTTCGCTCGAGGGAATTCATCAGGCCTACGGCGCGCATAAAGTTTATCGCGGGCTCGATCTCACGATCGAACGTGGCGAGCGCACGGTCCTGGTCGGGCCAAATGGCGCTGGGAAATCGACCCTGCTGAAAATTCTCGCGGGCGTGCTCGAGTTTCAAAAAGGCGAACGCAATCTCGGGCACAACGCGAAGATCGGTTACTTCTCGCAACATCGGGCGGAGACGCCCGACTCCGCGAACACGTTCCTCCAGGAAGTAATGAATGCCGCGCCCACGCTCGCGGAAAATGAAACCCGCGGGATTCTCGGTTCGTTCCTCTTCCGCAAGGACGACATCTACAAAAAAACCGGCGTGCTCAGCGGCGGCGAAAAGAGCCGGCTGAATTTGATCAAGTTCCTGGTTGATCCGCCGAACCTCCTCCTGATGGATGAACCGACGACGCACCTCGACATCCACGCAGTCGAGTCTTTAATCCTGGCCCTCGATGCCTACGAAGGGACGTTGGTTTTCATTTCGCACGACGTGCATTTCATTCGCAAACTGGCGACCAAAGTCCTGCACGTGAACGCCGGCCAGGTGACGCCATATCCTGGTGGCTACGATTATTTTTTGGAAAAATCCGGCACCATCGTGAGCGACGAGCGCGCCGCCCTCACCGCCAGCTAATCCGGATTACGGCGAGCGCAGCGCGAGCAGACGATCCACTGATTTATGCCGGAGAAATCAACCCCGCGAAGGAAGACGCGCCCGCCCGCCAATCGCTGGCTGGAGGTGCGCAAATCGGGCGTGCACGGCAAGGGAGTGTTTGCGACCGCGGCCATCCGCAAAGGCGCGCAAATCATCGAGTACACTGGCGAACACATTCCCTGGTCGGAAGCGATGGAGCTGCCGCCGCGCGATGCCGCGAATCCGTTTCACACTTTCTTTTTCTCGCTCGATAACGGCGACGTGATCAACGCCGCGGTTAACGGCAATGAAGCGCGCTGGATCAATCATTCTTGCGAACCGAATTGCGAGACCGCGGAAGAAGGCAACCGCATTTTCGTTTACGCGTTGCGTAACCTGCGCGCGGGCGAGGAATTATTTTACGACTACAAAATCATCCCGGCAGAACGGCGCACCAAACAGCTCGAGGGTGAATTTGCCTGTCATTGCGGGAGCGCGTGCTGCCGCGGAACGATGTTGCCGGTAAAGCGCAGTCGGAAGCGCTAGGCGCGCGCGACCCGGCTGTTACTTTTCGGCGGGCTGGCGGGCGATTTGGCCATCGACAGCGGGGCCGCTTCGGAGAACAATTCTTGCTGCAATTGGAAGCACGCGGCGCGCTGGTGGCGACCCGAGTTTTGATCCTTCCATGAACGAATCCAACCATGTCGGCGAACGCTTCCCGCGGGAGTTGGAAATCCTGCGGCAACTGGCCGATAACCTTCCCCAGATTGTCTGGGTCACGCGTCCCGACGGCTCGCATGAATATTACAATCGGCGCTGGTACGAGTTCTCCGGGTTAAATGAAGCGAGCTCGACGGAGCAGGGTTGGAATCATCTTTTTCACTCCGACGATCTCGCGCGCGCCAACCAAGCCTGGGGGGAAGCGCTCCGCACCGGCAACCCTTACGAGATCGAGTTTCGCTTGAAGCGTGCGGTCGACGGCGCGCACCGCTGGTTTCTCGGTCGCGCCTTGCCTTACCGAAATCCCAAGGGCGAGATCACGAACTGGTTCGGCACCTGCACCGATATCCACGAGCAAAAATTGGCCGAAGAAGCGCTCCGCGGATCGCGCGATGAGATGCGCCAAGAGATCCGGCAGAAGGATGAATTTCTCGGGATGATTTCGCACGAATTGCGCACCCCGCTGAACGCCGTCTTCGGCTGGACGCGCTTGATGCAGGAGAATTTGCTGACCGAGGAACTCGATCATGCGCAACGCCCAAGCGCAGGCGCGCCTGATCGAAGACGTGCTCGATATTACCCGGATCATTAATCACAAGCTCTCGTTAGACCGGGAGGTGATTAACCCGGTGGCGATCATGAGCGAAGCGGTGGAAGCGGTCCGGCCCTCGGCGGATGTCAGAGGAATTGCGCTCGAAACCTTGATCGAATCGCAGGACTTGTTAGTCGACGCGGACGCAATGCGCTTGCAGCAGGTGATCCTGAACATCCTGACCAACGCGGTCAAATTCACTCCGCGCGGCGGCGCCATCCGGGGTCCGCGCGGCGCGGCTCCATGGGCTGGCAGCGATCGAAATTACCGACAGCGGCAAAGGAATCAGCGCGGAACTTTTGCCGCACATCTTCGAGCGTTTTCGCCAGGGCGACAGCAGCTCGACGCGCCGGCACGGCGGGCTCGGGCTCGGCCTCACGATTGCGCATCAACTGGCCGTGATGCACGGCGGGACGATTGAAGTGCAGAGCGAAGGCGAGGGCCAAGGCAGCCGCTTCACCGTCATGTTGCCGATCGTGGCGCTCGATTTGCGGAAGCCGAAAGCAGCCGAAGCGAGCCCCGCCGGCGAGGAGGCTTTTCCGAGTCAAAGTTTGCGCGGGGTGCATGTGATGGTGATCGATGACGAGGCCAGCGTGCGCGATTTGGTCGCGCTCACCCTCGCGAAATGCGGAGCTTCGGTGACCGTCGCGAGTTCCGTGAAAGATGCGCTCGGATTGATGCCGCATCTCAAGCCCGACGTGGTCGTCAGTGATATCGCGATGCCGGAAGTGGACGGCTACGATTTCATCCAACGCCTCCGCGCGCTCGCCGAGCCGCGCGGTGATCGGATTCCGGTGATCGCGCTGACCGCTTATGCGAGTTTGCAGGATCGCAATCGCGCCTTGGAATTAGGTTTCGATCGGCACCTAACGAAACCAATCGATCCGCTGGAGTTGGTCCGCGCAATCGCAAAAAGTCGCGCGGATAAAACTGCGCGCAGCTAAGACGCTAGCGTTTTTTCCTGCGCCCTGCGACGGCGGTGATCGCGCCGACAATCATCATGACCGCGCCTAACGAGAGCCAAATCACCGCGACCGACGGCACTTTCCGCAGCCACTCAGCCCAGCCGAGCAGGATCCCGAGAAGTCCAAGCCAGGTGAGCGTCATTCCGATTCCGACGAGAGCTTCGGCAGAAATAGAGGAGGAGCGCGGCGTCGGTTCGTCGGGAGGATTCATGGCTGCGAGGAGATTAACCGGCGCGCCAGCGGGTGCAATCATTGATCGGATTTCCTGAGAAAAACACGCACGCGAGAAATCCGAAGCGCGAACCACTTCCATGAATCTCCAGCTGGAAAAAAAGACTGCGATCGTCACCGGTTCGACCGCGGGAATTGGTTTGGCCATCGCTTCGCTCCTTGCCGCCGAAGGCGCGGATGTGATCATCAACGGCCGCACCCAGGAGCGAGTCGATGAAGCGATTGCGCAGATTAAAAAGGACGGCGCCAAAGGCGCAGTGCGCGGAGTTGCCGCCGATCTCAGCCGGAGCGAGGGCGTGAAAAAATTCCTCCGCGAAATTCCTGTGGCCGACATCCTGGTCAACAACCTCGGCATCTTCGAACCGAAACCTTTCGACCAGATCAGCGACGAAGATTGGCTGCGCTTTTTCGAAACCAACGTGATGAGCGGTGTGCGGATGAGCCGCGCTTATTTGCCGCACATGCGCGCACAGGATTGGGGACGGATTATTTTTGTCTCCAGCGAATCCGCGCTCCAGATCCCCGCGGAAATGATCCACTACGGGATGACAAAAACCGCGCAGATTTCGATCGCGCGCGGTCTCGCCGAAACCTGCGCCGGCACCGGGATCACGGTCAACGCCGTTCTGCCTGGGCCGACCGCATCCGAAGGCGTGAAGGAATTTGTCGCCTCACTGGCGAAGGAAAACCAGCAAAGCAAAGACGAGTTCGAAAAGGAATTTTTCAAATCCGCGCGGCCAACTTCGCTCCTGCAACGCTTCGCCAAACCCGAAGAAGTGGCGCCGCTGGTGGCGTATCTCTGTAGCCCGCTGGCCTCGGCTACCACCGGCGCGGCTTTGCGCGTCGACGGCGGCGTGGTTAAGTCGCCTTTCTGATCGCCGCGTCGTGACTCGTTAGGCAAACTGCGCGCGCCGCGGGTGTTTTATCTTACGCCGGCCGGCGAAAGAGCGCGGCTTCCGGCGGATGCACCCGGCCGGCTTTCACCGCCGCGACCGCGTCGGCGATCGATGGGAAAATTGGAATCACCTGATCGAGGCGCACAATTTCAAAGACCGCGCGCAGATTTTCGTTCAGGCCCGTCAGACAAACGACGCCGTCGTATTCCGCGCTGTCGCGAAAATATTCGATGATCGCCGCCAGCCCCGCGGAGTCGATGAAACTGACCCGTCCCAGATCGAGAAGGAGCGCGGGACACCGCACGTGCAGTTTTCCCTGGAGCAGCGAACGCAGCACCGGCGCGTAATGCAGATCGATTTCGCCTTCGAGCGTGAGGACGTCGATTCCTTCCTCGGTGGATTCTTTTAAGCGCATCGGTTTCGTCTCCATCATGGATTCGGGAACCGCCTGAGCAACGGCTGTGGGCTGGCCGGTGATCCGGAAAAAATCAGGGCAGTGCGACCAAGATCAAAACTCACGCCGGCTGTCGCCGCCAGGCGAGGTAAACCGGCACGCCGGTGAGCACGAGCAGGAAGCCCATTCCGGAAGTGGCCGGCGCCAAAAACACCAAATCGATGATCAGGAGCGCGGCGATCGAAAGATAAATCAGCGGGACGATTGGATAACCCCAGGTGCGATAAGGTCGCGGTTGATGCGATAATTTCCGACGCAACACGATCACTGCGCCGACCATCAGAATATAAAAAAAGAGATCAGCCGAGACGATGTATTCCAGGAGCTGGGTATAGACGTTTCCGTAAACCACCGCGCCCGTCACGGGATCATGCGTGATCGTGCGCGGCAAGGTCAGGAGGGAAGCCCAGAGACCTTGCACGAGTAAAGCCATCGCCGGGGTTTGCCAGCGATTGAGTTTGGCGACGCTGCGAAAAAAAAGTCCATCGCGCGCCATCGCATAGTAGACCCGGGCCCCAGCCAGGATGAGCCCGTTGTTGCAACCGAAGGTCGAGATCATGATTGCCGCCATCATCAGGATGGTGCCGGCCGGCCCGAGGACCGCGTGCATCGCCGCGACCGCGACGCGATTCTGCGGCGCGTGTTGGATTTCGCCTAACGAGAGCGTGGCGATGTAGGCCACGTTTGCCAGCAGATACAACGTCACCACCACCGCGCAGCCGATGAGCAAAGCGCGCGGCAAAGTCCGGCCGGGATCGCGAACTTCGCTCCCGGTAAAGGTGACATTGTTCCAGGCGGATTGCGCGAACAGCGGGCCGACCATCGCTTTGCCTAACAACAGCAAAAGCGCAAAGGCGCCGGTCGCGGCCAGGCCCGGCTGGGCAATCTGCGGCGACCAGCCGTTGGCCCACGAATTCCACCAGGCCGCGCTCCGTGCAGCGGAGTTCGCATTCCAACCGAGCGAGACCCCGATGAGGATCAAGGCGATCAGCGCCGCCGTTTTCGCGAAGGTAAAAATATTCTGAACCAATTTACCCAGCTCGAGCCCGCGGGTGTTCGTCCAGGTGAGCAGGAGAATCAGCGAGACCGCAACCAGTTGCTCGGTCGAAAGACTGATCGCGAAATGCGAGCCGAGAGGAATCGGTGCGATCAGGTAATTGTTCGTCGCGACCGCGGGAAACAGGACCCCGCTGAATTTCGCGAAGGCCACCGCGACCGCGGCGATCGTGCCGGTTTGAATGACCCAAAAAATCGCCCAGCCAAAAAGAAAACCGAAGAGCGGGCTGTAGGCTTCGCGCAGGAAAACATATTGGCCGCCGGCTTTCGGCATCATCGCCGCCAGCTCCGCGCAACAGAGCGCGCCGGTGATGGTGAGCAATCCGGCCAGCCCCCAGGCCAGGAGGAGCCAGCCGGGCGCGCCGATCAGTCGCGCCGATTCCGCCGAGGTGATGAAAATTCCGGAGCCGATCATCGACCCGATGACAATCATGGTCGCGTCGAGTTGGCCTAACGAGTGGAGAAGTTTTCTTTCCCCCGCGGGTGCGGTCGGTGTGCTCATGCGATCGGCGCGACCGCGATTCCCATTTGCTGGAGGGCTCGCCGGAGCGCGCGGACAAAGTCCACCGCGCCCGGAGTGTCGCCGTGCACGCAAACTGTCTCCACCTGCACCGGCACTTCCGTTCCATCGAGCGCGCGCACTTTGTTTTCGCGCAGCATCCCAAAGACGCGATCGGCCGCCGCTTCCGGATCGTGCAGCAACGCTTCCGGATGAGCGCGCGGGACTAACGAGCCGTCCGCCAGGTAATTTCGGTCTGCAAAAACTTCCGCCGCCACCCGGACGTCATTTGCTTCTGCCGCGCGCGACAACGCGCTCGCACCAGGCGCGAAGAGGATCAGATGCGGATCGACCGCCCGGAGCGCGCGCACAATTCCGTCGGCCAGCTCTTCGTTCCGGGCCGCCATATTGTAGAGCGCGCCGTGCGGTTTCAGGTGCCGCGGCTTCATGCCTAACGAGTGCGCGAGCGCCGCGAAGGCGCCCAGTTGATAGACGACGAGCGCGAAAACTTCCTCGCCGCTGAGCGACACTTCACTCCGTCCAAAATTTTTCCGGTCATCAAAACTCGGATGCGCCCCGACGGCGACGCCCCGTTCCTTTGCGTCCCGCAAAGCGCGCTGCATCATCGCCGCATTTCCCGCGTGCAAACCGCACGCGATGTTGGCCGAGCTCACGAGTGCGAGCAGTTCCTCATCGTGTCCCGCGCCTTCGCCGAGATCGGCGTTGAGGTCGACGCTCAGGCTCATGCGGTGCGCAGCGCGAGTCCGATGCGAAAACGCGCGACTTCATCCTCGCGCTGCCGATAAGAACTTTGTGCCTCCTCCAGCGTGACCGCTCCGAAACGGACCGTGTCGCCCGCGCGCAACTGCACCGCCGCCGCCAGATCGACCGTGATCACGTGCGCGATCTTCGGGTAACCGCCGATGGTTTGGCAATCTCCGAGCAACAGGATCGGCTGGCCATTAGGCGGCACCTGAATCGTTCCGGGTGCGACCGCTTCCGACAACAAATCCGCACGCTCCCGCCGCGCCAATTCCGGTCCTTCGAGTCGAATGCCCATGCGATCGGAATCCGCCGCCACGCGAAATGATTCATGCAGCAACGCATGCTGCGTGGCTTCCGGAAAGCGCGCCCAATCCACGCCCAGAATGATCCGCAGGATTCCGTAGGCGCGCGCCGGATGCATCCATTCCTGGGGCGCAAACCAATCGGCGATTCGCGCGGATGAAAGAATTTCCGCGAGGCGCAACGCCTCTTTGCTTTGCCGGCCGAGCGGGAGCGCATCGCCATCGCGCAAAGCGCGTCCCTCGAACCCACCGAAGCCCGCCCGCAGATCGGTGGAGCGGCTGCCGAGGATTTTCGGAACGTCGATCCCGCCGGAAATCGCCAGCCAGGCGCGACCGCCGCCGGCGGAGGCGTCGAGAATTAATTCTTCCTCAGCGCGCAGCCAACCCGCGTGACCAGCGGGAAGATTGAGCGCGTCCATTTGCACGCGGAAATCGCCGCCGCCCCATGCGACCAATCGATCATCCGCGAAATGCAATCGCACCGTGCCGAGCGTCAGTTCCAAGCCCGCCGCGCTGGCATTATTTCCGACCAGGAGATTAAGAATCTTGAGCGCGTGCCCATCGAGCGCTCCGCCTAACGAGACTCCACTCTGCCGATGTCCGGTTCGCCCGAGATCCTGGACGGTGCTCAAGAAACCCGCGCGACGAACGAGCAATTTCATGAACGATACGCCTCAAACTCCGCCCGGCTGATGGGGCGAAAACGCACCCGCAGGCCCGGCCGCAAAAGCGCGGCCGGTTTGCGTTTCGGATCGAACAAAACCAACGGCGTCTGCCCGATCAGGTTCCAACCACCGGGTGAGGCCGACGGATAAATTCCGGTCTGCCCCCCGCCGATCGCGACTGCACCCGCCGGCACGTGTTTCCGCGGCGTCGCGCGGCGCGGGGTCGATAACTCGTTAGGCAAACCGCCTAGATAAGGAAAACCGGGGGTGAATCCGAGGCAGTGGACGAGATAGTTGGCCGCGCTGTGGCGTCGCACCACTTCCCCCGGCGAAAGGCTCGTGCGGCGCGCGACTTCAGCGAGATCGGGCGCGAATTCTGCCTCGTAACAAACCGGAATTTCCATCGCCGAAGCTTTCTTGATGCGGGCGGCGCGCGCGGGGAATTCTCCGACGGCGGATGCGATCTGCGACTTCATTTCCGCAAACGGGTCGGAGGATTTGTCGAGCTTCGCGGGGTCGAAAAAAATCCCGAGGGACTCGTAGGCCAGTGCGCATTCGATCAAGCCCGGGATCTCCGCCTGTTCAATCCGCCGCTGCAAATCCAGGACCGCGGCGAGCGCGCCCTCCGGGTCGCGCGCGAAATTTTTCGCAACCCGCACGATCAGGGCCGAATCGCCTAACGAGTGAATCTCCATGCACCAGCGCAAATCATCGCTGCGACATTCTACCAGCGATTCGTGGCCGCGCGAAGGTCCTGCTATATTGTCGCCCCGATGTTTGAGATCCGACCAAAGGCAAAGATGACGGAGCGCGCGCTCCTCATTGGGGCTTACATCGATCCAGCGAAAAAGGCGGACGCGCAGAGTTTGCTGGAGGAGTTGGAGGAGCTGGTCGATACCCTCGGGATTCCAGTGATCGAGCGAAAACTGGTGCATCACCGCGAGAACCACGCGCGTTATTTGATCGGTTCGGGGAAGGCGCAAGAACTGATCGATTTTGCGAAAGCAAACCAGTGTGATGTGCTTGTTTTCGATAACCAGTTGAGTCCCTCGCAGCAGCGTAATTGGGAGGAGTTGGCCGGGATGACGGTTGCTGATCGGCAGGAAATCATCCTCGATATTTTCGGCGCGCGCGCGCAGACGCGCGAGGCGCGGATACAAGTCGATCTCGCGCGGATGCAGTATTCGCTCCCGCGCCTAACGAGAGCTTGGAGTCACCTCGGACAACAGGGCGGCGGGATCGGCGCGAAGGGTGAGGGCGAAAGCCAGCTCGAGCAGGATAAGCGCAAGATTCGTTTGCAGATCGATCGTTTGAAGCGCGAGCTGGCACAGGTTCGGAGCGCGCGGGCGACGCAGCGGAAAGATCGCAAGCGCGCGCCGGTGCCGAACGCGGCCATCGTTGGCTACACCAACGTCGGAAAGTCGTCGCTTCTGCGAAAGCTCACCGGCGCGGATGTTTTCATCGAAGATAAACTCTTCGCCACCCTCGACACAACTACGCGCAAGATCGCCTTGCCGAACAAGCAGCCGCTGCTGTTAACCGACACCGTCGGCTTCGTGCGCAACCTCCCGCACCAACTGGTGGAAGCGTTCAACGCCACCCTCGAAGAAGCCGCGCTCTCCGATTTTCTGATTCACGTGCTCGATGCTTCGCAGGACGAGGTGATGGAATTTTACAACACGACCATGCGCGTTCTGACCGATCTCGGCGCGGACACCAAGCAAATGCTCGTGGTCTTCAACAAGATCGATAAAGTCGCGGAGCCGCATGCGCTCGCGGACTTGCGGCGGCACTTCCCGGACGCTGTTTTTATCTCGGTGCACACGGGCGAGGGGATGGATGATTTGGTCGAGCGTATTTCCGAATTCGTCGCCCGTGGGACCATGACCGTGGAGCTGTGTTTACCGACCGCGCGCGCCGATCTGCTCGCGCGGTTGCACCGCGAAGGAACGGTGCGCGAGGTGAAATACGAAGACGATTTCACCCGGGTTGCGGCGACGATTCCGACGCGCTCGCTCGAAATCTTCGCGTCGTTTTTGCCGTTGCCGTCGACCTCCGATGCAGCGGTGTCCGCGACAGAGTGACATCGCATGTCGCGGCTCTTTCATTACGGCTATCATCCTGCGTTTGGCGAGGTCCCTCGCCGTCTGCGCGGCTCGGGATGACACTACTGGATCATGATTCGTGTCGTTAGGCTGGGAAGTCCGCGGGCGAAGACTGAAGGGATTCGCCTGGGCACGGTGCGCCGGCCGCCGCGCGGAGTGCCGAAAGCAGAGTTTGCGCAGCGCGATTTTTACGATCTCTGGCTGCCGGAATTGGCGCCGAGCGCGAAACTGATTTCCTGCGTGACCGGCGAGCCGTGGACGGAGAAACGCTGGGCGCGATTCGCGAAAGATTATCGCCGCGAGATGAAGAACGGAGACGCGGCGCGCTTGATTCAGTTGCTCGCGGCTTTTTCGGCACAGACGAATTTTTCGGTCGGTTGCTATTGCGCGGACGACCAGCGTTGCCATCGGTCAGCGCTGCGAGAATTGCTGGCGGAAGCCGGCGCGAAGTTTGCCCACTGATGGAACCGTCGCGTCTGGATTTCCGGCTGGAAGCGCAGGCCAGCGATTCGCGCGCACGGGCAGCAATCTTCCGCACTTTGCACGGCGAAGTGCAGACGCCACTCTTCATGCCCGTGGGCACGCGGGCGACGGTGAAAGCGCAACTCACGCGCACGCTCGAAGAAGCCGGCTCGCAGATTCTTCTCGCGAATACGTATCACCTGCTGCTCCGCCCGGGCCCGGAAGTTTTCCGCCGGCTCGGCGGGATTCACAAATTCATGAGCTGGAATCGCTCCGTCCTGA
Source organism: Chthoniobacterales bacterium (assembly GCA_051005695.1). Classification (GTDB taxonomy): domain Bacteria; phylum Verrucomicrobiota; class Verrucomicrobiia; order Chthoniobacterales; family UBA10450; genus JACCTI01. The sequence goes on along the minus strand of JBPCJC010000023.1, from coordinate 10,267 downwards.
CCGATTCCGGCGGCTTCCAGATTTTTTCGCTCCCGCATTCGCGCTCGATGAGCGAAGCCGGCGCGGTTTTCCAAAGTTATCTCGATGGCAAAACCATCCTCCTCAGCCCGGAGGTGAGCATCGAAACCCAGATTGCGATCGGGAGCGACATCATGATGGCGCTCGATCAATGCATCGCTTCGACCGCGGATGAAGCGACGGCGCGCGCGGCGGTCGACATGACACTGCGTTGGGCGGCGCGCAGTCTGGCGGCGCGCGGAGATTCGCCGCAATCGATCTTTGCGATTGTGCAGGGGGCGCTCTTCAAGGATCTGCGGCGGGAGAGCGCGGCGCGTTTGACCGAAATGCCGTTTGATGGTTTCGCGATCGGCGGGCTGGCGGTGGGTGAGGCGAAGAATCAGCGCGAAGACTTATGCGAATTTACCGCGGAACTTTTGCCTAACGACCGGCCGCGTTACCTCATGGGCGTGGGCACGCCGCTCGATATTCTGGAAGCGGTCCATCGCGGCGTGGACATGTTCGATTGCATCATCCCGACGCAGGTGGCGCAACGCGGCGCGGTTTTCACCTCGCGCGGTTATCTGCAAATGCGGCGCGGGGTTTACAAATTCGCCGAGGAGAAGCTGGATCCGGAATGCCATTGCCCGACCTGCGCGCGTTACTCGCGGGCGTATCTGCATCACCTCACGAAATCGGGCGAGACGCTGGGCTGGCAGTTGTTAGGCAAACACAACATTCATTTTTACCATCAGCTAATGCGCGACATCCGCGCGGCGATTCTGGCCGATCGTTTCCTGGAATTGTATCGAGCGAAACGTGAGTTTCTCCACGAAGTGGATGCGGATAATCCGGTGCTCCTGCCGAAGGCGGGAAAGAAGCGCCAGCTCTCGTTAGGCAACTACGAAGTCCATATTGCGCGTGAAGGTTTCGCGAGCATCCGGCATCGCGCGTCCGGCGAGATCATGCATTCCCGGACTGCGCCGATGGAAGAGGCGCAGCGGCTTTATGTCGAACAATCGCGCCTGACCGAACGGTTGGCTGAACCGGGCGATGCGTTAGTTATTTGGGATGTTGGGCTCGGGGCGGCGGCGAATGCGATCGCGGCGATCCGTTGCTACGAAGCGCAGGCGGCACGCGGTCCGGTGCGACCTATGCGCATCGTCAGCTTCGAAAACGATCTCGATTCGCTGAAGCTGGCGCTGCAACTCACGGATCTCTTTTCGTATCTGCGGCACGCGGGCCCGGCGACGATTTTGAAGGAAGGGAATTGGCAGTCTAAGACGCACGCGGGTCTGAGTTGGTCGCTGGTCCGCGGTGATTTTCTCGAGACGATGACAAGCGCGCCGGCTCCGCCAGATCTGATTTTCTACGACATGTTTTCCAGTAAAACCTGCGCGGATCAATGGACGCTGGCGACGTTTGCGAAACTCTTCGCGGTCTGTCGCGACCGGGCGGTCGAGTTGTTCACTTACACCTGTTCGACCTCGGCGCGCGTGGCTCTGCTTGCGGCGGGCTTCCACGTCGCGCGCGGGCGCAACGCTGGCGAGAAGGAGGAGACAACCATTGCGCTCACGCCCGCAGCGTGCGCTGCGGTCGGTCGGGATCGCCACGAGCTTCTCTCCTCGACCTGGCTGGAAAAATGGGACCGCTCCGGTGCGAAGTTCCCCGCCGACCTCGCGCCTAACGAGCGCAATTCTTTCGAGCAAATGCTGCGTGGCCACGACCAATTTTCCCTTCGCTCGAAGTAGGCGCCTCGCCGGGGACGGGGATTCTCCTCCTCGCGCATTCGATCGCTCGGCACTCCGCGGCGTGGTCATGTAGCGCCGAGCAGGTGTTGATCGGCGGTTTCATCATTCAGGGAATCGTCCGAAAAAGTGATCATCCGCGGGATCGGACGTTCCTTGAGTACCAACGGCACACCTGGTGCCGCGATCGTGGCCACGCTCACGCCTGGCAATTACACCGCGATCGTGCGCGGAGTTGGCGGAACGACGGGCATTGGCTTGGTCGAAGTTTTTCGCTTGCCGTCCGTTTCCCCCGCTCGTTAGGCGAAGTCACCTTGCAGATCGCGGAAAGCGCGGCCGAGATGCGTGAGGAGATCGGTCGGCAGAAGAGATTGTTCGCTGGCGTCGCCGTAGAAAATCGCAAGCTCGGCGGCGCGGCCGCAAACCCACGCGCCGAGACGCGCGGCGTCGTAGTTGGATAATTTTTGCGCGAGCAGCGCGGCGCAAACGCCGGTGAGAACGTCGCCCATTCCTCCCGTGGCCATGCCCGGATCGCCGGTGGTGTTATAGCCCTGCGGGCGTCCTGTTTCGCTGATGATGGTGCGGCTGCCTTTGAGCAACAGAGTTACCGGATACTGCTCGCAAAATCGTCGGCTGCGTTCGGCCCGGGTGCCGTTTTCATCCGGGAAAAGGCGTTTCATTTCGCCGGGATGTGGCGTAAGCAGGCGCGGTCCGGCGCAGCGGCCGAGCACGTCCATTTTCTCGGAGAGAATGTTCAGGCCGTCGGCGTCGAGCACCATCGTGATCGGCGCGGCTTCGATCACGCGCAGAATTTCTTCGGCGTGCGCGCGACCGAGACCCGGGCCGAGCGCGAGGATATCGAGCGGTTCGTCGAGGACGGCGTCGTAACTGCGGACGGATTTCACCATCACTTCGGGGGCCGCCGCGCTCGCGACGATCGGGTAGATTTCTTCGGGGACGAATAGTTCCACCAGACCGGCACCGCCGCGGAGCGCGCCTAACGAGCAGAGCAGAGCCGCACCGGTGAAACCTTTCGAGCCGGCGACAATTCCGACGCGCCCGAATTGATTTTTGAAGGCGCCGAAACTTCTTCGCGGCAAGAGCGTACGCAGACTCGAAGGCTCAGCCACGATGGCCTTCGGCGATTCCGTAAAGGTGAGCGCGCCTAACGAGACCACTTCCAGCCGGCCGACAAAATTGAGCGCGTCGTCCGCGAGCAATCCCTGCTTCGCGGCGCCGATTGCGACCGTGAAATCCGCGACCACACAATCGTCGTCGGCTGCGCCGGAATCGCCGTCGAGTCCGCTGGGCAGATCCAGCGCGAAAACGTAGGCTGCGTGCTCGCGGTGGAGACGATTAATTTCCTGGCAGGCGGCGCGGATCGGTTCGCGCAAGGGCGGCTTCGCTCCGAGCCCGAGCAAACCATCGAGGACAATCTGGCCGAGGCATTCTCCGGCAAACGTTTGTCGTTTCAGTTGCGCGAGTTTCTTGCGCGGAAGCTCGCCCAGTTCTTCGTCGGCAAAGACAGTGCGCAGATCGATTTCCCATCCGCTCTTTTGCAATAACGCGGCGGCGGCGAGGGCGTCGCCGGCGTTGTTGCCTTTGCCGGCGAAGACGACGCAGCGTCCGGGCGTCGGAAAAAATTTCTGGATCGCGCGCGCGATTCCTTCCGCGGCCTCATCCATCAACGCCTCGGCGGTGATGCCGTGCGCGAAAGCCGCATCTTCCGCGGCGCGCATTTCGGCGACGCTAACAACCGGCGAGTCCACTCAACCTCCCGAGCTTTTCTTCTTCTTTTTTGATTTGTGGCTACTGCTGCTGCTCGATTTCTTTTTCGAGGAACTGGAATGCTTGTTCGAACGCGAATGTTTCGAGTGCCGCGAAGAAGCGCGGTGTCGTGGGCGCGGCGCGGCGCGGACGAAGTCCGGCCCGGCAAACGGTTGCGGCAGAACTTCGGAAGAGGCCGCGGAACCAAGAGCCAAGGGACGATTGGCGCCGGCGCGCACGCCGCGAATACCGCGGGCAATTTCTTCCGCAAGCTTTTGGCGGTAACCGGAAGTGAGAATGTAGTGCGCCTCGGCTGGGTTGGTCAGAAAGCCGCACTCCACCAGGACCGACGGAATGCGCGTGCGCCGCAGAACAAAATATCCACGCCGGCGGATGCCACGATTTTCCGAGGGCGCGCCGGCGACGACGTTGCGATGAATGTTGGCGGCGAGGGCGGCGCTGTCGCCGCGGTAGTAGTAAGTCTCAATCCCGTTCGCACCCGAGCGCGCGGCGGAGTTGAAGTGAACTGAAACAAAGGTGGCGTTGCGAGAGGAATTGGCGATCGCGACTCGTTCGCCGAGCGAAATGAAGACGTCGCTGTTACGGGTCATGACGACGCGGTAGCCATCGGCTTCAAGGACGCGGCGGAGCCGCTGGGCGACATCGAGGGTCAGGTTTTTTTCGCCGATGCGCTGGTAGGGAACGCCCCCGCGATCGAAGCCGCCGTGGCCGGCATCGAGGACGATGGTGCGCGATTGCGCGCGCGCTTCGTTCGCGCCGAGGGCGCAAAAAAGAAAGGCGAGGACGAAAAACGAACGCGGCCAGAATTCGAGAAAGCGCTTAGTCATCGAGAGGGGGAGAGGAAGGACGCTCGGATAATTTTGAACCGGGCGACGTTTTCACGGGAGCATCGAGCATGCCTCCGTGAACCGCGACGCTGCCATCGGGGGCGCGGCGCAGGTGCGGTCGAGTCTTAGTTTCCATGAAAGTATTGTGCGCGAGCAGCTCACCCTGCAAACCGATCCGCGAGTAAGCCCAAGTCCGCGGAGCCGCGCAATGTAGAACATGCAATTGATTCGCGCGATCAAGCTCGGCTTGCGGTTGATCGAAGACGATCGTCCGGCCTAACGAGTAAGTGCGAAAGACCGCGCCGGTGCTCTTGTCCTCCACCCGCACGTAGAGGCTGGTGTGATCGGGGAAGCGATTCGAAAGGAGCGAGTAGGTGCGCATCTCGCCTGCGTCCGGCAGGCCTTCGGGAATGCCGACGGTGCGTTGCCAGATCGGGCGGGCATCGCCGACTTGGAAGACTTTGGTTTGGGAATAGAAAAATTTGTTCAGGTCGGCAAAAAAAACATGCGCCCGCACATGATAATGTCCGTAGTCGTGCACCGGAAAACGCGGAGTCAGGTTGACCTTGCGCGTGACCGTCTGGCCGGCGGAAATTTTTAACGCCGGCTCCGATTGATTACCGATCGGCGAAAGAAAACGGCCTTCATCCGCGGTGATCTCAAAGCCAAACCAAGGCTGGCCGGCGTCGTCCCGCAGCTCGATCTCGCGTCCGGCGAGATTGGTGATGTTGACCGTGGCGATCACCGGCTCGTAGGCGATGTGCTGGATGCGTTTGAAGTTCAGCTCGACCTGAACCTGCGCCTGCGCCGCAACCGCGAGCAACCAGGTGCAGGCGATGGCGACGAAGAATTTCATGCGCGCTAGGATACAGGAACTCATCCGGGAAGAAACCGCGGGAAGTCTCGGAAGTTTCAGGTCGCGAAGGATGCGGCCAGTGCAAGGAAGAAAAACAAACCGAGTTTGCGCAAGCCGCTGAAGATTCCGCGCCGGCCGGATTTCGTTTCCGCCGGATGCGCGATCTCAGGCGTCTCCACACTGGCGCCGACCACCGGGATTTTGCGGCGCGCGATCGCGGCGATGACCGCTTCGTCCCACGAACCGTGGATGGTTTCGGCGGGCGCGCGTACGGAATAATCGTAAGCGAATTCGACCGCATCCCAGGGAACGATTTCCGCGAGCGCATCAGGGCCGCGGGCGACACCGCGTTCCGCGTGCACGATCCGGCCGTTGAGCAAGAAAACGATCGCGGTCTTCGAGCCGCGGACAAACTGGAGCGCGCCGCTCCGTTGGCTCAGGCAACACATTTGCAGGACATCCAGCGGATGGAAAACGTCGAGCCCGGTCTGGCGTTGCGCGTCCGCGTGCTCGATCGCGTTCAGCAAACGCTCGCCCTCGATCGGCTCCGGAAAAACTTTCGTCCGCGGAATCTCGAGTCGGCGATCGGACGCAGGATAATCCGGCAGAAACATCGTCTGCAAGCCGGCGAAAGTGTCGCTGAGGGTCGCCCCTAACGAGAGGCCGTTCACGTCGTCGCCTTGCAGTTGCGTGAGCAGGAGCGAGCAGCGCGGAACCCCGCGCGCCCAATCGAGCGCGTGCGCATCACTGGTCGCGAACCCGCAATGATGCTCGGTGTATTCTTTCACCATCTGCACCAGTTGTTCGCCGACCTCAACGTCGTGGTGGACGATGAGCAGTTGCATTACGGCGAGGCCAGAGTCAGGGGCGGCGGGAACAAATTTAAAAGCTTGGTCGGCTCCGCGCGCACGTCCTGCAGCTGGTCATTATAATAAACGCGCACCTGGTAGCCGGCGTATTTGCGGGTCGAGGCGTCGGTCGATTCCGTCTTCTTGGAAGACTTCGCTTTTTTCCCGCCCGCTGGCGGTGTCACCGCGGCCGCCGCTTCCGCGAGCGCGGCATCGGAGAGCGGCGCGCCCGCTTTCAAGCGCACATAACTGACCGCGAGAATTTCGGGATTGGTCGCCTTCCAATCATGGTTCGGCGTCAGCCATTCGTAATTCACTTCCGCATCGGTCAGCGCAATCTTGTTGTTGTCGACGGTGTCGTAGAAATAGACCTGAATCTTCACCTTGGTGTGATCGATGATGGTGTTCGAACGCACCTTCACGCCCACGCGCAAAGTCAGGTTGGTCTCCGCTTCCGGGTCGGGATTTTCCGCGACGGTGGCTTCGCTAATTCCAAAGGTCGAGCCCGCGGGCATGCCTTCGGGATCGTTCCGTGTCGTCCCGGCATCGAGCGGCGAAACGCCGGCAAAACCCGGGCCGGCCGTGGTCACGGGCGCGGCCGTCGGGGCCGCGCCGACTTTCAATTTCATGTCCGCGAGTTCGTAGAGCGCGCCCGCGGACGGACCGATCTCCTGGATTTTTTTCCAAGTCTCGTTAGACCGATCGAAGAGCTGCATCGATTCGTAAATCATCGCCATCTCCGCGAGGACGCTGGCATTTTTCGGATCGCGCTGCGCGGCATCCTGCAAGCGCGCGAGCGCATTATTCGTGTCGCCGCGTTCGCGCAGGAGAGTCGCTTCCTTCAAAAGATTTTCCGCCACCGACAGCGCGGCGTTGCTCGGTGATGATTGCGCCGTCGCCGCCGGCGCCGAAGCCGCGGGCGTCGCCTTGGGGATGGCCGGGGCCGAGGGCGCGGCCGTCGGCGTTGTCATCGTGACCGGTGCCGCCGCCGCGCGTGCGGCCCGGGCGCGCGCGGCATAATGCGCACCCAGCGCGATCAGCTCCGCCGCGCCCAGGAGCGAGACCAGCGCGATCGCGATCGCAAAAGTTTTATCAGGCCGCGCGGGCGAAGTAAGGCTGGTCGCTTGCATGAAACCGGTCTGTTTTGTAAACGCGGGCCGCACGCGGTGTCAAACCTCGTGGCCGCGACTCGACTAACGCGAGATGTCGATTTGGCTGAGAATCTTAAAACCCTCACCGAGCAAAACGGAGGTTGCGCAATCGGTGTCGTCGACATGGAGCGCGAGCGCGGCGAAACCGCGCGGCCGGGTCAAGAGCGGATAAGTGAAGTGTATATTCACTTCGGCCATGAGGAGCGCGGCCAGCAATTTATTTAGTTGCCCGGAGACCTCAGTCAGCTCCACCACCACCATCTCGCAAACGCCGAAAGGAATGTTGTGTTCGCCGAAAAGAGTTTCCACCCGGTCGGGATCGCTAACCACGATCCGCGCAATCGCCGAGTCGGTCGATTCCGCGATGCTGAGCGCGACGACCTCGACGTGATGCGCCCCGAGGAGCTTCACCACCTCGAGCATGGCGCCGACTTTGTTCGAGAGGAAAACCGAAAACTGGCGCACCAGCGGGCCGCCAAATTTTTGGGTGGTTTGAGGTAAATCGACGGACATAAGCGGGTGCACGAACGGGGAAGTGTTCGGCGGGCGAACTATGTCCACCGCGCGGATTTTCTTTGCAACCGGATTCTGCGAACGCGGAAAATTGCCCGCACGTCGAGATGCCGGGTAAATTCGCTTGCCCACAAACGAAAAAGGCGCGTCGGATTGCTCCGCCGCGCCTCTCGTTAGGCCGGCCGCTTGCTGGCGGTCTGACCTCTTCCTGCGTGTCCGCTTAGAGCGCCATCGCCGTCGCGGGACCGCCGAAGTCGCTCGAGCCAGCCGAGCCATTCGCGCAGGCACGCGCCCAGTAGACCTTACCCGGAGTCAGGTTGTCGATCGCCACCCGGATTTTCGTCGAGAGCCCGCGATCTCCCCACGGACCATCGGGGCTGGTCGCGCTTTGGATGCTGTAGTTAAGCGCGTTGGCGACACGATCGAAGCTGAACGTGAGCGTGCCGCTGCTGCCGTTTTGCGCCAGGCGCTGGTTGCCGGGAATATCCGGCAGATAGGAAGGCGACTTCGCCTTGATCGCATCGAAGCCGGAGCTGAGCAAGGCGACGAGATCCCCGTCGCAGTGGCCCTGCACATAGGCCGCCAGTTGACGCATGAGTGTGAGCAACTCTTCGCGGAGCGCATTGCGCGTCGCAATCAGGAGCCGGCCACCATCGAGCGCATCATGCAACGCGGTCTCGAAGGCGTTGATCGCGGTCGTGACCACAGTCAGAGCTGGGTTAGGGGTGGGGTATTGGGCGTTGCCGGTCAACAAAGTGACCACGTTACGGGCGAACGCGATGAGCTGGGTATTGATCAGGAGAGCAAAGGCGAGCGAGACGCGCGCCAGCAATCCGTTAATGGAAGTATTCATGGTAGTGAATGTGTTATGTTAACTAACTGGCTCACCAACTGGTCAGCCGATGGGTTCCGGCCAGGGACTGGCGTTCACTCATGCCGGGGAAATGAGCTACACCCGTGCCACAAACTGGCGGGGGACTGCCAGCCCTGTCACGTTACTTTTAACTTAGACAAAGTGAGTTTTGCATAAGTTTTTGAGGTGTCGATTTATGGTTATGGCAATTAGAAGCTTGGAATTTATTTGGTTACTTCGCTCTGCATAAATTTCAGATAGGTCGACTTATAAAAATTCATCCATGCGTAAGTTGGTATGAGAGGCAGTTAAAATATATTTTCTGTAATCCAGATCTGGCCTGCCGGAAGGGTTTTCGGAGTGCCGAGCACGTGATTTCGTAGCCTTCCGAAACTCAAATTTGAGAAAGGGAGCGGCAGCGGGAGCTGGAAATGTTGGTAAGAGTGCCCGCCATCTTGCCAAGAGTGCTCGTCATGTTACCAAGAGTGCCAGTCATGTCGGCAACATGGAGGGCAATGTCACCAAGGTTGCCCGTCATGTTAGCAAGGTTGAGGGCAATGTTACCAAGAGTGCCCGTCATGTTGGTACAATGGAGAGCCGCTGTACCAAGAGTGCCCGTCATCATGGCAAAGTCGCGGGCGATGTTACCAAGATGGCGCGCCATCTTGCCAAGGTCGGGCGCCAAGTGACTGAACCGGCCCGCGATCTTGCCAAGTCCGATCGTTATTTTGGTTGGGTTTCTCTCACCACGGAGGTCACAGAGCAGGGTGCGCGGTGGCTCGCCAACGAGCGGAATTCTGGAGCTGCCCCGCTGCCTGCCCCGAATTTCGATCAAACCCTCCGTCAGGCCGCTTTCGGCATCTCGTCGTAGGTACGGCCACCGAGCTCTCGGCCCGTCAGATCTTTGCGCACGCCGCCCCATTGCTTAAAGAAAAACGGCACCTTCTGCTTGCGACACGCCTTAAATATCTCTCGCACCCATTCAATCTTCATAGACCGCGAATGCGGCCCGGATTCGCCGCCGACGATCACCCAATGAATCTCCCGCAGATCGATCCCGGCGAGCGAACCAACGAGCGGCTCGCCGGAGAGGAAGCGGATCGCCGCGGGCACTTCGCGCAGGTCATCGATGCGATGAAGGACGCGGCTATCCTCCACGCTTACGCCCATCCAGACATTCTTCGGTCACGGCAGTTTCGCGGCCAGCTTGCGCACCCGGTCGCTCCGCTTCGTCAACACCTGAAAGGAATGCTGAGAAGTTTCCTCCATCGTCTTGAAAACCCGGCGGATGAACCAAAGCGGCACGTCCGGATGAAACAGATCGCTCATTGAGTTCACGAAGATGCGACGGGACTTCTTCCAGGTGCGCGGCAGATCGATCGCCTCCTCGTGCAGGGTAACGCGAAACCCCCGCCGATACCGCTGACTCCCCATCGCCTGCAAGCGCAACGCCAGCCGCTCCGCGTAGCAATTCTTGCAGCCGGCGCTGATCTTCGTGCAACCCGTCACCGGATTCCACGTCGCCTCCGTCCATTCGATGTGTGAATTTGCAGACATTTGATCTGCCGCGCCGGAAGCGAATCCGCCCTATACTCCGAGCGAAATCTCGCGGGTGTCGCCTGTGACTTCGTTAACCACGACAAAGTTGCCGCCGTTATCGCCACGAAGCTGCTCATTCGCATTCAG
>JBPCJC010000022.1:0-5549 GCA_051005695.1 Chthoniobacterales bacterium | reverse complement strand
GGCAATCTGGTCTCAACCAGCGGCGTGCATACTGAGACTTTGAATAGCCCGATCACGCTCGGTGCGCGCATGGATGGTGGCTTTCGCTTCGTTGGGCAGCTTGATGAAATTGAAGTTTTCAGCCGTGTCCTCACGCAAACCGAGATTCGCGCCATCTTCCAAGCTGACACCGCGGGCAAATGTACCCAGGCGCGTTGCCCGAGCGTCACGCTCAGCCCTTCGTCGCTGCCCAACGGCACAGTCGGCACGGCCTACAGTCAGACGGTCACGGCCAGCGGCGGCACCGGCCCCTACACCTACTCCGTTAGCAGCGGCGCGCTGCCCCCGGGTCTGGCATTGAACTCTGCCACGGGGCAAATCACCGGCACCCCGACGCAGTCGGGCACCTTCAACTTCTCCCTCACCGGCACCGACTCGAATAACTTCTGCTCCGCCGGCCAGGCTTACTCGATCGCGATCGCGGCATCGTGCCCGGCGATCACGCTCAGCCCATCGTCCTTCCCGGACGGAGCTGCCGGCTCATCTTACAGCCAGACCATCAGCGCCAGCGGCGGGACTGCTCCTTACACCTTCGCCGTCACCAGCGGCTCGCTCCCGTCAGGCCTAACGCTCAATGCGTCTACAGGTCAGATTTCTGGGACGCCTTCGGCAACGGGCCCGTTTACCTTCACCATCACGGCCACAGACGCTAACAACTGCACCGGCAGCAAGGCCTACTCGATTACCATCAACTGTCCGACGATCAGCCTGAATCCGGCCTCATTGCCCGCGGGGACGGTGGGCGCAGCCTACAACCAGACGGTCAGCGCCAGCGGCGGCAGCGGCTCCTACACTTTCGCGGTGACGAGCGGTTCACTGCCACCGGGAACGACCCTCAACTCGGCGAGCGGTCAAATCTCGGGCACACCGACGACGGCAACCGGCAGTCCGTTTAACTTCACCGTCACTGCGACCGATGCCAGCACCGGCTGCACGGGCAGCCAAGGCTATTCGATCGCAATCAACTGTCCGGCGATCACTCTAAGTCCCTCGTCACTGCCGACCGGGACTATTGGCGCATCGTACAGCCAAGCGATCTCTGCCAGCGGGACGGCGGGGCCATACAGCTTTTCCGTGACGGCTGGTTCGCTGCCGCCCGGCTTGATGCTTTCCACTGCCGGTCAACTCTCTGGCACGCCGACTCAATCCGGCACGTCTAACTTCACGGTAACGGCGACTGATGCCACTGCCGGATGTTCGGGTAGTCGCGCCTATTCGATCACAGTCAATCCCGCACCGACGCCAACGCCGACCCCGACCCCGACCCCAACCCCAACCCCGACACCGACACCGACACCGACACCGACACCGACACCGACACCGACACCGACACCGACACCAACGCCAACGCCAACGCCAACGCCAACGCCGCCGACTAACTGCATGGTCTGTCATAAAAACACGACGACCCTGATAGTGCCCTGCAACAGCCTCGAGTATCGGAGGCACTTGGACCACGGCGATGCGCCAAACGCCTGTGCGCCCTGACCCGCGCCGCTGATCGAAAGAAACTAACGAGTGCTACGAGCGAACTTCGCCTCGATCAGGCTATGCAGGATGGCCGCGATCTCGGGCTGGTCGAGGCGATCGACCACTTCGTTAAGGAAGCCGCTTACGAGCAGGTGTTGCGCGACGTTTTTAGGAATGCCGCGCGCGAGGAGGTAGAAGAGTTCGTCCTCGTTCAATTGGCCCGAGGTCGCGCCGTGACTGCATTTCACGTTATCCGCCAGGATCTCCAGCCCGGGCATCGAATTCGCTTCGGCTTCGTCGCTCAGAAGAAGATTGCGCACGGTTTGATAGGCGTCGGTAAAATGCGCGTGCGGTTCCACCCGGATCAGCCCGCCAAACGTAGTGCGCGCTTTTTGGTCTAACGAGTTCTTGTAAAGCAGGTCGCTGGTTGTGTGCGGCGAGGCGTGATCCTGCAAAGTCCGGGCATCGAATTCCTGCGCGCCCTGCGCTACCGAAACCGCGAGGAGGTCGCTGCGCGCGCCTTCGCCGATCAGACGGCTGAGGCTTTCGAACCGAGAATAGGCACCGCCGAGATTCAAATTCAAACTCATCGCCGCGGCATCGCGTTCCACGGTGGTGGCGTTGAGCTGAATCGAAAGCACGCGCGGATTCCAGTCCTGCACACAGACGTACTTTACCTGCGCGCCGCGCCCGACCACGAGATCGTTCACGCCGCAGGCGAATCCAGCGCGTGTCGGGTGAACCGAACGGAAATGTTCGATCACGGTCACCTTCGCGAGCTCGTCCGCGATCAGCAGAGTGTGCGGAAAGACCGCGGCGTTCTCGGCCGCGAGCCAATGAAAAATCTCCAGCGGCAATTCCACTTCGACGCCCCGCGGAACATAAATGAAAGTCCCTGACCTAACGAATGCTTCATGCAATGCGGCAAACGTCGCCGAGCCCAGCGCGGCCGGCTGAGTCATGAAATGTTTTTGGAAAAGTTCTTCGTGTTCAATCAACCCGCGCTCCAGTGGTTTCAGAACGACGCCGAGTTTCTGCAACGACTCCGGCAACGGATCGCGTCGCAGCAGTTGCTCGTCCGCAAAAATCAATCGGCCCGCGACTTCGCCTAACGAACTGGAGCGCGCGAGAATTTCCTTCGCTTCTGCGGGCGCGGTTGGACCGCCGCTGACAAACGGCGCCAAATCAAGCGCGGCCACATTGGAAAAGCGCCAGGCCGGATCCTTCCGATTTGGCATCGGCAAGGCGGCAAAGCGCCGCCATGCTTCCTGCTGCCGCTGGCTGAACCACGTCGGTAGATCACTCGTTAGGCCAGGAGCCGGCCCGGAGAGAATCCCACGGGCGGAGTGATCCTGCGGCGATGCGATTTCCATTTCTTCCTCGAGAATGGCGGTAGGACTCATGGCCGAATGCAGAGACGCGAACGGCGGCCCGAAGACCGCCGCGCCTCGCTCGCTCTGCGGGCGGAAGTTAGCCGACGGAACCTTCCATCTCAAGTTCGATCAGGCGTTTCAACTCGACGCTGTATTCCATCGGAAACTGGCGCACGAGATCGTTGACGAATCCGTTCACGCTCAGGCTCATCGCCTGCGCTTCGGTCAGGCCGCGCTGCTGCATGTAAAAGATTTGCTCGGCCGAAACTTGGCTGACGCTGGCTTCGTGTTGCACGGAATTTCCGGTCCCGCGGACAGTGATCGCGGGATAGGTGTCGGTGCGGCTGTTGGAGTTAATCAAGAGCGCGTCGCACTCGGTGTTGTTCTTGCAATTCTTGAGATGCTTCGGCACGTGCACGAGCCCGCGATAAGTGGCGCGACCGGTGCCGATGCTGATCGATTTCGAGATAATATTGCTCGTGGTTTCGTCCGCGGCGTGGACCATTTTTGCGCCGGTATCCTGATGCTGGCCGTTGCTCGCGAGCGCGATCGATAAGACTTCGCCGCGTGCTTTCCGTCCCTTCAAAACCACGCCCGGATATTTCATCGTCAGGCGCGAACCGATATTGCAATCGATCCATTTCACTTCCGCTTCTTCGTGCGCGAGCGCGCGTTTGGTCACGAGATTGAAAACATTGGCCGACCAATTCTGCACGGTGATGTATTGGATCTTCGCACCCTTCATCGCGACCAGCTCGACGACTGCGCTGTGCAGCGTCGCGGTATTAAACTTTGGCGCGGTGCAGCCTTCCATGTAGGTCAGCTCCGCGCCTTCATCCACGATGATGAGCGTGCGTTCGAACTGCCCAAAGTTCTCGGCGTTAATCCGGAAGTAAGCCTGGAGCGGGTGCTTCACTTTCACGCCCGGCGGAACGTAGATGAACGAGCCACCGCTGAAGACCGCGGAATTGAGCGCGCTGAATTTATTGTCGCCGGTCGGGATCACCTTGCCGAACCACTTCCGGAAAATCTCCGGATGATTCTTCAAGCCTTCGGTCGAGCCGACAAAGATCACACCCTGCTCGCCGACCGCCGCTTTGATGTTGGAATAAACCGCTTCGCTATCGAACTGCGCTTCCACGCCCGCGAGAAATTTTCGTTCCTGCTCCGGAATTCCGAGCCGCTCGAAGGTGCGCTTCACATCATCCGGCACATCTTCCCAGCTCCGTTTTGGCTGCGTTCCGCTGCTCAGGTAGTAGCGAATATTTTCGAAGACGATCGCTTCCAAATCCTTGCTCGCCCAATGCGTCGGCATTGGTTTGCTCAGGAAAGTCTTGTAGGCGTTGAGCCGAAATTGGCGAACCCAATCCGGGTCTTCCTTGATGTTCGAGATGTAATGAATCGTGTCTTCCGTCAGGCCCACGCCGGCGTCATGCAGGTGCGTTTCCGGATAGGCGAAGTTGCCGGCGTTCCGTTCGATTTCGAGAGGCGATATTTCCTTGACCATGTTACTCCTCGTTAGGCTGCGACCGGTTCCGCGAGGACTTCGCGGACCCATTCGTAACCTTTTTCTTCCAATTCCAAAGCGAGATTCTTGTCGCCGCTGCGCACGATTCGGCCCTGCACCATCACATGCACGTGATCGGGCACAATGTAATCGAGCAGGCGTTGATAGTGCGTAATCAGGAGAACGCCGAGGTTTGGTCCGCGTAAAGAATTAACGCCGTTCGCGACCACCTTGAGCGCGTCGATGTCGAGCCCGCTGTCAGTTTCATCGAGCACCGCATATTTCGGCTCGAGCATCGCCAGTTGCAGGATTTCATTGCGCTTTTTCTCGCCGCCGGAAAATCCTTCATTGACCGATCGCGAAGTGAACGCGCGATCCATCTCCAGCAAATCCATTTTCTCGTAAAGCTTCGCGTAGTAATCAGTCGCCTCCAGCTCCTCGCCTTCGGGCAAACGCGCCTGCACCGCCGCGCGCAGGAAATTCGCGATCGTCACCCCGGGAATTTCGTTCGGATATTGGAAGGCGAGAAAGATGCCCTGGCGCGCGCGTTCGTCCGGGGCGAGCGCGAGAATATCTTCGCCATCCATCAAGACCGAGCCCCGGGTCACTTTGTAATCGGGATGACCGGCGATGATTTTCGCGAGCGTACTTTTGCCCGAGCCATTCGGGCCCATGATCGCGTGGATCTCCCCTTTCGGGACGGTCAAACTGAGGCCGCGAAGGATCTCCTGACCGGCAATCGTGGCGTGTAAATCGTGGATCTCTAATTGATTCATTTCGGGAGACGACAAAGGTAACCCGCTTTAGCCGCTTTGCGAACGGCCATTCGGTTTAACTCGCCCGGCGCGGCGCGCGCGGGACGCCGGAAATTCCCTTACGGCGTAGCCGGCGGGGTGGAGCTGCCACCCGCTGGAGGCGGGCTGCTCTTGTGCCGATCGCTCGGCGGAAAACCGGGCATCCGGAAGGAATCGCGCGTGGCGCGATTGCTCGCCTCGCGTTCCGGCCACTCGATCTCGGCCGCGTTCTGGATCGTGAGCAAATTATCGTAGAGCGAATTCGCCGCCGTGTTCCGCGCATCCGTCCCGGCGATCTGCACGGTCTTGCTCGCCCGTTGCTGCTGATCCATCCCGCCCACCGCGGTGATGGCAGTGTCCAGCGCC
>JBPCJC010000021.1:0-7962 GCA_051005695.1 Chthoniobacterales bacterium | reverse complement strand
ACCCTGGTGGTGAAACAACTCACCGGCGCGATCGCGCGCCGGATCGTCGGCTGGTCGCAGGTCGGCGACGAGCTGAAGAAAGGCGAACGCTTCGGGATGATTCGCTTCGGTTCGCGAACGGAAGTATATCTACCGCTGGACGCAACCGTGCTGGTGAAAGTGGGCGATCGAGTCCGTGGTGGAGCGACGGTCATCGCGCGGCTCGCCGGAAGATGAACGAGCAGAACCCGAAGATTTATCTCCTGCCGAACCTGATGACGGCGGGCAATCTTTTTTGCGGTTTCGCCGCGGTCTTGCGGATTTACGACGGCGCGCAGGATTTCGATTTCGTCTTGGCGGCGCAGAAATTTCACGACGCCATCTGGTTCATTCTCGCGGCCTGCGTGTTCGACTTGTTAGACGGCCGGCTCGCGCGCCTCGGCGGACACGACAGCGCGTTCGGGCGCGAGTTCGACTCGTTAGCCGACGTGGTTTCGTTTGGGATGGCGCCGGCGCTTTTGGTTTACCAAATCGTGCTCGGCGAATTCCGAAACCTCGGTTGGATGATCGCGTTTGTTTATCTGGCTTGCGGCGCGCTCCGGCTGGCGCGCTTCAATTGCGTGGCCGCGAATGGTTCCGGCAGCGCCGATAAAAATTTCTCCGGCTTCCCGATTCCCGCGGCTGCGGGGGTGATTGTTTCGATCACGCTTTTCATGCTCTGGCTGGACGAAGGGCAGCGGACGATCGGGCGTTGGAAATACGCGCTCCCGCCGCTGATGCTTTTTCTGTCCTTCATGATGTTCAGCAAGTTCCGCTACCCTAGTTTCAAGGCGGTCAACTGGCGGACGACGCAGTCGGTTCCGCGCTTTTTGTTCGTCATCGCGCTCCTCGCAGTGACGGTGAAGTTCTACCAATGGATGGCCGCCATTCTCTTCCTGACGTACTTGCTCTACGGTTTTCTGCGGCCGTGGCTTTCGCCAAAACGCCGGCGCGAAATTGAAGAAGAGATCGGCGAGGAATTGCCGGAAGACGCGGTCGAGGACGCGCCTTAACGCCCGGCGCAGTAGATGTCATCCCGAGCTGCGAAGACGGCGAGGCATCTCGCGCTGGGTGATGGATTGCCTAACGAGTCTTCGTGCATCGGAAGCGAGGGCGCGAGGTCCCTCGGCGCGCTTCGCCGCCTCGGGATGACACACACCTTGCCTAACGATCGTTCAATTGCGCGAGGATTTCCGGATCCCGGACGTCAGCCCAATCGCCGGTGATCTCGACCGCTTGAACTTTGTTGTTCCCTAAGGCGAGGTCGCGGATGGCGTCGGTTAATTCGAATTCGCCGCGCGGCGATTTTTGCAAGCGCGCGGTGAACTCGAAAATGCTGGGACGAAATGCGTAGACCCCGGCGTTGTACCACGGGCTGGTCGGCTCGCCGGGCTGCGGTTTTTCGCGCAGGTCGATCATCTCAAATTTTTCGTTCACGAAAACGGCTCCGCCTTTGCTGACATCGTCGCTCCGTTTCACGCTGATGATCGCTTCGACATCTTGCACCGGCCTAACGAGCAATCGATAATGCGCGGGATCGAGCAGGATATCGCCGTAGCTCAAAAGAAACGGATCCGCGCCGCAAAAATTCTGCGCCAGCTCGACGACTTTCCCGGTTCCGTCCTGCACCACTTGATTAACGTAAGCGACGCTGGCATCAAACTGCGCGCCGTCGCCGAAGAATTCCCGCACTACTTCCGCGCGCCAGCCGACGACAATCAAAAAATCGTGCACGCCCGCGGCGCGCATGCCTTCGATGATGTGCTGCAGGATCGGCTTGCCCTGGACGCGCAGCATTGGCTTCGGCAAATCACTCGTTAGGTCGCGCATCCGGGTGCCGCGGCCGGCGGCGAGAAGGACGCCCTTAGTGATCGGAGACATGCTGATGTTTCGGCGCGCGCCTTTCATTTGCAATCTGTCTTTGATCCGTTCAGCGTCGCGCGATGCGAATGCAGTTCCTGGCGAAATATCGAGAGACCGGATTGTTAATCATGCGCGTGAGCCTGGGCGTGCTCTTTATCATTTTGACCGGCCCGGTGTTGCTCGCGGGCCCGTCGCGTTGGGCAAATTTCGGCAGCGGCATCCGCGCGCTTGGCCTGCATTCACATTTCCAATTTTGGGGATTTCTCGGCGCGACCTTTGGTTGTCTCGGCGGCGCGCTCATGATCTTTGGATTGTTCTTTCGGCCCGGCATTCTCCTCGTCCTCGCGATCACCATTGTGCATCTCCTCGGCGCGCTCGATGGCGGCACTCTCCGCGGCAACATCGCTGCGGTCGAACTGGCGCTCGTCCTTCTCGCACTGCTCTTCGTCGGACCCGGAAAGTACAGCGTCGACAAAACGTAGCGCTACTTTCCGGCGTCCCGTTTCTCGTCGATCGACAGCACCGGGAGATCGAGCTGCTTGATCGCCTGGCCGATCTTCGGCACCTCCTCAGTTTTGATCTGCGTCCATTTCGCGAGTTGCGGGCCAAGCTCGTCGCTCAAAGTCTTGAAGACATCGCGCTGCGCCTGCGTGGGGGCGGCGTTGGCCCCGTCGATGACGTGACTGAAACTGTCGAAGCGTTCGTTTAACTTGTTAGGGAAAACCAGATTCCCTTCCGAGCTCTTCATCTTTACCTGAACTAGCTCCTCCTCGACCGCGGACATTTTCTTGCCCAGATCATCGGCTGCTTCCAGCGCGGGTTTCACGCGCGCGTCCTCGCCGAATTTGGTGTGCAAGCCTTTGATCTGGGTTTCCAAATCGCGGATTTCATTGATCGCGGTGTGCAGCTGCGAAATTCGATCGCGCACCTGCATGTTGAGCTCGAACTGCTGTTGCAGCGCCTCGTCCGCATTTTTGATTCGCGGATCCATTGCGACCTTCAGCGGCGCCGTTTCCGTCTTTCCGGCTACGGTCATCTTCACCTGGTACTCGCCCGGCAAAACCTTCGGCCCGCGCGGACCGTCGCCAACGTAGAACGCTCCCGGAGTTTGCACCGGTTCATCGTAACGCAGGTCCCAGGCGAACCGATTCATGCCTTCGGACGCTGGGATGGTCTTTGGAGTTTCCACGCGGTCCGGCCATTCCGGTGGCTGCTCGTTGGCCTTCTTCTCCTTGCTCGAGAGATGGCGCACGAGCTGGCCTTTGCTGTCGAGAATATCGAGCATCACTTCCTCTTTCGGCGCGCTCTTCAAATAGTAATCGATCATCGCTCCGGCGGGCGGATTTTCACCAACCGGCTGGCGCTTGTCGAACTCGGTCGGATAATTCAGGAGCAACGCGGTCTGCGGTTGGTAGAGGGCGAAATCCGCGCCCGCCATTTGCGGGGTCGCCTGGCGCAACGGGGTCAAATTATCCAGGACCCAAAATGAGCGCCCGTGGGTCGCGACCACCAGATCATCATCCTTCACCACCAGATCGTGCACCGGCGAAACCGGGAGATTCAACTGCAAGGGCTGCCAGTGGGCGCCGTCGTCGAACGAGAAGAATACGCCCAGCTCCGTGCCTGCGTAAAGCATCCCGCGCTTCGTTGGATCCTCGCGGACCGCGTGCACGACCGCCCCGTCCGGCAGGCCGTTGACGATTGCGCTCCAGGTTTTGCCGGTGTCGTTAGTCTTAAAGATGTAGGGCTTGATGTCGTCGCGCTTGTGCCGATCGACCGCGGCGTAGGCGACTTTGGCATCGTGCGGCGAAGGCTCGATCAAATCGACCGTGCTCCACTCCGGCATCTTCGGCGAGACGTTCGCCCAATGAGCGCCGTCGTCCGTGCTCACCTGCACCAGGCCGTCATCCGTCCCGGCCCAGAGCAGACCTTGTTGCTTGGGCGATTCCGCGAGCGCGAAGATGGTGTCGTAGTACTCCACCGAAGTGATGTCGAGCTGGATCGGGCCGCCGCTCGGTTGCTGTTTCGATTTTTCGTTGCGGGTCAGATCCTGGCTGATCTGCGTCCACGAATGCCCACGGTCGATCGATTTGAAAACGCATTCCGCGGCGGTGTAGAGGACATCGGGATTGTGCGGCGAAAGCAGCAAGGGCGAGACCCATTGGAAGCGATGCTTGATATCGGCGGCGCCGTGTCCGGCATTATCCATCGGCCAGACGCTCACATCCTGATATTGCTCGTGCGTTTTATCGTAGCGCGTGATGTAGCCTTCGCTGTTCGAATAAATGATGTGCCAGTCGCGCGGATCGGGCAGGACGAAGCCGCACTCGCCGTCGCCCGCCTGAAACCAATCCTCCCGCCCGATCGTTCCCGAGTCGGTCCGGCTGGCGATGCCGACATTCGAGTTGTCCTGTTGCGCGCCGTAAATGTGATAGGGAAACGCGTTGTCGACCGCGACATGATAAAACTGCGCGGTCGGTTGATTATTTTCCGTCGTCCAGGTTTTGCCACCGTCGGTCGAAACGCTGGCGCCGCCGTCGCTCGCGTTGCCGATGCGATCGGGATTCTGCGGATCAATCCAAAGCCCGTGATGATCGCCATGGCGCGCCGGGAGGAGATTGAAAGTCTTGCCGCCATCGACCGACTTGAACGCGCCCGTGTTCAAGACGTAAACCGTGTCCGGCGATTTCGGGTCTGCGTAAATCTTGCTGAAGTACCAGGCGCGCTGGCGGAAGCGGCCGTCGTCATTCACCCGCGTCCATTTCTGCCCGCCATCTTCCGAGCGATAAATGCCGCCGCCCTCCTTGTTCTCGATGATTGCGTAAACGCGATTTGAATCCGCGCCGGAAACGCTGATCCCGATGCGGCCGAGAATCCCATCGGGCAATCCATTTCCGGTCAACTGCTTCCAGGTGACGCCGTTATCTTCCGAGCGATAAACTCCGCTGCCCGGACCGCCGCTGGAAAAATTCCACGGCTGCCGGCGGGCCTGCCAGAGCGCGGCGTAAACCACATTCGGATTATGCGGATCGAGGACCACATCGATTCCGCCGGTATTGTCGTCTTTGAAGAGGACCTTCGTCCAAGTTTTCCCGCCATCTTCGGTGCGGAAAATTCCGCGCACTGGATTAGGTCCGAAGGCATGCCCGAAGGCCGCGACCAGGGCGATATTCGGATTTTGCGGATGGACGATGAGCGCCCCGATTTGCCGTGAATCCTGCAGGCCGATGTTCTGCCAGGTCTTGCCGGCGTCGACCGATTTATAGACGCCGTTGCCAAAAGTAATGTTGCCCCGCGGCGCGCATTCGCCCGTACCGACATAGATGACATTGTGATCCGACGGCGCGACCGCGATCGCGCCGATCGATGAGATCGGTTCTTTATTGAACAACGGCGCCCAATTCCCGCCGCCATCGATCGTCTTCCAAACCCCGCCCGCAACCGCGCCGAAATAATATGTCCCCGGCTCGCCGGAGACTCCCTCGATCGCGAGCGCGCGGCCGCCACGGAAGGGCCCGATCTCGCGCCACTTCATTCCACTGAAAAGTTTTGGGTCGAGCGGCGTGGTCGATTCCGGTGCGGCCGCCGGCTTCGGCGAAGGTGCGGCCAAAATGCTGCCGCAAAAAATCAACGAGACAGCAGCCAGGCGAGCGACCGGAGAGAACGGCGAAATCATGGAGCGAAAGTTCCGTGACTTCCGCTCGTCGTCCAATGGCAAACACATCCGCGCGCCTTCCGGCGCTGAAATGCTCGCGAACCTGATACGGGCTTCCCAGCCTGCACGGTGGCATTGGCCTGCGGGCAAGATGCCCGCACGACTGAACAGCCGAGATGGCTGGGTTACGACTTTTCGGACGGCCTCTAGTGGAGGCGCTCGATCGCTTCCACGCCTTCGGTTTCCAGGCTCACCGGCAAAGCGGCATCGGCCTTCGCCGCCGACGCGTGCAGCATGCTCGCACCATAATAGGAACCGATGACGACGAGCGCAGCCAGCGCCTGGCCCGCGAGCGTTTCCACCGTCGGGAAAATGGCGAACCACATTCCCATCCAGCCCGGAACAATATTTTCCAGCCCGGCGATCGGCGTGGTCGAAACCCAATGGGCCAACTGCATTTCCTGCACTTGCTCGCCGACCATCACCAGGAGGACAACCCCAAGCAGAATCCCGGTGGTGACCAGCATTTTCCGATAAGGCAAACGCTGTTGCAGCGCGAACGTCAGGATGGCGACGAAGGCGGAAAGGGTCAGGCCTAACAAGGCGCCTTTTAAAACGACACCGCCGCCGAGCCGGAGATTATAACTTTGGAGAAAGAGCACGACCTCGAAGCCTTCGCGATAAAGCGAGGTGAAGCCTAACAAGATGAAGCCCCAATAAAGTCGGCGCTGCGTGATCGCGACCGCGCTGGCGTTGGCGAGCAAAGATTTCCGGCGGCGATTGTGTGCGCGAATCCAGCCGCCCCAATAAATTTTGTGGAAGAACCAGTTCATGATCACCAGCAAGACGACGACCGCGAGCAATCCGGTCGCGGCCTGGAGATCCAGCGCGGGCACGCTATCGGTCAGTTGCCCCATGATGCCGACGGCAATGAACCAAGTGATCAGGGTGGCGATGAATGCTACGCCCGCGCCGATCGCCACCGGCCGACGATGTGCGCGTTTTGCACCGATCATGCTCGCGGTGATCGCGGCCAGAACGAGGATGCATTCCAACCCTTCGCGGAAAACGAGCACGCCGATGTCGAGGAACGCGACCGTCGCGCTGGTTTGCGGTCGCGTCGGATCCGGCGAGCCGTGAGCGGTCACTCCTTGCCAGATCAGCATCGCGACCACCGCGAGCATCGCCACGGTGAGGAAGATTTTGAAGGCGATCCCGGAACGCTTCGCCCCCACGGAAGCTTTTGCCTTCCTTCGCGGCAACGCCTGGACGGTCGGGGAATGCACCGTCTTGAGTGTAGCCAATCCTTGCTTCACCGGAAAACTTTAACGCACTCGGCCGCGCGCCGCTGTCGTTTGTTTGCGTTTTTTTAGCGGCTACTTGCATGCGGCGGACTCTTTCGCGCACACCCGGCTTGCGCGATTCTTGTGAATCGAGGCCGAGGGATTAGAATTCGGGATGCGGAAAAACCAGCAGGCGTTCACTTTGATTGAGATCGCGATCGCGGTTTTCATCATGCTCCTGCTGATGGCGATCGCGGTCCCGAGCTTGAGCGGCGTGCTCGCGAATCGCCGTCTGCAGCGTTCGCTCGATCAGTTTAATAGTCTCGTGCGCGCCGCGCAGGAACGCGCGGTAACCGATCGTCGACCTTACCTGATCGCCTGGGGCAAGGATCAAATTATTCTCCGCAGCGAAAGCGTGGCGAAGAGCGAAGATCCGAAGCCGACCTCGGTGCTGCGCCTGCAACGCGGCGACGCCTTCTTGTTAAAACTGACCGCAGCCCTGACGAAGGATCCGCCGGCGCAATGGATTTTCTGGCCGACGGGAACCTGCGAGCCCGCGACCGTGACCTACAAGGGCGTCGATGGAACCTGGACTGCCGATTACGGTGCCTTGACCGCGCGGCCGGAGATCACTCGTTATGCGGCGAAGTAAAAATCTCCGCCGCGCCTTCGCGCTTTACGAAGTGCTTCTCGGCCTGACTGTTTTTGTCGTCGGCACGCTCACGCTCGGGCGCGCGGTGCAGAATTGCATTAGCGCCACCGCGCTGAGCGAAGAAGAGGACCGCGTGCGCCAGGTCTTGAGCAACCGGATGGCGGAGATCCAGGCGACGCCGGGTTTTCCTGATGCCTCGCATAACACGAAAGTCGACACCGGTTACGGCCAGGTGGAGATCAAACAAACGAGCGTGCCCGCGGGCTTGAAGAACGAAAAGGAGATCGAGCTTTCAGGGATTAATCGCGTGACCCTGACCGCGGTCTGGACGCGCCACGGCGTCGAGCAAACGCGCCAGCTGGATTTTTATGTTTATCGCGCCGGCTAATTCGAAACGCCGGGGCGCGTTCACCCTGCTCGAGATCGTGCTCGCGGTCGCCATCCTCGCGATGATGTCGGTCTCGATCTACCGCTTCGTGCAAACCAACGTG
>JBPCJC010000020.1:0-29465 GCA_051005695.1 Chthoniobacterales bacterium | reverse complement strand
TGCACGTCCACGAAGTGCTGGAAAAATCGCTCACCCTCGTCGGTCACCGGCTTTATCAGAAAGAAATCAAATTATCTCGTTCGTGGAATGCGGACGTGGATACTATCCGCGCCGATGCCGACCAAATTGAACAAGTTTTCCTTAATTTTTTCCTGAACGCGATGGATGCGATGAAGCATGGCGGCGAGCTTACCGTGGTCACCGAAATCCGCTCGAATGATGAGTTGGTGTCGCCGGCCAGCGGAATCAACGGCGAAGTCCACGAAGTCTTGCGCGTGACGGTGCGCGACGACGGCGAGGGCATCAAAAGCGAAGACGTTGCGCACGTCTTCGATCCCTTCTTTACGACCAAGGATTACGGCACTGGCCTCGGCCTCTCGGTAGTGCACGGCATCATCCAGGAACATGGCGGACAGATCGAAGTGGAGAGCGAGCTTTCCAAAGGGACCGCGTTTCATATTCTCCTGCCCCTCGTTCGCTTCCAGGAGGAGGTCGCCGCTGCATGACCCCGCCCCCAATTTGTATTCTCTATACGCAGGACACCGATCTCGCGCGGCGGATTAAGGCGTTCCTCCGCGTGATCGCGCAGGTCCGACACGTCTCGGAGCCGGACCGTCTCGAGGCGGTTTTGCAACAGGCGAGCCCCGCGCTTTTGCTCGCCGATCTGCGCGCGAAAGATACCCACGATTTGCTCGAGCAAGTGCAACGCGAATGGCCCGAGGTCCTGATCACCGCGCTCGGTAATCTGCGCTCGGAGCCTTTACGCGAGGCCGAGCAATCCGGGATTTATGCCGCGGAAGATTTGCATCTCGATCGCCGCCGCTTCCAAGCCTTTGTCGGGCGCGCGTTCGATCATCTTCGATTAGCCCAGGAAAATCGCGAACTACGCGGCCAGACCAGCCTGGTG
Organism: Chthoniobacterales bacterium; assembly: GCA_051005695.1. Taxonomy (GTDB): domain Bacteria; phylum Verrucomicrobiota; class Verrucomicrobiia; order Chthoniobacterales; family UBA10450; genus JACCTI01. The sequence goes on along the minus strand of JBPCJC010000020.1, from coordinate 28,558 downwards.
CCGATGGCGGAACCGGCGCGCGCACTCGAACTCGCGCCGCCAGAACGTCACACGAGCTCGATGCCGATGCTGCGTTTTCCGCGCGTCTTTCGCCGCTTCGATAATGTGGAGACGTTGCTCGCGAATTTGGTCGAGAGCGTGGCCGACGCGGCCAGCGTGACGCGCGTGGGAATTTTTTCGCGCATTCGCCAGGGCGATCGTTATCGCCTCCGCGCCGGCTTGCGCTGTCTCCCGGAAACCTACGATGTCGAGTACGACGAACGCGACGCGCTCGTGCGCTGGTTTGAATTGCACGCCCACCTCATCTGCCGAAACAATCTCGCGCACGCCGAGCCTTCGCAGCGCGGGCTCATGCGCCGCGCGCTCGATACTTTTGGCGCGGAAGTGATCGTGCCTTTGCACGCCCGCGGCCGGGTCATTGGGTGGCTCTTTTTCGGTCATCGCTTCACCGGTCAACCTCTTGGTTATCAGGATCTCGAAAACCTCATGCTCCTGGCAGAACACGTCTCCACTGTGCTCGAGAACGCGCTCCTTCACGAAGAAGTCACGCTGCAAAAAACGCTCGCGGAAACGCTCTTGAAATCGATCCCGCCCGGGATCGTGGCCACGGATGAAGATGCGATCGTGCGTTGGTTTAATCCGACCGCGGAGTTGATGCTCGGATTGTCGGCCGCTGACGTTTTGCATCGTCCGGTAGAAGCCGCCGGCAGCCGGATCGCGTCTTTGTTGCGGCAAACACTCGAGGAAAACACGACCGCGCCCGCGGAGCAATGGGTCGATGGCAGCACGCGTCGCTCGCTCTCCGTGGAGACGCGCCGGCTGATGGATCAGCGCACGCCGCTTGGCGCGGTCGCGGTCATCCAGGACCTGACCGGACAGGAAAATCTGCGCGAGAAACGGGACCTGCTCGATCGCGCTACTTTTTGGACCGATCTCGCCTCGAGCATGTCGCATGAAATCCGCAACCCGCTGGTCGCGATCAAAACTTTCGCGCAACTCCTGCCGGAGCGTTTCGACGACGCCGGTTTTCGTGATGAATTCAACGGCATCGTTGTCCAAGAAATCGATCGGCTGGACAAAATCATCACCCAGATTAACGACTTCGCGCACCCGCCAGAGTTGGTCATGAAATCGATCGATCTGCGCAAATCCGTTAAACGCGCGCTGGAAGTGGTGCGCGAGCGTTTCCATACCAACGGGACCCCGGTGGAAGTCGATTTGCCTAACGACTTGCCGCGCGTGCTCGGCGACGAGATAGCCTTGACCGAAGCCTTCGCGCACCTGGTCGCGAATGCCGCCGAAGCGACTCACGGACAAAATAAACCGCGCGTGATCCTCGGGGCGAAGTCGATCCGTGAAGGCAAATCGAACACTGGCGTCATCGTGACCGTGCAGGACAACGGCCGCGGGATCGCGCCGGAATTAAAGGACAAAATTTTCTCGCCCTTCTGCACCACCAAGGCGCGCGGAATGGGTCTCGGTTTGCCGATCGTGAAACGCACCGTTTTCGATCACAACGGCCGGGTGGATATTGATTCCAATCCGCAAGGCACTTCCGTCAGCGTGATGTTGCCAGTGAGTGAAGACGACGAATGAGCGCCGCCTCGAAAAAATTTCAACACTCCATATACCTATGATCGTTACCACTGCCCAACTCTACAAAGTCGCCTACAAAAAATTCGCCGTCGGCGCCTACAATATCAACAACCTCGAGCAGACCATGGGGCTTTTTCGCGGCTGCATCCAAAGCAAGGCGCCCTTCATTATTCAGCTCTCGAAAGGCGCGCGAAAATACACCGACAAACGCATGCTCGAGGCAATTATTCGGACCGCTGAAGTGATGTTTTCGGAGGCGATCTTCGCGGTTCATCTCGATCACGGCGACGAGGAGACTTGCTACGATTGCATCGACTCGGGGTTCTACAGTTCAGTCATGATCGACGCCAGCCACGAGTCCTTCGACGAGAACATCGCGATCACTCGCCGCGTGGCCGATCGCGCGCGCGCCAAAGGCCTCAGCGTGGAGGCCGAGCTCGGGCAACTCGGCGGGGTGGAGGAAGACATCAAGGTGGACGAAGGCCATGCTTGCCTAACGAATCCTGACGAAGCCGGCGAATTCGTCGAGCGCTCGGGTTGCGATTCGCTCGCGGCCGCGATCGGCACTAGTCACGGCGCTTACAAATTCAAGGGCCAGCAATCACTCCGCTTCGATGTCATCGAAGCGATCTCACAGAAAGTCCCCGGGATGCCGATCGTGATGCACGGCAGCTCGAGCGTGCCGATCGAAGAAGTCCAGCGGATCAACGCTGCCGGCGGTAAGCTCGACCCGAGCGCGCGCGGAGTGGCCGAAAACGAATATCTCCCCGCGGCCAAGCTCGGTGTGACCAAGGTCAATATCGATACCGATGGGCGTTTGGTTTGGACCCGGGTGCATCGGGAATTCTTCCGCGATAAACCCGCGGAATTCGATTTCCGTCCGCCCGGAAAAATTTTCATGGAGGAATACGCAAACTTCATCGCGCGCAAAAACGAGAAGCTCGGCTCGGCCGGGCAATTGGAGGCAGTGCGCGCGAGTGTCGCGGCCTGAGCCGTGGCGGCGAGCACGACCGTGGCGCCGATGACTTTCACGCTCGAACAACTCGCGCGCGATTCTGGTGGCGAACTTCTCGGAGACGGCACGCAGATCATCACCGGCGCCGCTTCGCTCGCGGAAGCGACTCCCGGCGAGATCACCTTTTACGCGAACCCGCACTACCTGACGCAACTGCGCAAGACGCGCGCGTCGGCCGCGTTTGTGCCCGCGGAGTTCGCCGAAAAAATTTCGCCCGCGCTCATCCGCGTGAACAATCCGGCGAAGGCATTCGACCAAGTGGTCCTGCGCCTCGCGCCGAAGCCGATTCAATTCGCGCCGGGCATTCATCCCAGCGCGGTAATCGCGCCGGATGCGAAAATCGGCGCGCGTGTTTCGGTTCAACCTCATGCCGTCGTCGAGTCTGGCGCGCAGATTGGCGACGACACTTTCATCGGTGCGGGCGTTTACATTGGCCACGAAACGCGCCTTGGCGCCGGGTGCCGGATTTTCCCGCACGTTTCCATCCGCGAGCGCTGCCGGATTGGCGACCGCGTGATCATCCACGGCGGCGTTGTCATCGGCGGGGATGGTTTTGGTTTTGAAGCCGCGGAAGGCCACCACGAAAAAATTCCGCAAATTGGGATCGTGCAAATCGACGATGACGTCGAGATCGGCGCCAACACCACGATCGATCGCGCCCGCTTTGGCCGCACCTGGATCCAGCGCGGGGTAAAGATCGATAATCTGGTGCAGATCGCGCACAACGTAGTCGTCGCGCAACACACCATGATCGCGGCGCAGGTCGGCATCGCCGGCAGCACGCGCATCGGCGAAAATGTTTTGATCGGCGGCCAAGTCGGCATCGCCGGGCATCTGGACGTCGGCGACCGCAACCTCCTCGGCGCCAAGACCGGCGTTTCAAAAAGCCTGCCGGCCGATGGCGGAAAATGGTGGAGCACGCCAGCGACCCCGCTGTCGGAAGTGAAGGAACAACTGGCTTGGATTCATCGCCTCGGAAAACTTTTCGCGCGGGTGAAAGCGATCGAGAAAAAACTCGAGATGTGAGTGGGCTTCGCGCCTAACGAGTGGTCGTAACAGGCGACCGCGTCCCGTTTTCCAAAAATCTCGGCAGCCCGTCGTGGGCCGGTGAGCCGTGAGCAAGAGCGCAAAAAAATCACGCGCAAAGCGCGCGGCGTCCGTCCTTGGCAAGGATAGTGCTTATATTCGATATAGAAATTATAAGCCGCTTCCTAATGAAATTACTCGCTCGCGCCGCTGCCGAATTCCTGATCATCGATGACGATCCCGCGATCACGAAGTTCCTCGTCACTTATCTCCAACAGAAAGGTCACACCTGCGAGGCGTTGACCGAGGGGTTCCAGACCGCCCACTGGCTGGAGCGCAACCACTGCGATGTCGTCGTGGTCGATTTGAACATGCCGAAAGTCGATGGGATTTCGCTGATCACTTTCATTCGCGAGATGAGCCAGCAATTGCCGATCATCGTCTTCACCGGCGTCGGTTATGATGAAGAGCGAATGCACGCCGCCTTGCGCGCAGGTGCGAACGGTTACGTCAGCAAGAGTTTGCCGATCGAGCAGCTTTACTGCGTCCTCTCCCGCGTCCTCGCCACTTGCCAGCAACGCGCCCGGCGCGAAGCGCTCACTGCGCGTTCCTCGCATCCGCTGGCCGGCGCTGCCTAACAAGTCCTAACGCCGCGCGCTCAGCGCGTTCGCGCCTCTCCCAGTAATCCCCGCAAGCCTTCCGCGGAAATACATTCCGCTCCGCAGGCCGCGACCGTTTCTTGTTCCAGATAATCGCTCGTCGCGACCAGAAGCCGGAACTGTTCGCCGTACTTGCTCGCCAGCCGTTCGACTAACGAGTCCGCGGTTTGACCGGCGCGCGAATAAAAAATCTGCACCTCGCCGGGAAACGCACTCGCATCGACTGCCGCCCCTTTGCCATCGAAAACCACCACCACCCGCACGCCCGTCCAATCCTGGTAATCGCGCAACCGTTGCACCAGCGCATCGCGCGCCAGTGAAGTCCGGCGTTGGTGCAGTGTGCGCAACTCCGGCCAGGAGAAAATCACGCTGTGGCCATCCACGATCAGATACTGCGGCTGCACGTTTCTGATCTACGAACGCCAGCCGAGAGAAGCAACCATCCCGACCGCCGCCGAGGCGGCGCGGCGAATGCCGGAACTCTAGGACGCAGCGGCGGCGCTCTTTTTCGCCTTCGCTTTCGGCGCTTCCCGGCGCGCCGGCGTGGCCGCTTTCGCCTTCACTTTTTTGCGCTCCAGGTAATCCGCGCGGCGCCGACGTTTTACGATTTTGCGGTGTTGCTGGCCCATGAGCCGTTTCCTATAGAACCGGACGCGCACAGGCGCAACGGGAATCCCGCCCGCACCAAAACTATTCTGCGCCGGCCGCGTTCCGGGATTGCCAAGCCACTGGCTTTGCCCTTACAAGAGTGCCCCGCATCAGCAGCCATCCATGCCGAAGATACTTCTTAGCCTGTCCGTTCTGTTCCTGACCCTTTCCGCGGTCTTCGGAGTCTTGAACACGAACAAGGCCCGCGAGCTGCGCGAAGCCGCGGAAGGCGCGCGCCTCGCGGCTGCGCAAACTCCGCACGTCCTGCCCGGTCATCCTGCGCGGAAAAATCCCGCGACTGCCGCCAGTGCCGCCGCCATCGACACCAAAGTCGCCACCGCCGAAGCCGACCTGGTGAAATCCGAATCCGAAAAAGCCGAGCTCCAGGCGAAGTTACAGGCGAAACAAAAAGAATTACTCGAAGCACAAAAGCGCCTCGAAGAATCCGGCCCGAAAGAAAATCCCGAGACCTTGCCGATGCCGGGCGCGGGCGACTTGCAGGCGCAGCTCGAAGAAACGCGTCGCCAGCTCGACAGCGCGGAGCGCGAGAAACAATTGCTCACGCAAAAAATCCGCACCGCCGAGGATCGCACCACCATCGTCGGCGCACCGCGGAAACGCGCCCTCTCGGTTGCGCATACCAATCCCGGAATTCGCGGCACCGTCCTCGCCGTCAACCAGGCCTACAACTTCGTCGTCCTCAACCTCGGCGGACGGCAAGGCGTGGAAGCGAATAGCGAAATGCTCGTTCTCCGCGGCGGCGTCTTGATCGGAAGAATTCGCGTCTCCTCGGTTGAACCGGCGACCGCCATCGGCGATATCATCTCTAGCACCCTGGCGCGCGGCGTCCAGGTGCAGCCCGGAGATATCGTCATTTATGCTGGCTCAAATTAGTAGTTCAAAAAGTTTTCTCACCCATCTCGCGCTCCTTGTCGGCGCCGCCGTCCTCTTTTCTTCTTGCGCGTCTAAACCCGAGCCGCAGATCATCGCCGGCCAGCCCGGGCGCGAATCCGCCCTGCCTTGGAACCAGCAGCAGAAATGGGAGAGCCAGGGACAGTTCGGGCCGCTGGCCGAACGCCTGCAATCCGGCCGTTAAATCCAGAAGCCCGCGGGGATGACCGCGTTCTTCGGCACCACCACGATCCCGTCGCGGATGAAATAATTTCCCGCGTCCAGGTTCTCCGGTTTCCCTTCCGGGGTAATCACCACCCCGTCCGCGATCCGCGCATTCTTGTCGATGATCGCGCGATCGATCACACAATTGCGTCCCACCCCGATCGGCGGGATTCCGCGCGGCGAGTTCGCATCCGTCTCGTAGTAATCCGCACCCATCACGATGCTGTTGCGAATCGTCGCGCCCGTCCGGATCACACTCCGCACCCCGATCACCGAGCGCTCGATGTGTGCATCGGAAATAATGCAGCCATCCGCGATGATCGCCTGCCGCAGCGCCGCCCCGTTCATCTTGCTCCCGGGCAGAAACCGCGGATGCGTATAGATCGGCGCATCCGCCTCGAAAAAACTGTACTTCGGGAGCAGATCCGTCAGGTCCAGATTCGCCTCGTAGAACGCCCGGATCGTCCCGATATCCTCCCAGTAGCCATTAAAGATATACGCATTCACCTGCCGCTCCGTGATCGCGTGCGGGATGATGTGCTTGCCGAAATCCACCATGTCATTGGCCAGGCACTCCACCAGCACCTCGCGATTGAAAACGTAAATCCCCATCGACGCCTGGAACAATTCCTCATCCGCCGCCGACCCGATCGAGGCCAACAGCTCCGGCCCCATCTTTAACCCATCCAGCACCTCCGCCTCCTTCGGCTTTTCCACGAAGCGCGTGATCCGGCGTTCGCTATCGCTCTCCATAATCCCGAAATCGGACGCCTGACTGCGCGGCACCGGTTTCGTCGCCAGCGTGATCTCCGCCCCCGAGCGAATGTGCTGGTGCAGCAGCGACCGGAAATCCATCCGGTAGAGCTGATCCCCGCTCAGGATGATGTAGTAATCAAACGGCCGCTCCAGGAAATAGCGCATATTCTGCCGGACCGCGTCCGCCGTCCCCTGGTACCAATCCGAATGTTCCGGCGTCTGCTGCGCCGCCAGGATATCCACAAAACTGCGCGAGAAATTATCGAACTTGTAGCTCGCCTGGATATGGCGATGGAGCGACATCGTATTGAACTGCGTCAGCACATAGATCGAGCGCAGCCCCGAGTTCAGACAATTCGAGATCGGGATATCCACCAGCCGATACTTCCCGCCCAGCGGCACCGCCGGCTTGGAGCGATCCTTCGTTAACGGGAACAAGCGCGTCCCCGCCCCGCCCCCCATGATAATCGCCAGCGTCTGCTGCGTCGTCCCTGGCGGCAGCGCCACATTCGCCCCCGTCCCCGGCCTCAAACCCTCGCGGCGACCTTGATTCTCCACGCCCTCTTATAAGATGCGCGCGCCGAATCCCGCAACCGCAATGTCGCCCAATACCAGAACGCACAGTTGCCCCGCGCCACCCACCGCCTCCGCACGCCCACCGTCTTACTCTTGTCATCCCGAGCCGCGAAGACGGCGAGGGACCCCACCCAGGCCCCCTAGGCCTACCGAACCCCAAAAACCAACCAACCACCCCTCTGCTCCCCAGCCTCACGCCACGGTCGCCGAGGTCGCAAAGCATCAGCATTCGGCCCAAACCCTTCGCGGCCGTGGCGACCTTTGCGAGAGGAATCCTCTCCCGGTCCCCAACTTCCCCCCTCCGGCCTCCCATTTCCCCTTGACGAAGTCCTCCCTGGAATCCGCACCCTCGCCACCCCGACCACCCACTCCGCCCGCCGAAGCACCTTCTCCACCCGCCGCACCGCTCAGCGCAAATCGCCCGAGCACTTCTTCCACCCGCCGGACCACTTTTTCCAGTCACCAAAGTCCCATTTTCGCCCGCCGAAGCCGTCACTTAGCCAGCCGAAGCCCAAGAAGCCGTCACTTAGCCAGCCGAAGCCCAAAATTCCGCAAAAGCTCGCCTTTCCTCCCCTTCTCCTCCACCATCGCCATCCTTATGGCCCAAAACATCACCTCCGATCCCGCCTCACCCGCCCGGTGCACACCGAGATCGACCAGTCGGCCAGCCCCCCGAAGCCGACAAGAAAGCCGTACTCGAGTTCCTCTACGTTAATGTCGCCGATATGGTGCGCGACACGCTCACCGCGGTCGAAGCCGGCCGCGTGTTAGTCGTTCCCGGTCCTGCGATGAAGGTAGGCATGCTCATTGTCCACCTTACGCCGCGATCAGTGCTGCGTCTGGCCGCGCGGTTGAGTCGTTAAGCGGAACTAACGCCTGCTCGCAGTCTTCGCGGGAGACGCTGGAGGCACCGGCACGTGAACCGCAGCCTCGTAAAAGCGATGCGCGAACGAGCCATTACCCGCATCCTCAAACTGATAGTTACCACCGGCATCCGCAATCGTTGTCGCGATCGTCGTATAACCGCTGGTCAACTCCGTGCTAGCCATCAGGTCCACGGTGGCATTCGCCGCCGTCTTCCCGGCGACTAACAAGTGGTGGCTTTGCGGTAACCGAGTGAGACCAGGCGCGGCCGGCGCGAGGAGGCCCACGCGGATGACGTTGTTGTGCGTATCTGCCACGTAAACATTACCTGCCTGATCCGTGGCCATGCCAGAGGGCCGCCAGAAACGCGCGTCGCTTCCGATGCCATCGGCGTGCTGTCGCTCGACATCGTCACCGGCGACGATGTTGATGCCCCCGCCGGGCGAGATTCTACGGATGGCCAGATCGGCCAAGGAGGTAAACAATATGCCACCTTGTTTGTCCACAGTGACGCCCAGCGGATAAATCCCGTCCGTACCAATGCTCGTGACCACCCCTTCGGGCGTTATTTTGCGGATTTTCCGGTTATGCGAGTCCGCGACGAAAATATTTCCGCCCACATCCAAGGCCATGCCCCACGGATGATTGAACCGCGCCGCAGAGCCGGTGCCATCCGCCAAGCCAGTCTTACCAGGCATACCGGCGAAGACACTCACGTTCCCATCCGGCGTGATTTTGTAGATGGCGCTGATAGCCGTGGCTGCGACATACACAGTGCCCGCAGCGTCGACAGCGACGCCGTCTGGACTTCCATAAAAAAAATTTCCAAGAATATCAATGTAAAACACCGAGGCTACCGTGCTTACATCGCCCGTCGGCGTGATTTTGCGGATAGCGCTATTATAAGTATCCGCGACAAAGACGTTCCCAGCGCCGTCAACGGCCACCCCTTGCGGACCACTGAATTGCGCGGCGCTGCCGTTACCATCCGCGTTGCCGTACACGCCCGGATGTCCGGCGAGCGTGCTGACGGCTCCGCCGGGCGTAACCTTCCGGATCGTCGCGTTCTCCACATCGGCGACGTATGTATTGCCCGCGCGATCGACCGCCACCCCTGCAGGCGCGGCGAAGCGCGCGGAGCTGCCGAGACCATCGGCCATGCCCCGGGTTGGGAGGCCGGCAACAGTCGTGACCACGAAATTGCTGTCGATCTTGCGGACGGTCGCATTCGAAGTATCGGTCACGTAGATATTCCCGAAACTATCCAGAGCCGCGCCCGTCGGATAGGTAAAACGAGCCGCCGTCCCAATCCCATCGACGCTGCCAGGAAAGGCCATGCCAGATCCGGCGATGGTATGGACGTCGCCCGTCCCGTGCACAATCTCGCGAACGGTGCTGGCGCCCGCATCAGCGACAAAGACGTTTCCGACACCATCGATTGCCAGACCCGTGGGCAGGTCGTAAGGGACGCTATCTTCGGTTTGGTTGCCGGTGAAAGGAATATAGGAAAAATCTACTGTGTAACCCGTCGAATCGACCACCCGGATGATCCCGTTATTGGCATCTGCGACGACGATGTAACCATTGTTCGTCACCACGATGCCCGCGGCCCCATCGAACCGTGCCTGGGTGCCCGGTCCGTTCTGATAGCCAGGGCAGCCGGGCATACCGGACAGAGTGCTCACCACTCCCGCCGGCGTGATCTTGCGGACCGTTTCGTCATCCGTCACATAAATGCTTCCGTCCTTATCGACGGCGATGCCTGCTAAATAATAGAACCCATCCGCACTCCCGGTTCCTACAGTTCCGCCGACAAAGGTAGAGACCAACCCGGAAGGCGTTATCTTCCGGATGGCCGCGTTCCCGGAATCGGCGACCCAGAAATTACCCGCAGCATCGATCGCGATCCCCATCGGGTAATAAAACCGCGCGGCGTCCCCCTGCCCTTCCGCATAGCCGCTCACCCCACTTCGCCCCGCGAAGGTGCTCACCTCACCCGCCGGCGTCACTTTGCGAATCGAATGATTGTTCCCATCCACCACATAGACATTCCCCGCACTGTCGCAAACCGCGCTTTGCGGTCGCTGAAAACGCGCCGCCGCGCCCTGGCCCTCCGTCTTTCCGGGCGGGAGCCCGGCGAGCGTCGCGAAAGCATAAGGCTCGTAACCCACCGGCGTCTGTGCGCGCACCGACTGATAGCTGACCTGCGCGAAACAAACCGCCAGAAGCGAATGAAAGAAAAATTTGCGCATGGAAAACACCCGGCGTAAGCAAAAACTACCCTTGGCTTCCCTTTCCTAGACTTCCGCAGGACGCGTAGCAAGCAATTACGCTTGCCGAGCCGTCTTGGACGCGCGGCACCAGCGCCTTGATTCCTTGACCGACGTATTGGCGCAACTCCACACCAAGAACCTCTATCTTCGTAAATTGCTCGTTAAGGAATTCAATTAACCGGCGCAACTCGCGCGGGCAGTTCATCGGCGACAAACAGGAGCCGGACATTCCCGTCCCGCAGATTGGCTTCCACTTTTTGCCAGAAGCGCTCGACCTCAGTGCTCTTCGATTCCAAGTCCACCCCGAGACCCAGGTGCTCTGCCAGCCGCGCGTCCGCCGCGTCAAGAGAGCCGATCTCGTCCGCGAGCATCTGCCGCATTCTCCCGGCCGCCCAATAGGCCTGCGCATTCGCCACATAGTCGAGCATCTGTCCGATGACTTTTCGGCGAATGCGCGTGTCGCTGCTTCGCTTTACCTCGACGAGCGTTGGGACACCGAATTGATCGAGTAAGAGATGATCGAGCCGCCATCTGTCTTGACCACCAGCCGTATCTGGAATCGCCGCCTCCCGACGCAGTAAGAGCCATTTGATCGGCGCTTCCGGGTCGATCTGATCTCCAGCCAGCACTTCGGGATGTTTCGCGACGAGTTGTTGGAGAATGTCCTCGCTCTTGTAAAGCTGGTGTTCCACCCGCTGAAGTTCGCCGGAATCGGAAATGAGATAGATGGCGTCGTTAGGCATCTCGAACTTCAGATTTACGGAGTTAACCCCAAGACACGCGCCCAAGCTCGATATGTATGGGTTTAATCGTATCCGGAAGTTCAACTTCGTTAAGCAACGCGCGCGTGAACGCTTCCATCGTTTGATCTCCGTGGCCGAGACCCCACATGAAAAGCTCAATTCCAAGAATGGTCGGAATGAAATAGCGAAAAGGTGGATCCGGTTGTCCGTGGATTTGTTAATCATGCGGGACAACCAACAAACCTCCCTCGGAAAGCCCTCGTTCCTCTAGGCCCGTGAAGATGTGCTGACAAATGGCGGGAGCCGGCTCCTGCGGCGCAAAATCCATCGCCGTTTGATAGTCTTTCTCAGCGATGGCAACCGTGATTCCGCGATGCGGAGACAGCCACCTGTCCAATTGATCCGCATATTTTCCATCCCACCGCAGTATCGCACTGTAGAGCAAATAGTGTGTCCTAATCTGGTAGGTCGATAGCGCAGAAAGCAGTGCGATATGAGACACTGCCCGATCATCTCGCGCCACGGGGCCTTTTGAAGAGGCCAAGATACCTCCCAAGTATTCGGCCTGGATTTGGTCTTGGCAAAAGTAAGCCTCGGGCAATAGGTGCTGAATCACTCGTGGCGGCACAGAACCAGAGCCCTTGCCCGTTAATTGTTGGCGGTGATAAGCTCTTTTCAGAACATGCTCAAGATTGTTCACTCCGGCTTCCGAGTATCCTGAAAGCTTGCGGCCCAGCATTTTCGCGGTGTCGCCAAATACGTCATATAGGAGCTTAGCCGCGGTTCCTGTGATCAATCCTTCGGGCGTGATTAATTCGGACGGCATGAGTAAACGCTAGTTTTGATTCTCGTCCTCAAGAGCAACCTGTCGCGCCTTTTCGCGCCGCTTATTCTCCCTAAGTTCCTTTTGTAGGATTAGACCTTTGATCACCTAAGGATCGCCTTCCTCGGCAGAATGGAAATAGAATGCATTCTGGAACCACCACCACATTTGCCGACGCTTGTGCACAATCTTGACGGGCATTCTCGTCTGCTCCTTCTGCATCTCTTGAAACGCTTCTTCACTGAAGTTTTGGAAAGCCGGCGCGCGGCCCGCTGAAAATAAATGAACTGGCGCAATCCACTCGGCTTTCCCGAAGGAAATAACCAGCCAATATGGCTTCTGCCATCGCCCCTGCGTGCAGTGAAATTCCGCAGACTCATCCTTGGTCATAGCAGCTCCGTTTGCTTCGCGCTGCTCGATTCGCGCGCGGCCATGGCGAAGGGGTTGACTTGCGGGGGCGCGTCGATGCGTTCGGTGCCGTTGAGCAAGCCTTCGATAGTTAGTAGTTGAATGCGCGGATAGTCTTTCTGGTGCCAGAGCTTGGAGGTATAACGGCCAGCGTCGATCGCTTCTTCGCGCATCGGTTTGCTGGGTTTTTCGAGGGTAATGAGAACGCCGGCGGCGGCTTTCTGGTTATTGATGTCGCCTAACAAGGTGGCGACGTCGTTGCGCTGCACTCCGCCGCCTTTTACCTGAATGATGATCTTTTCGCGGCGCGCGTCGGCGGCGGCGGGAGCGCCCGATTTCTTACCGGCTTTTGGTTCGCCGCGCTCGTAGAAGTAGAGCAAACCATCGACGCCGCGATCGGTGCCTTGGCCATCGCCTTCTTTCAACGGCGCGCATCAACAGTGACAGTGCCCACTGCTGAAATTGAAACTTGTTCAGCTCGGCGAGACGTTTCGCGCTTTCGAAATCGGTGGGTGGCCACGTTCTTCGAAGGCAATCTCGTCGCCGAAGGCGTCTTTTAGCCGGCGCTTGATGAGATTGATGGCGAGGTAGGTGACATCGATGCCGATCCATTTGCGCCCGAGTTTTTGCGCTGGCACTTTAGAATTGCATTGAAAGTCGGGCGCTCCCGCACGCAACATTCTTCGGCCGTGAATCGCGACGATCTGAAAGCCCTTGCCGAGCTTAGAATTGAGGAGGCGCGCTACCTCAGCCAAGGCGGATTCCACTGCGGGGCCTATTATTTGATGGGATACGCGGTAGAGTGTGCGTTGAAAGCGTCGATCGCGAGCCAGATAAGAGAACACGATTTTCCTGACAAAAAACTCGTCAACGACAGCTACGTGCATGATCTCAAAAAACTCTTGGATGTGAGCGGTCTAAAAAGCAAACTTGAAGAGGCGATGGCGGCGAACGCGGTTCTTGAGTTGAACTGGAGTCTGGTGAAGGACTGGTCCGAAGGCGCGCGATACAGACACGATATCACCGCTGCGACGGCGAATGATTTCATTGAAGCATGCATCTCCAAACCGGACGGAGTATTTCCATGGTTAACCAACTGGTGGTAACACAAACCCTCACGGAACAAATGATTCAGGCGGGGGCCGATCTGGTTCGAGCGCTCGATGATGCCGGCATGAATGTGACATCGGCTTTGTGGTTCTATTTAGAAGATTCCGATACTTGGCGGTTGATCTTTGGCTCACCCACGGTGGCGGCGGAAGGTCCCAAGCGGTTCTACGAAGGCGTGCAGAGAGTTCTGACTGCAAAAGAGCAAGGGGTGGGGATCAGCCTGCGGGATATCACCGTAGTTGCGCCAAACGATTCCTCCTTGCTACTCCTTCGTCCGGCAATTGCCACCGGGTCGACCGGGATCGCCGGCATTCGTTTCAGCCGCAATACGATCAACGGTCACTTCATAAGGGACGCTTACATTTACCGCTTAAGCTGACGCCATCATCGGCGAATGTTTGAGGAAGCTTTGCAGTGCTTCCATCAGCTCGACGACCGCGACGTTCGGACAGCGCGTCGATGAATTGGCGGTAGGTCTCGGCTGGCGTCGGCCCAGCTCCCGGCGTCGGTAACGAGATTGCAGCGGATGGGTCAATGTTTGCCGCCGCCGGTTCATTTTCGCCTTCCGTTCACGAATTTCCAGCGCTCGACGGGTCAATTTCGGGCCCGGCGGGCGATTTTCGCGTCGGCAGTGAAGCTTCATCGTTCGACGGGCCATTTTTGCCGGGCGGCAGGGCGGCTTCATCACTCGGCAGCCGAGTTGCGGCGCTCGACGGAAGGCTTTCGTTGCTCGACGGAGCGGCTTCCACGATCGACGGACGATCTTTCGCGGTCGGCAGACCAGTTTTGCAGATCGGCGGTCGGATTTCGGCGTTCGACAGCCTGATTTCGTTGATCGGCGAACGATTTTCGGCGGTCGGCAACCGCGTTTCGGAGCTTCCCCGGGGCGGTAACCTAATATTTCACCGAGCAGCCGTAGGGGCGGGTGTTCGCGTTGGTTACCGGTTTGCCGGCCATGGATTCCTCGAGCGCGGCTTTGACGTAGTTAGTGGCACTGGCGAGGTCGGCCGGGTTGGCGGTAGCTTTGCTGTCGATCGCGCCTTCATAGACGATTTTGCCTTCGGGATTAATGACAAACATGTGGGGTGTGTTCTTGGCGCCGTAGGTCTGGCCGGCTTTGCCTTCGGGATCTAGGAGCAAGGTGGTGGAGGACATTTTCCAATCGGCAATTTGCTTGCTCGCCTGCTCGGGAGTGAGGCTGCCTTCCTTGCCGGTGGCGGAGGAATCGATCGACATCCAGACGACGCCTTTGCCGGAATATTCCTGCTGCAGCTTCTGAATGTTGCCGCTGCCGTAATGCTTCTTCACGAAGGGGCACTCGGGGTTGAACCACTCGAGGACGACATACTTGCCTTTGTTTTCGGAAACGGAATGCGTTTTGCCCTTGGCGTCGGCTAAGGAGAAATCTGGTGCGGCGGTGCCGACTTTCGGCGATTCGGCGGCGAAGGCAGTGAGACTAACGAGTGAAGTGAGAAGGGTAAGGAGTAGTTTGGTTTTCATAGCTTATTTGCGCGCAACTTGCGGCGCGATGGTTTCGAGTTTTTCGAGGACGATGTTTTTGGTAAGTAACTCCGGGAGGATGATCGGTTCGGATTCGCCCGCCGGATAGAGGACGTAAAGTGGGACACCGACCCGGCCGAATTGTTTCAACATTTTCGTGATCACCGGGTCGCCATTGGTCCAGTCGGCTTTCAGTTTCACAATCCCGCGGCGCTCGAAGGCGGCGCGGACGTCGCTGCTTTCGAGGACGGCGCCTTCGTTGAATTTGCAGGTGACGCACCAGGCGGCGGTGAAGTCGACGAAGACCGTCCGGCCGGCGTTGCGCGCGGCTTGCAGGCGTTCAGGGGTGAAAGGTTGCCAGCCATTTTCGGTCGCGGCGACTGTTTGGAGACTGGTGTGGGCGAATTTCTCGCCAAGAAAATATCCGCCCCCGGCGAGCAGAAGCACGAGCATGCCAACAAGCGCGAGAGTGCGCGAAGTCGCGCTCGCCAGTGGGGTGACGAAGGCGCCTTTCATCCAGCAGACGATGCTGACCACAAGGAGGAAGGCGCCGGTCCAGACGATTGCTTCCACGCCGCGTTGCGCGCCGAGGACGGCGAGCAAAAAGAGGAGCGTGGCGATAAGCAGAAAGCCCATCAGTTGTTTGATGCGCTCCATCCACGGGCCGGGTTTGGGGAGGAACTTGAGCCACGCGGGCTGCGCGGAAAGGATCAGATAAGGTGCGCTCATGCCGGCGGCGATGGCGATGAACATGAGAAAAATAATCCCGGGCGACTGGGTGAGCGCGAAACCGAGCGCCGTCCCGAGATAGGGCGCGGTGCAGGGGGTGGCTAAGGCGGTCGCGAAAATTCCCTGGAAAAACGAACCGGCGTCCCCTTCCCGCGCAGTCCAGCCTAACAAGCCGCGGGTCGCCGTTTGCGGCAGCGAGATTTCGAAGACGCCAAACAGATTCAGCGCGAAAACGAGGACGAGGACGCTCATCCCCACGACGAAATAGGGATTGGTGAACTGCAACGCCCAAGTGATTTCGTGGCCGGCGTTTTTCAGCACAATCAGCAAGAGCGCAAGGGCGAGAAACCAGACAAAAATACCGGCGACAAAAGAAAGTCCGCTCAGGAAAATCTTCCGGCGACTTTGTCCCGCGTGTTGGATAAAACCGAAAATCTTGAGCGAAATCACCGGGAGAACGCACGGCATCAGATTCAAGATCAAGCCGCCGAGAAATCCGTAGAGGAGGAGCCGGGCGAAACCGTCCGGGGCTTTCGTTGGTCTCGTTAGGCTGGCGGCGGCGGTTCTCTTCTCACCGCGGAGTTCCCAGGCATTTCGCTCCGCGCTATTGGCCTGACCGAAAACGATAACGCCGGGAATCGCGGCCAGCCCGGCGTCGGCGGTGTCGATCGGGATAGTAAAGGAAATGCCATCCGCTTGGTGCTGCGCCGCCGGATGACCAACGACCACTTTCTCGCCCGGGAGCGGCAGAAAATCGACTGCGGGATAGTTCGCCAGGGCTGCGCTTTTCACCCGCAAAGTGAGCGTCGCCGGGGCGCGCGTCCAACTCACGGAGGCGACTGAACTGTCCGGCCACGACTGCGGCAAGGCCCGCTGGTAACGAGCAAACAACTGCTCGTTAGCCGGGCTCGCCTGCGCGCCCACCGGGAGATCGAGCGTGAGGGTGGCGCCGCCGGGAATGCAGATTTTTTCGCAGACCAACCAGTTCACTTCGGCCGCAAGTTTTACGGTTGGATCCGCGATCGCAGACCGCGGAGTGATCTCCTGCATGAGCAGGACTTCGTCGTGATAGCCGTAGATCTGAATGTCGCCGGGCTCGTCGATCTTTAGCGGCGTGGGCCACTGAATTTCGCCCGCCTTCCAACCCGCCGGCAATTTCCATTTTATCTCGGTCGGGATCCCGGCGTCGCCGGGAAATTTCCAGTAAGTGTGCCAGCCGGGAACCATCCGCAGGTGCAGGCCGACGAGAAAAGATTTTCCGGGAACAACCGCGCTGGTGTTCGCGAGCAGTTCGGCTTTAACCAGCTCGCGACCTTCATAAACCTGCGCGCGCAGGGTTGAGGTCAACGCCAGGATCGCGACGAGCAATCCGAGGCGGATGAAACGGGCGGAGAACACGCGACTCATTACCATCGCCGAAGGTGCGCGGCAATCTGCGAGGCGATGGCTCACGGTCTGCTCCGTATAAACCATGCGCACGCTACCGGGGTTAATTTTAATCGCTGCGACGTTGGTCGCGAGCACCAGTTGCCGAAAGAGTGAAGACGCGGCCACGCCGAGTGCGAATAGTTCCACCGCGCAGCCCGCGCCATCACGTCAACCGTATCAACACGATTGGGCGAAAAGCGCCCTCGATCGCGCGGCCGAGGTGAAACGCCAGGTGGCGGAAAAACGCCGACAGGACGAGACGAACTAGCGCGTGTCCTACTGGCCGCCGCCGGCCAACTTTGCCTTGATCGCCGATTTGAACGCGGAGACGTCGAGCGCTATCGCGGTCTCGGTATTAGCGGAAGCGTTGGCGGTCGCAGCTACGGGCGCTTCGTCCGATTTGCCCATCTTCGCGAGATCCGTCACCGCCTGACCTTCGTTAGTCGAAACTGTCTCGGCGCCGGTTTGCTCATCTTTCTGCACGTGGAAACGGCCGTGCATGATCCCGACCAGCGGAATGAATTGCTTCCCGTTATCCTTCACAAAAAGAATGTCGCGATCACCCACTTCGAATTTTGGCGCGTCACTCACGGCCATGGTTTCGCCGTCCACCGTGCCGCCGAGCATGCGCAAAGTGTAAGTGGCGCCGGGATTTCCCTTGAGCGTGTCTTCCACCTGCACGGTCACGTAACTGACGATGTGACGCTGGCCGCCTTCGCCGACCCATTGCGATTTCACCTCGCTGACTTTGCCTTGAATGATCAGGTCGGCTTCAGCGACCAGTTGATCGAACGTAGGCGGAATCACGGTGGTGGCCTGCGCGGCGAAAACTGCGAGGAAGCCGCAGAGGACCGCGAGAAGTGAGCGAGTTGTTTTCATAAATTTGTTAGGTTTTAGAGTTGAAGATTCCAGGCCGCTTGGCGGGCAAAAGTTCGCACGAATTTCACGAAATATCGACTAATTGCAGCATCGGTTACGGTTCGAGATCGTAAACCTCGACAAGGCCGACCCCGGAAGTTGCGTTCACGCCACGGACAATCGCGGTGTAACTACCCGGCGGCAGTGTGGTCACGATTGCGCTCTCGAGATTGTTCGGCGGGGGAACGGTGGTGGCGATAATTTCCGCGCTTTGGCTGCTGGTGGACCAGTTGTCATTCGAGGCAATCAGAGTTCCGGAGTTGTTGTACATCTCGAGCACTGGATCGGCCAAGGCGCCGTTGACGAAGCCGGCTAACGAAGGCCCGAGCGCGCGCACGATGACTTTTTTGGGCGCGCTCCCCTGCACGATCAAACCGCCGATCAGGACTTCATCGTTCAATCCGATGCGTCCGCGAGTAGAGAGATTGACCAGCCGGGTGGTCGGGGTGTCGAGCTCGTAACCTTCGACCAGCGCGATGCCCTGGGTGTTGTTCGCGCCGCGAACCACGGCGGTGTAATTCCCCGGTTGCAGAGTGGCGACGACCGCGGACTCGAGCGCTTGCGAAGGAGCTAAACCGGTGGCGGTGATCTCGGCGGATTGTCCGCCGGTTTGCCAGTTATCGTTTTGCGCAATCGTCGCGCCCGTGCCGTCGTGTAGTTCGAGAACGGGATCGCGCATCGCTCCCGGTACGCCGGCGGCGGTCAGCGATGGGCCGCTCGCGCGGATAATCATTTTCTTCGGCTGCGTCCCCTTCACGATGAATCCGCCGATAAGGACATCGTCGCCGAGGCCGACTTTCATTCGCGTAGAAATATTCGCCAACCGCGTCGGACCATTCGGCGTCGGAATTGGTGTCGGAACCGGCGCCGGAGGCGGCGTGGGCACGGGCGCGGCTACGCCGTATATCGATTGCGCACCAGCGATGTCATCGGACGCGAGCGTTTCCCGATCGCTAATTACGGAATTCATGACCGCGTCGATGTGTTGACCGGCGCCGTCCGGATGATTCAACCCGATCCCGTGGCCGAGCTCGTGCAAAAGCACGCGGCGGAGATCGCCGGTGGCATAACCGCCACTGCCAAAACGCAAGGGTCCGCGGTACGAATCGAAAGTTTGCGCGGTGTTCACGAGCACGTCCGCTTCGATCATGGCCGTGCCTTGCGTGCGGTAATAAGTCACGGCGAGCGTGCCGCCGCCGAACGATTGCCCGAAGACCGAGTTCGCGAAGACGACCGAGTTCAGGTGATCGCCGGAGGAGGCTGCGGTTGGATTAATTACCGCGCTAAATTGGATGCTTCCCAACTGCTGATTCCACGCCGTGATCACCGGAAGAACCGCCTGGTCCCAGGAAGTATTTCCGTCCGAAAGTGTTTGCGGCGCATTGCCGAGACCGAGCTGGAGAACAATCACGCTACCCGCGGGCCAGCTTTTCCCCTGCAAGGCATAAGCATGCGCGGAATGAGAGGTCACCGCGCAAACAAACGCGCCGAACGCGAGGCCGAGATGGGTGCGAAAACCGGCACGCTGTGGCCGCGAAGCGAAAGAAGGGACACCACTGGTCATATAATTACCATAAAGCAGGAAGCGTACGCACCGACGCGAAGATTGAGCTGAATTTGCCGGAGAAGGGCGAGAACGATTCACGCCCTGGCCGCGCGAAATTTTTCAGCGCATTAGGAGCCTGGTCCGCGCAATCGCGCTGGCTTAACGCGCAGCAACGTCAAGATGACTCCTGCAACCAACTGCCCGACCCGCGGTCAACCACTCGTTAGGGCACGATAAAAATCTGCTGCGTGTAGGGGTCTTTCGCCTTGTCCCCTTTTTTGTAGCCGGTCACGTCCACGATCCCGCCTTTTGGATCAATGCTGTAGACGTGCCCCGGCTGCCCGGGAACCGGACGAGCGGTGGGAAATTGCGCGGTCTGCTTGACTACCGCGCGTGGCGAGGGCGACGGCGTGGCTCGGTGCTGGGCAGTTGAACTCGCGGTCGTGTTACGCCGCCCCGCAGCGGGCGCAGGCTCGCGAGATTCCTGCACGCTCGTCCGCCGATGCGTAGCCGGCTCCTCGATAGGCCTCGACTGCACCGGCTGTCCGGGATTTGTGACGTCGGACGATTGATAACGCTCCGTCGTCGTCGTGGTCGTAGTCGTTTCCGGAGGATCAATCCGATCGCGCACAAAACGCGCGGGCGTATCGAGCACGCGGAAAGAGGTAACGGCAACATCGTGCGCCGTGCGGCAGCCCGTAAAAATTATGGTGCTGAAAAGAATGGCGCGCGCAGCAGAGATCATGGGCGACAACTAAAACCTTCCACGCGCAAACGCGAGTCCAAATCAATTTTGCGTCACGCTTTCGCGTGCGAATTTTTTCACGCGCTTCAATCCAGGCAATCGTCGAGACACGCGAGCAAATGCGCCACCGTCTCTTCAGTTTCGTCGCCCATGTTCGAGAGACGAAAGGTTTCGCCTTTGATCTTCCCGTAGCCACCGTCGATCACCAGATGATGCCTGGCGCGCAGATCGCGCACCAGTTTTGCGACATCGATTCCGCGATTATTCCGCACGCAGGTCAGGGTAAGAGAACGAAAACCATCTTCCGCGAAAAACTCGAAGCCCCGCGCGCGCACCCAATCATGCACGAGCGCGTTGGTGCGTGCGTGTCGCTGATAACGCGCGGATAATCCTTCCGCGAAAATTTCCTCCAGTTTCGACTGCAGCGCGTTGACGTGCCCGATGCTCGGAGTGGTCGGCGTCATGTCGTTCGCCTGATTTTTTTTGAACTCGAGGAAATCGAAATAATATCCGCGCGCCGGAATTTCCGCGGCGCACGCAAAGGCTTTTTCGGAAACGCTGAAGAGCGAAAATCCCGGCGGGAGAGCGAGCGCTTTTTGGCTGCCGGTGAGGAGAACATCGATGCCGAGTTCATCCATCGGAATAGAGACGGCCGAGAACGACGACACCGAGTCAATGATCAGCAGCACGTCCGGAAACTTGCGCATGATCGCGCAAATCTCCGCGAGAGGATTCATTACTCCGGTGGAAGTTTCGTTGTGGATCAGCGTAACCGCGTCGAACTCGCCGGTGGCCAGTTTCGCCTCGAGCGCAGCGGGCCTGATATGCTTTCCCCATTCCACTTGCAACGCTGCTGCTTCCTTCCCGCAACGCTGGCTAACGTCGAACCACTTGTCGGAAAATGCGCCGCACATGCAATTGAGCACGCGCCGGCCGACGAGGTTGCGGATTGATCCTTCCATCACGCCCCAGGCCGAGGAAGTGGAGAGGAAAACCGGCTGACGCGTTCCGAATAATTCTTGAAGTTGCGGCTGGATCGAGCGGTAGAGCGCGCGGAAATCTTCGCTGCGATGGCCCATGATCGGGCGGGAAAATGCCGCCCAGGTTTTCGCCGAAACCTCGACCGGACCGGGAATGAAGAGCTTGTCGTGCGCGATCATCACGGCCGCGAGCCTAGGCTGTAACCTCGTCCGCTGCCAACAGAAGCCGTTCGAAGAAAATTTGCCTAACGAGCAATTCGCCGCTGCGCCGCGCGGATGATAAATCCATTTTTGCGTCTTCTCGAGATTTTGCCTCAGATTCACTTCGTCACCGCGACGGCTTTCCGCCTTACGGCCTTGCGTGGGCCAGACTCGCGTGGCATAAGAGCGAACCTTGCCTGCAAAACCGATACGCCCCGTTCCGAAGCAGCCGCCCGCCGCCACCGCGGCGCCTGATCCCGTTCTCGAAACACAGGTTTTTTGGGGGCAATACAAGACGTCGATTCTGATCGGACTCCTAGTCGCGCTGGGTGCGCTCGCGGCCGTTGGGGGTTATCGTCTTTACACTGCGCGGCGCGACGATGCCGCCGCGGCTCAGCTCGCGTCGGCGCGCGGTCCACAGGATTACCAAAAAGTGATTGGCCAATATCCCGCTTCATCCTCTGCGGCGAGTGCCGCACTTCTGCTCGCCGATGAAGAGCGCAAACAGCAAAAATTCGCCGAGGCCAATACGACCCTGGAAGGTTTCTTGAAACGGGATCCGAAACACGAGCTGGCCACGACCGCGCAAATGGCGATGGCCGCGAATATGGATTCGTTAGGCAAAACCGACGACGCGCTGGTGGTGTATCGCCGGATCGCGGCCGAGCATCCGCGCGATTTCAACGCGCCGCTGGCGCTGCTCGCCGAGGTTCCGTTGTTCAAGCAAAAGGGACAAATCGAAGACGCGCGCCGCGTTTGCGAAACTGTCCTGACCCAATATCGCGAGAGCTATGCCTCGCAGGAAGCTTCGCAATATCTGCGAAACTTGAAGCCGCCGAAAGCGAACGCCCCCGCGGCGACAATCTTGGTGGCTCCAGCTGGTTCGCCCGCCGTCGCCAATAACTCTGCCAGCGTCACCGCGAAAGGAAGTCCCGCAGCTTCGGCTAAACCGAAGCCGTAAGCGGCGAATTACCGCTTCGAGAACTGGAAGCGCTTACGCGCGCCGGGTTGCCCGGATTTCTTTCGTTCTTTCATCCGCGGATCGCGCCGAAGTAAACCCTCGGCCTTCAATGTCCCGCGAAGATTCGCGTCCACTTGCAGGAGAGCGCGCGCGATCGCCAACCGGGTTGCCCCAGCTTGTCCGGTCGCGCCACCGCCGGTGGTGTTGACCGAGAGATCGTAGGAGTTGATCAACTTCACTGCGTGCAACGGTTGCAGGACCGTGTTCTGCAGCGGGACGGTCGGAAAATATTCTTCGAAGCTCTTGCCGTTGACGTCGATCTTGCCGCTACCGGCCATCATCCGAATGCGCGCGACGGAAGTTTTGCGGCGGCCAGTGGCGATGAATTCCTCAGTTGTTGCCATAAAGAAAATCTCTTCGAAAAATTACGCGAGGGTGACCGCGGCTGGTTGCTGCGCACCGTGCGGATGCAGGTCGCCCTTGTAAACCTTGAGCTTCCGGTAAACGGCCCGCCCAAGTTTGTTGTGCGGGATCATCCCCCGGATCGCGCGTTCCACCATCAGCTCGGGATGCCGCTCGCGGCGAGCCCGGGCGTTTTCGGTTTTGTGACCACCGACGAATCCGGAATAGCTCATGTAGGTCTTCTGCTCTTCCTTCTTGCCGGTCAGGCGCACTTTCTCGGCATTAATCACGACGACGAAATCGCCCGTGTCGACGTGCGTAGTGTAAATCGGCTTCTCTTTTCCGCGCAGAAGATTGGCGGCTTTGACGGCGACCCGGCCGAGCACCTGATCATTCGCATCAATGATCCACCACTTGCGTGGGACCTCGTTGGCTTTGGCAGAAAACGTCTTCATGTGGCTGAAAGGGCACGGAAACTACGGGCGCCCCGCAGGAGTGTCAACCCTCCGGGCGCTGGCATTTCGCCTGCTTCAAATGCAGGCGATGAACCTGCGCAATTTCCTGCTCGTCCTCGCATTTTTCACCTCTTCGCTTCTCACCGCACGCGGAGAAACAGGGAGCGTAATCGTCGCGGAAATGAACTTGGCGCGACAGAATCCCGCGCTCTACGCCGAGTTCATTGAACAGCTGCGGCCGCAATTTCAGGGCACGCTGCAGATGGTTCCGGGGCGTGTTCCCGTGCGCACTGAAGAAGGCACGCGCGCGCTCGATGACGCGATCCGTTTCCTCCGCACGACCAGCCCGCGCGCGCCGTTCTCGTATTCCCCGGGAATTTCGCGCGCCGCGGCCGAGCATTGCGCGGAGCAAGCCGGCGGCGGAATGAGTCATTCCGGCCGGGGCTGGTCGGGTCCCGGCGACCGCATCAATCGCTATGGCCGCTGGAGCGGGACCTGGGGCGAAAACCTGGCCTGCGGCAGATCGAGCGCGCGCGAAATTGTCATCGCCTTGATAATCGACGACGGCCTGCGCGCGCGGAAACACCGCAAGAACATCTTCAGCCCCGAGTTCAACGTCGCCGGCGCGGCCGTGGGCCCGCACGCGACTTATCGGACGATTTGCAGCATCGACTTCGCCGGCGGCTATCTCGAAGCAGGCGACTCGCCTAACGAGCAGTTAGTCGCGCGGAATTTTTAATCCCGCGCGACCCCGGCTTTAAGAAGTCTTCCGGCCGCGGGCCGGCATCTTGTCCAGGATGGGCTGGATCGAAGGATCGGCTTTCAACATCGCCGCGCGCCGCATTTCACGGAATTCTTTCCGCGAAGTCTTGGTGCGATCTTTCGCGGCTTGGACCGTTGGATCGGCCATCGCTTTCTGATGCGCGGCCTTGAGCCTGGCCCGTTCATCCGGCGATAGGCTGGCCATGAATTGCGCATGCCGCCCATTGCGTCCGTGACGTCCCTGTCCTGACTGCTCCGGCGTTTGCGCGAAGGCCGCCGGCGCGAAGTTCAAAGCCAGCGCCAACGACGAGATCGTGAGAAGTGTTTTCAGTTTCATATCAGGGGAATCAAACCCAGCGCTTCCGGAAAGTTGCGCCGCGCTACTTTCCCATCTGCAAACCGGGCCTGGTGCCTTCGGCGATTCTATCCAGGATCGCTTTCACCGCTGGATCAGCCGCGATCATGGCCGCGCGCAATTTCTCGCGAAATTCCACCATCGCCTGGTCGCGCTTTTGCATCGCTTCCTTCACTCCCGCATCTTCGAGCGCCTTCTGCTGCGCAGCACGAATCTTCAGTTGCTCGTCAATCGAGAGATGGCCGAGGTTTTCCTCGCGCCGTTTAAATTCGTTCACCACCGCAGTGTTATCGGGATCTTCCGCGCGCACGAGCGGCGTTACTGGCCCAAGTGCCAACGCCGTCACCAACAAAATCTTCAAGAAATAATTCGGTTTCATCTGCGCAGGATAACACCACCTCACACCGTGGGAAGCTCTCCCGCTCACGCGAAATTTACTGCAACTCGCGCTCGTCAATCCCGCCGAAGGGGGCTTAATTCTCCGCCTCATGACCAACCCTGCTGCCCCCAAGAGCGCGATCACGCCGCGGCGCGAAGAAGATTTCCCCGAGTGGTATCAACAGGTCATCCGCGCCGCCGAGTTGGCCGAGCCTTCCGAAGTCCGCGGCTGCATGGTCATCCGTCCGTGGGGCTACGGGATTTGGGAGAACATGCAACGCCAGCTCGACGCCATGTTCCGCGCGACCGGCCATCGCAACGCCTACTTCCCGCTCTTCATCCCACTGAGTTATCTCGCAAAAGAAGCCGCCCACGTCGAAGGCTTCGCCAAGGAGTGCGCCGTCGTCACCCACAGCCGGCTGGAAGTAAACGCCGAGGGCAAAATGGTCCCGGCCAGTCCATTGGCCGAGCCACTGGTCGTTAGGCCAACATCCGAAACCATCATCGGCGCGACCTACGCCAAGTGGGTCCAGAGTTATCGCGACCTGCCGATTCTAATTAACCAATGGGCCAACGTCGTCCGCTGGGAAATGCGGCCGCGCATTTTCCTGCGCACCACCGAGTTCCTCTGGCAGGAAGGCCACACCGTCCACGAGACCGAGACCGAAGCGCGCGAGGAAACCAAACGCATGCTCGACGTTTACGAAACTTTCGTGCGCGACCACGTCGCCCTGCCCGTCTTTACCGGGGAGAAATCCGAGAGCGAAAGATTTCCCGGTGCCGTCCAGACCCTGTGCATCGAAGCCATGGTCCAGGATCGCAAAGCCATCCAGGCCGGCACCTCGCATTTTCTCGGGCAAAATTTCTCGCGCTCCAGCGGTATCCGTTTCCAGACGCGCACCGGCACCCAGGAATTTGGCTGGACCACCAGTTGGGGCATGAGCACCCGCATGATCGGCACCCTCATCATGGCCCACGCGGATGACGACGGCCTCGTCCTTCCACCACGCGTCGCCCCCACCCACGTCGTCATCCTGCCGATCACGCCGAAGGAGGAAACCCGCGCCGCCGTTCTCGCCGCGGCCAATCAGTTAGCCGAGCAACTCCGCGGCCTGCGTTATCACGACGCGCCCCTCGAAGTCGAAGTCGACCAGCGCGATCTCGCCGGCGGCGCCAAGAATTGGGAATGGATCAAAAAAGGCGTCCCACTGCGGGTCGAGCTCGGTCCGCGCGATCTGGAATCCGGAAACGTCGCCATCAGCCGGCGCGACCAGCCGATCAAGTCGAAGGAATTCCTCCCCGCCGCCGAACTCGTTAGGCAAGTCCCCGCGCTCCTCGACGCCATCCAGCAAAACCTCCTCGAGCGCGCCACCGCCTTCCGCGACGCCCACACCCGCGAGATCAATTCCAAGGAAGAATTCTACGACTTCTTCACGCCGAAGAATGCGAACAAACCCGAGATCCACGGCGGCTTCGCCCTAGCCCATTGGAACGGTTCCCGCGAAGTCGAAGAAAAGGTGAAAGCAGACTTGAAGGTGACGATCCGCTGCATCCCCTTCGACGATCCCGCATCCCCGGCCGAAGCCGGCAAGTGCATCTTCACCGGCGAGCCCAGCCCGCGCCGCGTCATCTGGGCGAAGTCCTACTGATTCGCCGCCGCCTTACCCGCGGCCGACGTCTTCGCCGCTGCCGCCATGCGCTTCCAAGTGCTGCGCACAAACCAGAGCGTCCCCAGCGTGCCGGCGAAAAGCAGCACCCCAGTCCCGCCGCCGATGATCACCGAGATAAAATTCGGCACCGGCCACGGCTCAAATCCGCGCGTCACCAGCAAATTCTTGTAGTGAAAAGCCTGGAAGGCCGCGCTCCCGAATCGGATCAGGAGGATCAACGAAGCCAGCGTGTAGAGCGCCGAGACCAGCAGATAGACCGAGCGATCGAACCGCTTCCCGGCCACATAGGTCGCCACGATCACCGCGAAAGTCAGCGTCGTCCAAATCTGGAAGATCGAGTCGGTTAAGGACAGCGCCGCGTAGAGCGTGCTGTAAATGAGTTCCTGGGTTATCATCGATGCCAGCCTAAACCCTCGTTAGGCAGCCGCACGAGCTAAACCCGACGCGCCCGCTCACCATTCGCGCATCATTCAGCCGCCGGAGAAAACTCCTAGCCCGCGCGCGCTCCATCCGGCAGCGGCGCCTCCGGCATCGCCAGCACCGGCACCAGCCCATCCGCATAGCCGAGATCGAAAAGCATCCCCTCCGAAACCAGGCCCGCCATCTTCCGCGGCGCCAGGTTAACCACGAAGAGCGCCTGCTTCCCCACCAATAACTCCGGCTCCGGCCGCTCCTTCTTCATCCCGGAAAGAATCGAGCGCTGATGATCGCCAAAGCTCACGATCAACTGCAAAAGCTTCTCCGATCCCGGCACCGCCCGCACCTCCCGAATCGTCCCCACCCGCACATCCAGCTTCTCCAAGTCAGCTACCGTAGCTACAGGCTTTACCGGCGCAGGAGTCATATCGCTATCGAGTGAATAACAGGAAAGACTTCTTAACCTGACGCTCACCATTGCGTCGCTCTTTGACGATAAGAAAGAGAGCAAGAGGCCAGAGAAATACTTCAACGATGAAGAGTATTTCCGCGAAAACGAATAAGACCCTGCGCACCGCCGCTGCAAAGAGCGTGACGTGCCACTCCGTCTGCAAACTTCCCATGAGATACACGCCGTCAGAAAGGACGGTGATAAAACAGGCAAGCGAAATGAACACCAGTGCGGTAGTCCGCGGCGCTTTCATGGCGTAAATGCCTACGCACAGCAAAAGCAGAACGTGCGCAGCCTGCCACAGCGGTTTCACTATCTGAAGGACTGCATAGAACGTTCCCATGTAGAAGGCAGTGGCTGCTAGAGCGCAATTATGGGGCTGACCCCTATCGCGACCCTAGCAGCGCCTCTTACCGGGAGCGAGCGTCGATCGGAGGTGGGATGATGGGGGCAGATCATTTGGTGCTAATGTTCGTAACGATCTGTAACGCTGGGGTAAGAAGCTCCGCGAAAGTCTCCGGTGGCTTTGCTGGTGGATGATAATCGCGAATCATATCGCGATAAATAAGGTCCATCCTGGGGGTGAGGGCCTGAACGTATGCGCGCTCTTTCCGCGCGTGCGGCATCTACCCGTCGGTCGATCTCGGCCTCGGTGGGCGAAGCCCGCACGGCAACAAAAAGAGCAGAGCACGAAATGAGTAGAGCAATGACTGCTAATAGTAATGGCGTACGCATAGCGCTCTCTATATTTAATGAGACCCAAGATCAGCGACGCCTACCGGGAGCGAGCGTCGATCGGAGGCGGAATGAATTAGTCAGGGCGGAAGTAAGGGTCAGCTTCATAATCTCGCTACGCTTTTGCGAGCCATCCAAGTCTCTTACCATCGTACGGAGCACGGCTGCGAGAGCGAAATTCTGAAGCTGGGGTTGCCCTGATTTGACGGACAGTGGGCTTAGGGTCAAAAGGCCGAGGAACCCACATGAAAACACAGATCAGCAAACCAACTCGTGAGAGAACGAGCTACCCGCAGGAGTACAAGCAGGAGG
>JBPCJC010000019.1:0-6720 GCA_051005695.1 Chthoniobacterales bacterium | reverse complement strand
GCGCCGAGATCGACTGCGAGTTTCATGATCGAAAGTAAATTTAGCGCCTCCTTCGAGGTCATCGCATGAGCGTAGGTAAGCACGCCGTATGCCCGGCCGATCTGGTCCCAGAGGGTGTCGGCTTTTTTCTGGATCAGGACCTGGCGGGCGTCGTGTTCCTTCTGGATGATCGTCTCGATTACTTTGGTTAAGCGGGCGATGATCTCGTCTTCTTTTTCGCCGAGCGTGGTCTGGTTCGAGATCTGGAAAAGGTTTCCCATCGCCTCGGTCCCCTCCCCGTAGAGTCCGCGCACGGCGAGGCCGATTTTGTTCACCGCCTGAATGACCTGATTGATCAAATCGCTCAGGACCAGACCCGGCAGATGAAGCATCGCGGAGGCGCGCATGCCGGTGCCGACGTTGGTCGGGCAGGCGGTGAGATAACCGAGCCGCTGATCGTAGGCGATGTCGAGTTTTCCTTCGAGGACGCTGTCCACCTTATCGACCAGCCTGAAGGCGTTCTTGAGCTGCAATCCGGAACGGATCGATTGCATGCGCAGATGATCCTCTTCGTTGATCATGATGCTGAGCGTCTGCTTGCGGTTCATCACCACCGCACTGCCGACGCCCTTGGCGGCGTGCTCCCGGCTGATCAAATGCCGTTCGACAAGCACCTGCTTTTCGAGCGCGGATAAATCCTGGAGCATCTCCGAAAAGGAATCCTGCATCTCCGGCAGCTCTTCGATGCGGGGCTTGATCTGCTCAAGCACCAGCGAGCGCTCCGCCTTTTTCGCCCAGCCGGGGAAGGCGCGATGCCGCAAGTTGCGCGCGAGCCGGACGCGGCTGCTGACGACGATCTGGTGATGGGGGCCTTCGCCGCGGACCCACTCGCCGGCGCTGGACATGACTTGGTCGAACTTCATCGGTTTAGCTCGCCATCTCGTGTTCGAGTTGTTTGATTTGGTCGCGCAAGGTCGCCGCGTTCTCGTAATTTTCTTCCGCCACCGCCTTCTCCAAGTGGTCAGTCAGAGTGCGCATCTTGTCGTTTAATTCCAGCTGCCGGAAAGCGCGCTGCGGCAGTTTGCCGACATGCTCGGTGCCCTTGTGCATCGCCTTCAGGAGCGTGCCGAGACCTTCCGCGAAAGTAATGTAGCACGCGCTGCAACCGAGCCGGCCGGTCTTCTTGAAATCGACTTGGGTAAATCCGCAGACCGGGCACTTCTGGGTCGGCGCGCCCTTCTCGATTTCCTCCGCCGCGCCAATGCCTAACAAAAGGTCGGCGAGCGCAAACCCGGTGGGATCCTGGACGCCTTTCTCCTTCGAGCAGGCGTCGCAGAGATTCACCTTTTGCATCTTGCCGTCGACAATCTGCGTCAGGAAAACCGTCGCATCATTGCATTTACAAACGTCGCAAAGCATGGCTCACCATTAAACTACAAAGCCGCGAAAACATTCAACGGCGGCGCGGATAATCAGCGCCCTGGTTTTCGTTAGGCGATTGCTTCCAGTCACGCCGAAAAAATCGGGGTCCCGGTTTCGCGTGTCAACTCGCGGAAGCGCGCGATCATCCGCGTGGTGATGCCGCCGGGCTCACCGGTGCCGATGAGGCGTCCATCCACTTTCACCATCGGGACCACTTCCGCGGCCGTGCCGGTGAGGAAGGCCTCGTCCGCGATGTAGAGATCGTGACGAGTGAGATCGGGTTCGGAAATTTTAATCCCTAGCTCGGCCGCGATGTCGAAGACCACCGCGCGGGTGATGCCGCGCAAGGCGCCGGCCGTGATCGGCGGGGTCATGATCTGGCCGCGCTTCACGATAAAAACATTGTCCGCGGTGCACTCGGCGATGTTCCCGGCGTCGTTCAACATCAGCGCTTCGTCGGCATTCGCGAGGTTCGCTTCGATGCGGGCGAGAACGTTGTTCAAGTAGTTCAAAGACTTGATCGCCGGGTTCAAGGTCGCCGGGCCCATCCGCCGCGTGGCCACAGTCACGACGGTGAGGCCGTGCCGATAAACTTCCTCGGCATAAAGCGCAATCGTGGAGGCGATGATGATGACGCTCGGGCGCTTACATTGGACGGGGTTGAGGCCGAGGTTGCCGACGCCGCGAGTCACGATGAGCCGGACGTAACCGTCGCGCAGACCGTTCTGACGAATCGTGTCGAGCAGCGCCTCATCCAGCTCGCGCCGCGACATCGGGATTTCGATGCAGATCGAGCGCGCCGATTCCCAGAGCCGGTCCATGTGTTCTTCCATCCGGAAGACGCGACCGTTGTAAAAGCGGATGCCTTCGAAAATGCCATCGCCGTAGAGCAGGCCGTGATCGAAGACCGAGACCTTGGCGTCCGCTTCATCGAAGAGTTCACCGTCGATATAAATTTTCAGCGCCTGCGTGGCCGGCGTCGGAGGCTTGTTCTTGAGCGCAGATTCGCGCTGTGTCGGCGGCTCCATCACTGCAGTTCCTTCCACGTCTTTAGTCGGCATGGAAAAACTTCCGGCCAGTCGGAAGGCAATTCAAGCGCGGAAAGAAGAAGCCTGCCTGAGGTTCAGCAACAATCAGGGTTCAATTAGCTTCAGAGTCGAGAAGTAGTCGCGGAGAAAACCTCGATCTCGCGCGAGCAAGCGATCGGCATGGCAGACGGCGTGCGCCCCGATCAGGAAGTCGACCACGATGCGGCCGCCGCGGCCGCCGCGTTTAAGATAACGGCGAAAGATTTCACCCGCCAACTTTGCGCTTTCTTCCGAGCCCGGGATGAAACGGATTTGCCAATCCCCCATAAATTCTGTGATTTCTTTAGCGTTGGCAAAAGTCGGGCTGATTTCCGCGACGACGCTTTCGCACACAATTAGCCCGCCCTCCCCGATGGCCTTCCGCAACGCCTGCTCCGATCGATCGGCGTATTTTGCCGAACCGGTGACAACGTCAAGCAGCGCGGAGCTGTCGAGTGCCGTCAGCATCCGCGAGTCCGCTGGAGGTATGCGTCAACGTCCCCGCGCCCGGGTAGTCGCGCGCGGCCGCGCCATTTTTTAAAGACGTCGCCTGCAATTTTCTTTTGCCCGACCAGTTTCCCGTTGACCGCTGCGAACTCGAGCACCGCTCCTGGCCTCAGGCCGAGCTTCTGCCGAATCTCTTTGGGAATCGTAACCTGACCTTTCTCCGAAAGAATTGCTGTCATACCGAAACGGTAGGAATTCCTACCATTCGGTCAAGCCGCGTGATCCATCGAGAAGCGGAGCGGGCGATCAGGCGAAACCGAGACGCTGCAGGACGGCGGCGAAGCGCCGGTCAGTCCGCCACGGATCCCATTTCGGATCGACCTTCATGAAACTCAGGCGGACATCGCGGTCCTGAAACGCCTTTTCCAACCAGGCGAAGGCTTTATCCCGCTCCCCCAGGCCGAGATGAATCACCGCCATGTTCACCGGAGGAATATAACGTTGGCGGGCGAGTGCTTTCAGTTCGGCAAGAGTCGCACGCGCTTTCACCGTCTCGCCCGCGAGCGCCTGCACGTAACCAATCATCGCGATCGTCTCCGAGTTTTCGCGGGACGACTTCCGGGCGCGCTCGAATTCCTTGAGGGCCTCGCCATACCGTTTTTGTTCCGATTGAATCTTGCCCAGGAAAAGTCGCGCGACCCAGAACTCCGGCTCGAGGTCGAGCGTGGCCCGCAAAAGGATGGCTCCTTCCTCGAGGCGACCTGCGTAGTAACGCAGCGCTCCGTTGAGCGCGTTGATGATTAGGGAGACGGGCTCGAGCTCGCGCGCGCGTTCACCTTCCGCGATCGCTTCTTCGTGCCGTCCGAGATCGGAGAGCAAATGACTGTAGGCGAGATGCGCGAAAGCAGAATTGTCGTTGAGCTCGATCGCACGCCGGCCTTCGCGTTCGGCTCCCGTCCAGTCCCAGTCATACCAAAAACGAACGAAAGTCAGCGAGGCATGCGGCTCGGCCAGGGAGTCGTCGATTTCGATCGCCTTCGCAGCTGCTTCCTTCGCCTGCGGCATGGCCTCGTTCGACGGGACGTCGCTCGTGATTGGAAGAGCGCGATAGGATTCGGCCAGTCCGGCATAGGCGAGCGCGTAGCCCGGATCGAGGTCGATCGCGGCGCGGAAAAATTCGATGCTTTTCCTGATCTCCGGCAGCGTGATCCGGCTCCAGTGATAGCGGCCGGCCAGGTAAAGCTGATAGGCCGCGGAATTCGCCGTATAGCGCTTCCTGACTCGTTGCTCTTCTTCCGGACTGAGGTGCAAGGCGAGCGCGTGCGCGACGCGTCCGGAGATGGCGTCCTCGACCCCGAAAACATCGGTGAACTTCTCGTCGAAGCTGCCCGTCCAGAGCGAAGCGCCGTCCGCCACGTTGAGGAGTCGCGCGGTCACGCGGATGCGATCGTTCGAACGTCGAATCGTGCCGTCGAGAACCGATTGCACCACCAGTGCGCGCCCGGCCGCGATCGGATCCTGCTCGAGGCCGCCGAAACGCCGCACCGAGCTGAGCGGCCGCACTGTCACCTCTTTGATCTTCCCGAGCCGCGTGATGAGCGTGTCGGCGATTCCCATTTCCAAGGCCGCGTCGCGGTCTTCGATCAGCAGGGGCTTGAAAGGCAGGACCGCGAGAGTTTTCACGCCCGCCCCTGGAGCGGAAGTTACCTCGCTCGCCGGCGCGGACTTTACCGCAGCGACAAAACGGTAGCCGTGGCCCGGCGCCGTCACGATGTAACGATGCGTGCCGGGCGTTTCGCCGAAAATCCGGCGGAGGGCTGAGATGTTCTGGGTCAGGTTGTTCTCCTCGACGATCGAATCCGGCCAGATCGAAGCCATCAGAGTTTCCTTGGTCAGAACCCCTTCGCGGTTTTGCAGCAGACACAGGAGCGTCTCGAAAACCTTCGGGCTGAGCGGCACCACCGTACCATCGCGCCGCCGGAGCAGACGTCGCTCACCGTCCACTCGGAAATCGCCAAACTCGTAAGCGTGAGATCGGGAGGTCGTCATGGCCGTCTTCAGGAAGATTCAGGAAAAATCAGGCGTTTCCTAAGGATTTTTCATCAGGGTCGGGAACAACGTCATCGCATCACTTCGGAAAAACTTCCGGAGACAACCAACTAAAGGAAACAAACCAATGAATCGAAAAATGAATTGTCCTGTCATCGTCGCCGCTCTTCTCGGGCTGGTTACATTATTTGCCGGGTCGCCCTCGGTCCCTGCCGCCGAAGCACAAAGACCCCAGGCAACAATCGCGGGCGTTTGGGATTCCGCGGTCACGATCACAAATTGCAATGGGACCGTGCTCGCGAACTTCCGCGGCCTCGGGCTCTTCGGTGCGGACGGATCGCTGGAACAAACCAACAACATGCCGCCCACGCTCGGCAAGATCGGGCTGGGCCTCTGGCACTACCTCGGCCAGCAGCATTACACCGCGACCTTCGAGTTCTTCCGCTTCGATGCCACCGGGGCGTATCTCGGGACGCAAATGGTTTCGCGCGACATTCAGCTTGATCGCGCTGGCAACAGCTTCACGAGCACGATCGCCTTTACCAGCTACGATCCCAATGGCGCCGTCGTCGCCAGCGGTTGCGGCACGGAAACGTCCGTCCGCGTGATCGACTAAGCGAGATGATCGCGCGCCCGGCGGGTGCGGCCTCCGCCGGGCGCAATTTTTTGACGCGATTTAGTGCGCAGTGACCGGCGCGCCTTCGGCCGGGGCGAGCAGCCCGTCGACAATCCGGAGCGTGCGATCGCCGCGTTGGGCGAGGTTGTTGTCGTGCGTTACGACGACCAGCGTTTTGTTGCGATCTTTCGCCAGGCCGAGGAGCAATTCCATGATCACGTCGCCGGTTTTGGAGTCGAGATTGCCGGTCGGTTCGTCGGCGAAAATGATGTCGGGATCGTTCGTCAGGGCGCGCGCGATCGCGACCCGCTGCTGCTCACCGCCCGAGAGTTCAGGCGGCAGATGACTCACCCGATCGCCGAGGCCAACGTCCTGGAGGCTCTTCAGGCAAGCTGCCTTTGCCGCCTTCCGTCCGATCATTCCGGGCAGCATCACGTTTTCCAGGGCGGTCAGTTCCGGCAGTAGAAAATACCCTTGAAAAACAAAGCCCATCTTCTGGTTCCGCAGTTTCGCGAGGGCCGATTCCCCGCCGCGGTAAAGCGGCTGGCCTTCGAATTCCACCTCACCGGACTCCGGCCGCTCCAGGCCGGCGAGCGTATAAAGCAGAGTGGTTTTCCCGGCCCCGGAAGCGCCGCAGAGGAAGATCGCCTCGCCCTCTTCCACCGCGAGCGAAACGCCGCGCAGCACCTCGATGCGACGGCGGCCGATCTGGAAAGAACGGTGCAAATCTCGCGCGATGAGTTGCGGTGCGGACATCGGGCGCAAGCATTCGCCAACTGTCGCGACGCCGCAAGGAGCGTGCCGTCACTCCTCAACGAAAAGGCCGCGTGAAATGGAAATCGTGCGCCGGCGAAATTCGCCGAGCGGTGCTGGAGAGGCGGCCGTGTCGGCCGCAACGATCGCGATCCTTGGCCGGATGGAACAAGCGCGTCCTACCAGCCGCCGTCGATCCAGCGCCGGCGGGCGACACACCCGCCACCACATGGCCAACCCGCCCGAGCGCTTCTCGTTAGGCCAACCCGAGCGTAACCAGCGTCGGTTCGTCCACCGCTTCAGTGATGACGAGGCCGTTGTCGCGCTGATAAGCAGCCAAGGCCGCCCGGGTTTGCGGCCCGATCAGCCCATCGATGGGGCCGTGAT
>JBPCJC010000018.1:0-112378 GCA_051005695.1 Chthoniobacterales bacterium | reverse complement strand
CGGCGCTGGCCAAGATCGGCAACGAATTGGAAATCGAAATTCGCGGGCAAAAATTTCCTGCTGTCATCGAAAAGAAACCACTCTACAAAAAATCATGAGCAACGTTCCCGACGAACTTCATTACACCGAGTCGCACGAATGGGTCCGCGTCGAAGGCGACAAGGCGCGCGTCGGCATTACTGATCACGCACAAGCCGAGCTAACCGATGTGGTCTACGTGGAGCTCCCGAAAGTCGGAACAAAAGTCGACGCGCGCGGGCAGATCGCGGTCGTCGAATCGGTCAAAGCCGCGAGCGATATTTACGCGCCGGTGAAAGGCGAAGTCGTGGAAGCGAACGAGGCCCTCTCGACCAATCCGGCGCTGGTGAACACCGACCCCTTCGGCGAAGGCTGGATCTTTGTTCTGAAGATGGATTCGCCCGACGACGTCAGGCAGCTCAAGGACGCAGCCGCTTACAAGCAGTCGACCGGCTAGGTCGTTTCCGGCAGGCGTTTGGTTTTGCGTTCCGCCGGTGGGGTCAGCAGTTCCGCGACGTAGCGGACGAATTCTTCGATCCGGATTGGGTTCACGCGAAAACTGTAACCGCTCAGAATTCCGCCGGAAGCAACGCCGCCGTCAAACGCGCCGTTCACGCTCAGGAAAACCACCGGGGTTTCGCGAAACGTTGGATCGGCCTGCAACTGTTGCGCGGCGGACTCGCCGTGCCGGGTGGTAATGTTGACGTCGAAGAGAATTAAATCTGGCTGAAACCAGCGCGCGGCATTGAACGCCTGGCGGCTATCGTTCTCCGACTTGATCACGTACTTGCCCGTTTCCTCGAGCGCGGATTTCACCGCCGCGGTCATCCGGGGCTCGTAATCGACGAGCAGAATTTTTTTCCGAAAGGTCATAACGCAAGAAGACGAGCGGTTAATTTTTAAGCAGTGCCTGTGCCAGTCCGGCAAAAGCATTTGCCGCCACGACCGCTTGCAGAAAAATGCCGGCGCGCGTAGGGAAACCCCTCAAACCTCAACCGGAGATCAGCATCATGTCAGAACGAAAAGGCTCAGCAGTTTGGAACGGCACGCTCAAGGAAGGCAGCGGCAAAATGAAACTGGGAAAAGACGGCTACGAAGGTCCGTTCAGTTTTCAGTCGCGCTTCGAGAGCGGCGCAGGGACGAATCCAGAAGAACTGATCGGCGCCGCGCAGGCTGGTTGTTTCTCCATGGCGCTGGCGTCGAATTTGAGCAAGGCGGGCCACGATCCGAAGCGGATCAACACGACTGCAATCGTGAAACTGGAGATGCTGGCCGACGGGCCGAAGATCACCACGATCGAACTCAACACCGAGGCCGAAGTGCCCGGGATCGAGGACGCGAAGTTTCAGGAAGAGGCCGAGAAAACGAAGAAGACCTGCCCGGTTTCCAGAGCGCTCGCCGGCGTCGAAATAAAATTGCAGGCAAAACTCGTCTAGCGTTTCGCGCGAATTCAGACCATCGGGTACCCGCAAACGAAGAGCGCGAGCGAGATCACCATCACGCCCGTGCTCGAGGCCAGCGCGAGCAGGAAATATTTTTCCGAACCGATCGTGCCGAGAGCGAGCGCGAGATAGAACGGAGAAATCTCGCAGAGGAGACGCGGGGTCGCGGTTAGGAAACTGGTGCTCAGCGTGAGGAGCAGCATCGCGATCGCGTAGAGCTGATAGCTCGTCCGAAGGCGCACGCGATACGCCATCCCACAAAGAAAAATTCCCGCGATCGCCGCAGTTAACTGCAGCGCGCCGGTTGGCCACGGATCCGACCAAGCGGTCGGGAAGCCCGCCCACGGCCAGTCCAATTCTCGATAGAACACGCTCTGGTTATGGGCAAAGGCGAGGGCGTCGCCGAAACGGAAGAAAAGATACCCGGCAAAAGCGAGCAAGCCGAGCGGGACGAGCGCTAAGCAGGCGCCGCGCGAGAGAATTTTTCGAGCCGAGAACTCGTTAGGCGAAAAACTGCACCACGCCTCCCACGCCAAGGGCAGGAGGATCAGGACGCCGTTCCCGTGGCACGCGCTCAGGAGGGCGCCCAAAATTCCGGCCGCAATCCAGCGCCCGCGTCGCGCCTGCAGAAGCGCGCCTAACGAGAGCAAGAGAAAGAACGATTCCTGGAAACCGGCCGAATGGAAAAACGTCGCTGGACAAAGAAACAAAAACCAAACCGCGCGGTCGGGGACTCGGCCGCCGTAATCCAGTCGGGCCACTCTGCGCAAACAAATCCCCGCGCCGAGCAGGGCCGCATTCGATAAGACAAAACCGCTGAATGGCGCCCAGGCGCCGGTGAGCCAGCGAAAAGCGCCGAGGGCGAGCGGAAAGAGCGGGAAAAAAGCTACGCTCGAAGCTGCCCCGGGCGTGTACTCGTAACCGTGCTGGACGATGCGCGCGTACCAAAGCGCATCCCAATGAAAGAACAGATTCCACGGGAGCGCGCTGGGCAGCACCGCGGCCTCGCCATGCTGAAAAATTTCGTAGGCCCCGCAAGCCAAGGCGCAAACCAACAAGCGGGTGCCGATAAAGGCGACGAATACTTCCGCTTCGTCACGCGCGAATTGCCGAAGCCTCTCCGCGCAAAGACGAACTTTCATCGACTCGTTAGGCAACCTCCAGGAGCGCGCACAAATTTACTTCGCCAACTCGTAGAGATATTCCACGAAGGACATGACCGCGCCGTCGTAGCCTTCAACCTTCGGGTTGGTCGATTCGATCACGTAATATTCATCGGGAGCGTGCGCGCCGCTGCCGTGGCCAAGACCGAAATGTCCCGCGGCCAGACTGAGCGGCGGGTTGGTGAAGACGTAACCCGGATACGAACCGGCGTTCCACGGCCAGAGCAGCGGATCGATTCCTGCGCTCTTCAAGACCGCGACCTGCGCCTTGATCAAAGGCGAGTCAGCCGAGCTCGTCGTCGGATCATAACCGCCGGTCATGTTCACTTCGATGTCGCCAAAACCCTTCTTCGCCAAATGCGCTTTCAAGGCCGCGAACGCCTCGTCCGCTTTCATTCCCGGCACCAGACGCAGATCGAGTTTCGCCGCAGCCTTGTGCGGCAGGACGGTCTTGCCGCCGGGTCCGGTGTAACCGCCGACCAGCCCTTCGATGTTCACCGTCGGCTGCGATTCCAACCGCTCCTGCGCCTGTTCCCACGATAGATCATTGATCCAATGCTGCACCCCGAGCTGCTGCTTGCGTTGATCTTCGCTCTCCGCTTTCGAGACATCCGCGATCATCTTTTTTTCCTCCGCGGTCAACGCGCGCGGCTTCGGATAATTTTCGATCGTGATGTCGTTGCCGTCTTCCGAGACGAGCGTGTTCAAGGCATGCACTAAATGCCACGCCGGGCTGTCGACCATCGCCTTGAGCGACGAGTGCACATCCTTCGCCGGACCGCGCCCCCATTTTTCTCCGCTCGAAGTAAGCTCGCATTCAATCACGCCTTTCGCGCCGAGGCTAATCGTGACCACGCCATCGAGTCCCTGCATCGTCGAAGGCATGAAGATCCCCATCGTTTTCTTCAACACCGCTTCCACTTCCGGCTTGCGCACGATCTGCCCGATGTGCGGCGAACCGATCTCTTCCTCGCCTTCCGCCACCAGCACCAGGTTCACCGGTAATTTCTTGCCCGCGCCTTTGATCGCATGGAGCGCGGCGAGAAACGCTGCCTCCGGTCCCTTTTGATTCACCGCCCCGCGGCCGACGATTGATTTCCCGATCCCCGGTTTATCGACCAGCGCGGCGGCGAGCGGCGGCGAAGTCCATTCCTTCGGATCGAATTGTTTCACGTCATACATGAAGTAGAGGCCGACGGTTTTCTGCGCGCCCGCATCGAGCGTCGCGAAAACGCCCGGCTTCCCATCGGTCTGCACGACCGTTGCTTCCTGGAAGCCCGCGTCCTTCGCCAGCTTCGCCATGTATTCCGCCCCCGCCGGATAATTCAGATTCTCCGCCGCGATCGACGGCAGCTTGATCCAATCCTGCAACCGCTTGACCGCCTCCTCATGTCGCTTCGTGACCTCGGCTTTGATGTCGGTGAGATCGGCCGAGTAGGACCTCGGCGTTGTGGCGATGATGGCGAAAGCGGCAAGCGCAGCGGAGAAAGTAGTTTTCCGATTCATGTGATGGTTTATCCGTCTAGCACTCCCGCCGTGCAACGCCAAACACTCTTCGCCCGCGGTGAATTGAAAACGCCGTCTCGCTCAGGTCCCGCGAAGCGCATCGCACTTGCGATCGTAAAGTTCGTCTTCCCCGCGAGCTGTGCGCTCTTCGCCTTCGGCTGTGTCGGGCCGAACAAATCGCTCTTTCCGCCACGCGCCGGCGAGCCGGCTCGCACCGTCTTCGTCGTCAATCACAGCATCCTTCACACGGGCGTCGCGGTGCAGCGCTTGCAGATTCCACCCGGGGTCTGGCCCGCCAGCCATGACTTCGACGGCTTTAAGTATCTCGAAATCGGCTGGGGCGAGGATGACGGCTATCGCAAACCGCTGACGCCGCGCACCGCCTTCCACGCTCTCCGCGGTTCTACGAAGACGGTTCTCCTTTGCGACGGTTTCAATCAATTCGAAAACTCGAAAGTTACGGTCGTCGCCGTCCGACTTTCCGAGCGCGGTTTCGACCGCCTTTGCCAGCACATCTCACAAACCT
The DNA here is from genome assembly GCA_051005695.1 of Chthoniobacterales bacterium. Classification (GTDB taxonomy): domain Bacteria; phylum Verrucomicrobiota; class Verrucomicrobiia; order Chthoniobacterales; family UBA10450; genus JACCTI01. The sequence continues at coordinate 107,723 of JBPCJC010000018.1, read as the reverse complement.
ACGCGCTCGACGAATTCCATCGGCCCATCCACCTCGAGAAAGGATGGTATCGCGCCCGAGGCCGCTATTCCGCCTTCCACAATTGCAACAATTGGATCGCCACCGGCCTGCGCGCGGCCGGGTGTCCCATCAATCCCACTGTTTGCATCACCCCACGTCCCCTCCTCTTCCAGGTCCGACAATTCGGACGCGACCTCCCAAGAGCAAAGAAGAGTCCTAAGCACCATCTCGACGCGCGGCGCGGATAATAACGCCAGAGTCGCGGGCGTCAGATCAAGTCCAGTGTTTCCTGCGTCGGCGCAGAAGCCGCCGCAGTTACGCCGGCAAATTTTTTCACCAGCTCATCAAGTTTCGCGACGTAGTAATCGACGTTCTCGTCGCGGTTTTGCGGATCGAAATCACTGGCCAGCTTGGCGGCTTCGTAGGCCGCGACCTTCTTCGGCGTAGCTTTGACATAGTAGCTAATCTGGTCGCCGGGTTTGTAGTTCCGGCCGCTGGCGATGGCGAGTTCGTAGGCGGCGGCGCGGTTGCGAGCGGAGCCGGCGATCTTGGCGCGATATTTGTCTAACGAGTCCTGAAGTGTGTCGGTTTTCATCAGCAGGTCGATCGGCATGGCACCGCCGCGGATTTGACCTTCGAAGTCGTCGCGCAATTGCGGGATCGCAGCTGCTCTTCCTTCCATCAAGAGCTTGATCATATCCTCGAGGAAGACGCGCTGGAATCTTTCCAGCCCGCGCGACTTGAGCGCGCCGCTTTTGATGATGATCTCGCCCGTCTTTGTGAGGAACGCGTAGTTCTTCGCCTTGTAGCTGAACATGGCTTCGAATTGTTCGTCGAATTCAACTTCGATTCCCGGCGGCAGTTCTTTGCCTAACGAGTCGCGAAGTTCATTGGCGTCAACATCCGGCGGTGGGACGAAATAAATTCCGTCGGTGTCGACTTCGATCACTTGGGCGCCGCGTTTGCCTAACCAGTCGATCATCTTCTGCAAGAGCTCCCGCCCGATTTGGGTGACGCGGGCGGCGGCGTCGAAATCAGCAAAGTGGCCCTGGCCGAAGCCGAGGTAGCCATAGAAACTGTTGATCAGAATTTTGAAAGTGTTCTGGAGCGCGTGAAAATGTTGTTGCTGCGCCCGCTCAGTCGCGGCGCGCATCTTGGCCTTTGCTTCCAACCGAAACGTCCTGAGGTCAGTCAGGAGGTTGCGGAAAATTTGCAGCTGATCGGTCACCGGGAAGCAATCGAACTGCAACATGACCGAGGGATAAAGCGAGGCGATGTCGCAGTGCCAGACGTTCCGGGCGATGCCAGTAAAATAGATATTGGTGTAGCCGCCTTCGAAGCCGCGACTCATCGGCAATTCCGGAATGCTCTGGCGCTGCCGCAGGTATTCGCGGAGGAAAAGCGCGTTGATCCGAGTGGCGTTGCCGCGCACGATCACGTCCTGATAGTTATAAGGGAAAATCTGCGCCTGCATGAAGTAGCTCGGACTTAGTAACTCGGAGACCGCGCGGGTTTCGCGCACGGCGCAAAGGGCGCGCTGGCGAAAGAGCTCGTTGTTCTCGCGATAAGCGCGCTGCAATTCCTTCCCGCCTAACGAGGAGACGATCGCGGAGTCGCAAAAGCCGAAATGCTGTGCAACATCCGCGCGCTCGAAGCCAGCTAGGCTGCGCATCCCGACGTCGTAGAATTGCGCGAGCAAAAAAGTGTCGACGAAATGCCGCCCGTCGACGGTGAACTTCGGATAGTCGATCGTCTTCTCGGCGATCTGCAGGCGCGAAGGACGCGAACGCAGGAAACCGCCCCCGCGGCCCCAATCGAGTTTCACTTTCGCTTTCCGCGCGCGCACGACCAGGTAGGGCAGATCGAAACGAAAAAGATCGTGGCCTTCGATCACATCCGGATCACGCTCCCGGATCAGACTCGTTAGGCGCTGGAGCGCGGCCCGCTCCGATTCCTCGGAGTTATCCGGATCGATCACGAGCAATTCTTCCCAGCCCTGGTTGTCGGAAAGGGCGATGCTGGCGAGGTGATTTTGCGCGGCGTCGGCGAGGTCGTCGTCACCGGAAAGTGAAATAACTTCGAGTTGCAGACGCTTGAGCTCCGCGAGCCCCATCCCCTTGAACAAGGTCCGCCCGGTGTAGCTGAGATAATGCTGCACCGGATCACTCAGGGCGAAGAAAGTGCGGCCGGCGCTTTTCAAGCCGTTGCGGAGCGCGATCAATTCTTTCCAGCTATCGAGCGTGACCAGCCAGTTGAACTTAAGATCGCCGGCTAACTTTTCCGCATTCGTTAGGCCGAGATCGGCAACATCTGCATCCGCCCAGACGAAGGGATGGAACGGCTCCACCTCGACTGCGGTGCTTCCATCTTTTTCTCGCCGATAAACGCGCACCGTCCCGGTGTCGCCCATCTCGATCGCGACGATCCGCTCGGTCGGATCAAAGCCGAAGAGGAGGGTATTGTCTTCGAAACGCATGCGTCCTTAGGTTTGCACAGATCGCATGGATGGGAAGGCAGACGGGTTTTCCCAGTTCGTTGAATCGCGGTAGGCGGTGGACGCCATCGTCGCCGTCGGCAGTTGTCCCGCCCCAGCCCGCAAGTGACAACCGCCACACCCCAGTATAGCTAGAAGATATGAAGCTCTTTCTCGTCTTGGTTCTTTCCGCGGCGTTCGCGACCTTAGCTTTTGCGCAGGAGACGCCGCAAAAACTCGCCGAGGCCGAACTCCCTTCGCTGCTGACGATTTACAAAGATCTTCACACGCACCCCGAGCTTTCGACGCACGAAGAGAAATCCTCAGCCCTGGTCGCGAAAGAATTGCGCGCAGCGGGTTGTGAAGTGACCGAGCAGGTCGGCAAGTACGACAAGCCAGAGCAGAAAGGCTACGGCGTCGTCGGCGTGATGAAGAACGGCGCGGGCCCGACGGTTTTGGTGCGCACGGATTTGGATGCGCTGCCGGTGGCGGAAGAAACTGGCCTGCCCTACGCGAGCAAGGACACGACGACGAATGACGACGGCAAACAAGTCGGCGTGATGCATGCCTGCGGACACGACATTCACATGTCCACTTTCATCGGCGTCGCCCGCGCGATGGCGAAGATGAAGGATCAATGGAAAGGCACGATCGTTTTTGTCGGTCAACCGGCGGAAGAGATCGGCACCGGTGCGCGCGCTCTCTTGAAAGACGGCCTCTACACGCGTTGGCCAAAACCGGACTACGCGCTCGGCTTACACGACAGCGCACAGATTGAAGTAGGTAAGATCGGAATCACCGAAGGCTACACCTACGCAAATGTCGATTCCGTTGACGTGACGGTCCTCGGCGTCGGCGGCCACGGCGCCTATCCGCACAAAACCAAGGATCCGATTGTCCTCGCCGCCGAGATTATCAACATGTGGCAAACCATCGCCAGCCGCGAAAATAATCCGACCGATCCGATCGTGGTCACCGTCGGTTCGATTCACGGCGGAACGAAGCACAACATCATTTCCGACGAAGTGAAAATGCAGCTGACCGTGCGCACTTATAAAGCCGACGTGCGCGAACGCGTCCTCGCTGCGATCGAGCGGATCGCGAAAGGTTGTGCCACCGCCGTCGGTTTGCCGGCCGAGCGCATGCCGACCGTGCATGTGCGGGAGGACGAGTTCACGCCCGCGACTTACAACAACCCCGAGCTAACCAAGCGGGTTTTCGCCGCCATCGGCCACGCGATCGGCGAGAAAAACATGGAGCACAGCGACCCGACGATGGGTGGTGAAGACTTCTCCGAATACAGCCTGCTCCCGGACCACTCCATCCCGGCGTGCATGTTCAATGTCGGCGCAGTTGATCCGGCGAAATTCGCCGCCAGTCTGAAACCCGGCGCGCTGCCGTTGCCGAGTTTGCACTCGAGTAAATTTGCCCCCGTCCCCGAGCCGACGATTCGCACCGGCCTGGTCGCGATGACGAGCGCGCTGCTCGATTTGATGAAGAAATAAGCTGCGCCGCATTCTCTGAGGGCGAGCGAAGGCAGCTAGTCCGCTATGACAGGAACGTCTGCGCGGAATTGAATTTGTTTGCAAAGCTCTCGCATTTTCAGAGCATCAAAAATAAGGAGTATCGTTCAAAACGGTCGGGATGATCTGCAAAGCGCTCTTCCATATTTTGAAAGGACCAATCTTATGAAGCAGATCGCGCGACGCGTAGTGTTTCTGACATTCGCCATAGCGTTGCCACTCTGGTCCGCGGACTCGTTAGGAGGAACTGATACCTGGTCTGGTTTGGGCAGCAGCAATCGCTGGTCGGACTTCGGTAACTGGTCACCTAACAAGCCCGTCAGTAACGACTCGGTTATTTTCGACAGCAGCCCGCGCACTTCCGTCCTGGCTGATTTCAGTTCGCTGGCGACGGGCGATCCGAACGCGAATAACGCGCAGCCGCCCCTCACGTTGCAAGCGATCACGTTTCCCGCCAGTGCGCCTGCCTACACCATCGAGCTTTATTCGGATGTCGCCGGCGGTTCTGTGTTTAATGCGAACCTCGCGCTCTCCGGAACTGGAGTGACAAAGTTATCGGGGCAAACGCAGACGTTCCTGCTCGATGCTGGAACCGTCGGCATGAATGCCCCGGCTGCGCCCGCGAGCACGATGACGTTTAACAATAGCGCGGTGGCCGGCGCCGCGACCTACACGCTTAAAGGCGGCAACACTTTTCCCATCAGTCCCGGGGTCGGCCTTCTTCGTTCCGCAGCGGCGGCTATGTTCTTTAATAACACCTCGTCTGCGGCGAATGGGACGTTCAACGCCAATGGCGGCGCGGGCAACGGCGGGAGTTGGGCGCGGATAGAATTTCACGACACTTCCACTGCGAATACGGCGACTTTTACCAATCAGGGTGGCCAGCTGGGCGCGAATTTTCAGAATCAATCTCCGCCGCAGGTGGACGGCTTTGGCGGGCAAACCAATTTCTACAACAGCGCTCTGGCGGGGACCGCGCATTTCATTAATCAAGGTGAGACGCACACCGGCGGGAACGGCGGCGGGACGCAATTTTTCGACAACGCGAATGCCGACCATGGCGTCTTCACGAACAATAGCAGCCCGGGGGGCTCCGATGGCGGCACGGGTGGCTTCACCCTATTTACCGGCAACGCCAGTGCGGGCTTTGGCGTGTTCACCAGCCTGCCCGGGCTCGGAACATTTAGCCGCGGACAGAACGGGTTCTTCGGTAATTCCACGGCTGCAAATGGCACTTTTGAAAACACTGGGGGCGACAACACCTACAGCTCCGGCGGGGTGACTTTTTTCCGCGACAGCTCCACTGCGGGCAATGGCACGTTCAGAAACTACGGCACCGGCCAGCTCTCCACCGTTGGCGGTCAGACGCTCTTCTTCGATACCTCGAATGCCGGCTCGGGAATTTTTACCAACGTGGGCGACGTCTACGGCCCGCCCGGAACGATCGAGTTCAGCGGGAGCGCCAGCGCGGCCAACGGAACTTTTTATGTCACGCAAACCATTCGTGGCGGCTTTCTGAATTTTCGAAGCAACGCCAGCGCCGGCCAAGGACATTTCCTTACCCCGGGAGCTGGCGGCAACTTGAATTTTTACAACAACAGCACGGCCGCGAACGCGACCTTCGAGCTCGCGAGCAACAGCATCAGCGGGCCCTTCCTCCAATTCCGGGACCAAAGCACCGCCGGGAATGCCACCTTCGACATCGGTCCCAGCTCGAACCTGCAATTCTATGAGACCTCGACCGCGGCCCAGTCTCATATCATCCTCCGCGGTTTCGGCGCCGGCCCGGGCGGGGGCGCTTCCCTCTACCTTCTCAGCACCCTCGGCAACGCGCTGGTCGACATGGAGGGTGCGACGGCCGGCTCCGGAACGCTGAACGTCGGCGGCCCGGGCATAAGCGCCTCCGGCAGCGCCGCCACCGCCGGGAACGCGGTGATCAATGTGAAAGGTGGCACTGCGGCGGGCGCCGCTGGCGGCGTCATCCAGTTCGGGCAATTCGCCAGTGCCGGGAACGCTACTATTACCATCGGGGGCGGCAGTAACGGTGGCAGCGGCGCGTTCGTATATTTCTCCGGGTACTACGGCCTCGTCAGCGGCGGCACCTCGCGCATCATTGCCAACGCCGGCGGCACGCTCCAGGTCAGCGGCAACATTCCTGGAGGCACCCCTCCGCCCGGGGGCACAGCCTTCGGCTCCATCGAAGGCGCCGGCACTTTCATCCTCGGCAACACCCTTCTCGTCACCGGCAGCAGAAATACAGATACGATCGTGTCAGGCGTCCTCACTGACGGCGGACCAGCTTTCAGCACGGGCGGAATGTTGACGAAGGTCGGTGCCGGCACGCTCACCCTCAGCGGTGCGAACAGTTACACCGGCTTGACGAATGTGAATGCCGGGAAGCTCCTCGTGAACGGCTCCATCCCCGGCCCCGCGCATGTTGCCACTGGCGCGACACTCGGGGGCAATGGCAGCATCGGCGGGGCGGTCACGGTGGATACGGGCGGCATCTTTTCTCCCGGCAATTCACCCGGCGCGATCAGCGTCGGCTCGCTTAGCCTCCCCGCGGGCGCGAACTTTTTCGTCGAGATTGGCGGGACAACTTCAGGCGCGACCTACGATTCGGTCAATAGCACCGGCAACATCACCCTCGGCGGCGCGCTGACCCTTAGCCTAACGAATGGTTTCACTCCGGCCGCGGGCAACAATTTCACGATCATGAAAACGGGTGGCGCCTTGAGCGGCTCGTTCAGCAATGTCGCGAACGGCGCGCGATTGCACGACACCGACGGCAGCGGCTCCTTCGTCGTGAGCTACAACGGAAATAGCATCGGTCTCTCTGGTTATCTGCTGCCTTCCGCCACTTTCACTGATTGGCAAAACACGCACTTCACTCCGCAGCAGTTGAGCGACCCCACCATCAGCGGCGCGAGCGCAGATCCCGACGGCGACGGAATATCAAATCTGCTCGAGTATGCCTTCAACGCCGATCCGACGAATGGGTCATCCACAAACCGACCGACCATCGCGCTCGACGCGACTTACCTCTCGCTCACGTACACGAAGGTGCTGAGTGCGACCGACCTCACTTACCTGCTCGAACAAAGCACGATACTCGGCCAGTGGGGAAGCGCCGCGCCCGTGAATCAAATCCTGACCGACAACGGCTTCGTTCAAACGGTCAAAGCGCAAGTGCCGCGAACGAACGCGGTGAACGGCCGGTTATTTCTCCGCCTCCGTGTGACGCAACAGTGAGCCTTGGCTAGCGCCTCATTTCACCCGCACGTTCTTACGCAAAAACGTCGGCACATCCAGGTCTTGGCCCTCGATGATCGTCGGCTCGCTTTTTTCAAAACGTCCGCGCGTGATGGATTCGAACTGCATTACTTCCTGCTTCGCCTGCGCGATTTTTTCCACCGGACGTTTCACTTCCCTGGCCAACGCTGGCTGCTTCTTCGGCAGAATCACGCGCGGCTGCACCGGCGCTGGGTCGACCAACTCCGGTTCGATCTGCGCCGCGATTGGCTCCGTTACGTCCGGCTCGATTTCTTCGAATTCTTCAACTTCGAAATCGTCTTGGATTTTTGGCTCCACGAGAAATTCCGGCGTCGGCAATTCCGCCTGGATAGTTTGCAGCGGCCGCTCCAGCGGAGCCGGCTCTGACAATTCGTTAGGCTGATCAGGCTCGACGATTTCTTCCGGCTCTTGCTCGACCGCCGCGACTTCCGGCTCCGGTTTCAGCGCGGGCTTGCTGAGCTGCTTCTTCGCCGGCACCACCACGGTCGCGGCCACCGTTTCTTCCTCTCCGCCTAACGAGCTGATGATCGTCACCGCGAGGCGATTCCCCATGCGCCCATCCACCGAAGTGCCAAAGAATATCTGCGTTCGATCGTCGATGTGGCGGTTGAATTCGTGCATCAAAATTTCCACTTCCGACAGCGTCATTCCCGGACCGCCGGCGATTTGCACGAGCACATTGTGCGCTTCGCCTAACAAACGCCCGCGATCCATCAGCGGATTTTTTAGCGCCATCGTCAGCGCGTCGTGCGCGCGATTGTCGGTGTCGGATTCGCCGTAACCAAAGAGGCAACGAGCCTGCGGCCCGCCGCGCAGCGCCGCCAGCAAATCATCGAAACCAATTCGGATCAGACCCGGCCGTTGCAGCAGACTAACGATCGCGCGCAGGCTTTGGCTGATCGTGACATCCGCCGCCGCAAACGCCTGATGAATCCCGGCTTTCGGCGCGACTAAATCTCCCATGAGATCGTTCTCGAAACAGATGACCGCGTCGGAAACGTCCTGCAAGCGCGCGAGCGCTTCCTGCGCCTGCGCCATCCGCCGTTTGCCTTCAAACGCGAACGGCATCGTCGCGAAACTAACCACTAGGGCACCCGATTCGCGCGCCTTCTCCGCAATCAGCGGCGCGGCGCCGGAACCGGTTCCACCGCCGAGTCCCGCACAGATAAAAATCATGCGCGCATCGTCGAGCGCGGTCCGCATTTCGTCCGTCGCTTCCACCGCGGCTTCGCGACCGAGATCAGGATCGCCGCCGGCACCGAGGCCACGCGTGAGCATGCGCCCGAGCTGCACTTTATTCGCCGCGACCGAGCTGGTCAGCGATTGCACATCGGTGTTCGCAGCGATCAGGTCGGCCTTGTCCAAACCATCTAGGACTACACGGTCGAGCGCGTTTGAGCCCGCGCCGCCGACCCCGATAATTTTGATCGCGATGAGGTCTTCTTCTTTCTCAGGAAGGCTGTAATTACGGCTGAGTTGAATCATAAGTTTTCCTTTATCGAATCCCGCTGAAAATTTTCCCGAAGAGTCGTCCGATCCCGCCGCGCGGCCGGCGATCGACCTGCACCGCCTGGGCGTACTTGATCAAACCGATCGCGGCCGAGAATTGTGGATTCTCGAAAGCACTCGTTAGGCCGGACATCGTTTGTGCGTGGCAGACCCGGGCCGGTAACTCGAAAATCTCCTCAGCCAAATGGTCGATCCCCTTCAGATGACTGCAGCCGCCGGTGATGAAAATTCCTTCGCCAATGTAGTTGATGAACGGCTCTTCCTCGAGTTTGCGTTTAAGTAACTCGAAGGTCTCTCGCAGCCGCAGATGGATGATTGTATTCAGCGTCTCGCGCTCGATTTCCTTCCCGGCAAAACCGGAGTCGTCCTTTAATAAAACCGTCTCGCCCGGCCGCGAATTCCCCAGGGTTACGCCGCCTTCTTCGACCTTCAATTTCTCCGCACGCGTCATCGGAATGCGCAAACCCATGGAGATGTCGTTGGTGATGTGATCGCCGCCGACCGCGAGCACGCCACTCTGTTTCACCGCGCCATCGACATAGAGAATGTAATCGGTCGTGCCGCCGCCAATATCGATCACGAGCGCGCCGAGATTCTTTTGGTTCGACGTGAGCACCACCTGAGCGGAAGCGAGCGCGCTGAAGACCACGTCCTCCACGTCTAGCGGCAATTCCTTGACGCAACGAATCGTGTTTTGAATCCGAGTGCGCACTCCGTGGATGATGTGAAAATCGGCTTCCAGTTTTTGCCCGAGCATCCCCACGGGATTGAGCACCCCATCCTGCCCGTCGCAGTGATAGTGCTGAATAATCGAATGCAAAAACGCGTTCGCCGCTGGGATGCTGACTTCGCGCGCATTCAATTTCACATCCTCGATATCCTGCTCATCGATCTCGTCGCGATCCTCCGGCAGGACGACGCAGCCGCGATTGTTGAAGCTCTGGATATGCGAGCCCGCGACCGCCACGTAGACGCTCCGGATCATGACGTCGCTGTTCGTCTCCGCATCGACCACCGCTTCGTGCACGCACTTCATCGCAGTCTCGAAATCCACGATCTCGCCCTTGCGCACCCCGCGCGACGGCGCCTGTCCGACCCCGAGAATTTTGATCGTGCCGTCGGGGCGACCTTCGCCTACGACCACGCAAATTTTCGAAGTCCCGATTTCCAATCCGACCATCAAGTCACTGCTTGCCATGTCCTCTTAATTCCTTTTCCCGCGTTCCACCGGAAACGCCCGGCGGATTTTCGTTTCACTGTTTTTTGATTTCGCCGCTGTCTCCGGATGCACCGGAGTAGCTCGTAAAATTTTTGGCTCTTCGCCTTCGGGATCGATCGTTTCGTTGATCACTTCCGAGGGCAGTTTGGCGAAGGTGACCGGCGTGTTCCGCTTCACCATCAGGTTGACCGTCTCCAGCTCGCGCCGGGAATCCTCGCAATAAACCAGGAACTGCTCGAGGCGGTGCAGTTGGCCATCGAGATCGTCGAAATCAAAAGTCACCCGCGCGTGATTTTTGTCCGTCACCAGCAGGCAGTAACCCTTTGAGAGATCGATTTGCCGCACCTGAAAACGCGTCTGCATGAAACTCCGCGCACTCAGGCGCAAAAGCTCCAGGGCCGCCTTCGCTTCGAACGACGAAATCGTCTGCCCAGCCGCCATCGACTCGTTAGGGCAACCGACGATCACCGGCAGCCCGAGATATTCCGGGAGCAATTTTTTTTCCTTCATCAAGACGCCGCGTGCGTCGACCAGGAAGGCCGCTTCCGAGGCAAACGGATCGGTCACCTCATTCTCCGAGGTGATCCAGGCGATCGGTTTGCGTTCGATGATTTTGATGTCGATTTCCGCGGGCATGTTCCGCACCACCTGCACTTCATCGACCTGCGGCATTTGCTGCAATCGGTCATGCACGCGCGCGAGATTGACGCTGAAAATATTTTCGCCCTCGTGCAATTCCGCAGTCTTCAGGACGAGGTCGCGCGCGAGAAGCCCGTCGGTTTGGACTTCGATTTTGCTCAACCGGTAATCGGGATTGTTGAAGAACAATCGCTGCGCACCGTAGCGCGCTCCGTAGATCAAACCGCCGAGCAAAAGCAGGCAAAGCGCAACCTTCGAAACGACCACCAGGATGCGGTGATTGCGATGCTGCGTCGCCTTGTGCGAGCGCACTTTCACGTCGAGCAAATGCTGCTGTTTGCGTTGCCGCGGATTCGAAACGCGCTCGTTGCGCGCCCGTGGCCGCGGAGTCGGGCTGCGTTTCATTTTCGCCTCCTCGCCGCTAGCGAAAGCTCAATGATCCGTGCGCATAATTCCGGATAGCTGATCCCCGCGACCGCCGCCGCGTCCGGCAACAAACTCGTCGGCGTCATTCCCGGAATGGTGTTTAATTCCAAGACCGTCGGCGCGCCCGTGCGCGGCAACATCACATCGACGCGCGAATAAACTTCCAAGCCTAACGAGCGATGCGCGCGCAACGCCAGGTCCTGGATTTCCGCGGTTTGTTCGGTCGAAATTTCCGCCGGGCAAACATGGCGCGCACCGCCGCCGGGACTCGCGCCCGGATTCAGGAACGGATACTTTTCCGCGAAATCGTAGAAGCCATCCTTGGCGATGATCTCCAGAATCGGCAAGGCCTGGTCGCCGAGCACACCGACCGTCAACTCACGCGCGGGAATGAATTTTTCGACCAGCAAACGCTCGTCGTACTTGGCCGCTTCCGTCAGCGCACTCGCCAGCGCGGCCTCGTCTTTCACGATATAAACGCCGACGGTCGAACCCTGTTTCGGCGCCTTGATCACCACCGGCAATCCGAGTGTCGGCCGCTCCCCCGCGCGAATGATTTCCCACTCCGGCGTGGTCACTCCGGCAGCATCAAATTTTCCCTTTGAGCTGATTTTGTCGAAGGCGATCTCACTGCCGAGCACGCCCTCGCCGGTGTAGGGGATGCCGCGTTCTTCGAGGATGCGCTGGATCTGTCCGTCCTCGCCGAAAGTCCCGTGGACGGCGACGAAGGCGAGCGCGATTCCATCCGGCAATTCGAAGTCGGGCCCGGGCACATCAATCTCCGTGACCTCCGCGCCTAACGAGCGCAAGGCCTCGGCCACCCCGCGGCCGGTAGCCAGCGAAACATCGCGTTCCGAACCGGGGCCGCCCATGAGCACCGCGATTTTTTTCGGTAACGCCTTCATCCTTCTTCTCCCACGATTTGCACTTCCGTTTCGAGTTCGATCCCGCGGCGTTCGCGCGCGGTGGTTTTGATTTTCTCGATCAACTCCAGCATCTCGACGGCCGTGGCCCCGCCATCATTCACAATAAAATTTCCGTGCACCTCCGAGACCCGCGCATTTCCGACCGCGCAGTTTTTCAAGCCCAGTTCGTCGACCAATTTTCCGGCCGGGCACGCTTCCGGATTTTTGAAAATGCAGCCCGCGCTCGAAGCCGCCGGCTGGCTGGTGCGCCGTTTTTTTTGGGACTCGTCCATCCGTTCCACGATCGCTTCCTTCGCCGCCGGGTGACCGCGAAAAATCGCCGAGACCGCATAATTTTTTTCCAGCAAAGGCACATGCCGGTAATGAATTTCCAACTCGTTAGGCGTTTTCGTTTGCGGATTTCCTTCCGCGTTCAGCAAGCGAATCGAAACCACATTCTCGAACGTTTGCAGGCCCATCGCGCCCGCGTTCATCCGCAAGGCGCCGCCGACTTCGCCCGGGATCCCTTCCATCCATTCGAGACCGCCGAGGCCGGCATTTTTCCCCGCGTAAGCGACCTGTTTCAACTTGGCACCCACGCCAGCGGTAATTTCGTTCCCGGCAACTTCAATGCGATCGAACTCGCCGCCGCTCGGATGCACGACCACGCCACGAATCCCGCCGTCGCGCACGAGCAAATTCGAGCCACGACCGATGACGAAGAGCGCAAGATTTTCGCGGCGACAGAGCCGGATGATTTCCGCGAAAGCGCGTTCGTCGCGCGGCTCCACCCAGAACTGCGCCGGGCCGCCAACCCGCAAAGTGGTGTGTTTCGCGAGCGGTTCGTACAAACGCACTTCGCCTTTCTCGCCGACGATTTCGCGCAGCTTCTCCGCGATCACGAGGTCGGCCGCGAGAAGCGAAAGTTGTTCGTGAATGTTGCCCGCGCCTAACGAGAGCACGAGATCGCCGGACTCGATCATGTTTCCGACATCGCAATGCAAACGGTCGAGCCGCGGCTGATAGACCGCGCCGCGATGTCCATGGGCGGAAATTTCATCGACGATAGTCTGCCCGCTGATTCCCGGAATCCGCGCTTCGCTCGCCGGGTAGACATCGGTCACGAAAACGCGATCGGAATTTTCAAACGCGGCCCCGAATTCCTTGCGCAAGGCCTGCGTGCGCGAGAAGCGATGCGGCTGAAACATCGTCAGCACGCGGTTGCGACCGGTCGAGCGCGCGGTCGCGAGCGTCGCGCGGATTTCCGTCGGGTGATGCGCGTAATCGTCGACTAACAAGTAGCGCTCGCTGGAATACTTAATTTCGAAACGCCGGCGCGCGTGTTGGAAGTGGCGGAGGGACGCGGCGATTATCTCGAACGGAATCCCGAGCTCGGTGGCGAGTGCGATCACCCCGAGCGCGTTGCTGACATTGTGCCGGCCAGGAACATTCAAAACCGCTTCGCCGAGCTGGTCACCGTTCCGGAAAACACAAAAGACGGAGGCGAAATCGCGCAGCTCGATATCGGCTCCGCGATAATCGGCATCACTCGTTAGGCCGAAGGAAATCGCACCTGGCCGCGGCGCACAAAGCCGCCGCGCATTCGCGTCATCAGCGCAGTAAAAAACCGTCCCGGAAGCTTGGTCTAACAACTGCGCATAGACCGCCTCGATCGCGGCGAGGTCGGCGTAAAAGTCGAGATGCTCTTCCTCGATGTTGAGAATGAGCGCGTGCTCCGGATGGAAAAAACGCAGAGTGCCGTCGCTCTCGTCCCCCTCGGCGATGAAATATTCGCCGCGCGGATTCCAGTGCGCGTTCGATCCGAGAATCGGAATTTCCGCGCCCACGTAATGCGACGGATGCAAACCGCCCTCGCGAAAAACGTGCGCGGCCATCGCGGAAGTGGTCGTCTTGCCATGCATCCCGGCGATGACGATGCCGCGTTTGCCGAGCATGATCGCCGCGAGTGCTTCCGCGCGGCGCACGGTCGGAATTCCAGCGGCGCGCGCGGCCGCGAGAATCGGATTTTCATCTTTGATCGCTGACGAATAGATGACGATTTCCGCGTCGGCGGCGTCCTCCGCGACATGCTTGGCGTGAAAGCGCAGACCAAGCCGTTGCAGGCGCGCGGTCTCGAGCGTGCCCACGCGATCGGAGCCGCGGACATCGTGCCCGAGTTCGAGCAGGAGCGCCGCGATTCCGCTCATCCCGCTGCCGGCCACGCCTAACAAGTGGATGCGATGCCGCTCCTCGGTCAGGCATTTTGGCAAAGCGAGCTCAGGCGCGGCGGTCATGAAGTTTGCGTATATCTTTCCATCGTTTGCACGACTAGGTCGGCCGCGTTTTTCGGCGCCAGCCGTCCACAATTTTCCGACATCCGTTGCAGCTTCGAAGGTTCGCTCAGGAGCTCGCGGATTTTGCGCGCGAGCACGTCGCCGGAAAGTTCGGCTTCGCGCAAAATGATCGCGGCGTCTGCGCGCGAAAAAATCTCCGCGTTCTTCGTCTGGTGATCGTCAGCCGCGTACGGGTAGGGAATCAAAACCGACGGGAGCGAGAAGGCCGCGAGCTCCGCGAGACTGGCCGCACCGGAGCGCGCGATCGCGAAATCGGCTGCGCTGTAAACTTCCTCCATCGCGTGATGAAACGCGGCCACGAAGGCGGGAATTTTTTCGCGCTGATAATTGTCCGCCGCCAGGCGTTCGTCGCGCGTCCCGGAAAGATGAATCACCTGCAAGCTCTCGCCCTGAAGCGAGGGGAGCGATTTGATGATCGCTTGGTTGATTCCCGACGCGCCCTGGCTGCCGCCCATTACTAATAGAGTACGCAAGTCCTCCCGCAGCCCGAGTCTCCGCCGCGCTTCCGCGCGATTGATTCGCTTCAATTCCGCGCGAATTGGCGTGCCGGTGACTTCGGTGCGCACTTTCGGGAAAAATTGTGCGGCTTCCTTGAAGCCTAACAAGACTGCGCGCACCATCCGCGCGGTCACGCGGTTGGCTTTCCCGGGAAACGCATTCGACTCGTGAATGAAGGTCGGGATCTTGCGCAACCGGCCAGCGAGAATCGGCGCGGTCGAAGTGAAACCGCCCATTCCGAGAACGACATTTGGATTGAACTTCCGATAGATCTCGCGGCAACGCGCGAAGCTTTCGTGAAAGCGCCGGCTGAAGCGCAGAATCGCCGGCGAAAACGGCGAGGGCAATCCGACGGTCGGGAGTTTTTCGAATTTGAAATCGGCGTGACCGGAAAGCGCGAGCGCATCGATTTCCTTCTCGGAAATAAAAAGCAAAACTTCGTGGCCGCGAGCCCGCAAAACTTCTGCGACCGCAAGGCCGGGAAACAGGTGCCCGCCGGTTCCGCCGCATGCAATGACCGCGTTCATCAGATTCGCGGAGTCGTCCGCACTTGGATGGTGGCGCGCCGTTTGTCTATCGGCGGCTCGAGCACGCCCTGGCGATAAACGTTAATCAGGATGCCGACGCCGAGGAGCGCGGCGATGAGATTGGAACCGCCGTAGCTGATAAACGGCAGCGGCATCCCCTTGTTCGGCAAAAGCGAAGTGACCACGCCGATGTTGATCGCCGCCTGCCAGCCGAGAAGCGCGACGATCCCGCTCCCGAGCAAGAGACCGAAACGATCTTTCGCGTGGAGCGCGATCGTGAGGCCACAGACGATGACGACGACGAACAAAAAAACCACGAGCAAGCTGAAGCGCAGCCCAAGTTCTTCCCCGACAATCGGGAAGATGAAATCGGTGTGGGCATACGGCAGGTAGAGCATTTTCTGGCGGCCGTTGCCGAGGCCGAGGCCATCGATTCCGCCGCTGCCCCACGCGATCAAGGCCTGCATTTGCTGGAGGCCGGCGCCTTCCTTGAATTGCTCGGGATGGAGAAAAGCGGCCAGGCGCGCATTCCGTTCACCGATGTGTCGGGCGATGAAAAGAATCCCCCCGATTCCGCCTAACGAGAGCGCCCCGAGCAGGGCGAGATTCGTCCCCGCGATGAACATGACCACAAAGGTGGTCCCGCAAATCAGCGCGGTCGTACCGAGATCCACCTCGGTCGCGATCAAGGCCATGATCACACCGACGATCGCCAGCGGCACCACGAAGCCGCGCCAGAGCTGGCTGCTCGCTTTTTCATGGCGCACAAACCAAAACCCGAGAAAGAAAACGACCGCGATCTTGGCGAACTCTGATGGCTGCACGCTCAAGCCATGAAACAAGAGCCAGCGATGGGAACCATTCCTCGCGTGGAATAAAAAACAGGCCATCAGCCCAAGCATCCCCAGTCCAAACCAGATCCACCAGGTGCGCTCCCAAAAGTGGTAATCGATCACCGCTCCGACGAAGCACACGATCATGCCGACGCTCACCCAGACGGCGTGTTTCTTGATGAAAAAGTAAGCGTCGCCATGGCTGTCCGCGGCAAAAGCACCGGTGCTAAAAATGATCACCGAGCCAATGGCGAGCAGGCCAAGGACAGCGAGAAACAAAATGTAAGCACTCTTCCGCTGCATGAAATTTTTTGCCTAACGAGTCTTTTTTTTCTCCCGACCGGCCTTGCTCGCGGGGATGATCAACTTCTGGCCGATCTGCAATTTTCTCGGATCGTCGATATGATTGACCGAAAGCAGCTCGCTCTCTGAGACCTTCAAATGCTTGGCGATCTTCACCGGGTTGTCGCCCTTGGCGACGACGTAGGTCTTGCCGCTGTCCGTTTCCACCGGCAGGGCGCGGGGGATTTTTTCGGGCTCGTTTTCCGCTTTCGCGCTCTCGCTGGTTTTGCCAGCGGCGCGCGGAACATTGGGCGATTCGTTGGAAACCAGTTTCGTCTCCGCGCTCTCCGTCGCCGCTTTGGCTGCGTCTCTTCCAAGCTCCGCTTTCTTCGCCGCGCTCAACGAACTCGACGGCGGCGGGAACGCGCCCTGCCGGCTCTTGATCGTGTTAAAGGCGATGATGCCGGCGACCGCGACGACATGGAGCACGAGCACGATCAGGAGTGCGCGCGACAATTTCATGTTCGGTTCCGCCATCTCTTCGTATTCCAGCTCGGGCTGGACTAACGAGCGGCGGGTAGCGCTGACGCGGAGTTTTTTTCGGCGAAGGATCCTCGGGACTTTCATTGCTGGGCTTTCTTTAAGGCGTGCACCAGGGCACGAAATTGGTCGCCGCGATCGGCGTAACTTTTGAACATGTCGAACGATGAGGTGCCGGGGGAAAAAAGGACGACTTCGCCAGCTTGCGCGAGGGCGTGCGCGCGCTCCACGGCATCGGCGATCGAGACTGCGATCTCGCAACGGACCGCATCGCTCCAATCGCGGCAGATGCGCTCCGCCATCTCGCCGATCAAAACCGTCGCCCGCACTTTTTGGCTAACGAGTGGTTTGAGAGTGTCGTAGGCGAAGCCTTTGTCTTTGCCGCCGGCGATGAGCACGACTGGTTTGGTTTGCGCGAGGAGCGCTTTCTCGACCGCATCGAGGTTGGTCGCTTTCGAGTCGTTGAGGTAAGTCACGCCATCGAGCTCGCGGACAAATTCGAGCCGATGCGGGCGCGGTTCGTAAGCCAAAAGCGGCGGCACCATTTTCTCAAAGGAAAGACCGCGGGTCAGACCCACCGCCATCGTCGCCATCAGGTTCTCGATGTTGTGCGCGCCGCGCAGTTTCGTTTCCGCGAGCCGCAAAACCGGTTGGTTCTGATAAACAATCGCGCCCTCCGCCAAACGAAAATCCGCCTGGTCATTGTAAGCGCTGAAGGTTACTCTCTGCGACTTGATCGGCGGCAAACTCTCGGCCGCATTCACCACCGCGACGTCGTCCGCCGTTTGATAATCGAAGATCCGCAGCTTGGCCGCGCGATATTCGCCTAACGAGCGGTAGCGATCGAGATGATCGGGCGCGAAGTTCAACCAAACACTAATCGCGGGCTTGAAAGTGGAAATAGTTTCGAGCTGAAAGGAGCTCACTTCCACCGTGAGCACCTCGAGATCGCGGCCTTCGCGCGCGACTTCCGAGAGCGGTTTGCCGATGTTGCCGCAGGCGATCGTGCGCTGTCCGCAGGCGTTCAACATCTGCGCGAGCAATTCGGTCGTGGTCGTCTTGCTGTTGGTTCTGGTGATCGCGATCACCGGCAGATTGCACGAGCGCCAGCCAAGTTCGAGCTCGCCGAGCATCTCAATTTTGCGCGCGGAAAAATTTTGCGCGAGCGGGGTCGCCGGATCTATGCCCGGGCTGAGCACGACCATTTCGTAGAGCGAGGAATTGCCTTCCGCCTCCGGCCCGCAGATCACTTCGATCCCGCGCGCGCGCATGCCCTCGATCGTGGTTTTGAGAATGGTTTTCTCCGGCGCGCTATCGAGCACGGTGACGGCGGCGCCTTCATCCTTGAGCAAATGCGCGGCCGCGGTTCCGCTTAAACCCGCGCCTAAAACTGCCACTTTTCGATCGGTGTAACGCATCGGGTTAACGCAGTTTCAAAGTAGCGAGGCCAAGGAGCGCGAAGACCGCGGAAAGAATCCAGAAGCGCACGATGACGGTGTTTTCCTTCCAACCGCTGAGCTCGAAATGATGATGAATCGGCGACATCGCGAAGATGCGTTTGCCGGTGAGCTTGAAACTCAGGACCTGCAGAATGACCGAGGTCGCTTCGATCACAAAAACACCGCCGACAACTGCGAGGAGCAGTTCCTGTTTACAACAAATCGCGACCACGCCGATGAGTCCGCCGATCGCGAGCGAGCCGGTGTCGCCCATGAAAACTTTTGCCGGATGACAGTTGAACCAAAGGAACCCGAGACCCGCGCCGACGAGAGCCGCGCAGACGACGGTGAGCTCGCCGGTGAACGGATAAAATGGAACCTGCAAGTATTCCGCGATCCGAAAATTTCCACCGGCATATGCGAGCAGCGCGTAGGCAAACGCGACGGTGATGGTGCAACCAATGGCCAGCCCGTCGAGGCCGTCGGTCAGGTTGACCGCGTTCGATGAACCGGCGATGACGAGCGCGAAAAAGACAAAGGTGAACAAGCCCATGTCGGCAATCACCGGCGCTTTGAAAAACGGCAGGTATAACGAGCGCGCCTGCACTTCGAGTAACGGGCTGGTGAGAAAAACCGTGGTCACGGCCGCGGCAACCGCGAGTTGCACGAGCAGTTTGATCCGCCCGCTAATGCCGTCCGAGCGCTTCTTCGTGACCTTGAGATAATCATCGGCAAACCCGAGCCCGCCGAGCACGGCCATCGCGAAAAGCGCCAGCCAGACAAAACGATTATCCGGCCGCGCCCAGAGAATACTGGCGATGCAAACCGCGGCAATGATGAGGACGCCGCCCATCGTCGGGACGCCTTTTTTTCCGCCGTGCAATTCTGCGAGCCGATGCACTTCCGCGGCTGTCCGGATTGGCTGCCCGATTTTGAGCGAGATCAATTTCCGGATGACAAAATTTCCGCAGACTAACGAGATCGCGAAAGCGGTGATCGCAGCCGCGACGGCGCGAAAAGTGACGTAGGTGAAAACGTTGAGCCCCGGAACCTGCGCGCCGAAATGATGGAGGTAGTACATCATGGCGCAGCCCCGATCGTTGAAGGTTGCTGGCTGCTGAATTCTTCGAGCACGCGCTCGGTTTTGGCGGAACGGCTTCCCTTGACCAAAACGAGATCACCGGCCGTGGTGATCTCAAAAAGAATTTCGGCGGCCTGCGCCGGTGTTTCGACATGCCTGACTTTTTCGAGCCCGGCTTGGCGCGCGGCTTCGGCGATGGCCACGCCGAGTTCGCCGACGCTAATAAGATAATCGATGCGCAGAGCGGCCGCGGCTTCGCCGACTTCAGCGTGCCCGCGCGCCGATTCGGTTCCGAGTTCGGCCATGTGGCCGAGAACCGCGATCCGCTGGCCGTCGGCGTCCAATTCCATGAGCGTGCGCAACGCCGCTTTCATCGACTCCGGATTGGCGTTGTAGCTGTCGTCGAGAAATTGCACGCCGCGGATTTCGCGCAGTTGCAGGCGAGCTTTCGTTAGGGGAGTCGAGGCCAGGCCGGCGGCGCAATCTTCCAGCGAAACTCCGAGCGCGCGGCCGGCCGCGACCGCGAGGATGGCATTCTGCACCATGTGCAGACCCGGCACCGGCAATTGCGCGCGACAACGATGCGCCCCTTCGAGGATGGTGAACTCGGACCCGCTCGCGCTCTGGCTGACGTCTTCCGCGCGGACGGCGCCGCGCTCGATTCCGGCGAGAATTGTCTGCGCCCCGGTGCGCTGCGCGATCCCTTCACTGAAAGGATCGTCCGCATTCAAAATGAGCGTGCCCGCGCGGCCGAGCGCTTCCGCGAGCGCACCTTTTTCCTGCGCGATCGCTTCGCGCGAACCCATGAACTCGATGTGGGCGATCCCGATGTTGGTAATGATGCCGACGTCGGGCGCGGCGATTTTCGCAAGGACCGCGATCTCGCCCGGATGGTTCATCCCCAATTCCCAAACCGCGATTTCATGCTCGGAATTCGCTTCCAGAATTGTTCGCGGCAGGCCGATGTGATTGTTGAAATTACCTTCGGTCTTGGTGACGTGAAAACGCGAACCGAGCGCCGATGCGACAAAATCTTTCGTGCTCGTTTTGCCGTTGCTGCCGGTGATGGCGATGACCTTTAGCGGGAGCGATCGCCGATAAGCGGCGGCGATATTTTGATAGCCGACCAGCGTGTCCGCGACGCGGATGAGCGCGAAAGAAATCGGGACTTGGCTGCGCCAACTCTGTTCGACCAACGCGCCGACGGCGCCGCGCTCCGCCGCCTGCTCGATGAATTTGTGGCCGTCGAAATTCTCCCCGCGAATGGGAACGAAAAGATCGCCGGCCTGAAGCGTGCGCGAATCGGTGCTGATGCGCGCGACCATCGCGCCGGGGTTGCCCGACGCGAGCGAACCCCCGGCGAACGCCACGATTTGCGAAAGCGAAAGCGGATCCATTTTGCCTAACGAGTGAACTCCATCGGGTTATCCTCGAGCGCGCGGCGCGCGACCTGGAGGTCGTCAAAGGGAATGGTGTGATCGGCAAACTCCTGGTAGGTCTCGTGGCCTTTGCCGGCGATGACCACGATGTCGCGCGGCTGGGCGAGCGCGATGGCGCGCGCGATCGCTTGCGCGCGATCGGGGATTTTTTCGTAGCGCTCGCTCCGCATCCCCTTCTCGATTTCGGCGATGATCGCCTCGGGATTTTCTTTTCGCGGATTATCGGAAGTGATGATGCTGAAATCGGCGTTCTCGTCCGCCGCGCGGGCCATGAGCACGCGCTTTTGGCGGTCGCGATCTCCGCCGCAACCGAAAACGACGATCAACTTTCGCGGCGAAAGTTCGCGCACAGTTTTGAGGACATTGAGCAAGGCATCCGGCGTGTGCGCGTAATCGACGAAGACCTGAAATTGCCGTTTCGCCGGCACCGCCTCGAGACGTCCCGGAACCTGCGGCGATTTCGCGAGGCTGAGAACGGCGGCGCGCAAACTGACCCCGAGGACATTGGCGGCGGCGAGCGCAGCTAACGAGTTAGCGACATTGAAGCGGCCGATGAGGGGGACCCGCACCAGATAGCTTTTGCCCTGGGCGTCGAGCTGGTAGGTGGTGCCGCCAAATTCCGGCCGATAATTCGAGGCGCGAAAATCTGCGCGCGCGCCCATGCCGTAGGTGATCACCGGGAAACCACTCGTTAGGCGAGCGATCAACTGCGGGCCGTAGCGATCGTCGAGGTTCACGATCGCGACCGCTTTTTTCTTCGCGGTTTGTCGCGCGAGGTCGGTGAAGAGTTTCAGTTTCGACTCGAAATATTTCTCCATCGTCCCGTGAAAATCGAGATGGTCCTGGGTCAGGTTGGTAAAGACGGCGACGTCCCATTCGAGCCCGCGGGTGCGATCCTGCGCGAGCGCGTGCGAGGAGACTTCCATGGCCGCGGCTTTGCAGCCGGCGTTGAGCATTTGCGCGAGCAACTCCTGCACTTCGAGCGCTTCCGGGGTGGTGCGCGCGGCGGGCAAAACGCGCTCGGCGATTTCGTAGCGCACCGTGCCGATCAAACCACAGCGCATGCCCGCGTTCTCGCAAATGTGCTTGATCAAAAATGTGGTCGTGGTTTTTCCATTCGTCCCGGTGACGCCGGCCATTTTCAGCCGACGTGTGGGGCGTTCGTAAAAGGCCGCAGCCAGATCCGCGAGAGCGGTGCGGGTGTTCGGAACCTGTACGCAGGTGGCGCGTGATTGCTGGCATTCGCGCTCGGTCACGATCACGGAAGCGCCTTTCTCGATCGCCTGATCAATGAACTGGTGGCCATCACTTTTCTCTCCGCGCAGGGCGACGAAGAGCGCATTCTTCTGTACGCGCCGCGAATCGTAGGCGACGCTTTCAACCGGACGATCGACTGCGCCGAGAACGGCGCGGGGTTCGATCGCGGTGAGGAGATTTTTGAGCAGCATGAGGTGTAGGCAAGCCGGCGTGATGCGCTCAACGGCGGGCGGCATTGGTTAAGGCAACCTGCCCAGTCGAGACGGCTTTGCTGAGTTCCTCATGCGGCTCAAGATTGAGATAACGTGCGGCCTTCTCGGCGACGCTCGCGAAGATCGGACCGGCCAGTGCGCCACCGAAATTTTCCGCACGCGTCTCGGTATGCGGATCATCGAGCACGACAAAGCCGACGAATTCCGGATGATCTGCGGGCAGGTAACCGCAGAAGGAAACGACGGTGCGCTGCGAATCGTAAAAGCCGTTGACCAGCTTTTGCGCGGTTCCGGTTTTGCCGGCGATGGTGAAACCGGGGACGGCGGCGTTCTTCGCGGTGCCCCGTTCACTGACGACGCCGCGCAAGGCGAGGCTAACCTCGGCCGCGGTTTGCGGCGAAATCACCTGACGCAAAATCGTGGGCTGAAAACGACTGAGCACCCGGCCGTCGGGCGCGGTAATGGATTTAATAATTTGCGGCGTGACTAATTTTCCGCCGTTCGCGATCGCGGCCATCGCGACCGTCATTTGCAATGGCGTGACGCTAATTCCCTGGCCCATCGCGATGCGAGTAATGCTGACCTTGCTCCACTTTTGCGGCGTCGCGAGTATTCCCGGACTCTCTCCCGGCAGGTCGATTCCGGTGCGTTCGCCGAATCCGAACGTGCGGATGTATTCGTAAAATTTTTGCTCGCCGAGCGAGAGCGCGAGCTTGGCCGCGCCGATGTTACTCGAGTGCACGAGGATGTCCTGCACGCTCAATTCGCCGTAGCCGTGGCCGTGATCGTGGAGCACTTTTCCGCCGTAATTCCAGGCGCCGTTTTCGCAGAAGATGATCGAATCGGACCGCACTTTGCGTTCGTTCAGCGCGGCTCCCACGGTCACGATCTTGAAAGTCGAGCCCGGCTCTAGAACGTCGAGGATCGCGCGGTTTTTCATCTGCTCGGGCTTCGCCTCGGAGCGTTGGTTGAGGTCGAAATTCGGGCGATTGGCCATGGCCAGGATCTCGCCGGTTTCGGGCCGCATCAGGATGATGGTGGCCTTCAAGGGCGTGTATTTTTTCATCGCCTCATCGATCGCGTTCTCGACGATGTTTTGCAGATTGAGGTCGATCGTGAGCTGCACTTTGCTGCCATCACGCGGGGCGCGTTCCTGGCCGCGATAGGAGACGATTTCCTTGCCGCCATTTTGCTTCTCGATAGAGCGGTAGCCATTTTCGCCGCGGAGATAACCATCCATCGAGGCCTCGATTCCCTGCACGCCCTGGTGCTCGAAATTTGTGAAACCGATGACGTGGCAAAGCATCGGGCCGTTCGGATAAACGCGGACGTCGTCGTGCTTGAAGTGCACGCCCTTTTTCAATTTCTCGGCCGCGAGTTTTTGCCCGAGCGCGATCGTGATGGATTCCGGAACGGCGTGTTTCAGGACGATGTAGGCGCGCTTTTCGCGCAACTTTTCCGCGATCTCCGCGGCCGGAATTTCCAAGGCCTGCGCGAGCAGCGGCACGAGGCGATCCGGATCGGTCACCTGGGTGGCGTCGAGGATGACGGTCTGGCCGGGAATGTTCTGCGCGAGGACGGCGTTATTCGCGTCCACGATCGTCCCGCGATCGGCAAAAATTTCGTCCGTGCGGACGTTCTGTCGCGCGGCCAGCGCGGCGTATTCGTCGTGCTTGATGAGCTGCAAATAAACCAGCCGAAAGGAGAAGAGGCTGAAGATTGCCGTGAAGGCGATACAGACCAGCGCACAACGACTCCGGCTGTTCCACTTCATCTCCCGGAGCGTTGGTTAACGACAGGTTGAATGGCGTCCTCCGCGAGCGGATTGGGCGAGGAAGTAAGGCGAACGATGTCCTGATCCTTGATCTGCTCCATCTTCAAATAGCCTTCCTTCCAGCGTCGCTGTAAGGCGGAATATGAAATCAAAGCCTCCTTTTGGACGGTGGCGGTTTCGTATTCCGAACGCAGGTTCGCGAGCTGGATTTCGAGCGCGCTTTTGCGATCGCCGAGGTGGTGAAGCTGCACGTTGAGGTAAACGTAAATCAGCCCGGTGAGGGCGAGGAAAGCGGCCAGGACGATCCAACGCGCGAGCGAAGGCGCGTCGATCGGGTTGAGCTGTTTGCGGCGGGATCGATTCATTAGATTTTCTCGGCGACGCGCAACTTCGCGCTCCGGGAACGCGGGTTTGTCCGCTGCTCGGATTCGCCCGGCTCCACGGGTTTGTGGGTGATGAGCTGAAAAGCGAAATCGGGATTCGGCCGCGGCTCCGGCCACTCCGGGCGATCGAGAAACTTGCGCGCGCGATCGCGAAAGAAATTTTTCACGATCCGATCTTCCAGCGAGTGGAAGGTGATGACCGCGAAACGCGCGCCCGTTTCCAAACGACTCGTTAGGGCAAGCAGCCCATCCTCGAGCGCGCGCAGTTCCTGGTTCACTTCCATCCGCAGCGCCTGGAAAACCTGGGTCGCGGGATGTTTGCGGCCGTGGCGCCAGACAATTTTTTCGACCGCGCGCGCGAGCTGCGCAGTCTCGGTGAACGGCGCGGTCTTGCGCTGCTTGACCAGCTGGCTGGCAATTCGGCGCGCCGCCGGTTCTTCGCCGAGCTCGCGGAAAAGCTGAGTCAGTTCCTCTTCGCTGTAATTATTGACCACGTCGGCGGCGGTGGTCTCGCGCCGCGGATCCATCCGCATGTCGAGCGGGCCGTTGCGCTGCAGGCTGAAACCGCGCTCAGCGTTTTCGAGTTGCCGTGAGGAAACTCCGAGGTCGAGCAGAGCGCCGCCGATGGCGGTGATTCCCAACTGATCGAGGACACTCGCGGCGTCGCGGAAATTTACCTGGTGCAAGGTGACGCGACTGCCGAATTGCGCGAGGCGTTCGCCCGCGTAGGCGATCGCATCGGGATCCTGATCGAGCGCGAGAACATCCGCGCCCGTCTGCAAGATCGCTTCGGTATGCCCGCCGCCGCCGCAGGTCCCATCGACGATGAGCGCGCCGGCGCGCGGCGAAAGCAGCTCGAGCACTTCGTTGACGAGCACCGGCCGGTGATAGGTGAAGTCCTCCATTTCGTGCGCTTCCTCTTCGATCGCGAGCGGGCCGGTGGCGAACCAGATGGGGCGCTCAAATAACAATGCGTTCATCATTTTCCGACGCGCTTCCCGTTACAGCCCGATGACGTTGGCCACGTGTTGGTAGGTAGGCGTTTCCTCCTCGTGTGCGCGCTTCCACTTCTGCGCATTCCAGATTTCAAAACGACCACGGCCGCCGACGAGTGCGACCTCGCCTTTCAAGCCGAGCTGTTTGCAAAGTCCTTCCGGTAACACCAGCCGGCCCTGTTTATCCATCGAGCCGTGGAGGGAACGGGCATGCAACTGCCGCGCAAAAACGCGCGCGTCCCGGGCGCTGACCGATGGATGCGCGCCCGCCGCTGTGCTCATCCGCTCGAACTCCGGAGCCGACATGACGAGCAGGCACTGGCTTTGGGCTTCGGCGAGAAGAATGAATTCCGCGCCTTCTTCACTGCGCCAACGCGACGGAACCGTGATACGGTTCTTCTCGTCGATCGAATGACGATATTCTCCGGCGTAAAATGTTTGAGACTGCGAATCGGATGCCATACGGCCGGAGGAGGATCTTGCCACTTCGATCCACTTCGCCCCATTTCTAACCACCTTCCGTACCAAGGGTCAATGAATTTTATGGCTATTTCACGGGAATCTTATGGGCGCGCGCGATTCCGTTTACCGCGGAGGCTTGCGGTCACCTTTTTCTTCGCCGCGATGGCGTGGGTCCCGCTCGCACCCGCGCAACTGCAAACGCCGTCATCCAACGACGCGGTCCGCGTGACCTTGAAGGTGAACGAAGACGGCTCACGCACGGCTTATCAGTTCGATCCCGCAAATCACAAAGCGACCGCCACGACCACCAGCGTGGAGGGGAAACCAGCAGGTAAAACCCTTTACGTCCTCGATGATGCCGGACGCTTCGCCAGCGGCGTGATCTATGGAGCGCGCGGCGAGTTTCTTTTCAAGAGCCGCTACAAGTACGATCCTGCGGGCCGGTTGAACGAAGAAACCCAGCTAACCAAGGATGGCGTCGTCGAGCACAAAATCGTTTATAACTACGATCCCGACGGCAAGCAGACCGGCTACGCGGTTTACGATGGCCGCGGCAAGCTGCTTGGCAAGACCACGCCCATCCGGCCAACTACTCGTTAGGCATAACCTTCACTCCGGGCCGTCGCTTGCCCGGAGGGTGAAAGGCGACTAAGAACATCCCGGATGATTGATTACATCCAGAAGGGTGGGCTGCTGATGTGGCCGATCCTGGTTTGCAGCATCATCTCGATCGCTGTCTTCGCCGAGCGCCTGCTTTACTTTCATCGCGCGGCCATTCACGTCGGCGAATTTCTCCAAGGACTTTCCAACCTGATCGCGCGCCGAAATTTCGCCGAAGCGCTGCACGAATCCGCCGGCACCCCGGGACCGGTCGCGCGAGTTATTCATGCGGCGATCATTCGCCATGATTCACCACGCGCGGAGTTGCGCGAGATCGTGCAGGAAGCCGGGCAACTGGAAGTGCCGAAGCTCGAGCGCTTCCTCGGCGTACTCGCGACGATCGCATTTCTAACTCCGGTGCTCGGCATCCTCGGCACGGTCGCCGGGATGATCGACGCCTTCGGCACCATCTCGGCTAACGGCGGCTACGCTACCGTGACCGAACTCGCGAACGGCGTTTACAAGAGTCTCCTCACCACCGCCGCGGGCCTGGTCGTGGCGACACCGACTTTCGTCGCCTATAGCTATCTTTCTTCGCGTGTGAATACCTTGATGCATGAAATGGAACGCGCCGGGATCGAAGTCGTCCATCTCCTGAGCGATCGCGAACCGGCCGGCGACATCATTACCTTCCAGCCACCGGCGGCAGCAGAACGCGAACGCCGCGCGGATCGTTAGGCATTTTCCTGCGGTCCCGGCGATGAAGCTCACCCGCACGAAAGAATATCATTTCGGCTGGATCAGCGTGGTCTCGATGATTGACGTCGTTTTTCTCCTGATTTTTTTCCTGCTCCTGAGTTCGAATTTCATCCTGCAACCAGGCATCTCCGTCTCCCTTCCGCTCTCGCGTTTCACCCTCGGGCCGCAGGTGAATCCGCAGATCATCAGTATCACCGGAGGAGTCGCGCCGGCGATTTATTTTCGCGATCAAAAAGTAGGGCTCGAACAACTGGGCCCGTTACTAGATGCGGCTAAAGCCGACGGCCGGCCGGTGATCATCAAAGCGGATCGACTGACTCCTTACGAACAAGTCGTCGCAGTGACCAATGCCGCGCTCGAGCACGGGATCACTTCCGTCGCGCTCGCGAGCGCGCCCGTGAAATGATTGCGAGCACCCCGGCGGAGTTCTCCACCATTTTTGATTGGGCAGCGCCGCGCAGCCGTCGCCTTTCCCTGCTCAGTTTTCTCGGCGCATCCATCGGATTGCACGCGCTCTGTTTTTACATTTTCCAAATCATCTACCCGCCGGCCGCGCCGCCGCTGCCGCCACCGGCGCGGGTCAGCATCATCACTCCTGAATCCGAAGAAGGCCGCGTGCTTTTGCGTTGGGTCGAAGCGGAAGATCCCGCGCTTTCCTCGATCACGCAGCGCCCGCCGCGCGAGGAAAATTTCGCACCGCCGAAAGCCCAATACGTCGCCTCGTTCGTCAACCGACAGCCCCCGCTGAAAGAAGTGCCGCCTTACGAGCCCGATCTGCGCGTGCCCAGCTCGCAACCGCCCGCGCCGGTGCCGATGCTGACGCCCAAGCCGACGACCTTGCCCGCGCTCACGCCAACGAAAATTGCCTTTTCCGAAAATCCTGCGCTCGGAGCCCCGCGCCTGCCGCCGCTGCACTTCGCCGCCTCTGGCAAGCAAGTCCCGCAAGCCGCGCAATTCCGCGTGGCCATCAACTCGTTAGGCGAAGTCCGTTATTGTTTCCTGCAGGATTCCTCGGGCGATGCTGCGCTCGACGAACAAGCGCACCATTTTCTCGAGCTCGCTCGTTTTCCGGCAATCAAAATTCTCACGGCAAAAAGCGCAAACGAAATGCTCTGGGCCCTCGCCGCAGTCGAGTGGGGCAACGACCTCGCGGCGCCCTCGCCCGCTCCGCTTCCTACTCCTGCGCCGTGATTCGCGTCAGCCTGGCCGCGCTCGTCGCCATCTACCTGCTGGTTTTTCTTGCGGCGGTTTTTCTCCTCTGGATAGTGGGCGAGTGGAACCGCCGCCGGCGTGAGCGGCGGGCGTTGCGTTACCGATTGCGTTGCGTGATCTGCGCCTTCGAGTTCGAAGATCGAACGCCCGCGCTGCTTCCGCGGTGCCCACGTTGCGGAAGCCTGAACGAACGACAGAAACCGGAACAAATTTGATATGGGAATGTGGATTGGCCGAAATCGAAAAGCGCGCGTCACCTACGGGTTTGATGAGATCGCGCTCGTCCCGGGGCGAATCACGATTAATCCCAACGAAGTCGATACCCGCTTCCGTTTGCCGCGCCGGGATGCGGATCCGATCGAGCTGAAAATTCCTATTCTCGCGAGCGCGATGGACGGCGTGGTCGACGTGAAATTCGCCATCGCCATGAGCAAACTCGGTGGGCTCGCGGTCTTGAATCTAGAAGGTGTGCAGACGCGCTACAAAAATCCGCAGGAAGTGCTGCAGAAAATTGTTGAGGCCGATAAATCCGAGATCACCGGTCTGCTGCAAAAAATTTATCTCGAGCCAGTGCAGGAAGATTTGATCGTCGCGCGCATCAAACAAATCAAAGACTCCGGCGCCACCGCCGCGGTCAGCTCAATTCCACAACGCGCGGAGCAGTTCGGCGCGATCGCGCAGGAAGCCGGCGCGGATCTCTTCGTCGTGCAAAGCACGGTCTCAACCGTCGAACATATCTCCACCGAATATAAGTCGTTAGACCTGGCCAAATTTTGTCGGGAAATGCGCATCCCGGTGATCGTCGGCAACACCGTCGGTTATGACGTCACGCTCGCGATCATGGAATGCGGGCCGGCCGGCGTTTTGGTTGGGGTCGGTCCCGGCGCGGCCTGTACTTCGCGCGGTGTGCTCGGTCTCGGGGTGCCGCAAGTGACCGCGACGGTGGATTGCGCCGCGGCGCGCGATGCTTATTTCAAAAAAACTTCGCGCTATGTTCCGATCATTACCGACGGCGGCATGAGCAAGGGCGGCGACGTTTGCAAAGCGCTCGCTTGCGGCGCGGACGCGGTCATGGTTGGCAGCGCATTTGCCAAAGCGCACGAAGCGCCGGGGCACGGATATCATTGGGGCATGGCTACGCCACACGCTAATCTTCCGCGCGGCACCCGGATCAAAGTCGGCGCGACCGGTTCGTTGCAGCAGATTCTTTTCGGACCGGCGGAAGTGGACGACGGCAGCCAGAATCTGGTCGGAGCGATCACCACTTGCATGGGCAACGTGGGCGCGCGCAGCATCGCCGAATTTCAACAAACCGAAATCATCATCGCGCCCTCGATCAAAACCGAAGGCAAACTCTTTCAGACTGTGCAAAGCGTGGGCATGGGCACGCGTTGACTAACGAACGATAGTTCCCCTCCAAAGACATGAAAGATCGCAGAGTAGTCATCACCGGCCTGGGCGTCGTCACTCCCGTGGGCAACGATGTCGCGACCTTTTGGGACAACCTCAAAAACGGCGTCAGCGGAATCAGCCGCCTCGACGTGCCTTTCGACATTGCCGGGTACGATTGCAAGATCGGCGGACAAGTCCGCAACTTTGAACCGAAGGATTATTTCAAGAATCCGAAAGACGTCCGCCGGACCGATCGCTTCGCGCAACTCTCGATGGCCGCGGCCAAGATGGCCCGGGACGACAGCGGAATCGATTTGGAAAAAACCAATCTCGAACGCTTCGGCGTCATCGTCAGCAGCGGGATCGGCGGACTGAAAACGCTCGAAGATCAGCACAATAATTTGCTGCAAAAAGGCCCGACACGTCTTTCGCCGTTCACCATCCCGATGCTGATCAGCAACATGGCCAGCGGCCTGATCTCGATGGAGTACGGCTTGCAGGGACCGAATTTTTGCATCGTCACCGCGTGTGCCACTTCGAACAACTCGATCGGCGAATCCTGGCGGATGATTAAGTTCGGCGACGCCGATCTCTTCCTTGCCGGCGGCTCCGAAGCTTCCATCGTCACCATCGGTTTGGGCGCATTCGCTTCGATGAAAGCGCTCAGTTTGCGCAACGACGATCCGACGCATGCGTCGCGACCGTGGGATCGCGATCGCGATGGTTTCGTCATGAGCGAAGGCGCGGGCGTGGTCATGGTCGAAGCGCTGGAACACGCGAAAGCGCGCGGCGCGAAAATTTATTGCGAGCTCATCGGTTACGGCCTGACCGCCGATGCCTATCACATGACCGCGCCACCGCCGGATGGTGGAGGAGCTGCGCGCGCCATGCGGATCGCGATGGAGCACGCGCAGATTAACCCGGAGGACATCGACTACGTGAACGCGCACGCTACTTCCACGGGACTCGGCGATCTCGCGGAAACGCGCGCGCTCAAAGCTGTCCTCGGCGAGCACGCAAAGAAGGTCTCGATCAGTTCCACGAAATCAATGACCGGCCACTTGTTAGGCGGAGCGGGCGCGGTCGAGATGGCGGCGTGTGCGCTGGCCATTCGCGACGGCGTCATTCCGCCGACGACCAATCTCGAAAATCCCGACGAAGAGTGCGATCTCGATTACACCCCGCTGGTCGCGAAGGAAAAAAAGGTCCGCGTGGCGATGAACAACTCTTTCGGTTTCGGTGGTCACAACGCGACCCTGATCGCGCGCGAGTTCGTGGACTAACGAGACCTAGCTCGCGTCCGCGAAGATAGGCGTGGCGGTCACGTCCGAGGCGTCGAAGGAAAATCCGTGTCCTTCGCGCGAGAGACTTTGCAGGAGCGTGGCGACCGCCTGCGAGGTGGTGGCGGAATAAAAACGCACCAACCCGACGGTCGTGCGACGCCCGAAAACCGTGATCATGATGGTGTCGTCGTCGACCGAGTTCATGAAAATGTGGCTGCCGTTGCCCTGATGGTAGAGCGCATTGAATTCCACTTCGCCGATGCGGCGCGCCAGCTCTTTGGTCGCGGCAAAGGAACCCGCGGCGAGCGCGGCGATGATGGTCACATCCATTACCGTCATGTCGCCGAACTGCGAGATGACATTTCCTCCGCGATCGATGACCACGATTAGTTCCGCTTCGGCTTTCTGCAAAAATTCGCCGAGCAAACCGTCGAGGCTGGCGACGTCTTCAATCGTTAGGCAGGGGATCGCGTTCATACCGATGCCTCCGCCGGAACGGCCACCGGCGCGGGCGGCGTCTTGGGCGCGTCGCTCTGTTTGCTGAATTTGTGCAGCAGGATTTGCGAGACCGCGTTCAGGGAAGCGAAGACGTTTTGTCCGGTGCTCGAAATGACCTCGAAACTTTGCACGCGCCGCTTCCGGTTATTCAGCACGTACTCGAGATAATTAACCGGGGCGACGTTATCGAGGTCGCGTTTGTTGTACTGCAGGACGTAGGGGATTTCGTCGATCGAGATGTTTTGTTTCGCGAGGTTGTCTTCCAGGTTCTTAAAGCTCTCGACGTTCTCCTCCATTTTTTCCCATTGGGAATCGGCCACGAAAACCACTCCATCGACGCTCCGCAGAACCAGCTCGCGAGTGGCGTTGTAGATCACCTGGCCGGGGACGGTGTAGAGCTGGAACTTGGTCACGAAGCCTTTGATCACGACCGCGTTCAGCGGCAGGAAATCGAAAAACAAAGTCCGATCAGCCGCGGTCGCTAACGAGACCAGGTCGCCGCGATTTTGGGGATTAATCCGCTGATGGATGTAACCGAGATTAGTCGTTTTGCCGCAAAGCGCCGGACCGTAGTAAACGATTTTGAACTGAATCTCACGGCTGGCGTAATTGATGATGGACGTGGGGACGTGCTCCTAGACCGGGTGCGAATATTTCCGTGAGAGTTCCTGCACTGCGCTCGCCAGCCGCTCACGGAGATCGGCGGAGAGTTCCTCGCGCGCATGCAGCGCGGCGAGGCAAAGGTTGTCGTGCATGAAGAAACTGACGGCCGCTTCAGTGCAAAAAAGAGTCATCGCGCGCAGGCCACCGAGCTTCGTTTCCTCGAGGTGATTTTCCACGCGCTGGAGGAGTGACGGCGCCATCGCGCAAAGTCCTTCGGCAGCAAAATTTTCCGGCAAACTTCCGGCCAGCGTGAGGCCGTCCGCGAACATGACCGCACAGGCTTTCACGCCTTCGAGTTTTTCGAGATACGCGACCACGGCTTTGGCGTCGACGTCGTCGTCGGTGCTTAAAAGTTCCTGGAGTTTGTTGCGAACTGCGGGCGCCGCGGGCGTGGCCACTGCCGGAGTTAAAGCTGGGGCAGAAGCCACCGCGGTCGGCGCCGGCGCGGGAGTTTTTTCTTCCGCGGGCGCTACTGATGCGCTCGGCGTTTTTTTCTTCGCCGTCGTCTGCGTGCTGGTGGTACTAAAACGCTTCGCGTCCTCTTCCGCTTTCGCCGAGAACGGCGTCGCGAAATTGCCGCCCTCCTCTTCCGCTTGCTGGTCACCGCGGATTTGCAAGGCGGCCGCAGGCATATTTTTGAGCACGTCCTGCAATGGGAGCATCACCGGTGCGTCGATTTCCTTCGCGGTAAACAATCCGCGATAGGCTTCCGGAAGTGCGGCGGCGAATTGCTCCGGCTTCAGGCTTACGCGTCCGGTGATCAGTTGCGCTTCGACCAGCGAAAATGGCAGCTCCAGTTTTGCGTCGTCCGGAACAGCCGCGACGTCGCCGGTCAATTGGAACGGCGGCAGACTTTGCAGGATCGGCTTCAGCGGCAGCGAAATTTGCAGCGCTGCTGACGCGTTCAGAGTTTGCACAAACGGCGGCGCGATCGCTTCCGGCGTCGACGCGTTGGCATCTGCACCTTCTTCGAAACTTTCTTTCGTTAGCCACGGCTCCGGGTTCGCCGAGGTTTCGCTCGCGGGCGCGGCGAGCTTAAAGGGAATGCGCGTGGGCGCGGGCGGAGAGCTAGTCGGAACGGACGGCCCACTTGAGGCTGGAACTCTCTCTGGCGCGGGCGCGTCCGTTCCGTTCGGTGTAATTTTGAAAGGGATGCGGGTGGGCGCGGCGTTCCCATTTTTCTCCGGCGCGGGCGCCGCGGAAGGAGCTTTCACTTTCGGCGCGATATCCGGGCGCAAAGGCGTGAGCGCGCGCGGCAGCGCCTGCACCACGACCTTCTCGATGAAGTTCGCTTCCGGATAAGCCGCAGCGATGTTTTCCGCGGTCGCCGGTTGCAGCCGCACTGGCGGCAGTTCGCCGGTTTGAATCGGCTCCATCGTAATCCCAAAACGCGAGTTGTCCTCGATCGTCACCTGGAGGAACGGCGTCTGCACCTGGGGCACGACCTGGTCGCGATACTGGTCGTCGCGCAGTTGCATCTTGCTGAATTGCTCGAGCACTTTCGGCAACGGCAGATGCACCTGGCGGCTGTCCGCATCGGGCACGGCGTGCAGAAAAATCTCCGGCACCTGCGCGTATACTGTCGCCACCGAAACCGTCGGTTTGCCTTTCGACATTCCTTTTTCGATCTCGGCCGCTTTCAACAAAACTCGTTTCGTCGCTTCGCCTTCATGCAACGGGCGGATCAAATCCGGCGGCATTTGCGCGATGACGTCGGCCAAGTCTAACGAGATCGCGCGTTCGATTTTTGGTTCGAGCGCGAGCGCCACCGCCCGCGGAATCCCGCCGGTGTTCATCGAGAAAGCGACGCGCGGGCCGCCGGAATTGCTCGGACCTTTGGTGTTCGGACGCGAGAGCCCTTCGTTGAAGGGATCATCAATCCCTACGCTGCGCGTCGCATTCGGAACGACTGTTTTGCTCAAGCGATCGGCGCTCGATTTTGCCACCGGCGGCGGCGCGGCAGGCACAGGCGCAACTGGCACAGGCTTGCCCGGCTTGCGCTTGAAGTAACTCAAAAATGGCAATGTCATCGTCATGGCTTTAGTGATCCTCCGCGGTGACTCGCCAGATTTCTTCCAGCGTGGTGATGCCCTCCATCGCCTTGTCGATTCCGACCATCCGCAAAGTTCTCATGCCTTCCGTGACCGCCTGGTTTTTCACCACCGCGGAGGAGGCGCGCTTGATGATCAAACGCCGAATCGTCTCGCTCACCGGGAGCGCTTCGATAATTGCCACGCGTCCAAGATAGCCACGGTTCTTGCAGCGATCGCAACCGCTGCCGTGATAGAAAAGCGTGCCCTCCAGCGGGGTCATCCCGAGGCGCTCGAAGATTTCCGGTTCCGGTAAAAATTCCTCGCGGCAGTTGGTGCAAATTCGCCTAACGAGACGTTGCGCGCAGGCCATGATGACCGAGCTGGAAATGAGGAAGGGCTCGATCCCCATGTCGTCGAGGCGGGTGATCGCGCCGGCAGCGTCGTTGGTGTGCAAGGTCGAGAGCACCTGGTGACCAGTGAGCGCGGCCTTGACCGCGATATCGGCGGTTTCGTTGTCACGAATTTCACCGACCATGACGATGTCCGGATCCTGGCGCAGGATCGAACGGAGCGCGGAGGAGAAATCGAGCCCGATATCCGCGCGCACAGAAACCTGGTTGATTCCCGCGAGTTCGTATTCGATCGGGTCTTCGACGGTGACGATGTTGTACTGCGGGCTGTTCAACTCCTGCAGCACCGAATAAAGCGTGGTCGTCTTACCGGAACCAGTCGGGCCGGTGACGAGGATCATGCCGTGCGGCGCGTCGATCGCTTTCTTGAATTTGTCGAGCGTGCCCTGGTCCATGCCCATCTGGTCGATCGAACCTGTGAGGGCCGCTTTATCGAGAATACGGATAACGATCTTCTCGCCGTGCGCGGTCGGCAGAATCGAAATACGCAGATCGACTTCCTTGCCGAGGACCTTGATCCGAAAACGTCCATCCTGCGGTAACCGCCGCTCGGCGATGTTCAAGCCCGCGAGAATTTTGATGCGCGAAGTGATCGCGAGCTGGAGCGCCTTCGGCGGCGATTCCGCCATGAGCAATTCGCCGTCGATGCGGTAACGCAATTTCAAGGAGCGTTGGAACGGCTCGATGTGAATGTCGGAAGCCTTTTCCTTGATCGCCTGGACGAGGATCAAATTGACGATCTTGATCACCGGCGCGTCTTCCCCATCGCTCGCCAGCCGATCGATATCGATCTCTTCGTTCTTCGCCGACTGCACTTCGACGTCCGCGGCATTGACAGCATCTTCCGCGACCTGCTTGAGCACGTCGCTCATGTTCGCGCCGCCGCCGTGCACCCCCGCGAGCGCATCCGAGACCGCTTTTTCGGTTGCGATCATTGGGACGACTTCCAGCTGCACCCGGCGCTTCACGTCGTCGACCGCGAGGACGTTCGTCGGGTCGGCCATGGCCACGAAAAGCTTCCCATTCAAACGCGCGATCGGGACTAGCTTGTTCTTCTTCGCCATGTCCCGCGGGACTAACGACATGATCTCTTCCGGCACCCGCAGCTTGCAAAGATTGATCGGCGGCGTGTTCAGGCAACGCCCCATGCTGAAGGCCATGTCCTGATCGGTGACGAATTGTTTTTCGGTCAGGATCTTGAGCAGCCGGCCGCCTTCCTTGTGCTGCAAACCAACTGCTTCTTCGAGTTGGTTAGGCAAAAGGAGGCCGTCCTCGATCAGGACATCGGCGATCCGTTCGGCGAATGATTTGCTTCTCATCGTCTCGCCTTACGCACGGCTCTCGAGCCGGTAAATATCCTGCAAAGTCTTAATGATCGCGCCCGGCCGCGCGAGATACCACGCGACCGTGTAATCGAGCGATTGCTGGACCGCATCGCGCCCCGCGGCATCGAACGGATTGCAGCACGCCACCATGATCGTGCGGCTGATTAAATCGAACGGCACAAAGAGCCGGCCGAGCGTCAGGTGATCCGGCAGCATCCGCGCGATCTGGCGATCGACGTCGTAATATTCCATCGGCACGAAAGCGAACTTCGTCCGGTCGATCAACTGCGAGAGCGCCTGGTCGAGCTTGTCGGAATCCTGCCGGCAAATTTTATCGAGGAGCGAGGCCCCCAGCGCCTGCCCGCTCAAATCCTTGTTCAGGTGCGACGTCGTCTCCAGCGCCTTGGTCACATCCTCCTCCGGGAAGAGCTGCTGCATGACCAAAAACTTCGCCAGTTGATCGTCGCCGCGATCCATCAACGGCGCCGATCCGGGACGCTTGTGCATCTCACTCAGGCCGGTGTTTCCACTCGAGCCCGCGGAACTCCCGTTCGCCTGCGGCGCGATCAATCCGTTCTTCGGACCGCCGGCCACGATCGTATGCCCAGCCGCCTGTAAACGGGTCTCGATCTCGCCGAGCATCGCCAGGATCTCAGGCGCGTTCGGTTCTTTTTCTAAAACCAGCTCGCACTCCTGCATCGCGAGCGTGAAGGATCCGCCATTAAAATGCGCCTCCGCCAGCTTGCGCGAAATCCGAAGCGATTCCTCCGGTTTATTAATCTTGATGTAGGCATCCTTGAGGATCTCGAGCGATTGATAATCGTCGGGTTGTGTTTGAGTGATAACCTCAAACATCTCGATCGTTTGCACGATTTGAGAATGCTCCTCCTCTGATAATGAAGTGTGTTCCAGCACGACAGCGCCATAAAAGCTAGAAGCATGCCCTCACCGCCAAACGACCGAAGACCCGCGCAGAATTATCTCCTCGCGGTCGCCCGCCCATCTCCTCGTGCCTCCGAAAGTTCTCCTCTTAACCTCACGCTTTAAGTAGTAGATTTCGCTCAGTCCGCCGCCCCGTTCTCGTTTCCACTCGTGACCTGCCGCCAACGTTCCAATCTCCAAAGCCACCGCGGCTTCACCTTGATCGAGCTCATGGTGGTGATCGGGATCATCGCCATCATGCTCGTGGCCGTCGTCCCCGCGGTCGTCTCGCTGAACAAGGCCAACAGCGGCAAATCAGCGATCAGCAACGTAATGAACCTATTCGAGCAAGCGCGCTCGCTCGCGATCACCAGCGGTCACTCTACCTATGTCGTCTTCGCCGATCAAACGACCCTGGAACCGTATCGCTGCAAAGGTTATGTGGTTTTCCAGGAAGACCAGAATTTCGCGCCCGTCGCGGTTTCCAAATGGCACTTTCTGCCCACCGGAATTTCTTTTCGGCCGAACACCGGCCTGCTTACTCCGCAGAGCGGCTCGCCGATTCTGAAATTTGCCTGCCCGGGCACGGTCACGCCGCAACCCTCCCAGCCGATCGCGCTGCCGTTTGTTAAATTCGATGCCGGTGGAATGGTCACTGCGCCCACCAATCCGAATATTCTTTTCACTGATGTCTTCAGCGGATCGGTCAACGCTTCCGGCCAGCCGCTTTACACCGACAAGGCGCAGCAGACGGCGCAAAAATTTGATTCCGTGGCCGTCGCTCGCTTCACCGGCCGGGCGCATTACGTCGATCCTTATGCACCGTAAACCTCGGCAAGCTTGCGGGTTCTCGCTCATCGAGGTGGTCCTAGCCCTCGGCGTTATCGGGTTCTCGCTGGTCGCCATTCTCGGAGTGTTTCCCATCGGGCTGGCTGCGAACCGGAGCAGCATTACCGACACGCGAGCCGCTCAGATCGCGAACGAGGTGACGGCGACGATCGATGCCCAGTGCGCCTCTTTCTCTAACATTGACTGCTACGGGGCGACTTTGGACCTGGCGACGCTCAAGATCGGAGACGTCCAGAATTTGTATGTGAGCTATCCCTCGCCTGCTGCACCGGCGATCAGTGCGACGCAAACACCGGACTCCACCTACACCGTGGAGTTGCAGTTCGACAACGACCCGCCGCTGACCGATCCGTCACTGCCGTCTGGCGGAACAAAACTGGGAGTCGGCAAATTGAATCGCATTCAACTGCGCATCTTTGGCCGCAATCGCAGCGAAGGCACGCTGGAACTCTTCTTCCTCGCCAGAAACAAGGCCTAGGATGTATTACCCTACGAGATCGCTTTCGCGCGCCTTCACCCTGGTCGAGCTTCTGGTCGCGATCAGCATCACCGCCTTGATCGTCGTTCTGCTCGGTCGCGTCCTTTCCGGCACCGCCGCCCAATGGCAGGCGTCCGATCAACGAATCGACAGCTTCCGGGATGCCCGCGCCGCGCTCCAAATCATGGCACGCGATCTAAGCCAGGCTGATCTCACCGCCGATGCGCAGGCGCTTACACTATCGGATCTGGACCCGTCGGGTAACTACGCACGCGAGGCATTTGCTCTTACTTCCACGCCGAACAGCGGCAAGAGCAATCTGTGCACGGTGGGCTATTATTCAACCTGGGACGCCAACACCAAGACCTTCACCCTTAAAAGATTGTTCCGTGACAGCGACGAGACCGTCCTCAGTCTAGCGCAGTCACCCGCAGCTTTCGCAACTCTCTTCACCAAAGGCCCCCCTGCTAACGTAGAAGACCTGGCTGCTTACATCTGGGATCTGCGCTTCGCTCCTGGCACTCTCGCCGTTATCGAGACGCCCACGACCAACCCATCGACCAAATGGCAATGGGTGGAAGTGCGCTTCAAATCCATGAGCCCAAACGCCGCGCGCAAGCTTCGCAACCTGCCCATTTCCCAAAACACCTGGGACGACCCAACGAGCACCACCTACAAGAACCTGATCCTCCCAGCCGAGCAGCAATTCGTCACCCGCATTCAGTTACTACAAGCGCCATGAAACATTCCCAGCGCGCAAAGAATCGATCGGGCTTTGTCCTAATCATCGCCATCGTCATGATCGCCCTCCTGACGATCATGGCGGTCGCTTTTCTTTCCAGCACAACACTAGATCGAGCAACCTCCAGCGCATCGGTAAATAAGGCCAAGGCGGACCTGGCGGCGCGCGCCGCGGTCAACGCCGCGATCGCGCAGTTAACCGATGCCATCGCGCAATTCCCCGACTCCGCGACCACCTGGGAAACCATTAACGGTAACGCTGGCACCTATCTCTACTATCGCGATCAGACACCCGAACAAGCCATCGCCAGCAACAACCCCGCGAAGCTCTATGTCCTGCCTTGTATCTCGGGAGGAACTGCCCAGTTAGTAGCGAACAAGACCAACTCCTTGCCGGCGCTAACCGACTCTCCACCCGCCACCGCGAACGCCTTTAACTTCAACCACCAGCGTTTCGCCGGCGACACTCAGGGAGAGATCGGAGCCCCGCCGGTACCGCCGACGACGAGCCCGCCACCGCCTTTCCGTGGCCAATGGATCAACATGACCGATTCCGACGGGAAAATTACCGGTCGCTATGCTTTCTGGATGGAAGACGAAAGCTTCAAAGTGAACGCAAACCTTATGGGTCCAAACCCACGAGGTTCCAACACTCTTGGCGACTCGCCCAATCAGGTTCCCTTTCAAGGCCTGTTAAGGCAGATTCTCGCCCCCGCCGCGGACCCAAACGCAGTCGCTCAAACCCTGGTCAATTTTCGCAATCCTTTTCCTAGCTCTCAGTTCTTCGAGCTAGGCGACCTAGGCCACGCTCCCGGTCAGCCCACTCTTGCTGACACGGCAAAATTTGAAGCCACTATCTTCTCGGGTTCTTCCAACGTTTCCCGCGGCGGCGTTAAACGAATCAACTTAAACAAGGTCGTAACCTCTTCGACCGATCCGGCGGCCATTCGCACGCAGCTTGATGAAATCATCAGCGCGATCAAGTATCAGCTACCTAACTTCGGTCAACGCTTCTATCGGATTGGGACCAACAAGAACACGCTGGACGTGCCGACTTCGGGAGCACCATCTCACAGCGCAATCTACCTGAATAAAATCGCGGCCAATATTCGCGACTACATCGACACCGACT
The DNA here is from genome assembly GCA_051005695.1 of Chthoniobacterales bacterium. Lineage (GTDB taxonomy): Bacteria > Verrucomicrobiota > Verrucomicrobiia > Chthoniobacterales > UBA10450 > JACCTI01. The sequence continues at coordinate 67,363 of JBPCJC010000018.1, read as the reverse complement.
CGCAACCCACCATCGTCATTAGTGACTTGAGCGTAAACATCGGCAGTCCGCCAGTAGGGAGTATTCCGCCCAGCAACGCCAATGGCGCAACTAATGAGGCCATTGCTATCGGCAAAGAGGCGGTGCCATTCATTCAGGAGTACATGCTCCGAGTGAAGCAGCTTGAGCCGCAAAAGCGCCCGCTCCCGACAGCCACCGCGAATTATAAAATAGAAATCGACCACTATGTAGAGTTTTGGAATATGACCAACAGGGACATCGTCGTGGCAAGTCTGGGATCGAATCCTTTCCTTGGCATAACCAACCAGTTCGCTTGGACCTCGTATGGGGGCACAGATATTCCGGTGGATCCCGGCCGTGATATTCGTATTCCCTTGACCTCTTTTAGGAACGCAAATGGGGATAGCTTGGTTTTCGCGGCAGGCGCCGCCACAGTCCTGACCACCGATCCTGTTTCATTGCCAGCGAGCATCGGGGGAGTTGATCCGGCTAAGGTTTTCCGGCCACCATCAGGGACACCCGCCGGTCCGCTTCGAGTTTATGCCGGAACGTGTAAGGCTAAGTCGAGTGGCAATTATCCACACTTGGATGCTATACCGCGAAGCCCGCCCACCGCTCCCTCTAACCCATCGACTAGCTCGGATATAGAGACCGAAATCATTTTGGGCAACGATAAGGGCGTTTTGGAATCTTTCGGTGCACCCTCGGTATACTACATCAGCGTCAACGCAGATACTGGCACTCAGACGACCAATACTTCACATATCGACACCACCAAATATTTCTTTCGCGCCAGCAGCCCGAAGGGGAATAGCCCGTTCTTCTCTCCCACTGTTTCGCAAGTCGGCGATCCACGAACTAACAACGAGCAAATTTCATTGAACTCCGCAAAATCGGTTGGCGACGATCAAACCAACTTCAAGACTGAGCTCAACAACAATAGCCCTCCGACGGCCAGCAACAACGATGCCTCTCCTACCCGTTTGAATTCGACCTACGTCGACTCAACCTTATGGATCGACCCTTCTGCTAATACCGCGGATGCACCACATGCTCCGGCAGTTGTGGCCAACGCCTCGCTTACCTCGATCGGACAGCTAGGCGATATCTTCGATCCCGTGCGGCTGAGCGGTGTTTCCGGCGATATAAAATTGAGTCACGGAGGAGGTCGCACGTTCAAGATCGGCCAACCGGATCGCTACGATGCCACCACTGACCCCGGTAGCAATCAACCCATCAATCCGAGCGGTCTCTGGGATGGTGATAGCACTTCGGCTAGTCGTGAATGGACCGCCTGGCGTTTAACTGACGTTTTCGGAACTTCCGATTTGCTCCAGCGAGAGGGTGTCATAAACATCAACGGGGTTGCGCGCGATGGCGGGGCCGCGCTGAAAACCGCCTTGTTTGGCTATTCTTTCGAGTCTTCTCCCGATTCTGACCCAAACCTTGCCGGTCAGGCTTTCGATGCCGACCCAACCAACGCGACCGACAAAATTACCATTCTTGTATCTCAGCTCCAGACCCGACTAAGTAACCTGAGCCCTTTTAATAAGACCGTCGGTCCTTTAGCAGAGCGGGGCGAACTCTCCGAGTTGCCCCTCTTCAATTCTGGCAAAGACCTGTCTGCAAGCGTAAATACCAACCAGGCATACGATCGCGGCCGGGAAGAATTGTTCCGCAGGCTGAGCGAATTAATCACCACCCGCGGCAACGTCTTTACCGTGTATGCAGTAGGCCAGGCACTCACTGCTCAGCCCGCCGGCGCGAAACCCATCCTTGCCTCCACCTCTCAGATAAGGGTCACATTCCAGATCACGCCTGCTTGGACGCCGCCGCTTCCCCCTTACCCTTTCGATCCCACCACTAACGACCGCTTTAGAAAACCCGATCACTATGCCATTAAAATCCTTTACGCTGGCGATTAGTAGCGCCGTCACCTTATTCGGAGCTTCAGTTTCCGGGGCGCCGCCTGCTCCTACTCCGATTCCAAACGGCTACGTCCGGCTTTGGAATATGCTCCCGGCGACTAGCGGCACCTTTAACTTAGGCCGTCTCGAAAAACCGGCCGAACCACTCATCGCCAATGCCACTGCCTTTACTTATTCGAGCTATCAGGGATTTCCCCTTGGTCATTATCGCCTGGCGATCTTCAGGACTGGCAATCAGCAGACGCCGTTAAAAACTTTTGACCTGGATCTTAGGGCAAACCAGTTCTTCACTGTCCTCATCTCGCCCCAAGGGATCGAATTAGTGAATGACACCAGTAACCCAAAGGCAACGAGCGGATCGTTGATGGTGCGAAACTACTTCCCGGGCACTCCCGTCTCCATCACGATGGGAAACCAGCCCGCGGTCCTATTGGCCTACGGCCAAAGCTTGCCGCTAACTGGGCAATTTGTGGGCAAACTGATGCTAGACGCGAAGCTCCCGAATGGGAAGCAGGCGCAGGCTCAGATAGAGGTGGACCTAAAGACGACCCAACGGACGACACTTTTGATTATTCCGGACCCATACGGCCGGTTCCGACCTCGGGTAAGTGCCGATGGGATAAATCCCTAACTTTCCTAGTGTGGCGTAGGAGACCCGCGCGGTGGATCTGAGTAGGCGCGATGCTTGCTATCCCACATCCAACTGCCGGATGTCGGCGAAGCGAGAGGCTGATTAGGCGGCAAACCACGTCTGGTCGGTGGATCTAGTGCCGTCCGATGATTTTGATCCCACATCCATCCGCCTGACGGCGTCGGCGAAGCCACTGGGCGCCGCGGAACAGCTGCGACGGGTTTGGGTGGTGGACCATAGATCCGTTCTCTGAATGGTGTTTCCCAGCCGAGCCAGATGATGCCGGCGACGACTAACAGGAGAAACAAAAGGCGTAACACGGGGCGGAAGATGTCAGCAATTCTCGGAAGGGGCAAGCTCGGCCTGCTTTCCAGCGCCACCGGGCTTCGTCGCTGCGTTTGGCGTCAACAGATTGCGCAGATTTTGACAGATTCTTGGGCAGATGGATCGCGATCCTGTTCTCCGTAGTCTAGCCTAACGAATCCGATTCGGAATAGTTGCTACGAAAAAATCTGTGAGAATCCGCGTAATCTGTGGATTAGAAAAACCCCGCACGCTGGAAGCGAACGATACGAAAAGCAGGCTTCAGTCCGCGCTGCCGCGAAACGCGGGGGCGCAGGCAAGGTCGGCAATTTGGGGGAGCGCACGGCTTCAGCCGTGTTGGTTGGCGCATTCTGCGCGAACGATCTTTGCGGCCTGTCCAAGCTTGGGCTGCCTTCCCCCTCTTAGTATAATCCGTGTAATCCGCGGTTAAAAAAGAAAACGCAAACTCGGAAGCATGCGTTACGAGAAGCGATCCTCGGTCCACGGGTCGGCGGTGTTGCTGTAACCGCGCACTTCCCAGAAACCGGGTTTGTCTTCGGCGCTGAATTCGATTCCGCGGATGAACTTCGCGCCTTTCCAGGCGTAGAGTTTCGGAATGATGACGCGGGCCGGGCCGCCGTGATCTTTGGGCAACGGTTTGCCGTCGTAATGCGTGGCGATGAGGACGTCGTCGTCCATGCAATCGTCGAGCCGGACGTTGGTGGTGTAGCCGTCGTAGCTACTGAAGAGGACGTGTTTCGCTTCCGCCTTTGGCCTAACGAGTTCAGCGAGGGTGAAGAAGGCGACGCCGGTCCACTGGACGTCGTATTTGCTCCAGGTGGTGACGCAATGGAAGTCGCTCACGTCTTCGAAACGCGGGAGAGCATTGAATTTTTCCCAGCTCAGACTCTGCGGGTTCTCGACCAGGCCGGTGACGTCGAGGCGCCAATCGCCTAACGAGATCTCGGGACGAATGCCGAGATCGAGGACCGGAAAGCCGGGAGTGAGATGTTGGCCGGGCGGGAGGCGATTCTCGGAACGAACAGTCGCCTTCGCTTTCCCGGCCATCTTGCGGGCAAAGCGCTCTTTGCGTTCGATGTAGCTCGGGTTGGTCGTGCTCACGGGGGAATCAATTCATCCACAGGTTTACAGATTTTACCGACCCAAAACGCTCCGATACGAACGACGCGAGGGAAGAAATACTCAGAGATCCTTCGCATTCGCTCAGGATGACAGGCCTTAAGATTTGTAAGATGGGTTCTAACCAATCTGCGAAATCGGTGGACGCAATTAGCTCTTCGAGGTTTGCAGGAGCTTGATCGCGTCGCGCAATTCCGCGGCGCGCTCGTAAAGCTCGCTCGCGATCGCGACTTCCATTTCGCGCTGCATGATCTCGAGCTTGGAGAGCGGACGCTTCGAGCTCACTTCCTCCAGCCATTCCTCGAGGAAAGCGAGCTCGGAACTTTTCTGGCCCAGCTCGGGAAAGTTCGATTGATTGAAAAATTCTTGGATGGCGTCGCGCCCGCGCTCGATCTCGCGCATGGCGTCGCCGAATTTTCCATCGCCTAACAAAATCGACGCCTTCGCGCGGGTGTTCATCATCAGCACGTAGGGGCGGAATTGTTGAAAACTCCAGGCGAGCTCGTCGCGCTCGGTGTGTGTAGAAACGAATTCGAACAGATCGAGGTTGCGCTGAGTGTCCCGAATGACCGCGGGGAAATCGTTGATCTGAAAAAGGCTGAGGTAACGATGGTAATATTGAATGCCTTCCTGCTGCAGCTCGCTGCATTGCTCGGAGTTCAATTCGTAAGCATCGCCGCGCGCTTCCGAACGAGCGGCGCGCCGCTGATGATATTGCAAAAGCGATTCGCAATTATGCGGCCGATGACCATCGGGACGACCGGTCATTTCCATCTGGAGCATCCCGAGATCGATGCGCAGCTGCAATTTCTCGCGGCCATCGAGACCGAGAATTTTGCGCACCTTGATGGAGCCGCTTTCGTGCGGCCAGTCATTCAAGAGGGTGTTAAGGTCGAGGCTCATTTTCAGAATAAGGTTCGGACATTCACGCGCTACCTGTCAATCGTCGCTGCCGGTATGAAGCGATGCCCACGATCTTATTCCGGTGCCTGCGGCGAACTGGATGCGCACGCCTGGTCCGACGCCGGTGGAGACGTGGTTGTTCAATTTGCGGCCTTCAAAACGCCGCGCCTGTTTCGTGATTTTCAGAGGCGGCGCGTGATGGCAACTTGCGCGCGCAGATGGAACCGGAGATCGATCGCTTCATTCGCTATCTCGCGACCGAGCGCGGGCTCTCGGAAAATTATCAACTCTCCACGCGACGTTCGCTTTCCGAGTTTGCGGAATGGATCGCGGGCGCGCGCAAGATTTTTGATCCGGCAAAAATTACCCAGCCGTTAGTGAGCGAATATCTCGGCGCCTTAAAGCGCCGCGGGCTGGCAGCTTCTTCGATCAAACTCGTGGTGGTGGCGTTGAAGATTTTTTTTCGTTTCCTGCTCGCACAAAAAAGAATCAAACGCGATCCGACGGAGACGCTCAATCTCCCGCGGATCGAGCGTTACCTGCCCGAAACCTTGAACGAACTCCAGGTCGAACAGTTACTCGAGAGCATCAAGACAACCCAACCGCGTGGGCTGCGTGATCGCGCGATCATCGAGCTGCTTTACGCGAGCGGGCTGCGGATTTCGGAACTGGCGAATGCGCGTTTGGAAAATCTGAATTTCGAGGAGCGCATCCTGCGCGTGACCGGCAAGGGCAACAAAACTCGCCTCGTCCCGGTGGGCGGAAAAGCCTGCGAAGCGCTCGCGGCCTATCTTTCCGCGGAGCGGCCGAAGCTGGTCAAGGCGCGCACCGGCAGCGAGATTTTTCTCTCCGCGCGCGGGACGAAACTGACCACCTCGCGACTCTGGCAGATCGTGAAGGAACGCGCGCGCCAGTCCGGTTTGGAGCAAAATATTTATCCGCACCTGCTCCGCCATAGTTTTGCGACTCATTTGTTAGGCAACGGGGCTGACCTGCGGATTATCCAGGAATTGCTCGGGCACGCGGACATTTCCACGACGCAGGTTTACACCCACGTGGATCAGCAGCGGCTGAAGGCGGTGCACCGAAAATTCCATCCGCGCGGCTAGCGGTTTAAGCGTTGGCGGGCGCGCGCCGGAGGCTACAATGCGCGCATGAAAAGATTCCTCCTGCTCCTGTTAGTGGGCGCGGCCGTGGCGATCGGGATCTGGTTCGCCATCCGCAGCGGCGGCCTGCGGACCTCGAGCGCGAGTGTGACCGCGCTCCTGCCCAAGGAAACGCTGGCGCTGATTCACGTGCCGGATGTGAACAGCACGCGCGCGAAATGGCACGAGACCGACCTCTATAAACTCTGGCGCGAACCGGCGATGCAAGATTTCCTGCAAAAGCCCCTAACGAATGCACCGAAGGCGAACGAGCTCCGGCAGAAGTTGCAGCAGCTCGACGCCCTGCAAATCAAGGATGCGTTTTTCGCGATCACCGCCTTCGAAAACAAACAGCCGAAGATGCTGGCCGGATTTCGCTTCAAGGGCAGCGCGGATGATGCCGAGAAAGTGATCGGACAATGGCGGGCGCGCGCGCAGCTGGCGGCCCCAGCGGTGAAGCGCGAAACCATCGCCTACGCGCAGCACCAGATCGAAGTCGTTAGTCACGAGCAGTTGGCGATCGCGACGGTTTACGATGGGAACTGGTTCTTCGCCGGGAACGATCTCACGAGCTTGAAAGCGTTGCTCGATCGCGCGGATGGCCGTGCCAAAGATGCCGCGGGCACGCTGACGGCGGACGCCGGTTTCGCCACAGCTTTCAAACATATGCCGATGTCGTATGCGGTTTTTGCCTACGGCCGGCTCGATCAATACTTCGCCCGCCTCGCCGCAACTATGCCGCAAGAGGCCGCGGCGAATGAGAACGTTTCGATCCTGCGCCAGATCCGGGGAATCGCCGCCGCCTCGACCTTCGAGAATGGAAAAATCCGCGACGTCCTGTTCGTCGCCATGCCGAAAATCGAAAACACCGGCGAGCTCACGCGTTCGTCGCTCTCTCTCGCGACCGCGGAGTCATTTCTCTACGCGGCGAGCTTCCTGCATCTGCCGCATCAAATGCCGGACGCGACCAAGGCGGCGGCCAATGGCTTTCCGCCCGCGCTGCAAAATTTGATGAACGCGTTCGCCGCGAAAGGAATCACGTTGGATTCCTGGAAGAGCGCTTTCGGCGCCGAGCTCGGCGTCATCGGCGACTGGCCGCAGAACGCGCGCTTGCCCGCGCTCTTCGCGACTCTGCCGGTGAAAGATGCGGCGAAAGCGCGCGAAATCATGTCGGTGATCGCCGCCAACGGCGACGAATCCGGTTGGAAAAATTCCGAGAAAGATGGCGTGCAATATTTTACCCAACCGCCGCCGAACCCGATGGTGCCGATCGGGCCGACGATCGCACTTTCGAATCAATTGATCGTCGCCGGTCTGGATCCGATTTCCGTAGAAACCGCGATCAAGCGCGGCGCGGCCAGCTCCGGACTCGGCGCCTCGCAAAGTTTCAAAAGCGCCGAGGCGCTCGTGCCCGCGCCGCAGAATGCTTTCGCCTATATCGACACGGCGCTTTTTTATACGCGCCTCGATGCGGCTATTCGACCGATGCTGATCATGGCCGCGGCCTTTATGCCTGCGGTCGCGGATAGCGTGGATCTCGGAAAGTTGCCGGCGTCGGATGTGATCGCGCGGCACCTGAGCCCGATCGTGATGTCGCAAACTTATCAGACCGATGGCTACATGACTGAATCGGTCGGGCCGGTTTCAATTTACCAGGCCATAGTCAGTATCGGCGCGGCCTCTGTTCTGAGCTCGAGTTTTTATCAAAAGCACAGTCATCCGGCCGCACACGGAATGCCTTCGACAATGAGCGCGCCGGCCGCCGTTTCTCCCACACCGGAAGCGGATGAAACCGCCGAGCCCGCGGAAACGCCGGCGCAGGAACCGGACGAACCGCCGACCCCGGAACCAAACGATTCGCCGACGCCCGAGCCCTGATTGCCGGGCCGCAAGATAAGGGTCTCAAAACCTCTCGGAATTCATCCGTTCAGGCTCAGAAAACTGCTGCCATTCCAGGCAAATATGTTATCGTCTGCGCCTTATGGCCATGCTGAGGAAAAACGCTTTCTCTCGTCGAGTTCCGGATCTTGTCACCGAGGAATTAGTGGCGGTCTTGTCCCGCCGCGCCTCGTTCGAGTTCAAACAACTTTTCGATATCGTGCACGAAAATCTTCGTGCCCGGAACGCCGCCAGTGGTGGTGAAGAAATGCTGCGCCTGCGTGCGTATGAAAAACTTCAGAACCTGGTCGCGCGCGGCGCGGTCAAGAAGACCGCCAAGAAATACAAGGGTCTGCCATCCGCGCTCGCCGCTGCGATCGCCCCGCAGAACGGCCACTTCCCGGGCGTTCCGGTCAAGCCGATCGCGACCGCCTCGAAGTAACCCGCGCGCGCTCCCCTTCGACATCTCCGGATGATTCGCGAATACCTCCCGGTCCTGCTCCACATTTTGGTGGCGATCGGGTTCGCCGTCTCCGCGTTACTCATCAGCGTCCTCCTCGGCAAAGTCGGCCGGCGTTCGAAGATCAAGGACTCCGCTTACGAATGCGGCATGATCCCGCAGGGCGAAGCGCAGCCGCGCTTCAGCGTGAAGTTTTATTTGGTCGCGATGCTCTTCATCCTCTTCGATCTCGAGATCGTCTTCATGTATCCGTGGGCGGTGGTTTACAAGGAATCGATCGTCGCCAGCAAGACCATCCTCTGGAGCATGCTCGGCTTCGTTTCCATCCTCATGGTCGGATATGTTTACGCGTTAAAAAAAGGCGCGCTCGACTGGAAAAAGTAGCGCCCGCGGCAGCGGCTTTGCTGCTTGCGCCCTCGTGCCTTCCGCCTAATCCTTAGCCGCCATGGTCCACCACGTCGCCTTGTTCAAACTCAAACCGGAAGTCACTCCGGCGCGCGTCGAAGAGATGATGATGAATGCGCGTATGCAGCTCCTGAAAATTCCCGAGGTCCTGAGCATCAAGTGCGGCAAGCGGATTAAAAGCGAGATGGCCTGGCCCTTTTTCATCGCGATCGATTTCGAGTCGATGGATAAATACGACGTCTTCTGCGGGGACCCGATCTATATGAAATTCGTCGAAGAAGTGATCAGGCCGAACGCGGCCGAAACGCTTGATCTCGACTTCGAAATGGATCCGGGCAAAGACGTCCAGTTTTCCTAACTCCGAGGCTGCGGCCTAACGAGTCAGGCGTCGGTTTCTCAAGATGCGCCTCGGCTACCTTTACTCGCGCTATCCGGTGCTCTCGCAGACTTTCTGCGACACGGAAATGCTAGAGCTCGAGCGCCGCGGATTCGACCTTGTCATCGCTTCGATGTATCCGCCGAAAACGCCGGTGCGACACGAATATCTTGCACGTTTGCGCGCGCCGATTCACTACGCACCTGAAAAAGTAAAGTTGGAAAAGCTGGTGCGGAACGCGAAACAGAAGGGCCGCTGGCCCGAGCGTTTGATCGCGGAACACGAGCGAAAATACGGCCCGGAATACAAGGCGGCATTGCGCGCGCGCAACGCGCTTTTCTTCGTCGATCTGTTCGAGCGCGAAAAAGTGAACCACGTGCACGTGCACTTCGCGAATCGCGCCGCGCACACTGCGCTTTTCGTCAACGCAATCAGCGCGATCCCGTTCAGTATGACGGCGCACGGCCAGGATTTCATGACCGATCTTGGTAACGAAGAATTGCTCTGCGAAATCTGTGGGAAGGCGGAATTCGTCGCCGCGGAAACGAACTTTAGTCGCGATCTTTTGGCGGCGCAGTGCCCGGCGTCCGCCGGAAAAACCCTCCGCGTTTACAATGGGATGGAGCTGAAAAAATTCTCCGCGGCCATCGACTCAACAGCGCGCGCCGCAGGACCGGTGCGTCTTCTGAGTGTTGGCCGGCTGGTAGAATTTAAAGGCTTTGATGTCTTGCTCGACGCCTGCGCGGAACTGCAGCGAAATGGTATCGATTTCCGCTGCGAAATTATCGGCGACGGCGAACTGCGTGACGAACTGCGGGCGCGCGCCAACGAAAAAAATGTTACCGAGAAAATTCATTTTTCCGGCGAGCGATCACAGGATTACGTCCTCGGCGCTCTCGCGGCGTGCGACATTTTTGTTCTGGCCGCGATCGTCGACCGCCGCGGGGCGAGCGACGTCTTCCCGACCGTGATTGCGGAAGCTATGACGAGCGCAAAACCTGTCGTTTCGACCACGGTGGCGGGGATTCCGGAGTTAGTCGCGAATAACGAAACCGGCCTGCTGGTTTCGCCACGCGATCATTCCGCCCTCGCTGGCGCGCTCACACGTTTGATCTCGGAGGAAAATCTGCGCGCGCGATTTGGGCGCGCCGGTCGCCAACGCATCGAGCGCAATTTCACCATCGAACACACGATCGAACCGTTGTTGGCAAAACTCGCCGGCTCCGCGTAGAGGATACCTGTTTCCATGCACAAGAAAGCCATCCTTCTCGCCGGCGGCGCCGGCACCCGCCTTTATCCCCTCACCCAGATCGTCTGCAAACAGCTCCTCCCGGTTTACGACAAACCGATGATTTGTTATCCGCTCGCAACTCTGATGCTCGGCGGATTGCGCGAAATTTTGATCATCTCGACGCCGAAGGATCTGCCGATGCTGCGCGACTATTTGGGGGACGGCTCGCAGCTCGGGATTCAAATCGAATACGCCGAGCAACCGAAACCCGAAGGAATCGCACAGGCATTTTTGATTGGCGCAAAATTCCTCAATGGCTCAGGCGCGTCGCTCATTCTGGGCGACAACATTTTCTACGGGAACCTCGACTTCTACCGCGCGGCGCTCGCGGTCGAACAGGGCGCGTGCATTTTTGGTTACCAAGTGCGCGATCCGGAACGCTACGGCGTGGTCGAGTTTGGGCCCGACGGAAAGGCGCTCAGTCTCGAGGAAAAACCGAAACAACCGAAGAGTCATTTCGCCATTCCCGGGCTCTACGTTTACGACGAACGGGTGGTGGAGTTTTGTCGCGGCTTAAAACCATCGGCGCGCGGCGAATTTGAAATCACCGATCTCAATCGCCTCTATCTCGAGCGCGAAGAATTACACGTGAAAGTGTTGACGCGCGGGATGGCCTGGCTCGATACCGGCACTCAAACCAGTCTGCTCGAAGCTGGCAACTACATCGCCACGATCGAGCATCGACAGGGTTTGAAGATCGCCTGCTTGGAAGAAGTCGCTTTCCGCGCTGGCTTCATCGATCGACCGGCGCTTGAGAAAATCATCAGTCGATTGCCGCAGGGCGAATACCGCGAATACCTGCGCCTGGTCGCGGAAGAAAGCGCAGCCGAAGCCTAACGAGTGGTTACGTCGGGCTGTTCGCGGAGCAAGTGGCTGGTGTCCGCGAGCAGCTTCGTCACCGCATCCGGCGCGGTCACATCGTAGTAACCGCGGATCGTGCGGTGCCGATCGACCAGCACCGCACGCGTGCTGTGCACCGGCACGTCTTCTTCGCCGGCGCCATCGGAGACCGCGAGTTTAAAGCCTTTGCTGGTCAATTCGTAAATCGTCTTTACTGGGCCGGTGAGAAAATCCCAGCGTCCCGGCTGCGCGTGTAGGCGTGCCGCGTAATCGTGCAGGACGGCCGGAGTATCCGTTTGCGGATCGACGGTGAAGGAAACGAGATGAACATCCGAGTTCTCCAAAGGTTTCTGGAGTTCGCTTATTCGACTGCTGATTAGCGGACAGGGACCTCGGCAGCTGGTGAAAACAAAATCCGCGATCCAGATTTTTCCTTTCAATTCCGCGGAACCAAAGGGCTCGCCGTTTTGATTCGTTAGGCGAAATTCCGGGACGGTGCCGTAATCGGGCATGGCCCGGCGCGAAAGTTTCGCCACCTCCGCCTGGCGCAAGACGAAAAGCATTCCCGCCGTCAGCAACGGAATCAAAATCAGCGTGGCATACCAAAGGCGGGACGCGATGGATGGCGTGCGCCGGCTGGTCTCAACCGTGGTGCTGGCATTCATAATTTTGTCAGGACGAGGACGGCCATCAGGATTGGCAGATAAATGATCGAGCTCAGAAAGAGATTGCGCGCGCTCCGGGCCGTTCGTTCCTGGTGAAACTTCATCGCCATGGCGGTGAAGGCGCCGCCGAGGGCGAGGGCGAAGCCGAGATAAATTGCACTCGTTAGGCCAACGTAAGTCGGAAAACCGCTGACGATGAGCAAAAGCATGCAGAAGAGCACCGCCTGGCTGGCGCTGCGGCCGCCGGATTCGTCGTCATTCGAAACCATCCGAAACCCAGCGCGGGCGTAATCCGCGCGATACATCCAGGAGAGGGCGAAGAAGTGCGGCATTTGCCAAACGAACATGATGATGAAAAGACTCCACGCGCCCGCGCCCAGTTCGCCGCGCGCCGCGGCCCAGCCGATCATCGGCGGGATCGCGCCTGGAATCGCACCGATGAGCGTGTTCGTGGTGCTGATCCTTTTCAGCGGCGTGTACGCGAAGACGTAGAGAACGATGGTGAGCGCGGCCAACCAGGCGGCGAGCGCGTTGCAAGCGACCGTGAGATAGACGACGCCGCCGATGCTGAGCAATCCGCCGACGATCACGGCGCGCGCGGGCGACATTCGGCCGGCGGGCAGCGGACGCGACTTGGTGCGATTCATCAGCGCATCGAGGCGGCGTTCCCACCATTGATTGAGCGCAGCCGCGCCGGTGGCGGCGAGCGCCGTGCCGATGAAGGCGTGCAAAAGAGCAAGCGGCGCGACCGGTCCAATCGCACCGAGATAAAAACCCACTGCCGTCGTGACCAACACGAGCAAGGTCAGCCGCGCCTTTACCAATTCAGCGAAATCTTCGAACGGATGAGAGCGCGCATCCGCCGCGGGCAAGGCTGCGGCGGTCTTCACGAAACGGCAACCTCTTGCGGAAAACGCGCGGCTTCGCGAGTCATAACCGCGGGCAAGTTTGCGCCGCGCACGCGCGCGGTGACCGCGCAGATAGCGACGCCGAAGGCGAGCGTGGTTGCGCCCACCGCCACATGCGCAGTCGCGATGTCGGCGGCCTTGTTACTCCAGATGACCCAGGCGCCGAGGGTGACTTGGCAGAAGATGAGCAGCGCCCAAAAATTTGAAAGCATGCGCAACCGCGGCAAGACGGCGGCCGATTGCCTAACGACAAACCAATAACCAATCACGCCGCAGAAAATGAGCGCGGCGCCGGCCCGATGCGCCATCTGCAGCCAGATTTGCGCGGCGGTGACATCGGAAAGCGCGCGAGCATCGCGCGATTGATTGATTGCCGCGATGCTCTTCGTGGTCGTGTCGGGAATGACCTGGCCATAAGCGGCGGGGAAATCGAGAATCGCGAGGTCACGATGTTGATGGCGCATGGTCGCGCCGAGCGCGAGCTGTCCGTAAATCAAAACGCTGGTGACGATCGGCCACCAAAACAAACTTGCAGAGATTCGCTGTGCACGAGCGGTCGTCCAAAATTTAGAAGTCGTTAGGCCAAGAAAAACCAGGAGCGCGAAAAAAGCCTGCGCGAGACAAGCGTGGAAGATTCCGATTTGATCTTTCAAGAGCGTGACGCGCAAACCGCCGAGAATTCCCTGCAGCACGACGGCCCCGAGCGCGGCCCAACCCAGCATCCGCACCCAGCGCCGTGTCTCCGCGCGCCAAAGCCAGAGCGCGAGGATGACGGTGAGAAATCCGACGGTGGAAGCGATCAGGCGATGGGTGTGTTCGAAGAAAATCCCGCCGACCCATTGGGAAACCGGAAAGAGAAACATGTTGTAGCCGAAAGTGGTCGGCCAATCCGGGACCGCGAGGCCGACGCCTTTGCTCGTGACCATCCCGCCGCTGCAAATGAGACAAAGCGTGGCGCCCGCAGTCAGCCAGACGAAGCGGTTCAGCCAGCGATTCGCCGGGGTGAAAGACATCGCGGAAATATAGCGAAGCGACCGGACTGCGCCAGACGCGGACGCGGAGAATGCGAAACGCTTACAAGGTTCCGCCGCTCGGCGGCACGCTCGCTTCCGGATTGGCGGTCTTCGGTCCGCCCGGCGGCGGCACGGTGCCCGGCGTGGGGCCCGGCCCCGGTTCACCCGGCGGGCGCGCGAGCGGCGGTGGCGCGCTTTGCGTTCCCGAAAGTTCGACGCGCTCTTTCAACCACGCCTGATAATCGGCGGGCGTATCGACGACGAACATCCCTTTCATTCCGTAATGCCCGAGACCGCAGAGTTGTCCGCAGACCACTTCGTAGCTCCCGGTTTTGATCGGCCGAAACCACATCGGGATGATTTGCCCGGGAATCGCATCCTGCGCGATGCGCATGCTCGGCAAATCGAAATTGTGGATTACGTCCTTCGAGGAAACTTCGATAATCACGGGGCGATCGACCGGCACATGCAATTCGCCGAGGACGACGAGATCATCTTTCGAGGCCGGGTCGGCTGGATCGAGCCCGAGCGGATTTTGGTTGGTGACCAAGTCGATGCTGCGTTTACCGAACTGGCCGTCGGGGCCGGGGAGATGAAAATTCCAGTTAAACTGCTGACCGATGGCGTGGACGAGAATCGCATCTTTGTCCGGGGGAAATTGATTCACCCGCTTGGCCCAGAGCGGCACCGCGAAGCCGACGAGCAGGACGGCTTCAATCAGGACAACGGCAAACTCCAGGTGAGTGGAGATGCCGCTTTTCACCCCTTCGTGATCGGCCACCGGGTGTCGACTTTTCCGAAAACGAATAAGGACATAGATGAAATAAGCCGACCACCCGACGAAGAGGGCGCCCATGAACCAGTGACAGAATTCGATGATGTGATCGATCTGAAAGCCGTGCTCGGAAACGTTCGGCGGCTGGCCGAGAAATTCGTTAAGCAGCGCGAGGGTATTAATCATATTCCGCGAAATCTTCCTCGGTCAGTTCCTGGTGCGGTTCGAGGGGCATGTGCGCGTGGCGCCAGAGATGAAAACTAAAAGCGCCCACTCCGCCGAGGACCGACATGATCGCGCCTAACATAACCCAGATGGCGATCGCCATGTGATCGTTCACCTTCGAGCCCGCGGCGCCATAGCAAACCGCGCAGGCCAGCGCCTGGCCGGCCTGCGTGCCGAGAAAAATAATCAGGAATGCACTTAATGTTTTCATGTGATCAAACGGAGACGTTTCATCTTCCGGTAAAACCAGACGCCGTAAACGAAAAGGACCACGGCCGCGAGATAGGAGCAGACCGCGCCCACGAGGTAGTTTGAAACATCCGCCTGAAGATCAATCCAGAGGCACCAGCTTCCAATCCCAAGCGCGAGCAGGATCGAGAAGGTGATGAAAACAAAATGGAAAGCCTTGAGTGACATCAGTGATGGATCGGGTCATACCAGGCCAGATAGGTCAGCCAGAAGAGCGCGAAGACGAAGAGACCAGTGAAAATGAGGATGCGGTAGATCAGTTTTTTCTCCGCTGAAAGATGCATGAAAATTGCCGCGACCAAAGCGGCCTTGAACAAGGCCACGAGCATCGCGACGGCCACGTTCGCCTTCTGTGTGCCGAAGTTCACATAGGAAAGAAAAACCGTCAGCGCGGTGCAGCCGAGAAGGGCGCCGCCGACCATCATGTATTTTTTTACATGGTGCGCAACGTCGTGCGCGTACTGTTCGTGCTCGCTCGGATCCGGACTGACATCAGGCGGGTTATTCATCGTTAGAGCAGGTAGAAGAGGGGAAACACGAAGATCCAAACCAGATCGACGAAGTGCCAGAACAAGCCGGCGACCTCAACCCGGTTAGCCAGATGCTCGGGGTTGCGCTTGTAAAGATTCGCGCCGATCGGCAGCCAGAAATAAGTGAAGACGAGGACGCCCGCGAGCACGTGCAAGCCGTGCAGTCCGGTGATCGTGAAATAGGTCGCAAAGTAAGTGCTGTGCGTGGGCAGAAACATGGTCGCGCGTTCCACGTCGGCCTTCTCGACGGTCGCGACTTTTTCTGTCGGCGGGACATACAGGAAATGCGGCCGATCCATTTTCGGATTCGTCGGGTCGGTATAAATCGGATCGAGCGCAATCTCATATTCCTTGATGTTCGGATCATTCAGGGCCGCGTGATTATGCAGGTGCCCGGTGATCTCGACCCGCGGCGGCAAGCCTTCGGACAGCAAGTGATGATTGCCGAGAAAGGGCTCATACTTCTCGAGCGCGTCCGGTTTGATGTAAGCGCCGAAATGCTCGAATTTTTGCGGCCATTCGTACGCGAGCTTCACCACCAGGAAGACGATCCCGCAGAGAATCGTAATCCCCATGTAGATTTTGTACTTGGTGAACTGGCGCATTTTCAGCGCCGCCCAAGCGAGCACCACGGTGACGGACGACGCGATCAGGATCGCGGTGTTCGCCGTGCCGACGGGAACATTCAATAACCCGTGCGGCCAAAAGCCGGGCTCGGCATCGAGCCGCAGAAAAATATAGGCGGAAAATAATCCGCCGAAGAGCATGACTTCAGAGGCGAGAAAGAGCCAGATGCCGATCTTGGCGTTCCAAAGTCCGGTGTCGGGACGTGAGGCGACAGTATATGGGATTTCCATGTCTTCGACTCGTTAGGCGTGAACCGGCGCGGGCGCGTGCGGGAGGGCGCGTTCGCTCGGTTGGATCGGTTCGTTCTGCATCGTGAAATCGGTTTCGCGTCCGGGAACGCTGTATTCGTACGGTCCGCGATAAGCGATCGGCGTGATCAGGAAATTGCCGTGCGGCGGAGGCGAGGGCGCGGTCCACTCGAGCGTGGTCGCTTCCCACGGATTGTCATTCACCTTCTCGCCCCAGCGAATGCTGTAGAAAAAATTGATGATGAACGGAATTTGCGCCAGGCCCATGCACCAGGCCGCGATCGAGATCGGCGTATTCCATTGGAAACCGGTCAGCCCCCAAACCTTTTCCGAGGCCAGATTCCATCCTTGTCCGCCGTCATACCAGCGACGGTGCATCCCCATCATCCCCCGCAAAAACATCGGCGTGAAAATCACGTTCATGCAGATGCGCGAAGGCCAGAAATGCACCTTCCCCCAGAAGTCGTTCATCTTTCGCCCAGTGGCTTTCGGGAACCAATAATAAACCCCGGCGAAGAGCGCGAAGATCGTCCCCGGCGCGACGATGTAATGGAAGTGCGCGATCACGTAGTAGGTGTCGTGCAGGAAAAGATCGGCGGAATTAAAGGCGAGTGGAATACCCGTTAGGCCACCGATTCCGAACATCGGGAGAAAGGCAGTGGCGAACAGCATCGGCACGGTAAAGCGAATCGAGCCGCCCCAGAGCGAGATGAAAAACGCGCTCAAGATGATGACCGACGGGATGGAGATGATCATCGTCGTCGTCTGGAAAAATGCGCTCACGGCCGAGCCCATGCCGGTCAGCCACATGTGATGCGCCCAGACGATGAAGGAAAGAAAGCCGAGCACGAGGACGGAAAAGACTAACGACTTGTAACCCCACAGTGGTTTCCGGGAATTGTTCGCGATGATCTCCGCGACGATGCCCATGCCCGGAAGAATGAGCACATACACTTCCGGGTGACCGAGGAACCAGAAGAGATGTTGCCACAGGAGCGGGCTCCCGCCGCCGCTGATATGCAACGGCGCGCCGTTCAAAACCAAACCCGCCGGCATGAAAAAACTGGTCGCCGCGGTGCGATCCATCAACTGCATGACGACCGCGGCTTCGAGCGGCGGGAAGGCGAGCAGGAGTAAGAATGCGGTCACAAATTGCGCCCAGACAAAAAACGGCAGGCGCATCCAGGTCAGTCCTTTTGCGCGGAGCTGAATGATGGTGGTGATGAAATTGACCGCGCCGAGGAGCGAGGAAGTGATCAGCAAAATGAAACCAACCAGCCAGAGGGTCTGGCCGTTGAAGAAGGCGTTGTAGGTTTCGCCTTTATCGGAAATGACTGCGAGCGGCGTGTAGGAAGTCCAACCGCCTTTGGCCGCGCCACCCGGAACGAAGAAACTGGTCAGCATGACCAAACCGCCAGCGAAGAAAGCCCAGAAACTGGCGGCGTTGATCTTCGGAAAAGTCATGTCGGGCGCGCCGATTTGCAGCGGAACGACAAAATTTCCGAAAGCCGCAAACGCCACCGGCACAATCCCGAGGAAAATCATGATCGTGCCGTGCATCGCGCCTAACGAGTTATAAAACTCCGGCGTCATTTTGCCGTCCGGCATGCTCCCGGGACCGAAAAGGTGACCGAGCGCATTCCCAATGACCGGCAAGGCCTGGCCCGGAAATGCCAGTTGCCAGCGCATCAACATCATCAATGAGAAACCAAAAAAGAGGAAGACCAGCCCGGTGACGCCGTACTGGATTCCGATCATTTTGTGATCGGTCGAGAAGACCCACTTTCGCCAAAAGCCGAGCTCATGATGTTCATGCTCGGCGTGATGATCATGCGGATCGTGCGCGGTGTGAGAATGGGTAGCGAGGTCAGTGGAATCGTCCATAGCGGTGCGAACTGAAACTGAATATCACGGCAAAGTTTTCAAGAGCAAAGCGTCAATTTCTCCATCGTGCGGGAAGAATTCGAATTCGCGGGATAATTTCAAAGCCCATCGGAGCGAGCAAGTTCATGCGCCCTCCGGAATGGTGCGTTTGTGCGCGATTTGTTTCTCTCGAAAACGTCGGAGCGAATGTGTCTTCAGGCTCTCCTCGAAAAGATCGCGGTTGATCGCCTGCGCCGCAGCGGCGCCCTCGCCGGCGGCAATAATCATTTGGCAATTCGCGGGGGTCACACAACCCGCGGAGTAGAGTCGCGCCACACTGGTGCGCATGCATTGATCGACTTCGATTTGTCCATTGCGATCAAGCCGTGCGCCTAACGACTCTGCGAGCCGGGTGTGAAAAACATCGCCGCGCGTAGTGAAGATATAATCGATCCGCACGTCCTGGCCGCCTTTCAGACGCAAACTCCGCACCTGACATCCGCGGTGCTCAACGCCAGTAATTTTCTCGCGGTGCACCGGGATTTCATACTCACGCAAACGCGCGCCAAGCTTGCGACTCCAGCGGGGTTTCTCAGCATTCGTGGCCACGATCACGCACGACGAATAGGACAACATTCCGAGCGCGTACTCGACTGCCTCGTCATTCGCGCCGCAGATCGCGATCCGTTTTCCGCGGACGCGATAACCGTCGCAGTCCTTGCAAAAAAACATGCTGTGCCCGAGGCAATCTTTCACGCCGGGAATCTTCGGCGGCAGGTGAAAAATTCCGGTCGCGATGAGCAAGCGATTCGTCCGGTAACTGGTCCGCCGGCCGCGCAGGGTGAAGCCGGTCTTTCGCTTCGAGATGCTTTTGATTTCATCGCGGCGAAACTCGACCGCGTAACGTTTCGCCTGTCGTCGACCGAACTTCAGCAGTTCGTCTCCACCGACGCCTTTCGGGAAACCGAGATAATTTTGCACCTCCGGTTCCCACTTCGCCATCGAGTGACCGGAATCGACCACCAGGGTGTCGCGTTCCGCACGCCCGAGATAAATCGCCGCCGACAAACCTGCGATCCCGCCGCCGATGATTATTACTTCGCGCGTTTCCGGATCATCGAAATCCTGTTGCCGGATCATACTCATATTACGAACGCCGGAGGCTGCCGGCCTTCTCAACTCGAACCGGCGCGCACCAGCGGAGTCGCAAGCTAGGCTTTTGGTTGCGCGGCGGGACTCGCTGCCGGTGGTGGCGGCGCACCGCCGGGGGCCGCGCCGGCTTCCGCACCCGGTAGCATCGCGCCATCCGGCACCGCTTTCAGGTCACCTTCGTGGAAGGAAGCCGGATGACCGGCGAGTTCTTTACGCAAAGCGCCGATGCCTTCCGCCGCCACAGGCGGCGCAGTGTTGCCCCATTCCTGCCGCACATAGGTGAGCACGTCCGCGATCTTCGCGTCGGTCAACGTTTTCTCCCATGGCTGCATGACCGCGGATCCAAACTGCGCGCCCTTGACCGTCACCGGACCTTCCAGTCCCTTAAGCAAAATCATTCCCAGCCGACGCGTCCCGCCATCGACGTATTCCGAACCTGCGAGCGGCGGATATTGTCCGGCAACCCCAAGACCGGTCGCCTGATGGCAGGTGGCGCAGTTAGCGGAGAAAATTTTCTTACCGCGTTCCGCGGAAGTCAGCTCGACGGCCAATCCGCCAGCCGCTGCACCCGCGGCTCCTCCACGGCCCGCATGCGGCGCGCCGCCTAACGGATCCAAACCATCGCCACTGAAGTTTCCGGCATAACGGCCGAGGTAAGCGCCGCCGCAAAAAATTGCCAAGCCGTAGACGGCAATCAACCAAATCGACAACGGCTCGAGCCCGGCGCGCGGCTCGGTTTTTTCGCGATGAATCGCGGCGTGGGTTTTTTGCACGTCTTCGGTTTCGCCATAATCCATTCCCTGGCGGGCGTGGTGATCGGATGGAGGCGTCGGGCTCATTTCACCGCCTTTCCAGGAACGGCCGGCGCAGCGGGCCCGGCGGATTTCACTTCCTTCAACGGATGCGATTGATCGAGTGACATCAGATACGCGACCAGACATTGCGCGTCATAAGTCGGAACGATTTCCCAACCTGCGGGCGGGGCGTCTTCGCCATTGAGCACCACGGCGTCCGCGGCGCGTTCGCCACCGATGCGACGCGTTTCATAAAGGAACCGGAAGGACGGCATGTTCGAATCGCGCGAGATACTGCGCGGCGCATAAAGATGCTGATGATGCCACGCAGCCGTGTAGGCCAGCGGCTCGCCGTTCTTGCCGAGCATCGTCGTGGTGTCAGGCGTTTCTGCGCCGGGCGCGGGAGCTGCAGGCGAGGCTGTTGGGGCAGTCGGCGCGGCCGGTGCGGCGGCGCCGTTCTTCACGCTGGTGGCGGCGTTTGCCACAGCAGTCGTCGCGGTGGCTGCGGGAGATTTGCCAACAGGCGCGGCAGCTTCGGCTGGCGCAACTGCGATTGCCGTTCCGGGTGCTGGCGCGGCGGCATTTGCAGGAGCCGAGGCGACCGGTACAGGTGACGCGGCTGCGGGACTGGCACCGGTCGCAGCGGGTGCCGGCGCATTTTCATCAACCGACGGTGCGCGCTTGCCGATGTTCGCAAGGTCCGGACCCATGCGCATTTTTCCGAGCTGCACGGGACGTTCGAAAATGTAATCACGCGGAGCGCTCCGGCGCTCGCCCCATTTTCGCTCGATATCGGAGGCGGCGTAATCCGCGCGCACCTGCTGGCTGTGGCAATAGACGCAGCCGTTCGCGACGTAGACCTGCCGGCCGTGCTCGGCCATGCCAGATTTTGGCGCGGGATAAGGATCGTTGCCGTCCTCATCTGTTTGCGGATCGAGGTGGCCGATCTGTGCGTTCGGAATCACGGTCAGCCCGAGCCAGGAAAAGGCGAAGGTGCCGAAAATTCCGAGGATCAATGGGAGAAGACCCTTCATATGTGCGCTTGGACCGCCTCCTCTTCCTGCGGATTCAAAAACGTCGGCATACTCGCGGTGCGACCGAGACCGAGAAGCATCAGGCCAAAGTGAAAAGCGAAAATGAAATGCGCCGCCGTGAGGAGCAGGCACGACATGCTCCGGCCGCGGAGATAAGGCAGCACCGACTGCGTGGTTTCGTTGAAGGAAAGCGCCGAATCATACAGGCTCGAACCCTGCACCAGGCCGCCAACAAACAGCATCAACACCATAAGCATGATCCCGTAGGCGGAGGCCCAGAAGTGGAGCTTGATTAAGGTCGCATAACGCCATTCACGACCGACCAGCCGCGGCACGATGTAGTACATCGAGCCGAACATGATCATGGTGAAGAAGGCATAAAGACCGAGATGAGTGTAAGCGCTGCTCATCTCACTGAAGTGCACATAGCTGGCGACCGAGCGCAGCGAAATCAAGACGCCGACGAGGCTAAAAATGGTGTAAGCGAATGCGCCAAAGACGGTGAAGCGCAGCGTCGGGCTGTAGCGCATTAACGAAAAATAACCGCGCATGGTCATATGATGATTCAAACCCACCGTCGCGACCGGAATGATCGTGAGAATCGCGGCCGCAATGCTGGCGGTGATCATCCATGCCGGGAATGGCCCATCGACCAGCCGCTGCATTCCCGTCCAGCTAGCGAAGAGCGCGTAAGTCCAAAATCCAATCGCCGCCAGATGATAGCTGTAAACCGGGCGGCCGATCACTTTCGGAATCATATAATAGGCGGTGCCGAGCCCGATTGATCCGAACCAAAGAAAAAGCAGATTATTCGCGAACCACCAATTGACCGCCGCCTGCATCACGCCCTGCACCGGCGTGACGAAGAGCATGATCTGCGTCGCGCCATAGAGCCATGGGAACCAGAGAAACGCGCCTAACAAGTACCATTGCGTGATGTAAATCGCGCCGCCGCGCCGGAAGCGAAACATCAAGACCGCCCACGACATCACCAGCGAGTAGGCCACGAAAAGAACGAACGCGGCAAAGGTCGGGAACTCGAGCCATTCATAACCAGTGCTGCGACCGGCGAGAATTCCGCCCACGCCTAACAACACTCCGAGATTCCAAAAAGCTGCCCCGGCCACGAGCAACAACGGATGCCGCAAGGTGGTGCGCGAGAGTCGCGCCATCAGCCAGATGGACGTTCCAATCCCGGCCATCGACGCCCAACCGAAAATCACCGTGTCCAGGTAAGCCGGATGAATCCGGCCCCAGGTGAAAAAGCTGATCCCATCGAGCAACCCGGGCATGTGCAGCTTGAAGGAATTCAGCAAGCCAAGGAGCGTCCCGAGAAGCAGCCAAACGAGCGCCGAGGTATAAAACATCAGCACCGGAACGCGGGTCGAAGCATCGATCAACGCGCGCTCGACCTGCACGACATCGTCGCTCGTGACGTCGGTCAACGGTTTCATCGGAACCGCGCTTGTGGTCGGTGGAATGAGTGGGATCTCAGCAGGCATCATGGCTGTTTCGGGCGGACAGGTAAAGGCGTGCCGGGCGCGGATTGGCTCGGCGTGGCGGTGGGCTGGCCAGGACCGGGATGCGGTTGATTCGCTCCTACCGGCGGCGTGGCGGCGGGCGTGGCGTTGGCGCCGGGCTGGGTTCCCGGCGGTGCGCTCGGCGGATTATTCTCGGCCGCTTTTTGTCCGCGGTTTTCAGATTTGGGTCCTTCAATCGAGGTCACCTTCGGCGTCGCGCTCGGCGCGGCACTCGGCGAGGGCGCCGGTGCGGGAACGCCGGGCGCGGCTTGTTGCGCACCAGCGGGCGGCGGAGTCGCGATCGGGCCGGCCGGCATCGGTTTTTTCTGCGCCAACTCGGTTACGGTCAACTGCATCGCGCGCTCGATTGGCACCTGCACCGTTCCTTTGGCTGGATCAAGCAAGGCATAACCCACCAAGGCTTTGCTCGCTTCTTCGCGCACGCCTTTTAATTTTTCGACCCGGACCACAGCGCGCTTTTGCTCGTAATCATCGCCCCGACTCATCATCCCCATGATCGCCCAGACCAGGAGTGCGAAGAGCCCAAAGAGGAGCACTACTCCGAGCCATGTTCCAAACATGGAGCGCGGTGGTTCGAAGCTGAGTGAAGTGTCTTCGGCGGGCACGTTAGTTGACGATTCGGAGGGATTCGATCAGGCGCGGATCACGCACCGGGAAGAGCGAGGTTTTTCCGATCAGGCGGAGGTAAATAAAAACGAGCGACGCACCCATGCCGAGCAAGGGCACAAAATCGAGCAGGCTGACATGCACGCCGGTGCGGTGCAGTTCCGGCATGACCACGATATACATGTCGAGCAATTGCATGCAGACGACCCAGCCCGCGACCATGCAGAGGCGGTTCACTTTCAGTTTCACTGAGCGCATCAGCAGAATTGCGAAAGGAATGAAAAACCGCCCGATGACCAAAAGGAGACTGAGCAGGTTCCACGATTCCGTGTTCCGGAGAATGAAATATTCCGTCTCTTCGGGAATGTTCGCGTACCAAATCAGCATGTACTGCGCGAAGCCGATGTAGGCCCAGAAAACGGTGAAGGAGAGCATCCATTTTCCCATGATATGGAAGTGTTCGATGGTCAGGATGTCTTTCAAATATCCGGCCTTCCAAAGCGCCGCCATCACCAGCACGGTGAGCGACATCGCGCTCCCGCAGCTGCCGGCAAAAATGTATACGCCCCACATGGTCGAGAACCATTTATAGTTCAGGCCCGCGAGCCAATCGTAGGCGCCGAAGGTTAAGGAAAGCGCGAAGATCGGCAGACCGATGAACGCCAGCCGCCGCATGGTCAAGGTGCGTGCGGGATTCCCGTCACGATCCTGATCCACGGAAAACTTCCGGAATAAAAACGCCCAGAGAGTGAAGTAAGCGAAGAAGAAAATCGTCCGTACGATGTAGAACGGCAGGTTCAGGTATTGCCGTTTCGAATCAAGCAAAGGCTCGGCCCCGCGCGGGATGTTCATCCATTCGTAAAGATGGTGCCGGAGCAAAAACACCGGGATGAAAAACAGCGCCATCACCGGTAGGAGCATGGCCAGGTTCTCCTGTTGCCGCCTAACGACTACTGACCATTCCGCGTCGACTGCGTGATGGACGATGATCCAGAAGAAACAGCCGGTGCAAAGGGTGAAGAAAAACGCCCAGCCGAAGAGCCAGGAGTAGGCAAATTGTTCCGGCCAAAAAATCGCGCCGACCACGCTCAAGCCGAGACCGATCACGGCGACGATCGCCATGATTAACGACAGCCCGGAGAAACGACTGCTCTCGAAATATTGGCCTTCCGGCGTCGGCACTTCGGTTCGCTCGCTCATTTCTTCTCCAATCCGCCGCGCGCTTCCGGCGGCACATCCGCCAGCGTCGAATTCTGGCTGCGCTGGAGCGCGCGCAAGTAAGTGATGATCGCCCAGCGATCGTTCACGGTCACGTTCGGGCCGTAAGCGAGCATGGTGTTTTTGCCATGAGTGATGGTGTTGAAAATTTCCCCGTCCGCCATCGTGCGAATGCGTTCGTCCTGCAGACTAACGACGGTGGCGAGGCCGTACTGTTTGGTGATTCCATTGCCCGCGGCCGCGCCGCCATGACAAACCGCGCAGTTGATATTGAAGCGCTGCTGTCCCCGCGCCATCAACTCCGGCGTCACTGGCAAGGGAATTCCCGTGCCCCAGTTAGTACCCATTTTTCCCGTGCTCAGATAATCGGTCTCGCCTTCGCTAAACGACAGCCGCGGATGCGAAGCAGGACCGGCCGGCAAAGCGGGCGCGCCCGGGCTGGCCTTGGCCGTCGGCACCGGCATGTCGTAACCGATCGGGACCGTTCCTGCGACGGGAACCCGCGACCCGCGATCGTCGGCGAAAAATCCGAGTGGAGCTTGCGCGCGCACTTTCGGTTGCCGAACCATGTCCGGGAAAAGTTCGATCGGCGAACCAGTGCTGTGCTGTCCGCGGAAACCGAGGAACGCGACCAGCGCGATGCCGGTTAAAAAGAAAATGAGAAAGAAGCCGCGCAACATATCAGTCTTCGTGAATCACGGTGATGCGCTGCCCGCCGCTCTCGGCTAACAACTGCTCCGCTTCGGCTTCGGTAAAACGCGGATCGCGCGCTTCGATAACCAGGAAAAATCCGTCGTTCGTCGCGCGGCTGAAGCGATCCCAGTTGAACACCGGATGATACCAGCGCGGCAGGCCGTTCATGATTAGGACCGCGAAAAATGCCGCGAAAGCCGAGAAGAGAATCGTCAGCTCGAACATGATCGGGAAAAACGCCGGCACTGTTCGCCAGTCAAAAGGTTTTCCGTGCACCACTAACGGGTAGATGAAAGTAGACGGTCCGAATTCCAAAACGCACGCGGTCAAAAGTCCGGTGATGCCGCCGCAAAGTACGACCGCGCTCAGCCACGATTTCCCCAGGCCCATGGCCGCATCCATTCCATGAATCGGGAATGGCGAGTGCACGTCCCAGCGTTTAAAACCAGCATCGCGCACGCGCTTGGCCGCTTCATATAAGGCTGCCGCGCTCGGGTATTCCGCGCCCATTCCGTAAACTTTATTTCCGGAAGGCGTTCTCAATTGCGCTCCTTTCCGCCGGCCGCGACCGGATGATGATCGGCGGCGCTAGCACCAAAGTGCGGGTCAGCTTCCGGCAAAACGATTTTCACTTCTGACATCGCGATCATCGGCAGGAAGCGAATGAACAAGAGGAAGAGGGACAGGAAAATTCCGAAGGTCCCGACGAAGGTCCAGATATCGACCCAGGTGGGATAAAACATGCCCCACGACGAAGGCAGAAAGTCGCGGTGCAAGCCGCCGACAATGATGATGAAACGCTCGAACCACATCCCGGCGTTGACGCACATGCAGACGAAATAAACGACGTAGATGTTGAAGCGCAGTTTCTTGAACCACATCAACTGCGGCGCGACCGAGTTGCAGAAAAGCATCCCGACCCACCAGTACCACCAGTAGGGACCGAGCACTCTATTATAGAAGGCGTATTTCTCGTAAGTGTTGCCGCTGTACCAGGCGACGAAAAATTCCATCGCGTAGGCGTAACCGACGATCGAGCCGGTCAACAAAATGATCTTGGCCATTTTGTCGATGTGCTGCGGAGTGATGATGTCCTGCAGTCCGTAAATTGCCCGCGCCGGAATGAGCAACGTCAGCACCATCGCAAACCCGCCGAAGATGGCGCCCGCCACGAAATACGGCGGGAAAATGGTGGTGTGCCAGGTCGGAATGACCGAGGTCGCGAAGTCGAAAGAAACGACGCTATGCACCGACAAAACCAGCGGAGTGGAAAGTCCGGCTAACAAGAGGTAGGCCATCTCGTAATGCCGCCAGTTGCGGTTCGAGCCCCGCCAACCGAGCGCGAAAATTCCGTAGAGCAACTTCTTGATTTTGGAAGTCGCGCGATCGCGCAAAGTCGCCAGATCCGGAATCAAACCGGTGAACCAAAAAAGCACCGAGACGGTGAAGTAAGTCGAGACCGCGAAGAAGTCCCATAACAGCGGCGAACGGAAGTTCGGCCAGATGCCATAGTTGTTAGGCAAGGGCGCGAGATACCACGCCATCCAAACGCGGCCGACGTGCACGCCCGGAAAAATCGCCGCGCAAATCACCGCGAAAAGCGTCATCGCTTCGGCCGAGCGGTTGATCGAAGTGCGCCATTTCTGCCGGAGCAAAAACAAGATTGCCGAAATCAAAGTGCCGGCATGTCCGATACCGATCCAGAAAACAAAGTTGGTAATGTCCCAAGCCCAACCGACCGGATGATTCAATCCCCACGTCCCGACACCTGTGGAAATCTGATAGCCGAGACAGAACAAACCAATCGCCGCCACCATCGAGGTGAGCGCGAATGCGACCCACCACCAGCGCGGCGCAGGTCCTTCGATGACGCCCGCGATCCGATCCGTGATCCACGCGAAATTGCGCTTGTTTAAAACCAACGGCACCCGCGCCAGTGGCCGCTCGATTGACGAAGACGCTTCGCCTTGAATCACATCAGGGGCTGTGGTCGCGCCGTTCATCCTCGCGCCCTCCTCGCGCCGCTTGTCATCCCGAGTCGCGCAGACGACGAGGGACCTCGCACAGAATCGAAAACAGCTATCCATCGGGAAGCGTGGCCAACCGCGCTGGTGAGGGGTCCTTCGCTTCGCTCAGGATGACACATGGAGTGAGCGGCGCCGTTCATGGATGCGCCTCCGTTGGGTGGAGCGTTCCCTGATTGTGCTCGTTGTAATTGTGCTCACCCTCTTCGACGTGCTTGCCGGCCGGAATCAAACTCGCAACCGCGATTCGCTTCGCGTCCGGCATTTTCGGATTCGGGTTCCGCAACCGCGCCAGGTAGCTGGTCCGCGTTCTCACATTGAGGTATTCGAGCAGGCGATAATTCCGGTCCTGCTTTTTCATCTGCGAGACCCGGCTTTCCGGATCGGCGATATCGCCAAAGACAATCGCTTCCGTCGGGCAAGCCTGCGCACAAGCGCTGGTGAATGAGTCGCGCGGAATCAGCGTTTTGTCGGAAGCGCCGGCCTTCACGTGCGCGAGAATTTTCGCTTCCTCGATTCGCTGCACGCAATAAGTGCATTTCTCCATCACCCCCCGCATGCGCACGGTGACGTTCGGATTCTTCTGCAACTTGGTCGTATCCGGCGCGCCTTTTTCGGTCAACGGCCCGAGATATTCTTCGTAAACTCCAAGGGCGCCGGCGACCTTCTTCTTACCCACCGGCCGCTGGTTGTAATCAAAGAAATTGAAGCGCCGCACCTTGAACGGGCAGTTGTTCGCGCAATAACGAGTGCCGATGCAACGGTTATAAGCCATCACGTTCAAGCCGTCCTCGCTGTGCACCGTCGCGTTCACCGGACAGACGGTTTCGCACGGCGCATTCTCGCAGTGCTGGCACATCATCGGCTCGTGCACGATCTCCGGATTTTCCGGATATTGCCCGCGATCCTGATTGTATTTTTTCGCGCTCGCGTAATAGCGATCGATCCGCATCCAATGCATCGCGCGTCCGTGCGTCACTTGGAGTTTGCCGACGATCGGGATATTGTTTTCCGCCTGGCAAGCAATCACGCAGGCGCTGCAACCGGTGCAGACATTCAGGTCCACCGACATGCCCCACTGCTGCGGCGCGGTCATCGGCGGATGGCTGTAAATCGTCGGCAAGCGCGGCGGCAATTCCGCATCGCCCGCGAGCTCTTTGACGAACTCGGGATTCTCGCGGTAGCCTTCGAGCGTCGCTTCCCTAACGAGTCCTCGACCTTCGATGCTCCAGTGTTCCTGGGTGGTCGCGAGGACATAATTGCCGCCAACTTTCGCGACCGAGACCGCTTTCACCGTTTTGCCATCGGCGACGATGAAATGCGGATTGCTGCTGGTGCGGAGGAGATAGCCGTTGAAGCCGGTGCCGTCGCCCGCCGGCGGGTTATCGCCCGATGCGGCGCCCGCGTAGGGCAGCGCGCCGCCTTTGCCCATCACCCGGCCGTAGCCTAACGAGACTGTGATCGAGTTATCGACATGTCCCGGTTCGATCAAGGCCGCGATCACCAACTTGCGTTGCAACGGCTGCTGTTTCGCATTGAGCCCGGTCTCGGTGACCGAAATCTCGAGCAGGTCCCCGTTCTCGACCTTTAAATGTTTCGCGTACGCCGGGCTGATCAGGGCCGCATTATCCCAGGTTAATTTCGTGATCGGATCCGGCATCTCCTGGAGCCAGCCGTTGTTCACGTAGCGGCCGTCATCGATCGCGTAACTGCGCACGAGCACGACCTCCGGCGAATCCGGCGTCGGCGCCGGCGAGGATGCCCAAAGATTATGCGCAATTCCGCCGGCCGCGTTCGAGTTGAAAGTCGGCGGCTTGTCGCGCTGCGGAATGTGCGAAGCGAAACCGTCGCGCAAAAGTTGCGACCACGCGGCCGCCGGATCGCCCGGGGGATTGCTCGCGCGGAAAGTTTCCTGCACCAACTCCGGTCCCTCGAGTTTCGGACCGCCTAACAAGCCGTTGAGCAACTCGATTTCCGAGACGCCGCCGAAGAGTGGCAGAATCATCGGCTGAATCGCGAGATACGCGCCGTCGGAAGTAAGCGCGTCGCCCCACGATTCCAGGTAATGCGCTGCCGGCACGTGCCAGTGACTCGCCGCCGTGGTTGCGTCTTCGTAGTAACCGAGCCGGATCACTTCCGGCACACGCTTTTGCAGGTCCGCCCAATTCAGCGGCTCCTTAGTGCTGCGATCCTGCACCAGACCGCAGGGCGCGTTGTAAACCGGATCGCCGCCGAAGATGAAAAGCTGCTTGATCCGGCCGGCTTCGATGTCCGTGGCCAACTGTAGAATGCTGTTCGTGCGCGCGGGCCGGGCAAACTCGCGCACCAGCACCGTCGTGCCGACATTTTTTAGGGCGACGTTGATTCCGTAGACCATCAACTGCACCGCCACCGGTTGATTCGGCCCGGCGATGACTAAACTCGAGCCAGCTTTCGCGACCAAATCGTTCGCGCATTCGGTCAACCATTTGTCGTCGAAAGCCGCCGCACCGGCCGGCGGCGTCAAGGTCGCGATCACCGATCCGAGCTCCGCGCTTTGCGTCGCGACGGCGATCTTGCCCGCGAGCGCGTGGACCAACGCCGGAATCTGGCTCGCCGGGAAACGCAGCCGATGATCGGCCATCGCGCCGGTGAGCGTGAAATGATTCTCGACGACGTAGAGTCGATTCATCGAATCCTTCGCGCTCGTCACTCGGCGACGCGAAGCAAAGGCGCGCGTGGAAGCAATGTCGCCTTCACCGCAATCGAGGAAATCGGAATCGAGCGCGAGAATCACATCCGCGCGTTCAAACCGCGGGACGAGGCGGGTGTTGTCGCCAAAGCTGATCTGGGTTCCGAAATTTTGCGCCTCGCTCAGCAGCGGATCGTACTGGCACCAACGCATCCGCGGCATTGCTTTCTCCAGTTCCGCGCGCAGACGATCGCGTGTCGGCGAAAGAGTTTCCTCGACCAAAATCGCCACGCCTGCGCCGCCATCCGCGGCCATCCGCGGACGCAGTTCAGCGAGATATTTTTCAAAGGCGGCGCGATCGCTCGTCTTGCCTTTTTCGACGAAACGCTTAGAACGCGTCGGATCGTAAAGATCGAGGACGGATGCTTGCGCGAAGGCATCGGTCGCGCCGCCGCTCGCGGGATGAAGCGGGTTGCCTTCGATCTTAATCGGGCGCCCATCGACCGTGCTCACGACCAAGGGCAACGCGCCGTTGCGCCGCGGCATCGCCGTCGCGTAATACAAAGGCTTCCCGGGAATCGCCCACTCGACGCTCTTCGAAAAAGGAACCAAGTGCGCTTCCGGTCGGCGGCAACTGCTCATCCCCAAACCGGCCAGCGCCATCGACGCGCCCATCATTTTCAGGAAACCGCGGCGCGACCATTCATCGCCTGCCATCTGCGCCGCGCCCGCGGGAAATTCCTTCTCCAGCCATCCGCGAAACTCCGGCGTGTCGCTCAGCTCCCCGATGCTGCGCCAGTACTGTCTTCCGGTTTGCGCTTCCGGCGGATGTTCGAAAACGCGTTTCATCGGTGACACCCCTGGCAGTTGGTTGGCGGGACGATGTTCCAACGTTCTTTCAAGGTCAGCCCGATCTCTCGCTGCGTGAGTTTTTGTTTCTTCGACCAATCCTCATTCGCTTCGCGCGGCTGTCCGTACTTGGCCACGAACTCTGCCGGCTTCACGTCATCCGGTCTCCAATCGAGGTTTGTAATCTGATCCTCCGGCCGCAAAAATTTCTCCGGTGCGCGATGGCATTCGAGACACCAAGCCATGCTGTGCGGCTTCGCGTGATAGACCACCGCCATGTGATTGATCTCGCCGTGGCAGCTGTAGCAACTGATCCCGCGGTTCACGTGCGCGGAGTGATTGTAATAAACGTAATCCGGCGTGCGATGAATCTGCACCCACGAAACCGGCATCCCGGTTTTCCAACTTTGCCGGACCGGCTCGAGCTTCGGATTGTCCTTCTGCACCTGGGTGTGACAAGCCATGCAGGTTTGCGTGTTCGGCAAATTCGAATGCGCCGCCACGTCGACGAAGCTGTGGCAATAACGGCAATCCATTCCCAGCTGGCTGACGTGCAGATCGTGTGGGAACGGCACCGGCTGCACCGGTTGATAACCGACGCGGGTATATTTTGGCGTCACGTAATACCACGTGGCCGCAGTCAGGCCGGTGACGAGCGCGCCGCCGCAAATTGCGACTTTCAGCGGCAGCCAATTCGACCAGCGTGGGAAAAAATTCGCCATAGGAGGATCAGCCAACTATCGCGACCCGCGCTCGCAGCTGCCAATCAAGTAACGTGAACGCGTGCTTCCGAGGATGTGCTCCGGTCTGACATTGATGCAGTGAAGGTTGAGCGCGCGGAGCCACAGAAGCGCCCACTCTATGAATCGACATCGGGTTGGCAAAAGAAAATTGTTCCGCGCGCATAAATCGTGCAAAAAAACTTTCGCGTGAATCACCGCCGGCCCGCTGCCGGAATCGTTTTCGATTCACCGCCGCCGAACTCGAGCGAGATCGAAGCGAGGACCGAAACGCGCGGCGAATCCGCGGTGCAACCGAAGAGCGGCGCCAGACTAACGACCGTGTGCAGATTCGGTTTCCAATTCACGCTCGGACCGACGATGAACTCGTTAGCCGACGCGCGGTTTTCTCGCCGCCGGGTCGCATTCGTGTAGCGCATCTCCGTCCCCAGCTCGAGGCGATCGGCAATCGCAAGATACGCAATGTCCTGAGTAAAACCGAGCTGCCGATCGGTGAACGAGCCGAGCTCGTGCTCGAAGAAAATGTTTGCCGCCCATTGCAGCCGCGGAACAAATTCCTGGCCTAACAAGAGCCGCACTTCATAGCCATCGGGTTGATCGCGGCCGCGTGCACGCTCGAAGCGATCGGCGACGCGCGCGCCGATTCCAAATTGATAACTGGCGGAGAGCGCCGGGTTCAGCGGAATTTTTTCCCAGCTCGCAAAAGCGTAGCGCGCGCCCGCGCTCACTTCGCTTTCGGAAACACGCCCGCCACCAAAGCCGAGATGATTTTCCAGGTCCAACTCGAACCGACCCGGCAAACCCACTTCAATCTCCTGGGTCAGGTCATCGACCGCTCCGCGGTGCCGCAGGACATCGCTCTCGGAGAGCAGCCCGACGAAAATCTCGAACGGCGAAAGCACATAAAGCTTCGTCGTCGCGGAAGCGCGGCTCCGCTCCGCCCACTGCGGCTGACCGTAGCCGCCCGGCTCTTCAAACTCTTCCGCCCCCGACTCGCGCGCGCTCACCACCACTTCGTGTTCCCGCGCTTTTTCGGCCAGGACGATCGGCGCCAGAAAAATCCAGAGAAGCGCTAATCGGGAAATCATCCGCGCCCACGTTAACGAAGCGCGCGCTCCCAACAATCAATCTCTGGCCCGCCGATCCGTAGCTAATCAACGCATCGATCGCGCGGAGATCTTTCCGGCGTCCTTTCTCCGGCTTCACCTTGCGCTGGCGCACCATCGTCGTCATGTCGCGCAATTGATGCAGCCGCTCCCGCGGTAATTTTTCGACGGAAATATCGGCGCGAATCGAGGCCACGCTTTGCGCGAGCTGGATCTCGAGCCGCGCGCTGTAGGCTCGTAAGGTCTTGCGCAGCTCAGCGCGTAACTGGAGCAGCTCCGATTCGAGCAGCTTCACCGGGGACGCATCGTTTGAGCCATTAAGTTTCTTTGCTTTCATACGCATCAGAGGACGAGCGAGACCAACTCGCGCGCCCGTTCCAATGGCTGCGGTCGCGTCTCGGGGAACGGATGGAAATTCAGCAGCTCGATCTCTCCGCTCTCGTCTTCCACGAGCGCGGAACAGGTCTCAACCCAATCGCCGCAGTTGTAGTAAGTGACCGCGCCGATCTTGCGGATGGCGGCGTTATGAATGTGCCCGCAAAGCACGGCGTCGACCTCGAAGCGTTCCGCGTATCGGACGATCGCCTTCTCGAATTCGCCGATGAAGTTGACCGCGTCCTTCACCCGCCGCTTCGCATATGCGCTCAGCGACCAATAGCTCTGGCCGAAGAGGCGCCGGACAAAGTTAATCGCCGGATTGAGCGAGAGCAGAAACTGGTAACCAACGTCGCCCAGGAACGCGAGCCAGCGCACGTTCTGCACGACTGCATCCAGCTCGTGTCCGTGGATCACGAGGATGCGCCGCCCATCAGCCGTCGTGTGAATGGCCTCTTTCTGGATCGAGATGTGGCCGTAGACCCCGGCGAAGCGCGCAACGAACTCATCATGATTTCCCGGGATGTAAATCACCCGCGTCCCCTTGCGCGCGGCACGCAGGATTTTCTGGATCACGTCGTTATGCTCCTGCGGCCAAAAGATTCCGCGTTGCAGCGACCAGACATCGATCAGGTCACCCACGATGTAGAGCGTCTCGAACTCGTGCTCGCGCAGGAAACGCAGAAACGCGCGCGCATTGCTCGTCCTCGTCCCGAGATGCAAATCGGAAACCCACGCCGCCCGCAAACGCCGCGGACTGCACGCACGCACGATGCGCACAGTCTTGAGACGGGAAGGCGGCGGCAAAGTCGTCATGCGGAGGTCGGGCGGAAATCCCTCGAATCTACCTGCCCGCGCAGCCCCGCGACAAAGCGAGTTTAGTGACATCTCTGTGACGAAGCTGTTCGGAAGAGATCCTGAACTAGCCCGAAATGGTCGACCGCTGGCCCGAGATGCTCGCGAACTTGCCCGACTTGTTCGACCACTTGCCCGATTTCTTGGCTGACTTGCCCAACATGTTCATCGAATCGCCCGAGGGAACCGAAAAATCGGCCGAGGAAGCTCGCGGCTTAGCCGAGAAAAGTCCTTTTTCGCTCTAAGAATGGCCTAACTGGTCGGTGCCGTAGTGTTGTTCCCTTCAGGCCATGAAACTGATTACTGGATACAGCGACTATTCGGCCGATGACCTCGCCCATCTCGGGACGGACGTAGCGGGCAATCTCCCAGGGCTCCCGGTTTTTACAGCTATGAAACCGACTCCGGCACAGATCACGGCAGCGGTCGGCAATTTAACGACGGCGACGGCGATGAAAGGAACGGGACGTGCGCAGGCGATCGATGCGGCCTTCGCGGTCCTGGCGGGTTTGCTTGGCGAGGTCGCGACGAACGCGCCTCAGGTGGCCGGTGTTACCGATACCCAGCTGGCGGAGATCGGGCTGCCGATCGCGAAGAAACCGCAACGGGCCACGGTGCCGCTGGATGCTTGTCAAAACCTCGTCCTGCGCCACGGCGCCAGCCCCGGCGAGATCGTCGGCCGCTGTGAAACGGCGGGCGAGAACATCCGCACTTACGAAGGACAATGGACGCTCGATCCGAGCGGCGCTACTTGGAGCACGCCGGAGAGTTTTGCGAATTCGCGCGCCTTTAAGTTCGGCGGGCTGCCGCGGGGCAAAGATATCTGGGTGCGGGTGCGCGCGCGGAGTACGGTGGGCGCGGGGCCCTGGAGTGATCCGGCGACGATCATGGCGGTGTGACTAGGGCCTATCGGTCAGGTTTGACTGTCGTTAGGGAGAGTTGGGAGCGGGGTTACCTAACGAGTTAGCGGGCAGGTAGGTTAGATAAGCGCGGGCGGCTTGCCTCTAAGGCGGCTGAGTTAGACACGGAAGAGTTGCCGAGTTACGAGTAGAGATACTCATCGTGATACTCGCGTGTCGGCGCGAACTGCACGTTCTTATCGTCGCCGGTCTCGGGGTATTCGAAGATCTCGCCTTCGTAGTTGCGAATGACGATTTTTTCCTGGTCGTGGTAAAGGACGTAACCGGGATTGATCGGCACTTTGCCGCCGCCGCCGGGGGCGTCGATGACAAACTGCGGGACGCCATAACCAGTGGTATGCCCGCGCAGACCTTCGATGATCTCGATGCCTTTAGCGACGGAGCTGCGGAGGTGCGAGGAGCCGGTAATCAGGTCGCACTGGTAGATGTAGTAGGGACGCACGCGACACATCAGGAGCTTGTGCACGAGGGTACGCATGGTCTCGAGATTATCGTTCACTCCGGCAAGGAGGACGCTTTGGTTACCTAACGGGATGCCGTGGTTCGCAAGCATCTCGAGCGCAGCCTTTACTTCGGTAGTTAGTTCGCGCGGATGGTTCACGTGCACACTCATCCAGAGCGGATGATATTTTTGCAGCATTCGGCAGAGCTCGGGGGTGATGCGTTGCGGCAGGAAGATGGGCACGCGGGTGCCGATGCGGAGAAACTCGATGTGCTTGATCGCGCGCAACCGGCTGAGGATTTTCTCCAGCTTGCCGTCGCTAAAGAGCAAGGCGTCGCCGCCGGAAAGGAGGACGTCGCGGACCTCGGTATGTTCTTCGAGATAACGATAGATGTCGTCGAACTCAGTGTGCAGTTCCTGTTCGCCCACGCCGCTGACCATCCGGCTGCGGGTGCAGTAACGGCAGTAGCTGGCGCAGCGGTCCGTGACCAGAAAGAGGACGCGATCCGGATAACGATGGACCAAACCCGGGACCGGCATGTGCGAGTCTTCGCCGCACGGGTCCGCCATGTCGTAAGGCGAGGTCCAGGATTCTTCGACCCGCGGGATAACCTGGCGGCGGATCGGACAATCCGGATTGTCGCGCTCGATCAGATTAAAAAAATGCGGTGTGACCGCGAGGGCGAGCTTTGTTCCGGACAGGAGGACGCCGTTGCGTTCGTCATCCGAAAGCTCGAGATGCTGCTCGAGTTGCGCGAGGGAAGTGACGCGATTTTTCAGCTGCCATTTCCAATCGTTCCAGAGTTCCGCGGGCACATCGGGCCAATAACCCGGAGCGTGCGTGACGAACTCTTTCCCATCCATTTTGCCTGCGGCAAGAGTGACCATTTTGTTTTGTAGAAAAAAAGGTTAAGACCCTTAACAAACGTGTCAATGCAGGCACCTGTGGGTGCGTTTCTGCGGGGCCGCCGCTGGCAAATGCGCTTTGAACGCCTATCGTGATGTCGTGTCCAAGCTCTCCATAATGCGCACGGCCTTTTCGCTTTTGCTTTCGTTTCTTTGCACCGGCTCTCTCCTGGCGGCGGCGCCGGCGAATCCACCGGAGAGCGTGCCGACCCCGAGCGTCGCGCCGGAGGCGGCCGCGGCGGGCAAGGATGTGGTGCACCAGTTGAACAACGCATTCGCCAAGGTCTTCGAGGTGGTCGCACCGAGCGTGGTCATCATTGAGGTGACGAAAAAGAATGACGCCGGCGAAGGTTCGTCGCTGGAAGATTTCTTTTTCCAAAATCAGCCGAACGACGAGAACCATCGCGGCCTGCGGAATTCGCAGCCGGTGCAAAGCGAAGGCTCGGGGTTCATCGTTCGCGGTGACGGTTACATTTTCACCAATTACCACGTGGTCGAAGGCGCGGACCGGATCGATGTGAAGCTGAAGGACGGCCGCGATCTCCAGGCGAAACTCGTGGGCACGGATGAGAAGACCGACGTGGCGGTGATCAAGATCGACGCGAACAATCTGCCGGCGGTGCAGATCGGCGACAGCGACGCGGTACGGGTGGGGCAGTTCGCTTTCGCAATCGGGGCGCCCTTCCGACTCGATTACACTTTCACTTACGGCGTGATCAGCGGGAAGGGCCGGAACAAATTAATCCCGACCGGCGGCTACGCGATTTCGGATTACATCCAGACCGACGCCTCGATCAATCCAGGCAACAGCGGCGGGCCGCTTTGCGACATCGACGGGAAAGTCATCGGGATGAATACGCTGATCAACGGGCTCAATCGCGGGCTCGGTTTTGCGATCCCGATCAATCTTGCGAACGAAATCGGCCAGCAGTTGCTCACCGGCAAACCAATCGTTAGGCCGTGGCTCGGGATTCGGATCGAGACGCTCGGCGACGACCAATCGATCCGCGATTTGTTCAAGGGGCTCGAGAAGGGCGTGGTCGTGCGCACGATCGAAGCGGACGCGCCGGCGTACAAAAGCGATCTCCGGCCGTTCGATGTGATCACGCAGGTCGATGGCGCGGCGGTGGCAACGGACACGCAGTTGCAGCGCGAAATCTTGAAGAAAAAAATTGGGCAAACGGTGGACCTGACGGTTTGGCGGAAAGGCCAGACGTTAAAGATTCCAATTATCGCCGGCGAACTACCCGGCGAAGTCGGGCGCGCTTCCAATCAAACAGCGCCGGCCACGCCGCGGCAGGAAGGCGTGAACAAATTCGGCCTGCAAGTGCAGGAGTTAAGCAAGGAGGTGGCCGCGCGTTTAAAGCTCGACGTCCAGCAAGGCGTGATCGTGACCGACGTGGCCGACAACACTCTCGCTTCCGCGCAGGGGATCGAGCGCGAAGACGTGATCACCGAAGTCGATGGCCGCCCGGTGACCAACGTGAGCACGTTTCGCGATGCCCTAACGAAAGCTGATCCGCGGAAAGGGATCCTGCTTTATCTCGATCGCAAAGGCAGCAAGACCTTCGCGGTTTTGAAAGCCGGCGAGTAGCGACTCGCTGGAAACTGCGGAAGCGCGCGCGGAAGTAGACCACGCGCGCTTCTCAAGAAAATCGGCGAGCTCAGTTGGCGCTGCCGCTTCTGCCCGAGACGAGCAGGATAATCCCGCCAACCAGGCAGACGCCGCCGACAATCGGACCGATCGGCACCGGATGCTCTTGCTGTTTGTTGATCTCGAGCGGGCCGACCTTGGCGACATTTTCTTTCGTCGTGAAGCTGGTGTAGCCGCCGTAAGCGAGCGCAATGATGCCGACGGCAATGAGGATGAGGCCGAGGATGCCGGTTGGTTTCATGAAAGGAAAGCAGCGACTAAAGAGCGCGCCGGCCTTGGATCAAATTAATGATCAGGATGACGACCGCGATCACGAGGAGGATGTGAATGAATCCACCGAGCGTGTAGGAACTGACGAGTCCGACGAGCCAGAGCACGAGAAGAATAACGAAGATAGTCCAGAGCATATTTATTCCTTTGGGTTGAGTTAACTTTTCTTCGTGCGTCGAGCGCGGATTGCGCTTATCGACTTTATTTTTCTGGATTTCCCAGATTTTCGGCGATTGGCGAGCCTTTTACATAAACGCGGATATTTTTGCTGGTAGCCGCCGGGCGGACCGCCTAGAAACCGGATGTTCCACCCTCCGCACCCCCCCAATCTTATGCGTCTTCAGCCCTTTCTTTTTCTTCTTCCTCCTTTCTTCATGGCCAGCTGCGCCTACGAAGGCGTGATCGTGCGCAAGGATTCCTCACCGCTGCCCCTTTACGAATCGGTGGGCGTCGATGGATCCTACAAACTGGCACTCCGCGACAGGACCGGCGCGGTCCGCAGCCAGTTGGTGACCCCGGAAGTTTTTGAAGGCTACGCCGAGGGCGAGTATTTCAACGATCTCCAATCCGCCCCGAGCGGTGCTTCCGCCGCGGCGAAGGGGATGGCTTCAGCCGGCTCGGCTAACACCGGCGCGCTCGCGCTTGCTCGCGGGACGTTGGGAAACGGAAACCGTTACTTCGCGAAGACGGCCGGCACGGCCCGCCGCGCGTCGATCGCGACCGTGCAGCATGCGCCGGCGGCACACGCGCTTGCGACCGTACATCGGACCGCGGCTCCATCGGTTCAAATGGCCGCCACAAAAACGCAAAGCCTGGCCGTGACCGCGCACTTCTCGGTCGCGCTCCCGACGACGAACCCCGCGCCGGTTATTGCACCAAATCCACACACCTCCTCGACCGCCTATGTGGTCGCCTCGAAAACTCCCACGACGATCGCGCCGCGCGCACACCTCACCGCGCAACATCCGGTCGCGAAAAAAACCGTCAGCGTTTCCACCGCGAAGACCTCGAAGCCAAAACATCTCGATCCTTCGCGCTCGGCCCATGCGGCCCGGAGCGCGCAGATTCCGCTCGTTCGTTAGGCCGGCGCGCGGATGCGCGGGCGCGTTGAAGGCCTCGCCGGGATTTGTATGCTGACACGTGTCTGAATCGTCTGCGGCCGAACGCATCGCCCACCTGCGGCGCGAGATCGAGGAACACAACCGCCGCTATTATGAAGAAGCGGCGCCGACAATCGGCGATCGCGAATACGACGCACTTTATCGCGAGCTGCTCGATTTCGAGAAAGAATTTCCGAAATTCGCGGCCGCGGATTCTCCGACACAGCGCGTCGGCGGCGCGCCGTTAAAAGCTTTTACGCAGGTGAAGCATCGCGCGCCGATGCTCAGCCTCGACAACACTTACTCGGAGGAAGAGGTCGGCAATTTCTATCGGCGGCTGGAGAAGCTTTTGCCTAACGAGAAGATCCCGGTCGTGATCGAACCGAAAGTGGACGGCGTCGCGGTCTCGCTGCTTTACGAAAACGGCCAGCTTGTTTACGCCGCCACCCGCGGCGACGGCACCGTCGGCGACGACATCACGCAAAACATTCGCACCATCCGTTCGGTCCCCGCGCGCCTGAAAGGCAAAGCACCGGCAGTGCTCGAAGTGCGCGGCGAAGTTTACATGCACAAAGACGGCTTCGCGCAGTTGAACGTCTCCCGCACAGAAACCGGCCTGCCGCCGTTTGCGAATCCACGCAACGCCGCCGCCGGTTCGCTCAAGCAACTCGACCCGGCGATGGCCGCGCAACGTCCGCTGGGAATTTTGTTTCACGGGACCGGCACGATTAAAGGCGCGGAACTGGAAAGGCATTCCGAGTTTTTCGCTTGGATTAAAAAACTTGGGCTGCCGTCGAGTGACCGCTGGTGGCTCGCAGAAACTCTCGAGGAGACGCTGCGCGCGATCCACGAGCTCGATCGCATCCGGCGCGATTTCGTTTACCAAACCGACGGCGCGGTCGTGAAAGTGGATTCGTTTGCGCAGCGCGCAGTTCTTGGGTTCACCGCGAAGTCACCGCGCTGGGCGATCGCCTACAAATACGAAGCGGAACGCGCCGAGACCAGGCTGCTCGACATTCTCGTGCAGGTCGGCCGCACCGGCGTGCTCACTCCGGTGGCCGCGCTCGAGCCGGTCACGGTCAGCGGCAGCCGCGTCGCGCGAGCGACTTTGCACAACGAAGACGAGATCAAACGCAAAGACATCCGCGTCGGCGACACCGTCGTCCTCGAGAAGGCTGGCGACGTCATTCCCGCGGTCGTTGAAGTCGTTAGGCAAAAACGCCCGAAGAATTCCGTGCCCTTCGATTTCTTCGCGCACATCAACGGCAAATGTCCGGTCTGTGGCGCACCGGTCCGGCGCGATCCGGAATTCGTCGTCTGGCGCTGCGAGAACATCGCCTGTCCCGCGCAGGCCACGCGGCGGCTGGAATTTTTCACCGCCCGCGGGGCGCTCGATATCGAGAGCCTCGGCGGAATCGTGGCCGATAAATTGATCGAGCGCGGCCTGGTGCGCGAGCCGCTCGATCTCTTCGAGCTCAAACTCGAGCCGCTCGCGAAATTGAATCTCGGCACCGACGAAGCCGCGAGAACTTTCGGCGAAAAGAACGCGACCAAAACCATTCAAGCAATCGAGCGCGCAAAAACTTTCCCGCTCTCGCGCTGGATTTTCGCGCTCGGGATTCGCGAAGTCGGCAAAACGACCGCGACGCAGCTGGCGGCATCTCATCCCGATCTCGAATCAGTCGCGCACTCCAAACTGCTGGGCGACGTGGTCAAATATCAAAAGTTGCGCTCGGAGAAAAAGCGCGACGAGGCCGAGGAGGTTGGCGCGCGGTTGATCGCGAGCGGGTTTGCGCAGAAATCGAAAAGCGAAAAACAAACCGGCATCGTCACGGAAGTTGGACCGGTCGTGGCGAGTGCGGTGCTGGAGTTTTTCTCTTCGGACACTGGCCGGAAAACTCTGCGCCGAATCGAAGCGCTCGGGATCGAACCGGAGAGCGAAATGATTTCCGCAAAGGACGCGGCGGCCTTGCCGCTTGCCGGCCAGACTTTCGTTCTTACCGGAACTCTCGCCTCGATGACGCGCGATGAGGCGAACGCGAAAATTGAGTCGTTAGGCGGGCACGTCAGCGGGAGCGTGAGCAAGAACACGAGTTACCTAGTGGCGGGCGCGGAGGCTGGAAGCAAACTCAAGAAGGCGAAGAAACTCGGCGTGCGCGTGCTCAGCGAAAGCGAGCTCGGCAAATTGCTCGGATAACCGACGCGCTACGGCGTGCGATCGAGACCGAGCGGAATTGCCTGCCGCGGAGAAAATGGCGAGGCCACGACGGGCGCACGCTGGGCCGCGGGATGGAAATCCGCTTCCACGGTAAAGGTCAATTTTTCATCGCCGCGCCGGACGATGATCGGAACTTTATCGCCCGCGGTGATGAAGAAGGAGGCGTCGATCACGTCCTCGGGCTGATGCACTTTGGTGTTGCCTACTTGCAGTAAAATATCGCCGCGTTTCGCGCCGGATTCCGCGGCCGGCGTGCCCGGCATGATGTCCGTGAACTGTGCAGTCGAGCCGTCCACAGGTGCCGGCGCTTCCGCGACATTGATCCCGACCCAGCCGTGACGCGCTTCGCCGAACCGAACAAAGTCGCTCCGGATTTTTTCTGCGGCATCAATCGGAAGCGCGTAGCAAGCGGAACCGTTCTCGACGCTGCTCTCGAGAATGCCGACGACTTCACCTTTGAAATTCAACAAGGGCGCGCCGGCTTCGCCACGTTGCGTCGGTAAATTGACGCGCAGGTGAGTGGTCGAAAAATAGCGGCCGAGAAATTTACGATCGAAACCCGCGATCATTCCGAAGCTGGGCGATATCGGAAGATCAAGCGGAAAGCCAACCGTGAGCACGGGCGTGGCCACTTCGAGATCCGAGGATTTCCCCAAGGGCAAAAACGGCGTCGGCACATCGACTTTCCAAATCGCGAGGCCGCTGCGGAGATCGGCCATGACCTGGCGCGCGGGAATTTGTTTCCCCTCGAACTCGACGGTGAAATTGTCCGCTTCCGCGCCGACGGAGTAGGCGGTGAAAAGCATTCCTGCCGGGTCGACAAAGAATCCAGTGCCGGAAATTTTTCCGTGCTGATCGACGGCGCGAATCTTCACGACCGCCTTGGCCGAGCGATCGAAAACTTCCCGGACTTCGCGGCTGATCGCGGTCGCCGATTGATCCTGCGCGCGGACCAGATGAGCCGCGCCGAGAAAAACCAGAGCGAGCGAAGTTCCGCTCACGACCGGGACGAGCCACCGACGAGATGTGCGGCCGTCTTTAGAACCGGAGCGCCGCCTCATAACTCACGGGAGTACTATCAAGCACGTAGCGCGGAGTCGCTGCGGGCCGGTGAGTTCGAGCACGATCATTCGCAATGCGGAAAGGCGTCGCCCCAAAGTCGCGCATCGCCACCGGAGTGGAAAGACTCCAGGCGGTCTCCGGCTCGACCGCGTTCGCGGCGATGGGAGCGCGCATGGCGACAGTGGCCACGTGCGATTCGTTCGGCGCCTGATAAACCTTAAGCGAGATGACCGCAGCCAAAACCAAAACCGCCATCGCCGCCGCCGGATAGGAATTCAACGCCGGGACGTTGAGTTGGAACATGAAATCGTGCGCGCGTTGGAGCGCGATTCGCCAGAGCGGTTGCTGCAAAAGTTCTGCGCGCTGGCGGCGATGAAAATCGTGCAGGAAATTCTCGAAGTACGCCGGAGGCGGTTGTTCGTGGCGTTTCAAACGCAACAACCGGCCGATATCTTCTTCGTTAAATTGATCCATGAGACGGGGAGATTACGAGACGGGATTTTTCCGGAATTCCTCCAGATAATTTTGCAGTTGGCGATTCGCGTAGAAGAGCCGTGAACGTACTGTGCCTTCAGAGACGCGCAAGATTTTGCTGATCTCGGCGTGCGGCATTCCTTGAATGTGAAACATGGTGACCACGGCTCTGTGTTCTTCAGACAATTTCATCATGGCCTCGTTCAATCTTACCTGCAGCTCGGAGAGGTCGGCTTCACGCACCGGACTGCTCGATTGTGTGAGCTCGAGAAACTCTTTGTCGTTCTGAATGCTGGCGTCGACATCATCGAGGCTGAGATTGAAACGGCGCCCGCGCTTCTTCAGGAAGTTGAGCGTCATGTTGACCGCGATCGAATGAATCCAGGTGTAGAACGATGACTTCCCACGGAAGCCGCGAATCGATTTATACGCCTTCGAGAAAAC
Source organism: Chthoniobacterales bacterium (assembly GCA_051005695.1). GTDB lineage: Bacteria > Verrucomicrobiota > Verrucomicrobiia > Chthoniobacterales > UBA10450 > JACCTI01. The sequence continues at coordinate 23,812 of JBPCJC010000018.1, read as the reverse complement.
GTCCTGGAGCAGATCGTTCGTGTCCTCGTGATTCGAGGTCATGTTATAGATCAAGCCGTACAAGCGCGGGGTATATTTGACCACGAGATCGTCGAACGCAGCGACGTCGCCCTCTTGCGTTCGCGCAACAAGCTGCTGGTCTTCGTCTGATCTGGGCTGATCGCTCACCGCGCGCCTAGCCTTAACACGAGGCTTCAGACCGGACGACAACAAATCAGAAATCCGCCGTGCGGGAGACGGCAAAACGACAGACGTACTCATCTTCTGGGCAGGGTCGGCGGACATCAGCGCCGATCGCGCACCGACATGAGATAGAGGAGATTTCCGAGCGTGGCGATAAACGCGGCCACGTACGTCAGGGCGGCTGCGTTCAGCACGTTATTGACGCCGGCGGTTTCTTGTCCGGGCTGCACCATGCCCATTTGCGTGAGAATAATTTTCGCCCGCCGGGAGGCATCAAATTCTACCGGCAAGGTGATCAACTGAAACGCGAGCAGGATTAAATAGCAGTAAATCCCGAGCGTGATTAGGCCGGTCATGTGAAAAATGAATCCGCCGAAAATCACGAAGGGCAACATCCGCGAAGCGATCGAAGTCATCGGCACGATCGCCATGCGCCACTTCAGCGGCGTGTAAGCTTTTGCATGCTGAATCGCGTGCCCGGTTTCGTGTGCCGCGATTCCGAGCGCCGCCACTGAGGGCGTACTGAAAACGCCGGTGGAAAGATGCAGCGTCTTGTTCGTCGGATCATAATGATCGCCGAGATAATCGTTCGTCTCGACCACTTCGACGTCATTGATTTGCGCGGCCTGCAAAATTTCCCGAGCCGCTTCCGCGCCGGTTACGTTCGAAGTCACGCGCACTTCGCCCCACTTCTTGAAAGCGTGGCTAACCCGAAACTGCGCCCAGAGTCCGACGATCAACGGCAGCCCAACGAGCAGCAGCCAATTCGAACCGAACCCAAAACCATAAGGATGATACATCATTGTAACTTGAGTACGTATTTAGACGCCGGATGAACGCATTCGTTCAAGAACGGTGCGTGCGCCGCGCGCAAACGCCGTTCAAATTTCCAGGCGCTTCTCGAATTTCGAGATAATGCGATTGCCGGTTTCCGTGACTACCGCGACGTCTTCAATTCGGACGCCGCCGAGTCCCGGATAATACAAACCGGGTTCCACCGTGATCACTTGCCCCGGCTTGAAAACCGTCTTCTGAAAACGCGGAACTTCATGGATATCCAACCCGATCCCGTGACCGGTGCCGTGGAAAAATCCGACCTGCCGCCCAGCGCGCACTTCCGTCGGAAAACCTCGATCGGTGAAAAGCTGTTTCACTTCGTTGTGAATCTTCAAACCGTCGGCGCCCGGCTTCATCTTCTTCAACGCCAACGCCTGTCCTTCGCGCACCGTCTCCCAAAGTTTCCGCTGCGCCTCACTCGCGCGACCGCGCACCACCGTCCGGGTCATGTCGCCCCAATAACCGCTCTTCGCATCGCGCGGGAAGATATCGAGAATGATCAGTGAATCCGCGAGCAGCGGACCGGAACCGCGTTCATGCGGATCGCACGCCTGATCGCCGCCAGCGACAATCGTGTTCGCCGGCAAACCGCCCGCATGCAGAATCGCTGAGTCGATTTCCGCGCGCAGAATTTCCGAAGTGAGCACGCGGCCGAACCAATCGAGCTTTTTATTCCGGCGCGCCTTGCAGGCCGCGAGCACTTCCATCGCGCGCGCCATTCCGGTTTCGGTGATCGACAAGGCGCGGCGCAGCAGGCGCAGTTCTTCCTCGGTTTTCATTTCGCGCTTTGGCCAGAAAAGGCCCTTGCTGGTTTGCAGCCGGATCTTGTTCGCCGCTAATTCCTCCGCGTAACCGAGCGGAAAATTGTCCGGCACCATGGCCGAGCGCACCCCGCGTTTCTGCAGGAAATGGACGATCAATTTCTCAAACGCCGGCGAGCGTTTCGCCTTCCCCTGCACCTCGCGCTCGATCCCGCCTAACGAGATGATTTCGTCGACCTGCGCCTGCCGTTTGCCGCGATCAATCTCAAGATCGCTGAGCACGATCGTGCGCTTGCCGTCTTGCTCGAGATAAATAAACGGATCGCCGACCGACATCCTGGTTGCGTAAAGCATGTCCGCATCGTGCTCACTCGCGGCGACGATCAAGCGCGCGGGCTTTTTGGGAGACGTTTTTTTGCTCACGCGTAACCTGTAAGCGCGCGCCATCTTCTTGTCATCCCGAGGCTGGCGCAGCGCGCCGAGGGACCTCGCAAAGGGTGCGTGGTCGACGAATTGCCGCGCGCAGGCCGAGCACCCGGTGCGAGATCCTTCGCCGTCTGCGCAGCTCAGGATGACAAATCGCGCGAGGGAGACGAGGTGGCCTAACGAGTTATCCGCGCCGTACTTCCAGTTGGCGTTTTAGAATCCAGAGAAGCATTCCGAGGAGCACGATTGTCGAGGCGATCAGGACGGTGGTGTCGAAGACAAAAACCCCGAGGGTCGCGCCGAGATAACGCTTCTGCGCGCCGAAGAAAACATTCGGTTTTCCGCCGCGTCGATAATCGCTCTGCTCCATCTCCGCGTTCGAGATCAGATCGGAAACTTTCTGGTTCACATAAAGCTGCTCGGCCGTGACCGGACCAACCGCGTCTTTAAAATCCTCGCGGCGGAAGGGACGCTTCCCTTCCACTACTTCATCGGTCAGGCGCAAATAGGCATCGATCTCCTTGGCGCTTTTCGCTTCCAAACCGGAGAGGACCGCGAGCACTTCCTTGAGATCGTTCAGGCGCACGGTCGTCTCCGGCGACTTCGCGCGCGGCGCCAGTTCCTGGATCTCCGCGTTCACCTTCTCTTGCCGGCGCGTGAGTGGATTCAGCTTCGCCTGCGCGACCACCAACTCCTCATACGACCAGCGCATGGCGATGAATTGGCAGACGAACGGCACCTGCAATTTGCTGTCCATCTTCTTCGCTTCATCCTCCGGATGTTCCGCGAACCAGCGGGAAAAAGTATGCACCAGACCGAGGTTGCGATTCATGTCCTCGTACTTGATCAGCGCTCCGCCCATGATGATCTGCGGGATCAAAATCAGCGGGACGATATTGGCCGCGGTCTTGGGATTATCGACTAACGAAGAGACGACCAGCCCGAGGGCGACACCGCCCATCGCGGTCATTAACATGATTGCGAGATCGACCCAGAACATGCCGCGAATGGCCAGAATCCAGTTGCCGATGAGGACAAAGAGCACGCACTGGATGACGGCAAAAATGCCTAACGAGAGCACCTTCGAAAGAACGTAATAGAAAAGCCGGACGTTCAGGTTGCGCTCCCGTTGCAGGACCGCGCGATCGCCGATGATGTCATCCGCACTGTTCGTTAGGCCGAGAAACATGGCGACGATCAGCCCAAGAAAAAGAAACGTCGGGATGTGATAAGCGGAGGCGAAATCGTAGGTCCCGCTATCCGAGTAACGCAGAAGCGTCGCGATGAGCAGCGCCAGCACCGGCGCCACCCCAATGGTGATGACGAGGTTGCCGCGATTCCGGAGCTTGCTCATGAAGGCGCGCTTCAGGAGCGTGCGCAGTTGCGTCCATTCGTCGTGCCAGCGAATTTGCCGACGCTGTTTTTCCGCGGGCGCGGCCGGCAACGGCGGCATCGGCTCGCGGCGCAAGGAGACCTGTTTGACGTCCTGGATCAGCCGGAAGGCTTCGTATTTATCGCGCCAGAACTCCGGGGAGTAACGCCGCGCCGCGACCAGCTGTCCGCGATTGTTTTCTTCGTAAATTACGTCCCCGCTGATGTCGCGCAGTGGCGTTTCCAAAACATCGAAGATGAACTCGGGCCGCGTCGTCCCGCAGGATGGGCAGGCGCCAAGATCGGCGCCGAATTGATGCTGATGCTCCGCTTCCGCAAAGTAGCGCAACATGTCGTTAGGCGTGCCGAAGAAAACCAGCCGGCCGCCTTTGTCGAAGAGGATCGCCTTGTGAAACATCTGGAACAGTTTCGAGCTCGGCTGGTGGATGGTGACGATGATGATCTTGTTGTGCGCCATCCCGCGGATGATCTCGATCACGTGCTCGGAATCCTTTGAGGACAACCCGGAGGTCGGCTCGTCGAAGAGGTAAACGTCCGATGAACCAATCATATCGAGCCCGATGTTGAGCCGTTTGCGCTCGCCGCCGCTGAGCGTTTTTTTCACCGGGCTGCCGACGACGCTATCGCGCCGCTCACTTAAACCGAGCTCGACCAATTTGCTTTCCAAGCGCCGAGTTCGATCGCGCTGCGACAAATGTGGCGAACGAATCGCGGCCGCGAATTGCAGGTTCTCTTCGATCGTCAGATGCTCGTCGAACGCGTCTTCCTGCGGGATGTAACTGACGTAACGCTTCAGGGTGTCGAGATTGTCGTAGAGCGATTGGTCGTTCAGAAGAATCTGGCCGCCGCTCGGTTGAATTTGGCCGCCAAGAACCTTGAGCAAGGTGCTCTTGCCAGATCCGCTCGCCCCCATCACGCAGACTAACTCGCCGCGATTGACGGTGAAGGAGATGCCATCAAGCGCGACCTCGGAATTGCCGAAGCGATGATTGAGATCAACCACTTCGAGGCTGCGAATGATGTTCCGTTCCTCCTCGATGATTCGCTCGGAGAAATTGCAGCGCAGGAACTGGCCGATATCGATCCGGATGGTGTCGCCATCCGCCAGCGGAGCCGAGCCGCGCACCGGCACTTCCCCAACCATGATCGGGCGATCCGCTTCAATGACTTCCAGGGTGCCGACGCGCGCGTCGTAATCGCAAAAAATTTTCAGAAGGACATCGCCACTCGTTCCGGGCGAAAGCAAGATGTCGTCCGCTTCCAGCAAGCTCGGATTATTCGAGACCAAGTACTCCGACTTCGATGCCTTGAGCTGAAAACGACCGCCCATCGCGCGAGCGCGCCGGCGGAGATCGATTAAATCCATCTCGCTGTCGTTGTGAAAAACGATGCGGTCTTCCAGCGCCGCTTCGACCTGCACGCCCGACTTCAGCTTCACGCCGTTGATGACCGCATCGACATCGCGCAAGGCTTTCACGCGTACTTTCAAACCAAACGTGACTTCCAGAGAACTTTCGCGCGAACGCGCCCGCTCCAGTTGCACCTGGTCGGCATCCTTCGGCACGCGCACGAAAATTTGCGGAAGCGAAACATTCTTCTTCGCGTTGAAATAAGCCGCCAGCTCCTGATAGGTCAGCACCTGGTCGCCGATCAAAATCCGCTGTCCCGGATAAATACGACAGAACCCGCCGCGCAGCAGCGGACGGCCACGCACTGATACGGGTTGGCCGCTGTAATTCTTCAGCAGGATCAGATCGTGATAGCGGAAGGCGAGCAGCCGATCCTTCGTCTCCAGACTTTTCAGCAAAACATCGGACGCGCCATTGGGGCCAAACGAAAGTGATTCCAACGGCGAGGCCCCGCGTTGATAAATCGAAGGATCGGATTCCTCCGAAGCGTTTAATTGATAGACAATGTCAATCGCCTGCGCCGCCATTCCGAGCTGCGACATGAACGAATAAAACGCGACCACCTGCTCCTGTTTCAAGCCCGCTTGGGAGATGAGATCATAAAGCTGAACGCCGAGCATGATTTTGCGATCCGCCCCCAGCGACGCAGAGAGCTTCTGCGCCATGACCGAGAGATCCTGCTGCTCGTAAAGCGCCTGGCGAAAGAGTTGCCGCAGCTCCGAGTAAACCGCTTCCGGATAATCGTAACGCAGGAACCCGAGGCTGGAGTCGATTTCCTCCTCCAGCAAAACACCGTCGGCCTTCGAGAAACTGGCCAGTACCTGAATGAGCAAGGGTAGCAGATTCGGCCCTTCGGCCACGCTCCGTGGTTTGCGCAGCGCCCGCCGCACCCAGCGCCGGCTCTTCCGCTGCATTCGATAGGCAAACGGCGTCACCCGCTGGACGGCGCGGTCGATTTTATCAGCGAAAGTGGGAGCGGGTTGAGCCATGGGTTTCTGCGGCAACAGAGTAAATCTTACACGGCGCGCTCGCAACGCGCCACCGGAGCAACTCTGAGGCCGCGGCCCAGCGCCTGCTCTTTTGCAATGCCACTTTCCTCATGTTAGCCTTTTTGCGTCCGCAACGAGCGGCCTTTCCCTATGTCTCAATCCGATCGTAACTCCAAAAAGGAGAATAAATCCGGCGGCAACGAGCCCAGTTTTAACTGGCGCGGCGTCGTCCTCATCGCGATTGCTTTCGCCCTCATCGGCCTGGCAGTCGTCTTCCGCGGGGGCGCTTATGCGAATGTCGAAGACGTCCCGTATAATCGCTTCCTCGAGCTGCTCGATAACAAGCAGATCGCGACCGACAAAAATTATCCGCTGCAATTGGTCGTCGAAGAAGGCAACCCGACCCAAACCCTGCGCGGCTATTACGTCAAGCAAGGCGTCGGCCCTTCGCCCTCGCAGCAGGTGCCGTTTCGGACGACCATCTTCCTGAATTACAACACCAACCTGCAGGATAAACTGGCCGCCGCCGGAATTCAGCCCGCGATCAAACGCGAGTCGAATGTCCTCGCGCAAACCTTGGTCGGCTTCGTCCCAATTGCCGTCTTTTTGGTCATTCTCTATCTCCTCTTCCGGCAGCAAATCCGGATGGCCGGCAAAGGCGCATTAAACTTTGGTAAGTCGAAAGCGCGCATGCTCGCGCGCGACAAAAACAAGATCACCTTCAAGGACGTGGCCGGGGTCGAGGAAGCAAAAGATGAAGTCACGGAGCTGGTCGAGTTCCTGCGCGATCCGAAAAAATTCCAGAAACTCGGCGGCCGCATTCCCAAAGGTGTCTTGCTCGTAGGCCCTCCGGGAACCGGTAAGACTTTGCTCGCGCGCGCGATCGCCGGCGAAGCGGACGTGCCGTTCTTTTCTATCAGCGGTTCCGATTTCGTCGAGATGTTCGTCGGCGTCGGCGCCAGCCGCGTGCGCGACATGTTTGAGCAAGGCAAGAAGTCTGCGCCCTGCATTATTTTCATCGATGAAATTGACGCGGTCGGCCGCCATCGCGGCCACGGAGTCGGCGGCGGCCACGACGAACGCGAACAAACATTAAACGCGCTCCTCGTTGAGATGGACGGCTTCGACACCCAGGAAGGCGTGATCATCATCGCCGCGACCAACCGGCCGGACGTGCTCGATCCCGCGCTTCTGCGCCCGGGTCGTTTTGATCGCCAGATCACGGTCAATCTACCGGACGTCAAAGGCCGCGAAGAAATCCTCCGCGTTCATTCCAAGAAAGTGAAACTCGCCGAAGGTGTCGACCTGCAGGTGGTCGCGCGCGGCACGCCCGGATACTCCGGCGCGGAACTCGCGAATGTGATCAACGAAGCCGCGCTCCTCGCCGCACGCCGCGGACTCAAAGGCATCACGCTCCATGAATTGGAAGAAGCCCGCGACAAAGTTCGTTGGGGCAAGGAACGCCGGAGCATGGCGCTGAGTGAAAAGGAAAAGACCAACACCGCTTATCACGAGGCCGGTCATGCTTTGCTTTTGGAACTGCTCGAGCACACCGAGCCCTTGCACAAAGTGACGATCATTCCGCGCGGCCCCTCGTTAGGCAGCACCATGTGGTTGCCGGAAGAAGATAGGTATACCAATCGCAAAAACGAACTCCTCTCGAGTCTCGCCGTCGGCATGGGCGGACGAGTCGCGGAAGAAATTGTTTTCGGCGACGTCACCAATGGCGCCCGCGGCGATATCAAGAACGCCACCGCAATCGCGCGCCGGATGGTTTGCGAATGGGGCATGAGCGAGAAGATGGGCATGGTCGAATACGGCGAACACGAAGATTACGTCTTCCTCGGCCGCGACATTTCCCGCGCGCGCGATTACAGCGAAGCGACCGCGGAACAGATCGACCGCGAAGTGCGCAAGCTGATCGACGACGCCTACACCAAAGCCAAGGAGACGCTGGTGGCGCATCGCGACAAGCTGGAGACAATCGCGAAAGCCTTGCTCGAATACGAGACGCTCGACGGCAAACAGATCAACGAGATCATCGAGCATGGCCGGCTGCTAAACCCGCCGCCTGGTCCGCCGCCCACATCCGGCCAAAAAATGCAACCCGAGAAACCGCCCAAGCAGGTGGTCGTGGCGCCCGATGTCACCCCGCCGCTCGGTGGCGGCCTCAGCGGCGCCCCGGCCTGATTTTTGCCGGAGCACTCGTTAGGCAAATTAGCGGCCGAACATTAACGACGGTCGCGAAAAAGCTGATTACAGTTTCGGCCCGCCGGTGCTGACGACGTGGACGCTGCTAGCCTGCGGTCCCATCTCGCCGTGCGAAAGATCAAAGCGCACCTCCGCGCCAACCTTCAGCCGCTCGAATTCCGCACCGACAATCGCGTTGCGATGGAAATAAATATCCACCCCGCCGCCATCGGTAATGAAACCGTAATCCGCAAACAATTTCGTAATCAAGGCCCGCGGCTCCGCGTGCGTTTTCACTTCATGGCGCTGGCGTTCGACCAAATCTTTCAACTGCCGCTCCATTGTTTTGAAGGCGTCGTTGATGATCTTCGCGAGCGGCTCATGCATCTCGTGCTCCGCCTGTTTTTCATCCGCGACCAGCTCGTGGCCCGGCGGCACAGTCACATCCACGCGCACGCGAAACGGATTCCCCGAATGCTGCGCGTGATTCGGGCGTTCGACCGCGACATCGCAGCGGCTGACGTGATCGCAAAAACGATCGAGCCGCGCGGCCTTGGTGCGGATGAGTTGATCAATTTCCTCGGTCTTTTCGACACCGCGATACGAGATCTCAAGAGGCAATTGCATATTGAAGTGAGACGAATTTTCGAACGCGCCCGTTCACTGCATCGGTTGCAATGAACGAAAATGCGTCGGCAGATCGGCTGGCTCAATCTTGACCAAATCCGACTTCACGTGCTCGACAATTCGCTCACGAATTTCCTTCGGCAGGAGTTCGACGACGGCCGAATGAATCGACGCCGGCGCGGCGAAGGACCAACCTTCCTGGCCTTCGCGCTCGACGGTTTCAGCGATGTTATCGGCCAGCTGGCGGAAAATCCGGCGATCGTTTTCGCTCTCGATTCCCTGACGCTCGGCGGTTCCGCCTTGACGCCCGCCGCTGGAATCACCAACCGAAAAACGCCCCGCCTGGTCGGTCAATTTATCCTGATAGCGGCCGTGCGCGTCGGTGGTATCAAACGACTGCACCAGCCGCAGACTCGCGCCGCGCTTGTCGGTCTCCTCCACTTTGTAAGCTTTCAGGCTGCCGCGGTCGGTGACGATGATGAGTGAGGTTGGGATCATTCCAAAAATTCCGGGGTTCGTGGGCCAGGGTTGCTTGCCAAGGGAATCGTTTGTCGCCGCTGAACTGCGTTGACGCAAGCCGCAGATCGCCCGCATTCGGCGCGCTCAGGAAAGCGGCGAACGCGTCGCCGATCGCGATCGCTTCGTCCGGTGCGCGGCCCAGAAGATTAAGCGCCCTCAGAAAAATATCCGGCTGCGGCTTCACGAGGTCGGCGATCTCCGCCAGCTCCATGTAGTGCTCGACTTCGTTGCCGTTGCCCGAAGACGCGAGCGCGATTCGCTGGCCATCGTTTCGGACTCGCTGGAAAAGCTCGCGCACTTTCGGAAACGGACGCACGCGCTCGAGATACTTTTTCTTGAAAAGCTCGCCGCGAAATTTTTCGATCTCCGGCCAAAGCGTGCGCAGTTCGAACTCGTTCAGGAATTCCGGCAAATATTGATCGCCGCCCTTGCCGATCTGTTTCCTTAAATCCGCCACCGGAAATTCTTTTCCGAAATGACGAAAAGTTTCCTGCCACGCTTCCACGTGGAGATCGTTTGAATCAACCAGCGTGCCGTCGAGATCGAAGATCGCGGCCTTGATCACGATGCTTCCGCGGGCGCCTTTTCTTTTTCGTCCTCCGCGCTTTTCGGTTTTTTTAAGTGGCCCGTTCGCTTGGTAAGATCGCTTCCGGTTTTTCGTCCCGCGGAATCTGCACCGGCCGTTTCTTCCACGATTCGTGACGCGCTCGCGCCTGCGGGCCGGCGCTCAACTTGAGCAATTTCATCGCCCGGCCTTCAACTTCGAAGTCATCACCGGAGGCATATTTGATGTCGTTAGAAATGAAGCCGGCTTCTTCGACCGAATCCATCACCAACTGCCATTCGAGTCCTTCTTCGCCCGGTAAAACAAACGGGATCGTCTCGTGATGCGCGTTGATCAGGAGCAGGAAAGTGTCGTCGCGAATTGGTTGCCCTTCGAAGCTCAGGACATCGATCGTGTCACCGCTCAGGAGCATCCCGAGGCAGCGCACAAACGGCGACGACCATTCTTCGTCGCTCATCTCATTGCCGCCAGGATTGAACCACATCACGTCCTTGATCTCGGAGCCGCGAATCCGGCGGCCTTGGAAAAATTTGGGACGCCGAAAGACGGGATGTTCGTGCCGGAGTTGGATTAATTTTTTAGTGAACTCGAGCAGCTGATTCTGCTCGTCCGTGCGCTCCCAACTGAGCCAACTGATTTCGTTATCCTGGCAATAGGCGTTGTTATTGCCCTGCTGCGTCCGGGCCCATTCGTCGCCCGCGCAGATCATCGGCACGCCTTGCGAGAGCAGGAGCGTGGTCAGCAAATTCCGCCGTTGCCGCGCGCGCAATTCGTTGATTTCGGGATCGTCCGTCGGGCCTTCGACGCCGTGATTCCAGGAGTGATTATTGTTATCGCCGTCGTTGTTGTTTTCGCCGTTGGCTTCGTTGTGCTTGTCGTTATAAGTCACCAGATCGTTGAGCGTGAAACCGTCGTGCGCGGTGATGAAATTGATGCTCGCATACGGGCGGCGTCCGTTGTGTTGATAAAGATCCGGACTACCCGTCAGGCGATAGGCCATCTCGCCCACGCGGCTTTCATCGCCTTTCCAAAAACTGCGGACCGCGTCGCGATATTTCCCATTCCACTCCGCCCAGAGAATCGGAAAATTCCCGACCTGATAACCACCGTCCCCCACGTCCCACGGCTCCGCGATCAGCTTCACCTGCGAGAGCACCGGATCCTGGTGAATGATTTCGAAGAAGGCGTGCAGCTTGTTCACACCTTTCTCGTCGCGCGCCAAGGTTGAAGCGAGATCGAAGCGGAACCCGTCGACGTGCATGTCGTTCACCCAATAACGCAAGCTGTCCATGACTAACTGGAGCGTCCGCGGATGCAGCAGATTGAAAGTGTTCCCGGTGCCAGTGAAATCCATGTAGAAGCGCGGATCTTCCGGCGACAGCCGGTAGTAGGCCAGGTTATCAACGCCGCGAAAACTGAGCGTGGCTCCGAGATGATTTCCTTCGCCGGTGTGATTATAAACCACATCGAGAATCACCTCGATTCCCGCGGCGTGCAGGTTGCGCACCATCGCTTTGAACTCAGAAACCTGGCCGCCATTTGCACCGTTGCTGGAATACTTCGCTGCCGGCGCGAAGAACCCAATCGAGTTGTAGCCCCAGTAATTCGTTAGGCCCTTGTCCGCTAAAATTTTGTCGTCGATGAAGGCGTGAACCGGCAGAAGCTCGACCGCGGTCACGCCCAAATTTTTCAAATAATTGATCGCCGCCTCCGAGCCGACACCGGCATAAGTCCCGCGCAATTCCTCCGGCACCTCGGGACAGAGACGGGTGAAACCCTTCACGTGCATCTCGTAGATGATCGATTCGTTCAAGGGCCGGCGCGGCGATTTGTCGTCACCCCAATCGAACACGTTGTCGATCACCACCGCCTTCGGCATCCCCCAGGCATCATCACGAAAATCGCGCACGAGGTCGCCATCTTCGGCGCCGACCACGTAACCGAACATTTCGTCCGACCAGTTCACCTTCCCGGCGATCGCTTTCGCATACGGATCGATCAGGAGCTTGGAACTGTTGAAACGCATCCCGCGTTCCGGATCGTACGAACCGTAAACGCGATAGCCGTAGAGTTGCCCCGGTTTCACGTCCGGCAGAAATACGTGCCAGACCTGATCGGTGTGCTCAGTCATCGGGATGCGGATGTTTTCCTGCGGCGCATCAACGCTGTCGAAAAGACATAAATCCACTGAAGTCGCGGACTCGGAGAAGAGCGCGAAATTTACTCCGTTCTCCAACCAGGTCGCGCCGAGCGGATACGGATAACCAAGCCAAACTTTTACAGGAGTCATATTTTCGAAGCGGTCTCTATCCGCTACGCGCTGTAGGTTCGCAATGGACGCCGCGATCTAGAAGCGCCGGAACCAGTCGTACGGAAAATCGTCGCCTGGACAATCAGTCGACCAGCGCGGCGGATTCATCTCGCGATGCGGTCGCACCGGGATGGCGCGGCCCTCTACCCGGCCGCAACGGTCACGGAGATATTTGATCAACTCCTCGGTTGCCTCGAGTTGCTGGCGCGTCGGATGGTCGCGATTGAAATCGCCCACGAGACAAATGCCTAACGAGATATTGTTCAGGTAATCGCTGTGCACGTGGCCGCCGTTGATCTGCCGGGTCCAGCGGTCGCCCACTTCCACTTCGCCATTGCCGGAGGAGGTGCCGTTGCCGACGACGAAATGATAGGCCAACCCGTTCTGCATCCGGCGGACGTGCCGGTGGTAATAATCAAACGCGCGCGCGTTCCCCTGCCGCGTGCCGCTGTTGTGCACGATGATGAATTTCCAGCGCGCGCGCTGCACCGGCGCGCGGCGAATGGCGTCGACCACTCCGCGGCTCAGATAGCGATAGTTTGCGGTCGATTCCCGGCTGCCGAAAAGTCGCGCCCAAAATCCGCGGCGCGGCGGCGGCGGTGGCGGCGGTTCGTAACCCTGTTCCTCCTCGAGCCCGGACTTCGCGATCGTGATGTCCGCCGGCGGCGGCGCGTTGGTTTGCGGAGCAACCGTCGGGATCACCCGCGGCGGGCGCGATTCTTCCGCGGGCGTTTGCCTAACGACTGGTGCGCGGCGCGGAGTTTCCGCTGCTTCGGTTGGCTCCGGTGAAGGATGCTTCTTGCTCGCCGGCGTTGCTTCGTCTTCGTCGCTCGACTTCCTGTTCTTCGGCGTCGCCGCTTCGTCGGCGGTCGCTTTCTTTTTCCCCTTCAGCTTTTTCTTCTGCGAAACTTTCGGTTTCCCTTTCGCAGGCGACGCGCTCGGTGTCGGCGTCGCGACTGCGTGCATCTCTTCCCGCGCTTTTAAAAATGCGTCGCGCTTCTTTTTTGCCGCTTCCGAAAGCTCCGCGTGCAGCAGCGTCACCAGCAAACCGACGAAGGCCAAGACGCAGGTGAGCCAAAAAAAACGGCGCACGCTCTGCTGGAAATGCGCCCGGCCAGGAGACGTCTTCAAACAGCGGGTTGCGCGGCCGGTCCGATCGGATCTTCGGCGGCCAGCGCCGCCGCGCGGCGCTCGCGATCGCGTCGCAGGATGGCGTTAAGTTTTCCCCCGAGCAGCAGGAGCAGACAGGTCAAATACATCCAGGTAAGCAGAACGATGACCGACGCCAGTGCAAGGTAAGTGGCATTATAGCGATCGTATTTCGCCACGTAATACTGGAAAAGTTTCGTCACCGTGATCCAGCCGATCGCAAAAAAAAGCGAGCCCGGTAACGCTTGCCGGAAGGTGAGATAATTCTCCGGCGTCAGGAGATAAAGCACCTGCGCGAGCAGGACCAGCGCGATCGCGGTCAGCGGCAAATTCAAATACGCGACCCACTGCTGGAGCGGGATGGTTAATTGGAAATTTACCTCCGCGATTCCGGCGAGCGTTTCTCCGAAAACCATCGCGTTAAAGCAAAACAAAATCGTGATCCCGAACCAAAAAAGGAGAAAGAAGGAGATCACATATTTCGCCCACCAATTGCGGTCCTCAGCCACTCCATGCGTCCGGCTGAGGGCACCGGAAATTGTGGAAATAAACGCCGCCCCCAGCCAGATGCCGACGACGATTCCGAGATTCGCCACCCAGCCGCTCGAGCCGGTCACGACCACATTCGCGGCCTGGGTATCGAGAATGTCCTGCACCTTCGGATCGGAGGGGAGAAAGCTTTTCAAAATGGTCAGCATCTGGTGCAGCTTCGCCGGGTCCGTCCCGAAAAGGCTGAGCAGGTGCCAGAGAAAAAGCAGCCCCGGCGCGAGGGTAAAAAGAAACTGGTAGGCCATCTGCGCCGCTAGCCCGGTGGTGTTATCGGAAGCCGTTTCCCAGACTAAACGCCGGGTGATTCTGCCGACGAATCTGAGGTGTCTCATCTGCGCGCAGAGTTTACTTTGTCGGGCGCAAATATCCATTAAACTCTCCGCCAGCTTCGGCAGCGTGTTGGCCTAACGAGTCTTGAAAAAAATTCTCATCCTCACCGCCGGCTTCGGCGAAGGCCACAACAGTGCCGCCCGCGGTCTCCGCCAGGCGCTCGCGCAATTCGGCGGAAGCGACGTGCAGGTGCACGATATTTTTGCCGACACTTACGGGGTCGCGAACGACTGCGCGCGCGAAGCTTATCTCGGCCTGATCAACAATTCCCCCCGCGCCTGGTCGAAAATTTATCGCCGGCTTGATCGCCACCAGAGTTTCACCGGCAATTTCCGGATTTTTTTCAGCGCCAAAAAATCGCTGCGCCGCCTCCTCGGGCAATTTGAGCCGGACGTGATCGTCTCCGTTTATCCGGCCTATCCGCACATCCTCGACGAAATGCTCGGGCCCGCGGAACAAAACTACGGCGTCCGCGTGGTCATGATCACCGATTCCCTTTCGGTCAACGCCATCTGGTATCGCGGGAGCGCGCATTTTTTCCTTTTGCCTAACGAACGCAGCGCCGCCGTGCTTCACGCCGCCGGGATTCCGGCGAGCAAGACACGCACCTTTGGATTTCCCGTCAGCCTGGAGTTTGCCGAGGTCGATGGTGCGCACGCCGCGCCTTCCGAGAGCGAAGGCCGCCGCGTACTCTACTTGATTAACGCGCGCAAAAGCGGCGCCCCCGAAATGGTTTATCGACTCGCCGGTTTGCGCGGCATTCAACTGACCGTCGCCGTCGGGCGCGACCGGCGTTTGCGTAAAGCAATCGAAAGCGTGCGCGCCTCCGCCGCCCGACCGTTCGAACTCGTCGGCTGGAGCGAAGAACTGCCGCGCCTCCTGCGTGCCTCGCATTTGCTGATCAGCAAAGCCGGCGGCGCGACCGTGCAGGAAGCGATGGCCGCGGCTTGCCCGATGATCGTCAACCACGTCATCCCCGGGCAGGAAGAAGGCAACGCGCGCTTGCTGGTCGAGAGTAATTGCGGCGCGATCGCGCTCACCCAGGAAGCAGTCGTTAGGGCGGTGCAATCGGTCTTCGCGAATGACGCCGCGCAATGGCGCGAATGGTCGGCCAACATCGCCACGCAAAGCCGGCCCGCGGCCGCGCTCGAGAGCGCGCGCTTTTTGCTCTCGTTGTAATCACGGCCACGCGCGCTCCCCCGCGACAAAGGTCTGCACTACTTCCAGCTCCGGCGAGAGGACGACGAAATCCGCCGGCGCGCCGACGGCGAGTATTCCCGTATTCGTTAGGCCAAGAAGGCGCGCGGGATTCGCCGTCGCCATGGCAATCGCTGCCGGCAACGGCACCCCCACCTCGCGCACCATCGTTCGCACCAGATCGATCATCCGCGCCGAGCTTCCGGCCAGCGCAGTGCGATCTGCCAACCAGCACGCGCCGTCCGCGACTACGCAATCGTTTCCCGCCAAATCAAAATGCGCACCCGCCGGCAAGCCCGCACCCGCGGTCGCATCGGTCGAGAGAAAAATCCCGCGCGCGCCTTTTGCGCGATAAAGCATTTTCATCAGCGTCGTCGAAACGTGGCGGCCATCGGCAACCAATTCGCAGGCGATCTCCGGTTCGCTGAGCGCAAACTCGAGCAAGCCCGCCACTCGCTCGGCGCCGCGGCGGCGCGCGGACGACATGCAATTGAAAGTGTGCGTGGTCGAGTGCATCCCGCGTTCGAATCCGCGGCGCGCATCTTCCTCCCAGGCGTCGCTGTGCCCGCCACTGACGATGATCTTGGCCTCGCGAAAACGTTCGATCGCGGCGAGCGCGCCGGGAATCTCCGGCGCGAGCGTGATCCGTTTGATCACGTCCGAAAATTTTAATAGTGCGCCTAACGAGTCGTTGTCCGGAGCGCGAATGAACTGCGGATTTTGCGCGCCCGCCTTCGCTCGCGAGATAAACGGCCCTTCCACGTGCACGCCCACGATCTGCGGAATCTTCGCCGCACGCACCAGCGCTAAGACGTGCAGGATTTTCTCCAGCGGCGCGGTCGCGGTGGTCAAGAGCATTGAAGTCGTTCCGCCGCTCGCATGGTAAGCCGCAATCGCGCGAAATGCTTCCGCGGTCGCGTCCATGGAATCGCAACCGTTCGCGCCGTGCAGGTGTAAATCGATAAACCCGGGCGCGAGAAAATTTCCCACGAGATCGATCGCGCTTTCCGGCGCCGGTTTTGCAAACGGCCGAATCTCCGCGATCCTCCCGTTGTGGACGACGATCTCTAATGTGTCGCGCATTTCTTCCGCGCAGACCAGGCGTCCGTTCGTGAAAATCATTCGTTAGGCGCCGGCGGCTCTTCGGCGATTTCCCGGCGTGGAATGAGCGCATCCCGCGCCGGATCGATTCGCAGCAAACTGGCCGCGCGGGTGCGGATTTCCTCCGGAAAATCGAGCGCCACCTTGAAACCCCAATCACGGTCGAGCGGATTTTCCACCGCTTGCGCGGCGCGCAAGATCTTCCAGTCAATCCAGCGTTGCAGCCAGAGCCGATACCCGAGCACCGGGACCGGAAAATCGCTTCCGTGCAGAATCCGCGGAAGAATTTCCGGACGCAGACAATCGCACAAATGCCCGCAGCGATTGAGCGAAACCATCGCGCTGATGTCACCGTAAAGATTGGGGAACTCCGCCAGCATTGCGACCCAATCGCGAAAGTAATCGTGATCGGACGGGCCGCTCCGGGTGGCGCAATGCGCCGCAATCACGGTCACGCCGCATTCCAAGGGGAGGCGAAGAATATTAGGGTTGGCTAATTTCCGGTTGACCACCGGGATGGTATGTTCGCCGCCGGTGTGCGCGAGTAACGGCAAGCGCGCTTCCGCCATTCGTTCCCAAAACCGGCGGTAACGCGGGTCCGAGCACTCGATGTTCTGGCAGTTCGGCAGGCACTTCATCAGGACGGCGCCGCGCTCTAGACAACGTTCCAGCTCTGCCATCGCATCGGACCGCGCAGGATGAATTGAAACCCCCGGGAGAAATTCCGGATGCTCTTGCGCCAGCGCGAGCACGACTTCGTTAGGCACATACATCGAGCCGAGGTCGGCGCGCAGTTTGCCGTTGGGATCGTAAACCTGTTCGTGCGCGAGGAGGACGAGCGCGTCGAAGGATGAGGTGCGCAGGAGCTCGAGCAAATGCTGCGCGTAGACCGCCTCCAGATCGCCCTCGATTATTTCCGGCGGAAAGCCGAGCTGCGCGACCATGAACCCCGCCAGCCAGCGATGCCAGCCGCGCAAACGCAGCCAGCCGCCGCAGCCAGCAGAACCGTTGCCGACCATGTGCACATGCAGGTCGAGGCGGAGCGGCGCGGGCATGGCTGCCGATGCTAGCCGCCGCGCGATTTGCGGCAACGTTTCAAATCCGAACCGATTGCGTTTCGCGCGGGCGTCCATCATCTTCGCCGGGATGGAATTCGATTACGATGTCGTGATTGTCGGCGGCGCCTTTTCCGGCGCGGCTACTGCGCTCGTGCTCAAGCGCAGACATCCGGCGGCGCGGGTTTTGATCGTCGAGAAGGCGGCGGAATTCGATCGCAAAGTAGGCGAGTCGACGACCGAGATCAGCAGTTGTTACATGACTCGGATTCTCGGCCTAACGAATCATCTCGGCCATGAACAATTGGCGAAACAGGGGTTGCGGATGTGGTTCGCAAAACATCCCGAGCAGGCGTTCGATGACTGCGTGGAAGTGGGCGCAAAATATCAGGCGCGGCTCCCGACCTTCCAGGTCGATCGCGCGACGCTCGATTCGCACATGCTCGAATTGGCGGTCGCGGCCGGTTGCGAATTGCGCCGGCCGGCGAAGGTCACACGCGTCGAGCTGAGTTCGCCTAACGAGCGGTCGATCACGCTCAATTCGGAGCGCGGGGAGGAAATTTTGCGCGCCCGCTGGATCGTCGATGCCTCCGGCCGCGCGGCCATGCTCGCGCGCAAGCTCGGCCATTTCCGCCCGAACACTGAGCATCCGATCAATGCCGTCTGGGCGCGTTTTTCGGGCGTGAAAGATTGGGACAGCTACGAATGGCGGGAACGTTTTCCCGATTACGCTAACGCCTGCCGGACTTCGCGCTCGTGGGCGACTAATCACCTGATGGGGTACGGCTGGTGGTGTTGGATCATTCCGCTGAAGGGCGGTGATGTCAGCGCGGGATTGGTCTACGATTCTCGGCTCTTTAAGTTGAGCGAAGGCGCCAATCTCGGCGAGCGTTTGCGCGCGCATCTTTTCACTCATCCGGTCGGACGGGAAATTTTCGGCGAAGCCAGATTAGTCGAGGGCGATGTGCACGCATTTTCCGCGCTCCCATATTTTAGCGAGCAGGTTTGCGGCGAGGGCTGGGCCTTGGTCGGCGACGCCGCCGGGTTCATCGATCCGCTCTACAGTCCGGGTTTGGATTTTTGCGCCTACACCACCTACTACGTGGCCGAGATGCTCGCGGCCGATCTCGCGGGCGCAGACGTGACCGAGAGAAGGCGGTACTACAACCAGCAATTCCCCACGACCTACCGCCTCTGGTTCGAGACGCTCTATAAAGACAAGTATCACTACATGGGCGACGCCGAGTTGATGTCGGCTGCGCTTCTGCTCGATGTCGGTTCGTATTTTGTTGGACTCGTTAGTCCAGTCTATCGCAATCCGGAAAGCGAGTTTCTCCGGTTGCCCTTTGAGGGCGTGCCCGGCCGGGTGGTCGCGGCGATGATGAAATTCTACAATCGCCGCCTGGTCGCGCTCGCGCAGCGTCGCCTAACGACTGGTTACTACGGCCACGCCAATGCCGGCTGGCGCGAACTCTACGATGGCTTTGTCCCCGACGCGCGGGTGCGGAGGTTGATCCGAAAGGGTTTACTCCGCTGGGCGAAAGCGGAGCTAACGAATCTGCGGCTGATCTTCGCGCAACCGGCGCGGCGCGATACGGAATCGCCGGTAATAAAGTTACCGGCGGCCGCGAAAAGCGCGTCATCCTAGCCGCGCCGACGGCGCAGGATCGCGATGCAAAAATATCTCCGCCGCTTCGCCGTCCACGGGGTTTTCTGGCGCGAGTGTCTCGACTTCGCGCTCCGCAACGTTCCTTTTTATCTCCAGCCAATACTGCTCATTTGCTGGACGATTTTCTTTTTCTTTTTCGCCGGACCAGCGCGGCGCGCGATCGTCAGCAATCTCGCGGTGATCCTGTCCGGTTCGTCGCCCGTAATGAATCACCTGCGCGCTTTCCGCACGCTGCTGCATTACGCGCGCACGATTACCGATGCGACCAACTTCAAGCTGACCAAGACTGAGTTCGCCTACGAGATTGTCGGCGCGGAATATCTCGAGCAACTCGGCGCCGCCAAAGGCGCAATCGTTCTGACCGCGCACATGGGAAACTACGATCTCGGCGCCGCTCTCTTCGCGCAAAAGTTTCAGCGTCAAATCCAAATCGTGCGCGCGCCCGAACCGGACACGCAATCGGCTGATCACTTGAGCGAATCCTTCGCGCAAAGCGGCGCCGGCGCGGTCAAGGTGGCCTACAATTCCGAGGGCGCGATGCTCTCGTTCGATCTCCTGCAGGCGTTGCGCGCCGGCGAGATTGTTTCCATTCAAGGCGACCGCGCTTTTCCAGGTGTGGCCGCGACCGAAGGCAAACTTTTCGGAGTGAGCGTGCCGATTCCGAGCGGGCCGTTCGCGCTCGCACAAGTGGCCCGGGTGCCCATCTATCCGCTCTTCATCGTCCGCACCGGACATCATCGCTATCGGATCATGGTCCGGGAACCAATCGTGGTCCCGCGAACGGCGCGGGAACGGAGCGAAGATACGGCGGGCGCCGTCGCGCAATGGTGCCAGGTGCTGGAAGAAACGATCGCGCACCACTGGAGCGAATGGTTCTCGTTAGTCCCGATTTTTCCGACGCGATGAAAACCGCTTCGCCTCACGAAGAGCCGCGCTTTTATTTTGCGCTCCCGCGTTTGCTCGCCAGCCAGTTCGGCCGGAGCGCGAAACGCACGGAGCGCAACTGGCTCGAGGCAACTCTGGTCGGCACCCTCGAACATTTTCTCTGGTTCGCCTTCGCCTTCGATCTCCTACCCGCTGGCCTAACGACTGCTTGGAAAATCGCCCTCCTCCTGCCGCTGGCCATCGTCATCTGGATTTGCTGGCTGCTCGCCTTGTATCTCAACCTGGTCGTCATCCGCGGGCTGCGGCGGTTTCGGTTTTTCCAGGAATTGAGCAACGTCCGCATTCAGAGCGTGCTTCTCGGAAGCATGACTACCATCTTTGCTTTCCATCTGGTGATCCGAGATTCCTTCTTCTCGTTAGGCGGTTTGCTCTGGATCGCGGCCGTCGCGCTCAACCTCCTCGCGGCCGCGGTCTTCGTCGTCCGCGCGGCACTCGCTCTCGAGGAATGAAGACGCGCACTTTGCTCCTCGCTTACGCGCTGCTCGCGCCCGCCTTCGCGATCGCGCTTCTGCGCACCAATCTTTATCTCGCGCTCGCGCCGATGCTGTTTTCACATCTGCTTTTGCTCTACGCGACATTGGTGCCGAACTGCGCCTGGTGGGGCCCGGTGGCGACGAGGTTTGAAACCGCAGAACCGGAAGTTTGGCTAACGATCGATGACGGTCCCTCGCCCGCGCACACCGCGCGGATGCTCGACTTGCTTGATCAATTCGAAGCCCGCGCGACCTTTTTTGTGATCGGCGCGAAAGCGGAAAAACATCCTCATCTGATTACCGAAATCCTGACCCGCGGACACGCGCTCGCAAATCACACCCAGACGCATCCAAGCGCATGGTTTTGGTGCGCCGGTCCAAAAAAAATCCAGCGCGAGATTGCGCGGGCCGCGGAGCATTTGCGCTCGACTCCCGAACGTCCGGCATGTTTTTTCCGCGCGCCGGCTGGAATGCGCAATCCCTTTGTCCATCCCGCGCTAACAGAACGCGGCCTGATTTTAATCGGCTGGACGGTCCGCGGCCTGGACACGGTGAAACGAAATCCCGCGGCCGTGGCCGAGCGGATCGACCGTGGAATCAAGCCGGGCGCGATCATTCTTCTGCACGAAGACCACCGCACTCAGCGCGCTCCGGAATTCAATCTCCGCTGCCTCGAACTGACGCTGCAGCGCCTGGCGGCGCGCGGCTATCGTTGCGTCATTCCGGCGCCGGAACAAATTCGTTAGGCCAGCGGCGCGGCGAGCTTGCGCCGGAAAATAAACATCCGGTTATTGAACGGGCCGCCGCCCCACATCGGCACTTCCTCACTCGTGAACTCGTTAGGCGGGAAAGAGCCCTTGATTGATTCCCGGGTCGGAAAATACAGCGGCCGCCGGATGTTCCAGCGGATACCCTGGGCGAATTTTTCGCCGAGATACGTCGCCCAAAAACGAGGCGTGGGATCGCGCGGACAATCGCGCACCAGGAGGATTCCGCCGGGGGCGACCCGCATCGCCAGTTTCCAAAGCAGGCTGCGCTGCGCGGCCGGCTTGAGATAATGGAGGACATCGAAGAGCACGATGTTGCCGTAGAATTCCGGCAAATCCCGGAGCACGTCGTGTTCGAGAAATTCCAAGTCGGCGCAGTTGGCGGCCTCCGCGGCGAGGCGGGCCAGTCGCAGTTTTCGCGCATCAATATCGAGCCCGAGAACCGCCGGGCGGAAGCCGCGCCGGCGAAAATAAAGGGGCAACAAACCGACGCCGCAGCCGAGATCGAGAATCGGCTCGGCCGTTTCGCCTAACAAGTCGTAGGCCGCGCGAAAGGCAGGGTCCGCGCGCAATTTTCCCGCGACATAACCCCGCAGCCAGCGTTGTGGGAAAAGCTCGGCGACCTCGCCACAAGCCTGTTCATGACTGGGGCTGGCAGTTTTTCCGTTTTCCATTTGCTTCGGTTTTTCGCACTGCCAAACTCCACCAATGGGCGACTTTTTTTCCGGCTACGATGTCGGAGAATTTTTCGATGAGATGTTTGCCGCACCGGATTCAGTCCGGCCTCATTACAGCAAATTGCTCGAGCGTTTCAAGGAGATGGAGCGCACGGAATTTGAGCGCAAGCGCGACCTGGCGGCGTCCACTTTTTTAAATCAGGGAATCACTTTCACGGTCTACAACGACGACCAAGGAACGGAGCGAATTTTTCCGTTCGATCTCGTGCCGCGCATTATCCCGGCGAAGGAATGGGAAACGGTCGAGCGCGGGCTGGTGCAGCGAATCACCGCGCTGAATCTTTTCCTGCACGACATTTATCATAATCAAAACATCCTGCGCGACGGCGTCATCCCGAAAAATCTGATTTGGGAAGCGGCCCATTTTCGCCCGGAGTTCATGCACTTCGATGTCCCGCGGAATGTTTACATCCATATTTGCGGGACCGACCTGGTGCGCGACCGGGACGGAAATTATCTAGTGCTCGAAGACAACGCGCGCTGTCCTTCCGGCGTTTCCTACGTGCTGGAAAATCGGCAGGCGATGAAGCGCGTTTTCCCGACGCTGCTGGCGCAATATCGGGTCCGACCGGTGGAAGATTACAGCCAGGAGTTGCTTAACGTTTTGCGTTACGTCGCGCCCCATGCGCGGGCGGATCCGACGGTCGTTTTGTTGACGCCGGGGACTTACAACTCGGCGTATTTCGAGCATTCATTTCTCGCGCGCTCGATGGGAATCGAGATCGTAGAAGGCCGCGACCTAGTCGTGCGCGAAGGCAAAGTTTTCATGCGCACAACCAAGGGCTTGAAGCAGGTCGACGTGATCTATCGCCGAATCGATGACGACTTCCTCGACCCGACCGTGTTTCGAAAAGATTCCGGACTCGGCGCGGCCGGCTTAGTCGGCGCTTATCGCGAAGGCAAGGTCAGCCTGGCCAACGCCATCGGCACTGGGATCGCGGACGACAAGGTGGTTTATCATTTTGTCCCGAAGATGATCCGTTATTACCTCGGCCAGGATCCGATTCTGGCGAACGTGCCGACTTATCTGGCGTCGGTGAAAGAAGATCTGGCTTACATCCTCGAACACATTTCCGAGCTGGTGGTGAAAGCGGCCAACGAGAGCGGCGGCTACGGCATGCTCGTGGGCCCGCAAGCGACGAAGGCGGAGTGCGACGACTTTCGCGAACGCGTCCGGAAGGATCCGCGGAATTACATCGCGCAACCGGTGATCCCGCTTTCCCGCTCGCCCGCGTTTTCCGAGGACGCGATGCACGGGCGCCACGTCGACCTGCGGCCCTACATTCTTTACGGCGAAAAAGTGACCATCATTCCCGGTGGCCTCACGAGAGTGGCGCTTACTCCCGGATCGCTCGTGGTCAACTCCTCGCAGGGCGGCGGCAGCAAGGATACCTGGGTTCTGGACTAAGAATGCTTTCGCGAGTATCCGACACGTTGTATTGGACCAGCCGCTATCTGGAGCGCGCCGAACACGCGGCGCTGCTGATCGGCGTGCAGCTTAATCTGATGCTGGATGAGAGCAGCGGCTCCACGGAACGCCGCTGGTCGCGGGTGCTCGAGGCCCTGAATCTTCCGCCCAGCCCGGATGGCGACGTGTACAGCTACAGCCTGGCTTGCAGCTTTGAACTGGT